>JBDHKD010000177.1:0-2215 GCA_039586575.1 Gemmatimonadota bacterium | reverse complement strand
ATCATGACCCCTAGTCATGACCTTTGGCACTGGCCAGTGTGACCTCCAACCGGTTATTCTTGAACGCGAGCAACCCAACACACCAGGAGGAGCAGCATGGTCGACGAGGTTCAAGGACACCCATCACCCGGTCTGACCGGCAAGAGGCATACAGACACACTCAGCGTCCTCGGGCAGGCGATCCTCCTGATCTCGCTGCCCTTCGGCATCCTCGGCTTCGTACTGCCCATCTATGGCAAGGAGATCGGCGCGGACGCGGTCCAGATCGGCCTCTTCTTCTCCGCCTTCTCGCTGATGACGGTGCTGCTGCGCCCGCTCGTCGGCGCGGGGCTCGACCGGTACGGCCGCCGCCCCTTCTTCCTCGCCGGCCTGGTCGGTTACGCCGTCACCATGTTCGCCTTCGCCTTCTCGGACCAGGTGTGGGGTATCGTCGTCGCCCGCACCGTCCAGGGGGTCGCCTCGGCGTTCCTGTGGCTGGCGGCCCGCGCCATCACCGCCGACGCCGCCGGTCCGGATGATCGGGCCCGCTCCTTCGGGCGCGTGGACCAGTCGGCCAACCAGGGAGGCATCCTGGGCACCTTCATCGGCTTCGGCGTGCTCCTCCCGCTGGGCATCGCGTCCGGCTGGCGGCCCCTGTTCATCGGCTACGGCGCGGTGAGCCTGGTCGCCGCGCTGCTGGCGCTGCGCCGCCTGCCGGAGACCAACCCCCGGGCCACCCCCACGGCCCGCCGTCCCATCGTTTGGTCCCGGCCCTGGGCGTTGCTGCTGCTGGTGACGGCCGTCACCGGCGCGTCGTGGGCCATGGTCTCACCGATCCTGATGATCTTCCTGCAGGAGAAGCTGGCGGTGGGGGTGAACGAGCTGGCGTGGGCCTTCCTGCCCTCGGCGCTGGTGTGGGCGCTCCTGCCCGCCCGCTTGGGCAGGCTGGCGGACCGGTTCGGGCGGAAGCCGCTGATGGTGTTGGGTATGGCGATGGCGGCCGCCACCTCGTTCCTCATCCCCGGCCTCACCAGCCTGGATGGGCTGGCGGCGCTGTGGGCGCTGCAGGCGCTGTGCTACGCGGCCGGCGACCCGGCCGAACAGGCGCTGGTGGCCGACCTGACCGGCGGCGACCAGCGCGGGCGGGCGTACGGGCTGTACACGCTGGCGGCGGGGCTGGGCGCGACCGTCGGCCCGCTGGTGGGGGGCTGGCTCTACGAGGCGGTCGGCCCCCAGGCCCCTTTCTTCGGCAATGGGATCGTACTGGCGCTGTGTACGCTGGTGCTGGGAGCGCTGTTGCAGGTTCCTGCCGCGAGCGCCGATCCCTGATCGCCTGGCCGTTGTGTAGGGCAGGTTTCCATACCTGCCTCCTGCCGTGGCGGCTATGGAAAGCTACCGCCGTCTTTCACCCCGGTCGAGGTGGCTAAAGCTCAATCTCGTCGAGGGAGATCAGGCCCTGTTTGAGCGCGTGGATCACGGCCTGCGTGCGGTGGGCCAGATGCAGCTTGGCGAGGATGTTGCCGACGTGCGTCTTGACCGTCTCCGCGCCGACCACCAGTTCCTCCGCGATCTCGCGGTTGGTGCGCCCGTGTGCCAGCAGGCGGAGCACCTCCATCTCGCGCTCGGTGAGATCATCCCCGATCTGGGTGGAGCTGACCAGGTCTTGCAGCACCGACCCGGCGATGACCGGGTCGAGCATCGATTGGCCGCGCGCCGCCGCCCGCACTGCCGCCAGCAGGATCTCCGCGTCGGCCTCCTTGCGCACGTAGCCGATGGCCCCCGCTCGCAGCGCGGCCACGACCCGCGCATCGTCGGCGTAGGCGGTCAGGACCACGACCTGGGTATGGGGAGTGATCGACCGTATCCGGCGGGTGGCCTCGATGCCGTCGATGCCGCCGGGCATCAGGAGGTCCATGATCACCACCTCGGGCAGCCAACCCTCGATCTTTTCGAGCACCTCCTCGCCGCTGGAGGCCTCGCCGACGATGGTGATGTCGGAGAAGGCCTCGAGGAAGCTGCGCAACCCCCGGCGCACCACGCGGTGGTCGTCGACCAGTACCAGCCGGATCGGTTCCATCTCGATTGCCTCCTGCACCTGGGCCGCAGATTGACCGGATGTTCACTGGGCCGCTTCGGCGTTCTGAGCCACAAGCTGCGCTGGAAGGGCCATCATGCCACTGATGGCCAACGTCAGCAAGCCGATGGCCGCCGTGGCAGCAACGAATGCCGTCAGGAA
>JBDHKD010000176.1:0-2254 GCA_039586575.1 Gemmatimonadota bacterium | reverse complement strand
CGCGGTGGACCCCTGACGTGAGACAACGTGCTAAGCAGGGTTTCCCCATTCGCTGAAAAAAGCTTGGCTGGGGAATGGCCTTCATTGTAAACTTCTGCTCGGCCGGTGAAGCGGAGGCGGGCTCTGCGGGAGCGCAACCCGCCGAGGAATAGCCGGCTGGAAACTCATCGAAACGATGGGTCGGGGCGTGGAGCCGTCCGCTCCGCGCCCCACTCTCGCAAAAGCCCAGCGCATCGGATCGATAGATTTCCCGATGCCTCGGAAAACTCATCCCGCGACCCCCTGCGGCGTCCGCTGCTCCAGCCACCACTGCTCGTACTCGTTCGGCGGCCGGTAGTCCAGCGCCGAGTGCAGCCGTTTTTCGTTGTAGACGCGCTCGATGAACTCCCCGATGCGTTGCCGCGTCTCGGCGAAATTCTCATACTCGAACAGGTAGACTTCCTCGTACTTGAGCGTCTTGATGAACGACTCCGCTTGGGCATTGTCGTTGGGACTCGCTTTGCGGCTCATGCTGATGGCGATGTCGTGCTCGGCCAACAGTGCCGTGTAGTCCCCGGCCGCGTATTGCACGCCGCGGTCGGAATGATGCACCAGGGCAGGTCCTACGTCGCGCTTCGCCAAGGCCATGCGCAAAGCTCCGAGCGTCAGCTCCGCCTCCAAGGTGCGGCCCAGCGACCAACCGATACAGCGCCGCGAGTAGGCATCCAACAACACCGCCAGGTAGACGAACTCGCGCCGCAGCCGAATATAGGTGATATCGGCCACCCACAGCTGGTTCAACCCGCTCAGCCGGAGTTCGGGAACCAGGTTCGGATAGACCCTCAGCCCGTGCCGGGAATCGGTCGTGCGCACGCGTCGGACCCGCCGCAGGCACAGCAGATTGTCTTCCCGCATGAGGCGCTGCACGCGCTTGCGATTGATCGTCCAACCGCGCCGGCGTAACTCGGCGGTGATGCGCCGCGAGCCGTAGCCGGGCATCTCCAAGGCGATGCGCTGGATGGCATCGCGCAACTCGACCTCGTCGCGGCTCGTCCCCGGCTCGCGCGCCCGATAGTAGGCGGCTCGATTCACCTCCAACACACGGCACATCGTCGCCACCGACAGCGCGGTGGTGGGCTCCTGCTCGATCAAGGCGATCATCTTTCGGTTGTAGGCGCGACGCTCTGCAGGCGTTGTTCCTCGAGCCGCGCCAAGGCCTTTTTTAACAGCTCATTCTCCATCGTGAGCCGACCCACCATCCGCTCCAGCTCTCCGATGCGAGCTTCTTCGTCCGAGCCGTTCCTGTTGCCGCGGAATGCTCGCTCGGGATCCTGACGCAGCTGGTTACGCCACCTCGTCAGCAGCGTGGGATGAATTTCATACCGTCGGGCAACTGCGGCTGTCGAGGCCCCGGCCTCGACTTGCCGCACCGCCCGCAACTTGAACTCCGTCGAAAACTTCCGTCGTGACAACGCCATAGCATCTCTCTCCGTTCACTGTAAAAAGATGCTTAGCCGGTTGTCTCGTTTTTGGGGTCCACTCCGGGGGGCTGGGTCTTTCGCCGAGGGTTGGGGTAAGCCCGTTGAACCTGAATCCGGCGTGAATCAGGGTCGTTGGAAGGGTTTTGGGCCTGTCTCGACAAGCCGAAAAGGGGTTGTGAACGACCGAGGCAACACCTTGGGATTGGACCTCGGTGACCGCTGGAGCCGGTATTGTGTGCTGGCGCGCAGTGGCGAGATCGTGGAGGAAGAGCGGGTACGGACAAGCGCGGCCGGGCTGGAAGCTCGCTTTGCGGCTCTGCCGGCGACGCGCATCGTGATCGAGGCGGGGGCGCATTCGCCCTGGGTCAGCCGCCAGCTGGCCGGCTACGGTCACGAAGTGCTGGTCGCTAACGCCCGCAAAGTGCGACTGATCTGGGAAACGGACCGCAAGAACGACCGGCTGGACGCCCGCATTCTGGCACGCCTAGGCCGGGTGGATGCCAGTTTGCTGGCGCCGATTCAGCATCGTAGTGCGGAAGCGCAAGCCGATCTGGCGCTGGTGCGCGGCCGGGATGCGCTGGTGGCGGCCCGCACACAACTGATCAATGCCGCCCGCGGTCTGGTCAAGGCGATGGGCGGGCGGCTTCCCAAGAGCACCTCCGCGGCATTCGCCAACAAGACGGCAGGTGCGGTTCCGCAGCCCTTGCAAGCGTCCCTGGCACCGCTGGTGAAAAGCATCCGCTCTTTGAGCGAGCAGATTGACCGCTATGATCGGCGGATTGAACACCTGGCAG
>JBDHKD010000175.1:0-2275 GCA_039586575.1 Gemmatimonadota bacterium | reverse complement strand
GGCCCGCCGCTCTCGCAACCTCTGGGCGCTGGGGTTGATGCTGTGGATGTACGGACGCGACCGGTCGGCGACGGTCGAGTGGTTGAAGCGCAAGTTCGCCAAGAAGCCGGGTATCGCTCAGGCCAATATCGCGGCTCTCAACGCCGGGCACGCCTTCGGCGAGACGGCGGAGATGCCGAGCGACATCGTGGGTTATACGGTCGCCGCCGCCGATGTGGAGCCGGGCCTCTACCGGACGATCACGGGCACGGAGGCCATGGCTTACGGCCTGCTGGCCGGCGCTCGCTCCGCCGGGCTCGGCCGCATCGTCTTCGGATCGTACCCGATCACGCCGGCCTCGCCGCTGCTCCACGCCATGGCCCAGCTCGCCGACTACGGCGTCGTAACCTTCCAGGCGGAGGACGAGATCGCGGCTATCTGTTCCGCCATCGGCGCCTCCTACGGCGGAGCGCTCGGCGTGACGTCGAGTTCCGGCGCCGGCGTTGCCCTCAAGACCGAGGCGGCCGGCCTCGCCGTCGGTACCGAGTTGCCGCTCATCATCGTCAACGCGCAGCGGGCCGGGCCGTCCACCGGCATGCCGACCAAGGCCGAGCAGGCGGACTTGCTTCAGGCCTTGCACGGCCGGCACGGTGACGCGCCCGTGGCCGTCGTCGCCGCGGCGACGCCCGCCGACAGTTTCGAGGTGGCGATAGAAGCCGTCCGTTTGGCGACCAAGTACATGACGCCCGTGATTCTGCTCTCCGATGCCTACCTGATGAACGCGGCGGAGCCGTGGGCCATCCCCGACGTCGATGCGCTGCCCGACTTCCCGGTCGAGTTCCGGACCGATCCCGAAGGCTTTCATCCCTTCCTGCGCGACCCCGAAACGCTGGCACGGCCCTGGGTCCGCCCCGGCACGCCGGGTCTCGAGCACCGGGTCGGCGGCCTCGAGCGGGACTACGACACGGGCAACATCTCGTACGATCCGGAGAACCACGCCCGCATGACCGAGGTGCGCGCCGCGAAGATCGCGGGCATCGCTGACGACATCCCGCTCCAGCGCCCAGAGCTTGGCCTCGACGAAGGGCCCCTGGCGATCGTGGGTTGGGGTTCCACCTACGGCCCGATCTATCAGGCCGTGCATCGCGTCCGCGCGGAAGGCTACGACGTGGCGCATATCCACCTCCGCTACCTGTCGCCTTTCCCCAGGAACCTGGGCGACTTGCTGAAGCGGTACGAGCGGATCCTGGTGCCGGAGATGAACTCCGGACAGCTCGTCGCGCTCCTGCGAAGCGAATACCTGATTCCGGGTGAGCCGTTCACGAAGGTGCGCGGCCAGCCGTTCAAGATCGCCGAGATTCACGAGGCGATCGCCGCCAGACTGGACAAGTGAGATGAGTACAGAAACCACGGTCACCCAGCTCAAGCCGGCCCACTTCGAGTCGGACCAGGAAGTACGATGGTGCCCCGGCTGCGGGGACTACGCCATCATCAAGGCGATCCAAAAGACGCTGGCCGAGCTGGGCGTGAAACGCGAGAACACGGTGTTCGTTTCGGGAATCGGCTGCGCTTCGCGCTTCCCTTACTACATGTCGACCTACGGGTTCCACACGATCCACGGCCGCGCGCCTGCCTTCGCCACCGGGATCAAGCTGGCGAACCCCGAGCTCGACGTCTGGGTCGTGAGCGGCGACGGCGACGGGCTCTCCATCGGCGGCAACCACACCCTCCACATCCTACGCCGCAACGTGGACGTGCAAATCTGCCTGTTCAACAACGAGATCTATGGGCTGACCAAGGGGCAATTCTCGCCGACATCGAAACAGGGCACGCTGTCGCCGGGTCGCAGTAGATGACGCCGAGGGCGACCGGCAGGTCTGGCGGCTCCATGGCCACGAGCAGCGACGCGAGGTTCCGGTCCGTCTCGTCGTGAACGAGGGCATCGTCGGTGCTCACGCCGCCCTCGCCGACGGTCACGACCTCGAGCTGCAAGCTACCCGGCTTGATCCGCAGCGCTTTCTCCATGTCCTTGCCGAAGAGCAGGGGCTTCCCGTGCTCGACGTGGATTTGGCGATCGGCGGCGAGGGCCCTGTCGGTGAACTCGGAGAAGGCGCCGTCGTTGAATACGATGCAGTTCTGGAAGATTTCGACGAACGAGGCGCCGTGGTGCTCTTTCGCGCGCTTGAGCACTCCGATCAAGTGCTTCTGCAGCGTGTCGACCGAGCGGGCGACGAAGCGTGCGCCAACCCCGAGCGCAAACGAGCAAGCGGATAGGGGCCGCTCCAGCGAGCCCTGC
>JBDHKD010000095.1:0-9352 GCA_039586575.1 Gemmatimonadota bacterium | reverse complement strand
ACGGGGAAGATGAACGGAGCGCCGAGGCGCGGCAGCGCCAGCGTGATGGCCCAATCGCGGCGCCACAACCAGGGCTCGCCCGGGTGCTCCCCCCGGCGTTGCTCCTCTTCCTGCAGTCGCTGGCGGCCGCGGAGCGCCGCCGCCAGGAGGCCGAAGCCCGCCCCGCCGAAGACCAAGGCGAAGATCAGTACCAGCCCGGCCTCGCCCCAGTCGCCGGCTATCGCCTCTCTTATCGCCATGATGGCCATGAAGATGCCGGTCAGGCAGAACGGAAGCAGGAAGAGCAGGAAACAGCCGTAGGCAATCGCGGTGTTCTTTTTCATGAGGTCGGCGCGGGATCTACCGTGATTGACAAGGGCGGCGGGTGACGGGAATAATAGGAATGGGCATTACCACGCCGTCTACCGCACGATTGTCGAAAGAACGATGACCCACTACTGGTTCGGCGCCATCATCAGCCTGCTCGCCCTGGCCCTCCTGCTTCTGGGCGGGTACCTGGCGATCGTGCGCCGGCGCCGCCTCCGTTCGCCTCCCCGCGAAGGGTGGCTCACCGACGACATGGTCCGGCAGATCATCGAGCGTGGTGCGTTGACCGAGCGGCAGGTTCCCGAAAGCGCCCTCGATTTGGAGCACATCGCCAAGGAGGAGGAGCGCTTCTGGACGGAGACCTGGGAGGAGCCGGACCACTATTGGGACTAGCGCCCTGCTGCGGCGCCCTCAACCGCCCAGGGCCTCGAAGATCTCCGGCGGCTCGGGGAAGCGCCCGGTCTTGAGCTTGGAGAAGACCAGCGCGCCGTCGCGTCGTACCTCGAAAGCGCCTCCGCTTCCCTGGATCAGCTCGACCTCGATATCGCTGTAATGTTCACGGAGCTCGTCCGCCAAACTGGCGGCTCGGGGTCCGTAGTTTCAAACGACGCAGTACTCGATGCTGACGCGCATTCAGGCTCCTGGTTGAGGACCTCGTTCCCCCACCCCCTCTGTTGACCCTTTGCCAGGGCCGGTCTAATTTGACCCGCGGTCATCCGCCGTCGCAAGCGATCGGAGGCCCGGTCGGTGCGGCCGGGTTCGGGTAGTTCTGCCCCTTACGGCTGATTATGCCTTTAATGCTCAGTTTCTTGAAGAAATTCTTCGGCGGCCCTGAGCGCCGCCAGGATCGCGGTTCCACCGCCGCGGTCATGGCCAGCGACGATCTCGATCGGATCGAGCAGGAGCTCAAGCGGATCGGCCACGGCTATGAGGCCGCCCGACTCCTCAACCGTGCCGGCGACCTCTACCTGGTAAAGGGCGACCGACCCAACGCTCTGAAGCGCTACGGCGACGCCATCGACGCCTATCTGCAGTCCGGCGAATACGACAACGCCATGGCCGTGTGCCGGAAGATCATCCGTGTGGTGCCCGAGGTCATTCGCACGCGTCGGACGCTGGCCTGGCTTTGTCTGGGCAAGGGCTTCCTCGAGATCGCGCGCGAGCACATCGACGCCTACACGGTCGCCTCCCTCGAGGCCGACCTCGCGCCGCTCGCCGCCCAGCACCTGCTGCTGATGGCCCAGTATGTCGATCGCTCCGAGTTCCGCAAATTCCTCTCCGACAAGCTGGAGCAACTCGGCGACGAAGAGGCTGCCAGGCGCGTCCGCTCCGGCGAAGCGACTGAAGGCGTGCGCGCCGCAGGCTGGACCCCGGTCGTCTTCGCCGCCATGCTCACGCCCGAGGAGCTCCGGCGCGCCGCCGACGAAGGGTTCGAGATCAAGGCGCCCACCGCCGAGACCGGCGTGGACGAGTTCGACGCGCTGCTCTTCGACCCGGAGGCCGCAGCGCGGGTGAAGCGGCCGGCCAAAGATAAGGCCGAGGACGACGAAGCAGCGGACGATGAAGTGGAAGAGCCGAAGCCGGACCAAGACGAAGAAGAGGAAAAGGAAGAGGAAGAAGAAGAAGAAGAAGAGGAAGAAGAAGAGGAAGAAGAAGACCCGAAGAAGGATTGAGCACCCCTCCTTCCGAGCTTCAGCAGTCATAGGATTCTCCCACATAGGAGTGCCGACGCCGCGCCGGAGATCGGCGAGTGGTTCGCGTGCCCGCCGGCGAGCATCGGCCTATAATGAGCGGTGATGGAAGCACGAGAGGCGCTCCGCTCGGATGTCTTGGCCTACATGAGACGGGGTGCCCGCGCGCCGGTCGAGGGGGAGGAATTCGAGCGGCTGGCGCTGCGGGTGTTCGAGTATCAGTTCGCCGAGAACGGGCCGTACCGGCGGTTCTGCGAGCGTCGTGCCGGGACACCGGACAGGGTGGCCCGCTGGTCCGAGATTCCGGCGATACCGACGGCGGCGTTCAAGGCGGCGGCGCTGGTGTGCGGCGATGCCGCGGAAGCCGAGATCGTCTTCCGGACCAGTGGAACGACGACCCAAGGGCCGGAGGGTCGTGGCGCACACTACGTCCGCGACCTGAGTCTCTACGCGGCGTCCGCTCTGCCGAATTTCCAAGCGCACCTGCTGCCCGACGGCGCGCGGCTTCGCTTCCTCATCCTGGGGCCGTCACCGGCTGAGGTGCCCGACTCTTCGCTCGCCTGGATGCTGGAGCGGGTGCGGGCCGAGTTCGGGGCGCCGGGCAGCGATTACTTCATCGACGCGCGGGGACTTCGCCGGGCGGAGTTGGAGGACGCGCTGGCGGGAAGCGTGGCGGCCGGGAAACCGGTGACGCTTCTTGGCACAGCTGCCGCGTTCACGAACCTGTTGGACGCGTTGCAGGAAGCCGGGCGGCGCTACACGCTGCCGGCCGGCTCACGCGTGATGGAAACGGGTGGCTTCAAGGGTGGGGGGCGCGCGATCCCGCGGGCCGAGTTCTACGCCAGGCTCATCGACGGGCTGGGGCTCTCGGAATTCTACTGTATCGCCGAGTACGGCATGACCGAGATGTGCTCTCAGTTCTACGAGAACGTGCTGAGAGAACGCGCCGCCGGTCGCTCACCGGCGCTACGCTACAAGGTCGTGCCGCCGTGGGTCCGCTCGCAGGTCGTGGATCCCGAGGGGCTGGAGCCGGTCCCGCTCGGCCAGGTCGGGTTGCTGCGCCACTTCGATCTGGCCAATCTTGACTCGGTGTTGGCTATACAGACCGACGACCTCGGGGTCGCCGGCGCGGAAGGGTTCGAGGTGGTGGGGCGAGCGGCAGGCGCCGAACTCCGCGGTTGTTCCATCGCCATGGACCAATGGCTGAGCGCACAGCGTTAGACGCCTTCTGGCTCCCTGAGCAGCCGCGCCTGGCACGAGGACCGTTCGCCGACGTCGGAGTCGAGGTCAACGAGCGTGCCTTCGGGCCCGGGCATGTACCGATGCGCGTGCCGGCCTTCACGCCGCGTACTCTGCGCGAGATCCTGGAGGCCCTGCGCCACAAGCGCGACCAGGTGCTGGCTGAGCGTCCGGTCCTCGCGATCATCGACTCGGTCGATCAGGCCGCCCGGCGTCTCACCCGTCCTGGCGAACCGCTGTACGACGAGTTGGTCGCTACCTTGCCGGACCTCACCGGCTACTCGCCGCGGATGATCGAGATCGGCCTCGAGCGTATGGGCGCTGGCTGGACCGCCGAGGCTCTGCGCGGTGCCCTGGAGGATGAATTCGGCGACCTGCAGGTGTTGGACGATTTCCAGCCGCGCACGACCGGCGGCTTCCAGCGTGCGTACGGGCCGCCGCTCACCGTCCACGTGTTCAGCGGCAATATCCCGGGCGTCTCGGTGAGTAGCTTGATCCGGGCCACCTGCGTCAAGTCGGCCAGCTTTGGGAAGACGGCAGCCGGCGAACCTTACTTGGCCGTCTGCTTCGCCCGGGCGCTGGCCGAGGACGATCCTGAGCTCGCTGGCTGTCTCGCCGTGGGCTATTGGCCAGGCGGCTCGGAGGACCTGGAAGCGGTCGCGTTCTCAGAGGCCGGCGCCGTGATCGTCTACGGCAGCGATGAGACGGTCAGTGATATCGGTTGCCGTGTGCCGCCCGCGGTGCGTTTCGTCGGCTATCCGAACCGGGTGGGCGCGGCACTGATCTCGAGGAGCGCGCTGCGTCCTGACGCGGCCGGCGAGCTGGCCCGCGCGGCGGCGCGCGATGTGGTGGTATTCGACCAACAAGGGTGTGTGTCACCGCACACGATCTACGTGGAGAAGGGCGGCGCGGTGGAACCGCTGCAGTTCGCCAACCACCTTGCGGCGGCGCTGGACGAGCTGTCGCGCGAGATCCCGCGTGGCGTGATGACGCCGGGTGAGTCGGCGCTCATCCACCAGTTGCGGGCCCACGCCGAGGTCCGCGGCGCCACCATTCTGGCCAGCGAGCGCGGTACGGAGTGGACGGTCATCGTGGAAGAGCGACTCGAGTTCGAGGCGTCACCGCTCAACCGCGTGATTCAGATACGCGCCGTCGAAGACCTGAGTGATGCGGTAGCGGCGCTGCAACGAGTGGGTCCGCACTTGCAGACGGTGGCGCTCGCCGGCTCGCCCGACGAGGAGCGCGGGCTGGCGGGACGGCTGGGCGCCGTCGGTGCGACCCGCCTGATTCCTGTAGGCGAGGCGGCTTGGCCGGCACCGCACTGGCATCACGACGGCCGCTTCCAGTTCATGGATCTCGTGCGCTTCGTCGATCTCGAGACGAGGCCGTAGGGCTGACTCGCCCTACTCGGCCGGTGTGACCAAGGTTCGCTCGATCCTTCCCAAGCGCACCAGGACAGTTCCGCTCACAACACCTCCAGCGCCCAGCAGCTGAACCCAGGTCGGCGTCTCGCCCAAGGTCAGCCAGGCGATGACCAGCGCCACGATAGGAATGAAGTTGGAGTAGACGGCGGTGCGCGTGTTGCCGATCTGGCGGATGCTGTAGTACCAGATGAAGTAGGCGAGTGCGATGGCGAAAGCTCCGCTGTAGAGCAGCGCGAGCCAGGCAGACGGCCGCACCGCCGCCCAATCCTGCTCGAGGAACGACGGAACCGACACGATCAGGAGACCCAGCCCGCCGATCCACATGGTGACGGCGGTGACCGGTAGGGCGCCGTAGCGCCGGACCAGCGGGCTCGAGCCGACCGTATAAGCCGACCACGCGGCGGCGGCGGCCAGTACGGTCAGGTCGCCGCGCACGGTGCCGGCGGCGAAGGTCACCGCTCCCGCACCGCCCCAGACGACGAGGGCAATCCCGACGACCGAGATGACCACACCCGCCCAGGCCATGAGGCCGACGCGTTCTTGCCGGAAGGCGATGGACAAGAGCGTGGTGAAGATCGGCGTGGCCGCCAGCATGAGGCTCGCATTGCCGGCCAGCGTCCAGTCGATCCCGAAGATGAAAAGCACCTGGTAGATCGTATTGCCGAGGACGCCGAGGCCGATCAGCGCCGGCCAGTGGCGCCGATCGATGACCGTCGTACGGCCACCCGCCTTCACGATGACCCACAAGAGCAGCGAGGCTATCGTGAAGCGCAGGCCGTTGAACGCCAGCGGCGACATGTCGCGAAGGGCGAACTTGACGACCGAGAAGTTCGATGCCCAGACGAGGATCAGCACCGCCAGGGCGAAGTAGGTCAGCCCGTAGGTTGAGGTCGTCTGGTTCGACTGTCGCGTGATCAACGGCGGTCTAATATTAGGGTCGCTGCTGGCTCGGAGGCAGGGAAGTTACCTGGTCGCCGACCGAATACAAGCGGAGAACGGAATCGAGCATGGCCGTGTCACGAAGTGCGCTGGTGCGGGTGGCCTTGGCCCCGGTGAGGGCGGAGCCCGACGTACGGGCCGAGCAGACCTCGCAGGAAATCCTCGGCGGCGCGCTCCAGGTTCTGGCCCGCCGCGACGACTGGGCCCACATCCGCGGTGAAGACAGCTACGAGGGCTGGGCGCAGGAGGGAGCGCTGCTCTTTTGCGCTGCCGAGGCGGCGGAGGCCTGGTGGGACGATGTCGGTGGCCGCCCGGCCATCGTCCTCGACGCGAGCCTCACCGACACAACGGGACGCACGATCTTACACCTCCCCTGGGGCGCCCGGGTCGCGATCGAGGGTGACACGGCGCGCCTGCCGGACGGACGTGAGGGGCGATTGGCCGAGGGCCGCTGGGTCGGCTGGGACGAGCAGGCTTCACGCTTTCCCGCCGACCCGCAGGCGGTGGTGTCGACGGCGTGGGAGTGGCTCGGTGTGCCCTACATTTGGGGCGCCCGCACCCGTTGGGGAACCGATTGCTCCGGTCTCGTGCAGGCGGTTTACCGCCTGCATGGTTTTCTCTTACCGCGTGACAGCTGCCAGCAGATCGACATCGGCGAGCCGATCGAGCTCGCTCCCGGCTTCGCATCGCTGCGACCGGGGGACCTGGTGTTCTTCCGCGGCAGGGAAACGGAGCGTGTGACCCACGTGGCGCTATCGCTCGGCGGGTCCCAGATCCTGCACGCCGCCGAGAGCAACGGCGAAGTCATGGCCGACGATCTCACCGGCGACTCGAAGCTGCAGCGCTCGCTCGCCGAGCGCCTGGTGGGTGTGCGGCGCCTCTTCGCTTGATTGGAGGGTTCAGCGACCCCACCAGGCCCCCCGGCGCGACGACCCGCTGAACCCTCTAGTGCTCGAGCCCGACGACCGAGTACCCGCGCGCCGCCCCGTCCCAGTGCAGGTAGATGACCGCCTCGCGGTTCTGGGCGCCGGGCCGTTGCGCTACGAGGCGGAGGACGGCGATCTGGCTGTCTTCGGCCGGCCCGCCGCCCGGCAGGTCGGCGAGCGCCAGACGGATCGTCTGTCGGTGACCCGCCCGTGCCGCCTCGTCACCGCGCTGCATCCGGCGCGACGGCGGATTGTCGAAGGCCCAGTAGTAGCGCGTCTCGGCAGGCTCCCAGACGCCTGCCGTCAAGCCCAGGTCGTCGAACGAGACCTCCAGCAGCGCTTCCGCGCCGCGGCGCCGCAGTCGGGTGGCGACGTTCTCGACCGGTGTCACCTGGGCGTAGTAGTACGACACGACCTTGTCGCGCCGCTGGATCAGTATGCGAATCAGAGGTTCCTCCGCCTCCTGCGGCAGCTGACCCTCACGCACGACGGCGGCGATCTGTTCGTCGGTGAACGAGCCCACCAGCTTCGCGCCCCAGTAGTTGTCGCGCGGCGTGCGGTTGTTGAACGCCGAGTTGGGCCAGTTGGGCTTCCACTTGGCCGGCACGAAAGTCTCCACCGGGATCCAGCCGATCGCCGGGTGGATCTCTTCGGCGATCTCGCCCTCCCAACCCGCTTCGAGGAACCCGAACGTCAGCATCCGGCCCACCGACGACCAGAGGTCGAAGTTGTATTCGGTCCCTTCCCGTGGTCTATGTGAGCGGATCGTACCACTGCCCAGCGTGGCGGCGAAATCGATCAGGTAGTGACGCACGTAACCCGGTGGATCGATGTAGACGTCCAGCGTGTTGGCAAACCGCATGTCGACGTGGTTGAGCCACGACGACACGACGTAGAGGCCGCGCAGCTCGCGCCGGTGCTCGTGGAAGTAGTAGTCGTTCGGGTCGTCGGCCCGAATCCCCGAGAACAGGAACGGCCCGATCGGCCGGCCCGGGACGTACTTGCTGGCGACCGCCAGAAAGCGACCATCGGGCAGCGGGTCGGTTCCCGCGAGGACCGTTTGGATGTCACCCGCGGTCATCGGCCGCTCTCCTTCTATCGCCTCTATCTCGGCCTGCGGATCGAGCTCGAGGCGCGCGCTGTCGAATACGACGATGAAGTCCTCGGGCGTGTGGTAGCCGGCGGCCCAGAAGAGCCGGTTCGATATGACGCCGGCGGCGCTGGCCAGATGGAGATTACCGCGCGGGTCGAACTTGAACAGGAAGCTGGTTCCGTTCGCATCGCGCACGGTGAAGCCCGGCGAGATGCCCGCCGTCTTGCCGCCGATGACGGTTAGGGTCCGACTGGTGTCCGGGCCGACCGTCGTCGAGCCACGCGCCACCGCCTCGAGCGGCAGACGCCGGCGGCCGTTACGGTTCTCGAACCAAGCGGAGTTCACCACATCGTCGAAGCGCGTGATGTTGATTGCCTCGTGGTCGGCGCCCAGCCACCGCCGCATGCTGAAGGCGCGCCCAATCTCACCGCCTACCGAGACCTCGAGCAACCGCTCGACCTCCAGCGGATCCCGGTCGGCCGGGCGTACGATCGGTAACGTATCGTCGTAAGCGATCGGCTCGGGCCTCAGCGGGACGGGCGAAACCTTAGCGCAACCATGGGCAGCGCTCGCGACCGCCAGCAGGCCGAGTAACGGGCGGAGCTTCGTGCGCCGCATCATCGTGGCCGTCACCCTAGTAGACCCAGCTGAAGTCGACATTCAGCCGCGCACCGTCTTCGCCGAAGCCGAGGTAAGCGAGCCAGCGCGTCTGGCCCGACCAGACGACGCGGAATCCGAAGCCCCAGCTCCACTTCAGGTTGCGGAACCGCATCTCACTGAACTTGTGGTCGACCGTGCCGCTGTCGAGGAAGAGGAAGCTCTCGACGCGGCCGCGCTCGTGTAGCTCGCGCCAGACCTCGTAGCGCCACTCCGTCATCAGGGCCAACATGTCGCGATCCCGAAACCGGCCCTCCTTGTAGGCGCGCGAGCCCAGCTTGTCACCGAGCCGCGCCAGATGATAGAAGGGCACACCCTCGCCCCAACCGCGGTTGGCCTCGATCAAGCCGCGCAGCGCGAACGACTGGCGCACGTTGAGCGGCACGTAGCTGTGGAGCACACCGCTGACGCGAACGAAGTCAGACTCGGTGCCGTCCGTCCCGAGGAACAAGAGCGTGCCGAGCTGCAGGTAGACGCCGCGTCTCTGGAAGTCCAGCCGATTGTAGGTCCGGTCGAAGGTCGTCGTCAGATCGAAAACGAAGTACTTGGTCCGCGCGTCGACTCCGTAGGGTTGGTCCTCCTGCGGAAGGTCCTGGATGTCGGCGGCCTTGTGATCCGAGCCGCGTGACACGCGGTTGTCCTGGTAGCCGAACCCGCCGCTGAGCTCGAGCGCAGGGAAGCGAAGCGTGCCGAGCGCCGAAGCGATTTGTCGGTCCCAGCGGTAGTCGACGAACTGGTCCTCTTCGCTGTCGGGCCCGACGCCCCAGAAGTGAGGCTCGGCATCGCGCTGGAACAGGTAGCTCGCCTCGACCCGGTAGAGCGGACGGTTGAAGTCGAGGCCCAGCACGTGCCTCTGCGATCCGCGGATCGAGTAGGCTGTCTCGAGAAAAAGCGGTAGGTACCTATCGAACCGCAGCCCGGCGCTGAAGCCGCTGCGCTCGCCGACCGAGCCGAAGGCGGGCCGGAAGCCGGCATCGGCGATCCGCTGGAACAGGCCGTACTCGCGCGGTGTCGACAGCCGAGTCACGAGCCCGACCAGCTTGACGTTCGCATAGCCCAGCAGCCGCACGGGATAGA
>JBDHKD010000174.1:0-2294 GCA_039586575.1 Gemmatimonadota bacterium | reverse complement strand
CCGTCATCGAGGCCATGGCCCGCTATCTCACCGAGGCCAACAGCAATGTCCAAGGCGCGTCCCTCTTCAGCCGTCGCACCGATGAGACGGTGGCTGCGGCCCGCCGCGCCCTGGCCGACTTTCTCAACGCGGAGCGGTCCGACGAGATCGTCTTCGGGCCGAACATGACCACGCTGACCTTCAATATCAGCCGTGCCATCGGGCGGACCCTCGCTCCCGGCGGCGAGAGCGTCGTCACCCAGTTGGATCACGACGCCAACATCGCCCCCTGGCTGGCACTGCAGGAGCGCGGCCTCGTCGTCCGCCACGTCGACTTCGACCCCGCCGACTGCACGCTGGATATGGCCGGCCTGGAGGCCGCCATCACGCCGCGCACCAGGCTGGTGGCCGTCGGCTACGCCTCCAATGCGGTGGGCACGATCAACGACGTGCGACGGGTCGCCCAATTGGCCCACGGGGTCGGCGCATGGGTCTACGTGGATGCGGTCCACTATGCGCCCCACCGTCCCATCGACGTGCAGGCCATCGACTGTGACTTCCTGGTCTGTTCGACCTACAAGTTCTTCGGGCCTCATCTCGGTGCACTATACGGGCGGTACGAGCTGTTGGAGGCGCTGCCCGCCTACAAGGTGCGCCCCGCTGGCGACGCGCCTCCCGACAAGTTCGAGACCGGCACCCAGAGCTTCGAGACGTTGGCCGGGGCGACGGCCGCCGTGGGCTACCTGGCCTCGGTGGGGCGGCGCTTTGGGGGTGAGTTCGCCGAGGCGTTCCCCGGCTTCGAGGGCCGGCGACGGGAGCTGAAGGCCGCGCTGGCCGCGATCCGCGCCTTCGAGCAGGGTCTGTGCCAGCGGTTGGTGGCTGGACTGCAGGAGATCGCCGGGCTGCGCATCTACGGCGTCACCGATCCGGCCCGGTTTGACCAGCGCGTGCCCACGGTGTCGTTTACACTGGATGGCCTCACGCCGAACCAGGTCGCCCGGCGGTTGGACGCGGCGAACATCTTCGTGTGGGACGGCAACTTCTACGCCCTGGCCGTCACCGAGCGGTTGGGCCTGGAAGAGCAGGGCGGCCTGGTGCGCGTCGGTCTGGCCCATTACAACACCGCCGAGGAGGTGGATACGCTGTTAGGCGTTCTGGCAGATATGCCGCGGGCGTAATGCGTGATGCGTAATGCGTGAAGCGTGATCGGCACCTGCACGTCTCACGCCACTTCAATCAGCCAAGTTGCTTTGGCGATAGGAGAGCAGTGACGTGGAAGCCAAGTTGAAGGAACTGAGGGTCCGCCTGGCCGAGATCGACGACCTGGAGTCGGCTGCGGCGCTGTTGGGGTGGGACCAGGAGACCTACATGCCGCCGGGCGGCGCGCCGGCCCGCGCGCGCCAGATCGCCACGCTGCGGCGGCTGGCGCACGAGAAGTTCACCGACGCGGGCCTGGGGCGGTTGCTGGACGACCTGCGACCCCATGCAGAACGCCGGCCCTACGACTCGGACGAGGCCAGCCTGGTCCGCGTCACGCGGCGCGATTACGAGCGCGCGGTGAAGGTGCCGCCATCGTTCGTCGCACAATTGTCCGACCACACATCGGCTTCCTATCAGGTGTGGACGCAGGCCCGGCCGGCGGACGATTTCGCCCGGGCGCAGCCATATCTCGAGAAGACGCTCGACCTGAGCCGGCAGCTCGCCGATTTCTTCCCCGGCTACGAACACATCGCCGACCCCTTGATCGACTACTCGGACTACGGCATGAAGGTCTCGACCGTGCGCGCGCTCTTTTCCGAGCTGCGGGAGCAACTCGTGCCCCTCGTGCAGGCGATCACCGCTTTGCCTGGCCCGGACGACGGGTGTCTGCACCAGACCTTCCCCGAAGCGCAGCAGTTGGCCTTCGGGCTTGAGGTCGTCAAGCGCTTCGGGTACGACCTGGAGCGTGGGCGGCAGGACAAGACCCACCACCCGTTCACGACGGAGTTCTCGATCGGCGACGTGCGCATCACCACCCGCGTCAAAGAGGACGACCTGGGCGAGGCGCTGTTCAGCACGATGCACGAGGCGGGCCACGCCGTGTACGAGCAGGGGGTGCGCGTCGACTTCGAGTCCACGCCGCTGGCCGGCGGGACGTCGTCGGGCGTCCACGAGAGCCAGTCTCGGCTGTGGGAGAACGTCGTCGGGCGCAGCCGCGCCTTCTGGCGCTTCTTCTACCCCCGGCTGCAGGCGGCCTTCCCCGACCAACTGGGGGGTGTGGGGTTGGAGACGTTCTACCGCGCGATCAACAAGGTCGAGCGCTCGCTCATCCGGAC
>JBDHKD010000173.1:0-2301 GCA_039586575.1 Gemmatimonadota bacterium | reverse complement strand
AAGGGCCGGGTGTCGGTCACCGCCGAGATCGTCCACATGTTCGCGGAGGAGGCCGAGCTCTTCTTCCGGTGGCTCATCGAACGGGGCACAATCTGAGGATCCAGCGGTACGAGTTATTTTTTGAGGATGTGTTTTGTTCAGCCTCACTATATAACCGATGTCCCGCGGCGCCCGCGAGGACAACCTGTCGCCGCCCGGTCAGGATGGACTTACTAACGGAGAGATTGACGAGCTTGAGGCACTCATCGCCGGAACGGAAGCGCCCCCGGAGCCGGTCTCGGGAGGCTTCGCCGCGACGTACATCGAGGCCCCGCCGGAAGCGGCGCAAGCCCAGCCCGTACCCGCGGGCCCGGACGCCGAGGCCGGAGAGCCCACCGGAGCGATTCCAGTTCCGCCACTCCGACCTCAGCCGCCCGCATCAGCTCTCGATGGGACCCGCGCCGGCGCTCGGCGCCTGCCGCTCAAGCGCGAGCTCATCCAGCAGATCGAAGCCCTGCGGGACAAGTGCCCGGACGTCGACATCGGCACGGCCAACCGGCTGCGCGCCACGAACAAGGCCGACCTCGCGCGGCTCCTCGACGAGCTCGAGGTCCGGGCCGGGGTCAAGCCGCCGCCGGCGCCGCCCCCCGGCGACGCCGTGGCCCACGGTCAGCCTCAGCAGCACCCCGCCGGTGGTGTGCAGCAGCCGCCTCCTGTCGAGGGAGTCCGGATGGACGCGCTGATGTACTTCGTGCTGGCCAACGGGGTGGCGGTCCTCGAGAACCTCAGCCAGCAGACGGCGCCGTACACGGGCGTCGAGATGCGCGGGGCGGTCCAGCAGATCAAGGAGGACGAGAAAGACCTGCGCCCGCTGCTGGCCGGCGTCTACCTCGAGCATAAGAAGGAGCTCGAGCCGGTCTTCACCCCGACGGCCGTGCTCGCCACCTACATGGCCAAGGTCGGGGCGAGCAGCATCCGCATGACGGATGAAAAAAAGGATTCCGTCATGGGGTCGAGGCCGCAGCCACCGCCAGCGCCCGCGACGCCGTCTACCGGAGCGCCGTCTGGATCGGGATAGCGCTCTGCGTGACGCTGGCGACGACGATCGTGGGGCTGGTGCTGTACTACGCCTAGATGACGGGGATTTTGTGTGCTTAGGCGCCGATCTTCTTGCCCACGGCGGCCTCGGCGATAGAGCCGGCGGCGGCGTCGAGCCACACGCGCATGTAGGGGCGGGGCATGCCGACGAGCATGCCGACGGTCCACGCGGCGACGCCCTGGACCACGCTCTGCGCGGCGACCTCCGGGAGGTCGAACTCGCCCGCCTTGGGGGCGATGCCCAGCGCCTTGTTCACGCTGGCCTTGCTGGACTCCCACGCGTAGCGGCCGACGGCCTGCGTGCCGGCGGTCGTCAGCATAGAGCGCGTGTCACGCGCCACGCCGCTCTGCAGCCCGTCGGCCACGAGGGCGCCTCCGATGTTCGCGGCCATCTCGATGTCACCTGTGATCCCGCCCATCGCGATCGGTCGGGGTATACTACGCGCACAAAACTCGCGCGCGCAGAAAATGCGCGGGCACTATATAGGATGGCCGACCGGCAGGACCCGGCAACAACGCTCGCGCCGTGGGACCCGGCGACCATGAAGCCGCCCTTCGCGTGCCTGATGGTGGCCAGCCGTAACTCGGGCAAGAGCACGCTGATACGCAGCCTGTGGCACAGCCAGCTGGCGAACCACTTCGACATCGTGCTCACGTTCTGCTCGACCGACTTCGACGAGGCCTACCAGGACACGTTCCCGGGCTCGCTGTTCTATGAGGAGCTGCAGTCGGCGGTGATCGAGCGGACGCTGAAGGTGCAGGAGCAGCGCAAGAAGCAGAACAAGAAGATGGCGCAGGTGCTGGTGGTCGTGGACGATCTCAGCACGGACCGCGAGCGGTACGATCCGATGCTGAAGCGGCTGTACACGCGCGGCCGCCACTACGACGTGAGCGTGATCTTCTCCACGCAGGCCACGCAGCTGTCGGACCCGGTGTGGCGCAACAATTCCGACTACGTGTTCATCGGCCGGCAGATGGGGGCGCGCGCGCGCGAGGTCGTGGTCGAGCAGTTTCTGATGGGGTCCGTAGACGCCGAGGATCTGCCCGCCGGCGCCAAGGAGAAGACGTTTCTCAAGCGGGTCGTGAGGGACAATACGCGCGATTACAGCTTTGTTGTGATAGATTACAACCAGGGATCCGGTGATCTAGCAGACACAGTGTACCGTTACAAGGCTCCGGCGCTTCCACAGGTAGCATAGTGAAGAGGAGGGAGGGTCATTCATA
>JBDHKD010000027.1:0-34642 GCA_039586575.1 Gemmatimonadota bacterium | reverse complement strand
GGGCGACCCTGCGCCTGAAAACGCACGTACATGGGAACGGCGAGCGCGAGGCCCGACTGCGCGACACGCATCACCTGTGCGTAGCGCAGCGGATCGGGATAGTCGGACCGGTAGTAGAGCGTGTTGAGCACCAGCTCCAGCGGGCTGCCCTTGCTGCCGACGATGAGCGGGGTCGCCACCGCCCGGGCGGTGAGCTGCTGCGAGCTTTGGTCGACCAGGACCCGTAGCCCGATGGGTAGGTAGACGATCAAGGTGATCGCCGTCACCAGGATCAGCGTCTTCACCCGATGGAAGGCCAGGTAGCGCCAGGCGAGGTAGAGGGTCTGCTTCACGGAGCCTCACCCCGGTCGCGCTCGATCACACCGAAGTCCTTGATATCGATCACCTGGTCGAACCTCTGCAGCAGATCATGGTCGTGGGTGACCGTGAGCAGCGTGGCCCCGTTTCGCCTGGCGTAGTCGAGGATGATATCCAACACGCGACCCTTGTTGGCCGGATCGAGATTGCCGGTCGGCTCGTCGGTCAGCAACAGGGCCGGCTCCGGCAGCACGGCGCGACAGACGGCGACCCGTTGTCGTTCGCCCTGCGACAGCTTTGCCGGGTAGCGCGCCAGCTTGTCAGCGATACCGGTGTCCTCGGCGAGCCGGACCGCACGCTCGCGCACGGCGGCATCGAGGCGCAGCGCCGGATTGATCCGATAAGGGAGCAAGATGTTGTCGAGCACGCTCAGGTACTCGAGCAGCTCGAACTCTTGGAAGACGAGGCCGATGTTGGCGATACGGAATTTGCGCCGCTCGTCGTCGGAGAGCCGGGCGACCTCGACTTCGCCGACGACGACGTCACCCCGCTCGGGCAGCAGGATCCCGGCGATGAGGTTAAGTAGTGTGGTCTTGCCGGAGCCGCTGGGTCCGATGCAGGCCGCCGTGGCGCCGCGCGCCACGCGAAGCTCGGGGACCTGGAGCCGGAACTCCCCCTCCCCGTAGTGAAACTCGAGAGCGCTGATCTGGATCATAGCGCTGAATCCGAGCACAGCCCCGGTTTTATGAGATTCGCTACGGCGACGTCTGGTCTTCCGGGATGCACTGGCCGAACACGATCATGGCCGCGTCACCGAAGTTGACGGTGATGCTGGCACTGCCGCCAGTCTCGGACAGAATCATGCTCCAGCCGCGTCCAGCTTCGATACCGCTCATGATCAGGCGGTCTCCGTCCCTCTCCATGGCCCGGATCTGGGTCGTCTCGCCGCGGCGCTCAGCGGGTGCCAAAAGGGTGATGAGACGGTCGCCCAGGTCCACGTGGATGAACGTGGGAGGAGGCAACTGCGGCGCCGGTGGGCCGCAGTTGAGGTCGCCGTCGCACTCCACAGCTTTGGTCAGCGAACAGACGTACCGATCCTCGTCGTCGGGCCCTGCGGCCGCTGTGAGCAGGGGAATGAGGAGCAGCGCCGCGGCCTTGGCTCCAGTTCGATGTCCAAACATTGGGCCTCCTGGATGGCTAGTTCACCACGTAGTCGCGGCCCTGCATACAGGCGACGTAGTTCCTGTTCCAGGTCTGCAACCGGCTCTTAAACGCTTCGATCGCCGCCTCGGCCTCGGCCTGAGCCTGAGCCTGCGCGCGCCGCGACCGCGAACCGCCAGCCAGGCCGCCGGCGATCGCGCCGATCGCGGCTCCTTTGCCGGCGTCACCGGCGATGGCACCGATGGCCACGCCGGCCACCGCTCCGCCGGCCGCCCCTCTGACCAGGCCGCCCTGGGCCTGCTGGGCGGTTTGTTGGGCCGCATAGCCCTTCTCGACCAGCTCGTCGTAGGCGACGTACGGGTCCCAACTCGTCTGCTGCGTGGCCCAGCGGTAGCACTCGAGCTGGTCCGTCAGCTGCTGCTGCTCGTCCTGGCCCTCGCTGGGGTAGATGACGCGGTTGGTCGGGTTCGTGCTCGGGGGCAGCGTCTGCGGCTGTTGTTGCTGCTGAGCGGCCGCCGTCCCGACCAGTGCCAGCAGCACCACGGCGCCCAGCCCGCCGACGCCGATTTGGCGTGGCAAGTTCTTCACTACAGCCTCCGGTTGCGAGTTCTTGTTGATGTCTGCCGCGTAGGATGACTCGGGTCGCCGGTTTCGGCAACCCGGGTGGAATCCGCGCCAAGGTGACGGATTACCCGGCCGCTTCAAGTCTTCGAGGCGGCGATCTAGACCAGCGCCGCCTCGAGCTCGAACTGTACGTTGCCCTTGAGGGCGTTAGAGACCGGGCAACCGTCTTTCGCCGCCTCGGCTGCCTCGTGGAACGCCACCGCGTCCATACCGGGAACCCTGCCCTGCACCACCAACCGCATCTTGGTGATCCGGAAGCCCGCCTCCAGCTTCTCCAGCGTGCAGTGCGCGGTGGTCGTGATGCTCTCGGGCGGCAGCCCGGCTCGCTCGAGGCCGGCCGACAGGGCCATACTCAGGCAGGCGGCGTGGGCCGCCGCGATGAGCTCTTCCGGGTTCGTGCCCGCCGCACCCTCGAAGCGGGTCGGAAACGAATAGGCGCCGGAGAAGGCGCCGGAGCCGGCGCTGAACTCCCCCGTCCCATCCTTGAGGCCGCCCCTCCAGACGGCGCTCGACTTGCTGGTCGGCATGCTGGGTCTCCTATCCGTAGCAGATCGCGTGGCTTCTCGCAGTCGCCGTCTATATACGACGGAAGCCGACGGCGCGCCAGCCGAATCCGCCGGGCAGAGAACCCTTGCACCTGCCGCGGCCTCAAGCCGTTGAGCTGGTTGAAGCTACGGCGGCGGACCTGGTCATAATATTCCTTCGCTTCGGTCATTATGTCGCAGAGATCGGCAACCTGCACGACGGGCTGCCGGCCCGTTCAGTTCTCCAATTCCAGTTATCGCTTGCACTTAGACGCCCGGGCGCGCCTACGGCTTCTTATTTGCAAACTCGCGGCCCAGCGAGGCGCCCCACCGCCGGGAGAACCGCTAGGGAGGAGGCTGAATGCGCAGGGTGGAGCTGACCCCCAAAGTGATCCGTGAGTACGAGGGGTTGATCGGGGAGGAAGCGGTAAGCGCGATCGAGGAGCTGGCGGCACCGCTGAAAGGCGCGCGGGTGCTGCACCTGAACGCGACGGCGTGCGGCGGCGGGGTGGCGGAGCTCTTGCCGACGCTGGTCGGTCTGAAGCGCGGGCTCGGCATCGAGGCCGAGTGGCACACCTTGGCCGGCAACGATCCATTCTTCGAGCTGACCAAGAAGCTACACAACGGCCTCCAGGGCATGGAGGTCGCGCTGGAGCCGGCCCATCACGCCGTCTACCTGTCGACGCTCGAGTCGAACCTCGAGGCCTTCAAACAGGACTGGGACCTCGTGGTGGTGCACGACCCGCAGCCGGCGGGGCTGGTGGGGATCCTGGACGGGCGGCGGACCGGCAAATGGATCTGGCGCTGTCACGTCGACACCTCGACCCCGAACACCGCGGCGGTCGACTTCCTGACTCCCTTCATGAGCTACTACGAGGTGGCGATCTTCTCGATGCCCCAGTACGCGACGCCGAAGCTCGACCCGGGCCGCACCGAGTTCATTCTGCCCTCCATCGATCCGCTGACTCCGAAGAACCAGGCGCTGTCGCCGTCCCTGGCGCGCCAGATCCTGGTCACCCGCTTCGGTCTGGACGGAGACCGGCCGATCGTCACGCAGGTCTCACGCTTCGACCCCTGGAAAGACCCGCTGGGCGTCATCGACACCTACCGGGAGGTGAAGCGTCGGGTCCCCGGCGCGCAACTGGCGCTGGTCGGCAACCTGGCCGACGATGACCCGGAGGGCGTCGATTATCACGCCAAGACGGTCGAGCACGCCAGCGGCGACCCGGACATCCACGTGCTCAGCACCCTCGACCGGCTGAGCCGCGACCCGCTCACGCACGCGCTGGAGATCAACGCCTTCCAGAGCGGCAGCGACGTCGTGGTCCAGAAGTCGACGCGTGAGGGTTTCGGGCTCGTGGTCGCCGAGGCGATGTGGAAGAGGGCGGCGGTGGTCGCCGGCCGCGTCGGCGGCATCGTCGAACAGATCGATGACGGCGAGCACGGCTACCTCGTATCGGGCGTCGAGGAGTGCGCGGACCGCGTGGCGCGGCTGCTGGAGAAGCCGGCGCTGCGCCGCGAGCTGGGCGCCAAGGCGCGCGAGCGGGTGCGCGACCGCTTCCTCACCCCACGCCACCTGGCCGACTACCTGCGGATCCTCGGCACACTCTGAGGCGCTCGCGCCGGCGTAGAGCGGCGAGGCCCGCCGGGGTCTCGCCGTTTTTCTGTATGTTGCCTTACCCGGATGTTGGCACGGCCTCCCGGCAGCCTTAGTTTGGGTTAGATGCCTGCGAGGAAGAAGTGGCCGCTACTGATCGTGGCGAACCGCCTGCCGGTGGTTCGCGGCCGGGGGAAGAGTGACAGCTGGAGGCGAAGCCCCGGCGGCCTGGTGTCGGCGCTGACGCCGATCGTCCAGCGGGCGGGCGGCGCCTGGGTGGGGTGGACCGGAGCGACGGGCGCGGCGCCGGGTCCTTTCGAGCACGACGGTATCTCCCACCTACCGGTGCCGATCTCGCGGGCCCAGCTGCGGAGCTTCTACGACGGGTTCTGCAACGGGACGATCTGGCCGCTGTACCACGGGGCGGTCCGCGAGCCGGAGTACCACCGCCGCTGGTGGCGTCCCTACGTGACGGTGAACCGGCGCTTCGCTGAGATCACGGCGGCGAGCGCGGCGGAAGGCGCCACGGTCTGGGTCCACGACTACCAGTTGCAGCTGGTGCCGGTGCTGTTGCGCGAGGCGCGTCCCGACCTGCGAATCGGCTTCTTCCTTCATATTCCGTTTCCGCCGGAGGAGCTATTCAGCCGGCTGCCCTGGCGGCGACAGATCCTCGAGGGGTTGCTGGGCGCCGACGTGATCGGCTTCCAGACGCAGGCGGGCGCGCAGAACTTCCTGCGCCTGGCCCGCCGCTACACCGATGCCAGCACCGAAGGCGGCGTACTGCACATCCACGACCACACCGTGGACGTGGACGCCTTCCCGATCTCCACCGACTTCCAGCGCTACGACGAGATCGCCGCCGACCCCGATGTGGTCAAGCGCTCGGTCCAACTGCACAAGCAGGTCGGCCAGGGTCGTAAGATCGTCCTTGGCGTCGATCGCCTCGACTACACCAAAGGCATCGACCTCCGGCTGCGTGCCTTTCACGAGTTCCTCTCCCGTCGCCCCGAGGCGATTCGCGAGTGTGTACTGGTCCAGCTCGCCGTGCCCAGCCGCGGGCGAGTCCAGGAATACCAGGATCTGCGTAGGGACGTGGAAGAGCTGGTCGGCCAGATCAACGGCGAGTTCAGCGAAGTCGGCCTAACGCCGGTGCAGTACCTGCACCGCGAACTGCCGTTCTCCGAGCTCATCGCCCTCTATCGTGCCGCCGAGGTCATGGCCGTCACGCCGCTGGCCGACGGCATGAACCTGGTCGCGAAAGAGTACGTCGCCACCCGCTTCGACAATACCGGTGTGCTGATCTTGAGCGAGTTCGCCGGCGCCGCCGAGGAACTGCGAACGGCGCTACAGGTGAACCCTCACGACGTCGATGGGCTGGCCGAGACTATCGACATGGCGCTGTCGCTCCCCGAGAAGGAAGTGACGCGCAGGATGAGCAAGATGCGGGAGGTTCTGGCGAGCCACACTGTCTTCGACTGGGCCGACTCGTTCATGGCGGCCCTCTCGAGTCACGCCGCAGGCTGACCAGCATCTTCCTCAGCGCCCCCGCCACCGTCCGCCGCTCCCCCTCCGTCAGCGACCCCAGTGCACCCGCCACATCGGCCAGCCGGGCCTCGACGGCTTCGTCAGCCAGCCTTCGCCCTTCCTCCGTTAGCGATACGAGAATGCCGCGCCGGTCCTTCGGGTCCATGCTGCGCCGCACGTACCCCGCCTCCTCCAGACGGTCCAGCCGCGTCGTCATCGCTCCCGACGTCAACATGGTGTACTCGCGCAGTTGGGTCGGTGACAGCTGAAACGGCGGCCCCTGACGCCTCAATGCCAGCAGTACGTCGGCAGCCCAGGGCGCCAGGTCCAGCGACGCGAGCGCCCGCTTGTCGCGGCTGCCGAACAGTTTGGCGAGCAGCCCGATACGGGCCACGACGCCCAGCCCGCGCGCCTCGAGGTCCGGTCGCTCGCGCGCCCAATCCGCGATGGCGCGGTCAACGTAGTCGGCTTCCATGGCGAGAAGATACGGAGTAAAGAATATCGCTGTCAAGTATCTTGACATAAAGTATAATGCTGCATATATCTCCGAGGCCGGTCCGACGGGCGGCCGGCGGACCCGAGAGGAGCGGCGCGACTGAAGTGAGCGGAGGCAGGAAAGCCGGTGAGCCGGGCGCAGGCGGGCGGCCGATCGTATTGGCGGTGCCGCGGATCGAGCAGCCCGACGACGTGACCTGTGGCCCGACGTGCCTGGGCCAGATCTACCGGTATTACGGTTATGCGAAGCCGATCGCGGAGCTCATCGACGAGGTGCCGCGCACCCCGGACGGCGGGACGTTGGCGGTGCACCTGGGGGCCAACGCGTTGCGCGCCGGATTTGCCGCCGAGCTTTACTCCTACAACCTGCGTGTGGTCGACCCCACCTGGCGGAAGCTGAGCGTTCGGCAGCTGATCGGGAAACTGAACCAGCGTCTGGGCGCGGTGAAGTCAGGGAAGCTGATCCATGCGATCGCGGGGTATGTCGAGTTTCTGGAGCTGGGGGGGAGGGTGCGTTTTGCGGAGCTGACGCCCGAGTTGCTGGTCGGCATCCTGCGAAACGGGCATCCGATTCTCACGGGTCTGAGCGCCACGTATCTTTACGGTACGCCGCGCGAGTACGAAGACGAGTACGACGACGTGCGTGGCGACCCAGTCGGGCACTTCGTAGCCGTAGCGGGATACTATCCGCAGAGCGGTCGCTTTCTGATACGCGATCCGTCCACGCACATACCTTTCAGCCGCACAGGCAAGTACTCCGTGAAAGGCGAGCGATTGACCGCCGCGATACTGCTGGGCGACGTCACGTACGATGCGGTCCTTCTGGTCGTGAAGCCGAGCAGGGAACGGCCGACGCGATGACTATGCGAGGGCAACATCTGGTCGTCGCCGAACGCGCGGACCATCCGGCGCTCGGGGACACGACTTTATGCACCCCGGATGACTACCTGGAAGGTCAGGACCCCAAGACGGTCTCCCAGGACCTAACCATCGTCAACCTGTGCCGCTCGTACGATTACCTGACGCGCGGCTACTACGTGTCGTTACTGGCCGATGCGCGGCGGCAGCGCGCACTGCCCAATCTCCAGATGATCGAGGAGATCACGAACCCGTACGCCTACTTCACCGCGCTGCGGGGGAACGGGCTCGATACGATCGACTTTCAGGTGGTCCGGGGCAGGCATCTGCTTCCCAAGATCATCATTCCCACCGTATCGAGGGACGAGCCGGACCGCGAGTCGGGTGCGCTGCGGGTGAGCGACGCGGGCGTACATGAGCCCGTGCGCTATCGGCGCGAAGGAGAGTTGTACGAGGAAATAACGGCGGTCTTCGGCCGGACGCTGGACCCCCGGTTCAGAAAGCATTGTGCGGGCGTCTTCCGGGTCTACCCGTTCCCCTTGCTGAGAATCCGCTTCTACCGGGAGGACAAGCGCTGGAAGGTCGGCCAGATCTTCCCCGTGGCACCCCACCGGGTCGCTCCCGCCGAGCTCGAGCTGCTCCGCCAGGAACTGTCAACGGGCAGGATCTTCCAGATGCCCGCGGCGGTCCGGGAAACGCCCTACCGGATCGCCGTCTTGATCGACGAGTCGGATCCCTTCGCGCCCTCCGGCGAGGACACGTTCAACAGACTGCGGCGTGTGGGCGAGCGCCACGGCGTGGCATTCGAGGCGATCGCGAAAGACGACTTCCGCGTGCTTGCCGAGTACGACGCCCTGTTTCTCAGAACGGTCACCGGTATGGATCACTATTCCTTCCTCTTCGCCCAGCGGGCCAAGAGCCTGGGCATACCGGTGATCGACGACCCGCAGGCGACGGTCCGCTGCTCGAACAAGGTCTATCTGCACGAGCTCTTCGAGAAGGCGGGTCTGGCGACCCCGCGCACCCTGACCATATCCCGCAAGTCGTCGCTGGCCGAAGCCGAGAAGCTGGGCTACCCGCTCATCCTGAAACAGCCGGACGGGACGTTCTCGGCGGCGGTCAAGAAGGTCAACAGCGCCGAGGAACTGAAGAGTCTAACCCGCAAGATGTTCAAGAGGTCACCGCTGCTCACCCTGCAGGAGTTTCGGCCGACCGAGTTCGACTGGCGAATCGGTGTCCTGGACGGTGCGGTGCTCTTCGCCTGCAAGTACTACATGGTGAAGGGGCACTGGCAGATCGCGCGCGAGAAGCGCGGCGGCGGCAGGCGCTACGGCGAGGTGAGGGCGGTTCCGATAGTGGAAACGCCGGAACCGGTAAGGTCGTTGGCTCTGGGCGCGGCGGCGCTCATCGGCGACGGCCTCTACGGCGTGGACATCAAGGAGGCCGAAGCGGGTCCGGTGATCATCGAGATCAATGACAACCCCGATCTCTGGGTGGGTGACGAGGACGCGGTCGAGGGCGACCGGCTGTACGAGGCGATCGTGCAGGCGTTCTTGCGACGAATCCAGGACCGCCGGCTGAGCCACACGGAAAGCGCATGAGTCGGCGGAAGCTCAGGCGCTACCGACCGTTCGAGGTCGTCGGCATCGAGCTGGAGTACGTCATCGTTGACGGCGACCTGCGCCCCCGCTGCCTGCTCGATGGGGCCTTCCGCTATCTGAACGGCCGGCCGACGTCCGACCTGGAGCTCGAAGAGGTCGGTTTCTCCAACGAGTTGGCAGCGCACGTCTTCGAGATCAAGACCCTGGAGCCGAAGGAGAGTCTGGTCGAGATCGAGGCCGATCTGGTGAGCGGGCTCAAGTTCTTCGCCGGCGCACTAAGAGACCGGTTCGACGCACGGCTGCTGCCGACCGGGATGCACCCGCTCATGCGGCCGGCGGACACCAGGCTCTGGGAACGCGCCGGCCGCGCGGTATACAGTACCTACGCCAGCATCTTTCCCATCAAGCGACACGGCTGGCTCAACGTGCAGGCCAATCACGTGAACCTGCCCTTCGGGTCCGAGGCCGAGACCGTGGCGATGCACAATGCCCTGGCCGGCTTGCTCCCCTACCTTCCCGCGCTGGCCGCGAGCTCGCCGATCTACGAGGGCAAAGTCGGACCGGCCGTCGACAACCGCTTGGAGTTCTACAAGACGAACCAGCGGCGCTTCCCCGCCATTACGGCGCAGGTCGTACCGGAGTACGTCGACTCCTTCCGCGACTACCAGCAGAAGGTGCTCAAACCGATCCGAGAATCGCTGCGCGGGATCCAGGGGAGCGAGCGACTGCGCCCCGAGTGGGTCAACTCGCGGGGCGCCATCATGCGGTTCAGCCGCAGGGCTCTCGAGATCAAGGCGCTGGATATCCAGGAGTGCATCAGGTCCGATATCGCGATCAGCGTCTTCATCCGGGGCGCTCTGAAAGGCCTCGTACGGCGGCTCGAGCAGGACGAGCTGGTCCTGCCCGAGCACTCGCTGCTGGTCCACGACCTGAACGCGACGATTCGCGAGGGAAGCCGGAGCAGGGTCTACGCGCCTCACCTCCGCCCCGGCAGCGGGAACCGCCGTGGGACGACGGTGGTCCGCCGGATCCTCGAGCTGCTTCTCGAGTGGGCCCACGCGGAGGTCGCCGATGACGAGAAGGCATACTTGGAGATCATCGAGAAGCGGATTCGCAGAGGCAGTCTAGCAGAGCGAATCAGGAGCCAGGTGCGGCGTCGAACCAAGCGCGGCGACCCGAGACCGGCAATTCGATCGGTCTACCGGGAGCTCATGGAGTGCCTGGAACATAACGTCCCCTGGGAAGGCTAGATCGTGAAGCCGGGTGCACTGCAACCCGTTCAGCTCGTCCTCTCCTGCGAGCACGCATCGAACCGGTTGCCCGCCCGCTACGCCCACCTCGGCCTCCGACCCCGTGTCCTCGCCAGCCACATCGCCTGGGATCCGGGGGCCGCCTCGGTCGCCCGATTCTGTGCGCGTCGCCTGGGCTGCCCCTACCACGAGGGTCGCTACTCGCGCCTGCTGATCGACCTCAACCGCAGCCTCCATCATCCAAAGCTGATACCGGCGCGGAGCTTCGGTGTGACCGTGCCCGGCAACTCGAGCCTCACGCGTACGGAGCGCGAGGACCGCATCGCGCAGTTCTACCGGCCGTACCGCGAAACCTTGCTCGACGACATACGGACGATTATCGGATCACACGGGCTGTGTCTGCACGTGAGCCTCCACTCGTTCACACCGCGCCTGGGCCGGATCGTGAGACGGGCGGACATCGGGCTCCTCTACGACCCTGCCCGCGACCTCGAAAGAGAGATCGCCCTCGCCTTGGCGGCCGAGCTCCGCCACGACGGACTGCACACACGCCGCAACTACCCCTACCGCGGCACGAGCGATGGTGTCACGGCCTTCTGCCGTAAGCTGTTTCCGCCCTCGCGCTACCTTGGCATCGAGCTCGAGCTGAACCAGCAGCTCCTTCCGCCGGCGACGCGCCGGCGGCCCCCGAGCGACGCTGTGGCCACGGCGGTCCAACAGCTCTTCGGCATGGCGGGTCGGTGACAGGGCGTCAAGTATCTTGACATAAAGTTTCTTTATATCTAGATTGTCGAAGCGTGCGACACCGTAACCGGGCGGTCGGGGCGTAGGCGCCACCCCACCGCTCTTTTGCCACAGGGATCCGATCGTAGCGTGGGACAGGCACACGACAGTGAGCTGGCGGCCGGCACGGCCGCCGCGCCGCGAGAAGAGCTGACGACGGCCAGAAGCCTGCGGGTGAGGCGAGGCGCGGTCTACGTGTTCTTCGCGTTCGACGTCGCCCCGTACCTAGACCTGGCGGACTGCGAGCGCCGGGTGATGTCCGGTGCGGACCGACGGCATCTGGCGAAAAAGCGTCGGGCGCTCGAGTACTTCGAGTACCGACCGTCCCCCTTGCGGATCGCGGTGGAAGCGAACCCGATCGGTGTAGGGCGCTACACGAGTCTGGGCAGTGTCGATCTGGTAGTCTACGACTTCGGCGCGATTTCGTTGGCGTACACGATTCCGTTCGATGGTACGCTGGCGGAGCTAGCCGAGTTGAGCGTCGAGATCGACCGCTGCGAGGCGCTGTCGCAAGCGGCACGGCGACTGGTCGACAGTGTGTCACGCACGCTGGAGGGCGGTGCGGGAGAGTTTAGGGTGGCCGAGGTCGTCGAGGACTACGTGATGTTCCACGTGATTGAGTTCGACCGACCGGTCAGCCAGGCGGAGCTCTGCTCCTCACATGCCGAGGCCATCGCGCAGATCCTGCGGGCCGCTGAGTCACCTTTGTCCGCTCAGGAGGTCGAAGACACGACGTCGAGCCGGATCGGCTTCACCGGGTCGGACCTTACCGTGCTGGACTGGAATGCCAGCCTGTTGTACGGCGATGATGTCGAAGATCTGCGGACGGTGATCGAGTTCGCGAACGTACAGCTCCTCGAGATGCGCTTTCTCGACCGGCAGCTGGACGAGGCGTTGGAGGAGTCTTACGCTATCGTGTCTCAGCCGCGCCGCCAGTTCAGGTCGATACTGCACTCCTACCGCAAGGGCGCGAGACGCATCGCGCGGATGCAGGTCGACGCGGCGATCCACTTCGAGCGTGTAACGAACGCTCTGAAGGTTTTCGGCGAGGAGTACCTGGGCCGCGTCTATCGGTTGACGGCCGCGCGACTGCACCTGGCGGCCTGGGACGGGTCCGCCATTCGCAAGCTGGGCACCCTGGACAGTATCTACGCCAAGCTGTCGGACGAGGCGGCCGCCCGCCGCTTGGAGATCCTTGAGTGGATCATCGTGGCGCTGATCGCCGTCTCGATCGTCCTGCCCTTCCTGACATGATCGGACTCTGATTGCAGACAGGCGCTGTGCGGATAAGTTTCGCTGTCGAGTATCCGACAGAAGCTTGAAATAGGAAACGGCCCGATCCGCACTTGTACGGCATGAGATTACCCGAGAACCCGCCCAAACTCGTCATCGAGGACGTCACCCCGCAGGTCGACTGCGGCCGCTACCCGGCCAAGCGCGTCATCGGTGACGTCTGTCATGTCCGAGCCACGATATTCATGGAAGGACACATCCTGTTGGCGGCACGCCTACTGGTTCGCGAGCCGGGCGGCCGCGCCTGGGAATCCTTCCCCATGCACTACGACATCAACCTCGACCGCTTCGAGGGGTCGTTCCGGGTCGATCGCGTTGGCCGCTGGCTGTTCACCGTCGAGGCCTGGCCGGACAGCTTCGCCACCTGGCGCTCCGAACTGGAGAAGAAGCTACACGCCGGACTGGATGTGCACCTCGAGCTGCTCGAGGGAGCCGCACTCGTGCGGGCCGCCAGCGAGCGGGCTGCCGGCACGACTAGGGAAAAGCTGCTCGCCGCGGCCGCGTGGTTGGAGAGCGAGGGCGCCGGCATCGAGCAGCGCGCGCGACTGGCGCTCGACCCCGAACTGGCGAGCCTGCTGGCGGGGCTCGCCGATCCCGCCAGTACGACCCGCTACGAGCCTGAGCTCTCGCTGACGGTCGACCGCCAACGGGCCCGCTTCGGCGCCTGGTATGAGATGTTCCCGCGCTCGCAAGGCCCGAAGCCGGGCGTGCACGGCACGTTCAAGACGGCCGCCAAGCAGCTGCCGCGGTTGGCCAAGCTCGGCTTCGATGTCGTCTACCTGCCGCCCGTCCATCCCGTGGGGGTCACGCACCGCAAAGGCCGGAACAACAGCCTGCTGGCTGGGCCCGGCGACCCGGGCAGCCCATGGGCGATCGGCAGCGAACACGGCGGTCACACCGGGATCGAGCCGCAGCTGGGCAGCCTCGCGGACTTCGAGCGCTTCGTTAAGAAGGCGGAGCAGCTGGGCATGGAGGTCGCGCTCGACTACGCGCTCCAGTGCTCGCCGGACCACCCCTGGGTTGAGGAGCATCCCGAGTGGTTCACAGCCCGCCCGGACGGGAGCATCAAGTACGCCGAGAACCCGCCCAAGAAGTACGAGGACATCTACCCGCTCAACTTCGACAGCGCCGATTGGAGGAGTCTGTGGGAGGCGTGCCGGGACATCTTTCTCTTCTGGATCGAACGGGGCGTGCGCATCTTCCGGGTCGATAATCCGCATACTAAGCCCTTCGCCTTCTGGGAGTGGATCATAGCGGAGATCCGGCGCGACCACCCCGAGGTGATCCTTCTGTCGGAGGCATTTACACGCCCCGCCCGGATGAAAGGGCTGGCCAAGCTCGGCTTCACTCAGTCGTACACCTATTTCACCTGGCGCAACACACCGCAGGAACTGCGCGACTATCTGACCGAGCTGACGTCCACCGAGACGGCCGAGTACCTGCTCCCCAACTTCTTCACCAATACCCCCGACATCCTGCACGAGTACCTGCAGAAGGGAGGGCGGCCCGCGTTCCGTGTGCGGCTCTTGCTAGCGGCCACTCTCTCGCCGAGCTACGGGATCTACAGCGGCTTCGAGTTGTGCGAGAACAAGCCGCGCGAGCCCGGCAGTGAGGAGTACCTGAACTCGGAGAAGTACGAGCTCAAGCACAGAGACTGGCGTGCGCCGGGGAACATCGCGGACGACATCAGCGCGATCAACCGCATCCGGCGGGAGAATCCGGCATTCCAGCAACTGACGAACCTGACGTTCCACCATTCGGAGAACGATCAGGTTCTGTTCTACAAGAAGTCGGTCCCGGGAAACGACCTGCTGATGGTGGTAAACCTCGATCCCTTCGAGATCCGAGAATCGACGATCCATGTACCGCTGACCGACCTGGGGCTCTCCGCCGATGAGCCCTACGAGGTCGAGGATCTGCTCAGCGGCGAGCGTTACCGGTGGCGCGGCGCGGCGAACTACGTGCGTCTCGACCCGCGGGAGCGCGTCGGCCACGTGCTGCGCGTCGTGAGTCGCGAGCCGGAAGTGGAGGGGCGATGAGCGGCGACTCCTTCTGGTACAAGGACGCGATCATCTACCAGCTGCACGTCAAGTCGTTCCATGACAGCAACGGTGACGGGATTGGCGACTTCCAGGGTCTGACCCAGAGGCTCGACTACCTGCAGGATCTCGGCATCACGGCGCTCTGGCTGCTCCCCTTCTACCCCTCGCCGCTGAAGGACGACGGCTACGACATCGCCGACTACACGGACGTGCATCCGGCTTATGGCACACTGCGCGACTTCCGGACGTTCTTGCGGGAGGCGCACGCACGCGACCTACGGGTGATCACCGAACTGGTGGTCAACCACACCTCCGACAAGCACCCATGGTTCCAGAAGGCGCGCCGCTCGCGGCCCGGCAGTCGGGCGCGCGACTTTTACGTCTGGAGCGCCATGCCGGACAAGTACAGCGAGGCACGGATCATCTTCAAGGACTTCGAGCACTCCAACTGGACCTGGGACGACGTGGCGGGGGCGTATTACTGGCATCGCTTCTACTCGCACCAGCCGGACCTCAACTTCGACAACCCCGCGGTGCGACGTGCGATCGTTCAGGCGCTCGATTTCTGGCTCGAGCTGGGGGTCGACGGGCTGCGGCTTGACGCGGTGCCCTACCTGTACGAGCGCGAGGGGACGAACTGCGAGAACCTGCCGGAGACGCATGCTTACCTGAAGGAATTGCGGCGCTATGTCGATGCGAGCTACCGAGACCGCATGCTGCTGGGCGAAGCGAACCAGTGGCCGGAGGACGCGGTCGCCTACTTCGGCGACGGCGACGAGTGCCACATGGCGTTCCACTTCCCGGTCATGCCGCGGCTGTTCATGGCGGTGCACATGGAGGATCGTTTCCCGGTCGAAGACATTTTGGCACAGACTCCGGCGATTCCGGACGTCAGCCAGTGGGCGATCTTCTTGCGCAACCACGACGAGTTGACGCTGGAGATGGTCACCGACGAGGACCGCGACTACATGTACCGAGTCTACGCGCACGACCCGCAGGCCCGTATCAACCTCGGCATCCGGCGCCGACTCGCCCCGCTGCTCGGTAACCACCGGCGCAGGGTCGAGCTGATGAACAGCCTGCTGCTCTCGCTGCCCGGCACACCGGTCATCTACTACGGTGACGAGATCGGCATGGGCGACAACATCTATGTCGGCGATCGCAACGGAGTGCGCACGCCGATGCAGTGGAGCGGTGATCGCAACGCCGGTTTCTCGCGCGCCAACCCGCAGCAGCTGTTTTTGCCGGTCATCGTCGATCCGGAGTACCACTACGAGGCGATCAACGTCGAGGCGCAGCAGAACAACCCGCACTCGCTACTCTGGTGGATGAAGCGGATCCTCGCGGTGCGAAAACAGTTCCGCGCCTTCAGTCGCGGTACGATCGAGTTCTTGCACCCAGAGAACCGCAAGGTGCTCGTCTTCCTGCGCCGCTGGGAGGACGAGATCATCCTGGTGGTGGTCAACCTCTCGCGCTTCGTTCAGGCGGTCGAGCTCGATCTCGCCGCTTTCAACGGTATGGTGCCAGTCGAGGTGTTCGGGCGCACCGACTTCCCACCCATCGGCGAGCTTCCCTACTTCCTGACCCTGGGCCCACACACCTTCTATTGGTTCAAGCTCGAGCGCGCCCGCGTCGTAGCCGAGCCGCTGGGCGCGGGCGACCGCGCTTGGGCCGAGCTCGCGGTCCTAGACGCCTGGCACGCGGTTTTCGATAACAAGGCGCTGGCCCAGCTGGAGCGCACCCTTCCGAGCTACCTGCAGGCGCGACGCTGGTTCGCCGGCAAAGCGCGGCGTGTGCTCTCCTGCTCGATCACCGAGACGGTCCCAATCGATCACGACGGCTCGGCGACCCACCTGGCACTGGTGCGGGTCAGCTACACGGAGGGCGATCCTGACACCTACCAACTCCCGATCGGCTTCGCCAGCGGTGAGCGTGCCATAGAGCTCATTGAACAGCAACCGGGCTCCGTCATCGCCAAGCTGCGGGTTCGGCGGGCGGAGACGACGATCGAGGGCGTCTTGTACGACGCGGTCTACGATGAAGACTACGGCGGCATGCTGCTCGACGTCGTGACGCGCCGGCGGCGGCGTGCCGGACACGCCGGTGGGATCCGTTCGAGCCGCACGCGCAAGTTCCGCGCGCTGCGGGGTCCTACGGACCTCGAGCTGAAGCCGACCCTGTTGAGCGCCGAGCAGAGCAACAGCTCGTTGGTCTACGGCGACCGTTTGATCATGAAGCTGTTCCGACGGCTCGAGCAGGGTGTGAACCCGGATCTGGAGATCGGCAGGTTCCTGACCGAGCGCAGCTCGTTCGAGCACATCCCGCGGCTCGCCGGCGCCATCGAATACTTTCCCATCAAAGGTGAGCCGCTGACGCTCGCCGTGCTCCAGGAGTACGTGCCGAACGAGGGTGACGCTTGGAGTTACACGCTCGACGCGCTGGGCGGCTATTTTGAGCACGTGCTCGCCCGGCCCCTGCTGGAGCGCGAGTCACTCGCGCCCCAGCGCTCGGTCATCGAGGACCTGCATGCCGAGACCCCGGCGCTGGCGGACGAGATGATCGGAGCCTATCTCGAGTTCGTGCGAGCACTCGGCCAGCGGACTGGTGAACTGCACGTGGCGCTCGCCTCGCGACACGAGATCCCGGAGTTCGCGCCCGAATCGATCAACGCCTTATACCGGCGTTCGCTGTACCAGGCGTCGCGCACACGTCTCGACCAGGCGACGCGAACTCTCCGCAACCGTATCGGTAGCCTGCCGGAAGAGACCCGGGCGCCAGCCCGTGCCGTGCTGGGGATGTCGAAGTGGATTGACAGCCGGCTGCGCGCCGTGGTCGACAAGAAAGTCGGTGGCCAGCGGATCCGCTGCCACGGTGACTATCACCTCGGCCAGGTCCTCTACACGGGCAAGGACTTCGTCATCATGGACTTCGAGGGCGAACCCGCGCGCCCGATCAGTGAGCGCCGCCTCAAGCGCTCTCCGCTACGCGACGTGGCCGGAATGCTCCGCTCCTTCCACTACGCCGGCGTGTCGGCCTTGACCGCTGGTCGCGTGCGACCGGAGGATATACCCGCCCTCGAGCCCTGGGTCCAGTTCTGGTACCACTGGGTCTCCGTCAGATTCCTGGGCGCCTACCTCGAAGCAACGCGGGACGCCGACATCTTGCCGGAAGGCGAGGACGAGTTCGAGGCCCTACTGGACCTCTGCACCCTGGACAAGGCGCTCTACGAGCTGACCTACGAGCTCAACAACCGGCCCGATTGGGTGGCGATCCCGCTGCGTGGCATCGCCGACCTGATTAAGGACACACCGGCGGAGTAATGGATCGCGGCTGGCTTCTCGAGCGCGGCGCCATTCCACTCGAAGACGGCTCCACTCGCTTCGCGGTCTGGGCGCCGCTGGTGCACGAGCTGAGCGTCGTGGTCGCGCCGGGTGCCGAGGAGCGCGAGCACTCATTGAGCCGCGACGCGGCCGGCGTATTTCAGGCGGTGGTGCCGAACGTCGGGCCAGGCACCGACTACTTCTATCGCCTGGACGGCGAGCGCGATCGCCCCGATCCCGTCAGCCGCTGGCAGCCGCACGGGGTGCACGGGCCGTCCCGAGTCGTCGATCGCCGCTTCAACTGGACGGACGGCGCCTGGCAGGGCATCGATACCGCGGATCTCATCCTGTACGAGATCCATCTGGGGACGTTTACGGTGGAGGGGACGTTTGACGCCGCGGCACGGCGCCTCGACTACCTGCGCGAGCTCGGCGTGACGGCGATCGAGCTGATGCCCGTGGCGCAGTTCCCCGGACACCGGAACTGGGGCTACGATGGGGTTCACCCGTTCGCCCCGCAGAACAGCTACGGCGGACCGCAAGGCCTGAAGCGCCTTGTCGACGCGGCTCACCACTGCGGGCTCGCAGTGGTGCTGGACGTCGTCTACAATCACCTGGGGCCCGAGGGGAACTATCTGGCCGAGTTCGCTCCCTACTTCACCGATCGCTACGGCACGCCTTGGGGCAAAGCGATCAACTTCGATGGACCTGAAAGCGATGAGGTGCGTCGTTACCTCATCGACAACGCCCTTTACTGGATTACCGAGTTCCATATCGACGGGCTGAGACTCGACGCCGTACAGATGATCTTCGATTTCGGGGCCCGACATTTCCTCGACGAACTCGCCGCCGCGATCCACACTCGAAGCGCCGCGCTCGACCGTAGAATCCAGCTGATCGCGGAAAGCGACCTCAACGACCCACGCCTTGTCCGCGCACCGGACAGACACGGCTTCGGGCTCGACGCCATGTGGAACGATGATTTCCACCATGCCGTGCACGTAGCACTGACGGGCGAGCACAGCGGCTACTATGTGGACTTCGGTGGCGACGATGCGATACGCCAGGTCATGGGCGAACGGTTCGTCCTCGACGGCCGCTACTCCGAGTATCGGCATCGCCGACACGGCGCTCCGGCGACCGACGTAGCGGGCGATCGTTTCGTTGTCTTCGTTCAGAATCACGACCAGGTGGGTAACCGTGCGAGCGGCGAGCGATTGGCCAGCCTCGTCACCCTGGAACAGCAGAAGCTGGCCGCCGCCCTGCTCTTTCTTTCTCCCTTCATCCCGCTCCTATTCATGGGTGAGGAGTATGGGGAAACCCGCCCGTTCCTCTACTTCGTGGATCACGGAGACCAGCAGCTTCGCGAAGCGGTCCGCCGGGGCAGACAGCAGGAGTTCAAGCGCTTCGACTGGCAGGGCGTGATACCGGACCCTGGTGCGGCGGAAACCTTCGAACGCTCGCGTCTCGACCCTGATCAGGCCGCGCGGTCGCCCCACGCCCAAACGCTGGCTCTCTACGCCGACTTGATCCGCATTCGGGGCGAGGAACCGGCACTGCGGCCGGGGACGGCGAGCTGCCATGTCGACGGCGAATCGAGCTGGCTGACGCTTCGTTTCGAGCGCGAGGGTAGCGAGCTGCTGGCCGCGTTCAACCTGACGGGCGAGCCCGTGTCGATCGATGCGGCGCTGGGCAGCGGTGTCTGGCGACGCCGTCTCGCTACCGACGACGCGCGGTACGGCGGCAGCGGGCCCACGACAGCAGCGCGCCTGATGGGCGAGGCGGTGGTACGACTGGGATTACCGAGCTACACGGCGGTGCTCTACCGCCGGGAGGTCAAATGATGCGCATCTGGCCCGGCCAGCCTTATCCGCTGGGTGCAGTCTGGGACGGCGAGGGCGTCAACTTCGCCCTGTTCTCGGAGCATGCGGAGGGTGTCGAGCTTTGTCTCTTCGAACAGCCGGACGCCGGCGAGGAGACTGCCCGTATCGCGCTGAGCGAGCGCACCAACAACGTGTGGCACGCCTACCTGCCGGACGTACGCCCCGGTCAGCTCTACGGTTATCGTGTTCACGGTCCCTACGACCCCGAGCGGGGTCACCGCTTCAATCCGGCGAAGCTCCTCTTCGACCCGTACGCCAAAGCGATCAGCGGTTCCGTGAACTGGACTGATACGCTCTATGGCTACGTGTTGGGCGATCCGGCTGAGGATCTCTCGCGCGATGACCGAGACAGCGCCGCTGATTTGCCCAAGTGCATTGTGGTCGACACGGCGTTCACCTGGGGCGACGACCGGCCACCGCGCACTCCGTGGAACAGAACGGTCATCTATGAATGTCACGTTCGCGGACTGACCTTACAGCACCCGAGCGTTCCCGAACACTTGCGTGGCACCTACCTGGCACTGGCATCCGAGCCGATTATCGACCACCTGCTGAAGCTGGGGGTGACGGCGGTAGAGCTGATGCCGGTCCACCACAAGTTGAGCGAGCGGCATCTCCACGATCGCGGTCTGAGCAACTACTGGGGATACAACACGATCGGCTACCTGGCGCCCGACCCCCGCCTCGCCACCAGCAGTCTGGGTCAGCAGGTTGAGGAGTTCAAGATGATGGTGCGGGCGCTGCACAGCGTCGGCATCGAGGTGATACTGGACGTCGTCTACAATCACACCGGCGAGGGCAACCACCTGGGACCTACGTTGTCGTTCCGTGGCATCGACAACCTGTCCTACTACCACCTGGATCCGGAGAATCTACGCTACTACGTCGACTTCACCGGCACCGGCAATATGCTGAACATGCTGAACGCCCGGGCCATGCAGGTGATGATGGACAGCCTGCGCTATTGGGTCCAGGACATGCACGTGGACGGCTTCCGCTTCGACCTGGCCCCCGCCCTGGCCCGCGAGCTGTACGAGGTGGGACGGCTCGCCTGGTTCTTCGACATCATCCAGCAGGACCCGGTGTTCTCACAGGTCAAACTGATCGCCGAGCCCTGGGACCTGGGACCGGGCGGCTACCAGGTGGGCAACTTCCCTACCGGCTGGGCGGAATGGAACGGGCGCTACCGTGATACGCTGCGCAAGTTCTGGCGCGGCGATCCGGGTCAGCTCGCCGAGCTCGGCTACCGTCTCTCCGGCAGCAGCGACCTCTACAATCGAGGGGGGCGCAATCCCTATGCGAGCATCAACTTCGTCACTTGCCATGATGGTTTCACGCTCGAGGACCTCGTGAGCTACAGCGGCAAGCACAACGAAGCGAACGGCGAGGATGGCCAGGACGGCGCCGACGAGAACTACAGCTGCAACTGGGGGACCGAGGGGCCGAGCGAATCCGTCAACATCGTGCGCACGCGCTCGCGCCTGAAGCGCAACCTCATGGCCAGCCTGGCTTTCGCACAGGGAGTGCCGATGATCTTGCACGGCGACGAGCTCGGGCGAACCCAGCGCGGCAACAACAACGCCTACTGCCAGGACAACGAGATCTCTTGGGTCGACTGGGACCTCGATGAACTGGATCGCGCTTTCCTCGACTTCACACGCCACGTATTCGCCGTCCGCGCCCAGAACTCTGTGCTCAGGCGCCGCAGCTTCTTCCGCGGCGGTCCGGTCAGCGAGGACGGGCCGAAGGATGTGACGTGGCTCAAGCCGGACGGCGCGGAGATGACGGAAGCGGACTGGAAGAGCCCGGAGAACCGCGTGCTCGGCATGCTAATTCACGGCGAGGCGACGGACGAGATGGACGAGCGCGGTCGCCTGATCAAGGGTGAAACGCTGCTCATGCTCCTGAACGCGAGCAATCGTGCCCGCTATTTCACCCTGCCGCCGATGGATGCGCCCGGGGTCTGGAAGGACCTGGCCAACACATCGCGGCGCGTGCCCCGCACCGTGAAGGGTCAAGGAGTGCAGCTGGTCGGGCAGTCGCTCATCCTGCTGAGCCACGAGAGGCGGCGGAGGTAACGGGATGGGGATGAAGCGAAAGCGCAGCGCAGGAGAATTGGGGCCGCCGCTCGCGATCAGGGCCAGGGATCGTGACCGGCTGCTCGCCGGCGAGCATCACGACCCTCACAGCGTGCTCGGCGCCCATCCGGCAACGGGGCCGGGAGGCGACGGCGTGGTCGTGCGGGCCTACCATCCGGATGCGACAGGGGCGGAATGCCTGACGGCGGACGGCGAGACGCACGGGATGCAAGCGCTGGGCGACGGGCTGTTCGCCGTTTTTCTAGTCGGGCTGAGGCCGCCGCTCCGCTATCACTTGCGCTTCCGGTTCGGCAACGGCGACACCTGGGAACGCGATGACCCCTACCGTTTCCAGCCGACGCTCGGCGACGTCGATCTGCACCTGTTCAATGAAGGCACGCACCTGCGGCTCTGGCGCTGCCTGGGAGCGCATCCACGACAGATCGACGGCGTGGATGGCGTTTCCTTCGCGGTCTGGGCGCCAAGTGCCAGGCGCGTCAGCGTGGTCGGCGACTTCTGCCGCTGGGACGGGCGGATCTACCCGATGCGCACCATGGGAGCGTCCGGCATTTTCGAGATCTTCGTTCCGGATGTTCAACCCGGCGCGCTCTACAAGTACGAGATCAAGACGCAAGCCGGCGCGCTACGGGTCAAGACGGACCCCGTAGCCTTCGCGATGGAGGTACCGCCCGGCACTGCGTCCCGGGTGTTCCACTCATCGCACCAGTGGGGTGACGCACGCTGGATGACCGAGCGCTCACAGCGCGACCCCGGCCGTGAGCCGATGGCGGTCTATGAGGTGCACCTCGGTTCGTGGGCGCGCGTGCCGGAGGAGGGCAACCGTCCGCTCACCTACCGCGAGATCGCGCCGCGGCTGGTCGAGCATATGAAGCGCTTCGGTTTCACGCATCTCGAGCTCTTACCGATCAGCGAGCACCCATTCACCGGCTCCTGGGGCTATCAGGTCAGCGGCTACTACGCGCCGACCTCGCGCTACGGAGCGCCCGACGATTTCCGCTACCTGGTCGACCATTGCCATCAGAACGGGATCGCTGTGATCCTCGACTGGGTGCCGGCACACTTCCCGAAGGACGATTTCGCGCTGCGCCGCTTCGATGGAACCGCGCTGTACGAGCACGAGGACCCGCGGCTCGGCGAACATCCCGACTGGGGAACGCTGGTCTTCAACTACGGGCGCAGAGAGGTGGCGAACTTCCTCGCCGCCAACGCGCTCTACTGGCTGGAGGAGTTTCACGTCGACGGCCTGCGTGTCGACGCCGTGGCCTCGATGCTCTACCTCGACTACAGCCGCGAGGACGGCGAATGGCTGCCCAACATTTACGGCGGGCGCGAGAACCTCGACGCCGTCGCTTTCCTGAAGAATCTCAATGAGGTTGTGGGCGCCGAGCAGCCCGGCTGCATTACGGTCGCCGAGGAGTCGACGGCTTGGGCCGGGGTCAGCCGGCCGACCTATGATGGTGGCCTGGGGTTCCACTTCAAGTGGAACATGGGGTGGATGCACGACACGCTGGAGTACTTCAAGAAGGAACCCGTGCACCGGAGGTGGCATCTCGACGATCTCAGTTTCGCGATGATCTACGAGTACAGCGAGCGCTTCGTCATGCCGCTCTCGCACGACGAGGTCGTCCACGGCAAAGGCTCGCTGCTCTCCAAGATGCCGGGTGACGAGTGGCAGAAGTTTGCCAACCTGCGCCTGTTACTCAGCTACCAGTACACGCGGCCGGGGAAGCAGCTGCTGTTCATGGGGACCGAGCTGGCCCCGTACAACGAATGGAACCACGACGCGAGCCTCGACTGGCACCTGGCGGAGGATCCGCTGCGCACGGCGTTCGCGCGTTTCCTCAGCGACCTCGGCCAGCTCTACCGCTCTGCGCCGCCGCTCTGGCGCTGGGACCACGAGCCAGGCGGCTTCGCCTGGATCGACTGCAGCGACCGGGACAACAGTGTGATCGCCTACACCCGCTGGTCCGAGGGGGAGCACCTGTTGGTGGTGCTCAATCTCACCCCCGTACCCCGCGACGGTTACCACGTCGGCGCGCCCGTCGCCGGCCGCTACGCGCTGCGGTTCTGCAGTGACGAGCGGGAGTACGGCGGAAGCGAGATCGAGATGGACCGCGAGATGCAGACCGAGCCGCACGCCACGCACGGTCACCCGCAGTCGCTTCGTCTGCGGTTACCGCCACTCGGCGCCCTGGTGCTGGCGCCGGCACCCTGACCGTGGCCGCGCCCACCGACCTAAAAAGCCTCAGGGAGGACGGTGAGATTTGCCGTGCCGTGGCGGCGGTAGCGGAGCGCAAGCTCCGCGGTTGACTCGGAACCTTCCGTCATGAGAGCGGTTCTCTCTACCTATCGCGTTCAGTTACACGAAGGGTTCCGCCTGGCGGACCTCCGAGGCCGAGCAGCGTACCTGTCGCGCCTCGGCATCACGCACGCCTACCTGTCACCGATCCTGCAGGCGCGGCACGGTAGCACACACGGCTACGATGTGGTCGACCCAACGAGACTCAATCTGGAACTCGGCGACGAGGCGGAGCTCAGCGAGCTGGTGCTGGAGCTGAGGCGCGCCGACATCGGCCTGGTCCTGGATATCGTGCCGAACCACATGGCGACGGGAAGCGAGAACCCGTACTGGGAGGACGTCTTGGCTCACGGGCCCAGCTCGCCATTCTCCCGTTGGTTCGACGTCGACTGGGGATCCCCGTTCGCGCGCGGCGTCTACCGGATCTTCCTCCCGGTCCTGGGCGCGCGGTTGGCCCGTGTTATCCATGACGGGGAGCTGAGGGTCGAATACCGGGAAGGCCGTTTCCGGATCGCCTACCACGAGCAGAGCTTCCCCGTCGACCCCGGTACGTTCCCCATCGTCCTCGAGCTGGGACTGGACGAGACGCGAAGCCGGTCGTCCGCGGCGCACGACGTCGCCGAACTCGAACGCATCATCTCCGACTTCCGCGGCCTGCCGCCACGCGCGAGTACGACCGCTGGGACAACGCGCCGCGAGCGAACCGCGGCAATCGCCGAACGCCTGGCCGAGCTCTACGACGCTTCGCTTCCCGTGCGTGTCCACGTGGACTCCGCCACTGCCAGCTTCGGCCCGAACGGCGAGGGGCCGCGCAGCTTCCGCCGCCTGCTCGCCGCTCAAGCCTATAGGCTCGCCTACTGGCGCCGCGCCGCACGCGAGATCAACTATCGCCGGTTCTTCACGATCAGCCACCTCGTTGCCCTGCGCGTGGAAGATCCGCAGGTCTTCACCGCCACTCACCAGCACATCGTGGATTGGGTCGCGAACGGCCTGATCGATGGACTCCGCGTCGACCACGTCGACGGCCTACTGGATCCCCGCGCATACCTGGACCGGCTGCGCCGAGCCGTCGCCCGGCAGCGACCGGCGGGAGAGCCGTCCGACGTTCCGATCTTCGTCGAGAAGATTCTCGCCCGCGACGAGGTTCTGCCGGCGGACTGGCCAGTCGCCGGGACTACCGGCTACGACTTTCTCAACCAGGTCGAGGACCTGTTCATCGACGACCGTGGGTTCACCGCCCTGAGCGACAACTACCGTCGCTTCACCCGCCGTGCCCCGGATTACGCCGAGGTGGCCCGCCGCGGCAAGCGGCTGATCCTCGACCGCCACCTGGCTGCCGAGACACGCCGGCTCGCGCGTCAGTTCGCGGCCTTAGTGCAGGAGGATCCACGTAGCACCGCGCTCACCGTGGATCGTGTGCGCGACGCGATCGTCGAGGTTCTGGTCTGCTTGCACGTCTACCGAACCTACGTGGGAGCGACTACCAGGGAACTGCGGATCAGCGACCGCGAGGTGCTGGAGCAGGCGCTGGCCGGCGCGCGTTCCCGGAAGGGCGCCGATCGCGCCGCCCTCGAGCTGTTGGCGGACGTCTTGCTGCTGCGGTCGCCGGCCGCGAGCCACGAAGCGGCCAACGCGCGAATCGCTTTCATCCAGCGCTTTCAACAGACCAGTGTACCGGCCGCGGCGAAAGGGATCGAGGATACCGCCTTCTACCGCTGGTACCCGCTGGCCTCGCGCAACGAGGTGGGCGGCGAGCCGGATGCACCGTTGGCCGATTCCGTCACCGTGCTGCACGCGGCCAACCGGCGGCGTGCCGAGAACTGGCCGCTGGCCATGTTGGCCGCCAGCACTCACGACACCAAGCGCAGCGCTGATGTGCGCGCGCGGCTCGACGCACTGTCCGAGGTCCCGGATCTGTGGCAGGAGCACATCCGTCGCTGGCACCGCTGGAATCGCCGGCACAGGAAGCGGTTGGGCCGGCGCTTCGTACCCGAGCGTAACTCGGAGTACCTGCTCTACCAAACGCTGGTCGGGCTATGGCCGCTGCCGAGAGTCGGCGAAGCGAGCTCCGGCGCGGCGGCGCCCACGATCGGCGACGACTTCCGCGACCGCATCACGGTCTACATCGAGAAAGCGGCTCGCGAGGCGAAGCTCGAGACGAGCTGGGTGGAGCCAGATGCCGAGTGCGAGGCAGCGCTACTCGAGTTCGTGCGCAGAATCCTCGCGCCGGAGGCGAGCGGTCGGTTCCTAACGGATGTGCGGCAGCTCGTTCAGCGAATCGCGCGACCGGGGCTCTGGAACGCTCTGGCGCGGACCTTGATCCAGCTGACGGCCCCCGGAATCCCGGACATCTACCAGGGAGACGAGCTTTGGAACTTCTCGCTCGTCGACCCGGATAACCGCCGCCCCGTCGACTTCGCCAGACGCGACAGGCTGCTGGCCGATCTGTCGGCGGCCTGGGAAAGCGGCGAAAGCGAGCGAGGTTCGTTGCTGCAGGAGCTGGTGACGACACCCGAAGACGGGCGAATAAAACTTCACGTCACGCATCGGGCGCTCGCGGCTCGGCGCGCCGCGGCGGAGTTGTTTCAGACCGGCCACTACGAAGCACTGGACGTACGGGGCGCGGCCGCCGAGCACGTCTTCGCCTTCGCGCGGCGCCTAGGGCGGCAAGCCGCCATCACGATCGTCCCGCGCCTGTCCCTCACACTGACCGGCGATCCCGCCGTCCCACCGATCGGCCCTGTCTGGGCGGATACCAGGCTGGCGATCCCGGCCGCGCTCAGCGCGCCCAGCTGGACCTGCGCGCTGAGCGGCGCGCAACTCCGGCCGGCCAGCCGGTCGAGGCTGGCGGTCGGCGCCGCCCTGGCAGTGCTCCCGGTCGCGCTGTTGGTCACGGGTTAGATCGGCGCCCTTGGCAGAAGCCACCGATCCGATCATCTTCTCCCGCCATGATCCGGCCGCAGAGGTGGGGTCCCGGTCGGCCGGCTAACAGACGGAGACTATGGAACTCAAGTTACCGTACGGCCAATCGGGGATCGCCTACTTCTCCATGGAGATCGCCCTCGACTCCAAGATCCCAACTTACTCGGGCGGTCTCGGGGTGCTGGCCGGAGACATCTTGCGCTCGGCCGCCGACCTCGAGGTCCCGATGGTCGGCGTGACCCTGCTACACCGACAGGGCTATTTCCACCAGCAGCTTGCGGCCGACGGCACTCAGAGCGAGACCGCCGAGTGTTGGTCGCCCGCCGATAGGCTGGAGCCGCTCGAGATCACCGCCACGATCGAGATCGAGGGACGCAAGGTACGCATTCGCCCCTGGCGGTTCATGGTGACCGGGGTCGAGGACTACCAGGTCCCGGTGTTCCTGCTCGACACGGCAGTGGAGTCGAACAGCGATTTCGACCGCAGCTTGACCGACCACCTCTACGGCGGCGACACCTACTACCGCTTGTGTCAGGAGGCGGTCTTGGGTCTGGGGGGAGTGGCGGTGTTGCGCGCCCTCGGCTATGACCGCAACCTGGTCTGTCACATGAACGAGGGGCACTCGGCCTTCCTCACCGTCGCCCTGCTCGAGGAAGAGCTGGAGGAGCAGAACGCGACAGCGGTCAATGACGAGATGATCGAAGCGGTGCGCCGGCAGTGCGTGTTCACCACGCACACGCCGGTCGCGGCAGGGCACGACCAGTTTCCGATCGACCTTGTCAGGCAGGTGCTGGGCCCACAAAGAACGTCGCTGGTCCAAGATTCCCGCTGTCTACTGGACAGCACGCTCAATATGACCTACCTGGCGCTCCGCTTCTCACGTTACATCAACGGCGTGTCGATGCGGCACGGCGAGGTGTCGCTCGATATGTTCCCGGGCTACCCGATCCATGCCATCACCAACGGCGTGCATGCCGTGACCTGGGTCTCACCCGCCTTCGCCGAGCTGTTCGATCGCGAGATTCCGGGCTGGCGTCGCGACAACCGCTATTTACGCTACGCGATACAGATCCCGCTCGAGGACATCCAGACCACCCATCAGAGCGCGAAGCGCGTGCTCTTGGACGAGGTCGAACGCCGCAGCGGAGTGCGGCTCCAGCAAGATGTCATCACGCTCGGCTTCGCCCGGCGCGCCACACCGTACAAGCGGGCCGACCTCCTGCTCACTGACGTCGATCGCCTGAACGGGATCGCCGAGCGGGCCGGACCGCTGCAGGTCATCTACGCGGGCAAGGCACACCCGCGGGACGAGCCCGGCAAGGAAGTGATAAGGCGCATACACGAAGCGGCACGCGAGTTCAGCGACCGAGTACGGCTCGTCTACCTGGAGAACTACGACGTGGAGTTGGCGAAGTACCTGTGTTCCGGCGTCGACCTCTGGCTCAACACACCGAGGCGGCCGCAAGAGGCGTCCGGGACCAGCGGCATGAAAGCCGCCTGTAACGGAGTGCCCAGCCTGAGCGTGCTGGATGGTTGGTGGGTCGAAGGCCACGTCGAAGGTGTAACCGGCTGGTCGCTACTCGACGGCCCCGAAGCCCCGGCAAATGAGGCGGCGGAAGTCGACGGCATGTACGACAAGCTCGAGAAACTGATCTTGCCCCTCTACTACAGCCTACCGCGTGCCTGGGCCAAAGTGATGCGCTCGGCGATCGCGCTGAACGCGTCATTCTTCAACACACAGCGCGTGGTCTCGCAGTACGTGCGCAACGCCTATTCGGGGAACGGCGGCCTCTAGGTGCCACTCAGCTGACCTCGCCTCGCGTTTCCAGATCGAAGACCTTGGTCTCGCCGCGCTTGAACGTGTAGACCTTTCCGTTGAAGCCGATCCGCGCGTAGGGTTCCCAGGCGCCCTCGAACGTCACGGTCAGCCTCTCGTGGTTGACCTGGAAGCGGAACCAGTGGCCGCGATACTGGATGCGCGAGCGAATTTCCGTCAACTCTCGCGGCAGAGATGGGTTGATCCACAAGACACCTTCGCGGAGGGCGAGCCCGCTGTAGCAGCGCTGGACCAGGTCGACGGTGCCCGCCATGGCGCCCAAGTGAATACCCTCCGGCGTCGTACCACCCTGCACGTCCTCTAGGTCGCTGCGCACGGCGGCCTCGAACCAGCGCCATGACCGCTCGCGGCCACCGCGTGCCTGTACCCAGGAGTTGACGATGGCGCTGAGCGTCGAGCCGTGCGAGGTGCGGCGCAGGTAATACTCGATGTTGCGCGGTATCATCTGCGGCTCGAACGGGTACTCGAGGTGCTCGAACAGTTGCGCCAAGCGCTCAGCCGAGAACAGGTAGAACAGCATCAGCACATCGGCCTGCTTGCTGACCTTGTAGCGGTTGACCGAATCGCCTTCCGCTTCGAGGATGCGGTCGAGTCGGTGGATGTCGCCGTACTTCGCCCGGTAGCCTTCCCAGTCGAACTCTTCGAGCTGCTCGTAGCCCTCGAACTGGCTGATGATCCCGTCGTCATGGAAGGGGACGAACAGCTTGTGGCTGACCTCGTCCCACTGGCCGACCTCTTCGTCGTGGATCTGCAGGTCCTCGAAGATTTCCCGCTGGCAGTCCTCATCCAGCAGCTCGACGACGCGGACGCCACAGTCCAGGGTCCAGGACGCCATCACGTTCGTGTAGGCGTTGTTGTTGAGGCCGGGCACATCGGAGTCCGGGTAGGCGGTGTGGTACTCGTCCGGCCCGACAACGCCACGGATCTCATAGCGATCGCGGTCGGGGTTGTACTTGGCGATGTCGGCCCAGAAGCGAGCGATCTCGAGGATCATCCGGGCGCCGTGGGTGCAGATGAAGTCGCGGCGTCCCGTCGCCTGATATTGGCGCCAGGCGTTCAGCGCGATAGCAGCGTTGACGTGACGCTGCAGGTGAGTGTTGTCGGGCAGCCAGCGACCCGACTTGGGATTGAGGTGCAGGACCTGCGTCTCCTCGCGCCCATCACTCCCGCTCTGCCACGGGTAGAGCGCGCCCCGGAAGCCGTGGTCGCGTGCGATGCGCCGCGCCTCGTCCAGCCGGCGGTACCGGTACATCAGCAGTGCTCGGCTGACCTCCGGGACGCGGAGCTGCAAGAAGGGGAAGATATAGAGCTCGTCCCAGAAGATGTGGCCGCGGTACGCTTCGCCGTGGAGTCCGCGGGCCGGCACACCGACGTCCAGTTCGACGGTGTTGGGCGACACCGTCTGCAGCAGGTGAAAGATGTGAGCGCGCAAGGCCAGCTGCTCATTCTCCACGCCCTCGAGCTCGATATCGCAGCGGTACCAGAGCCGCTCCCAGGCCAGCCGGTGCGTACGGTAGAGCGCGTCGAACGAGCCGGCACGCTCCATCGCCCGACAGGCTTCGTTGCCCGGGGCGCTGATCGCCCAATCGCGGGACGTGTAGAGGGCGAGGATCTTCTCGATGCGCAGCGGCTGTCCCTGCCGGCACTCCAAGCCCAGCAACTCCTCGACGTAACCGGGTTTGCGATTCGTCTCACGCTCGACTTCGAGCTGTTCGGGGCCGTCGTAGATTCGGGTGCGCGCGGCCTGCGCCATCTCGATCCGTGACTGCACCGACTGGACGAGCAGGTAAATCCCCTCGGGGTCGAGCGCCGTGGCCTCCAACGGCTCCAAGTGCTGGCCGTTCAGCTCCCGATAACGAGCCACGCCGTCGTTCCTGACGGTGCCGTCGAGAGCGGACTTGATCTGGACGAGGCCGGACCAATTCTCCGGCGTCAGCGTCCATTCGATCCCCGCCAGGTGCATATCAGCCATGTGCACCAGCCGCCGGCTGTGCAACGATGTCTCACGGCCGGCCGCATCGCGGAAGCGCTGTACCCGCTCCATCACGCCGTGCTTGAGGTCCAGCTCCTGCCGGTACTCGAGCAGCTCGACCGCCCCGGGGGCGTACCAGTCACCAGCGGCGGGGCGGAAGTTGAGGCTGAGCCAGTTAGGCCAGTTGACCAGGTCCTCGTTCTCGATCATGCGACCGGCGACCTCGGTCATCAGCCGGTTGTAGCCGCCGGCCATGTAGGTGCCGGGGTAGTGCGGGCCACCGGCGTCCATCTGCTCCATGGCGCCACGGGTGGCGAAGTAGCCGTTGCCGAGCGCACAGAGCGCCTCGCGCAGCGGCTCGTTATCGGGGTCCCAACCGTCGTAGACCAGCCTCCAGCCGTCCATGCTCACTCGTCTCTCATCAAGTTGACCAGCTGGTCCAGAAACTGACGGACCTCATCCACGTCCTCGAGGCTGTAGCTCGCATTGGTTTTGTACGGGGGGTTGCCTACGATCACGCCGATGCCACGCCTGCCCAGCGCGGCGAAGGCGTCCTCGTCAGTCACATCGTCGCCCAGGTAGAAAGGTAGTACGTCGTCGCCCTGCAGATCGAGAGCAGCGAGTAGCCAGAACACGGCGCGTCCTTTGTCCCAATCGATGTCGGGGCGCAGCTCGAGAACCTTCTTTCCATGCGACAACCTGAGCCGCTCATGGCCGGCAAGCACATCGCGCACCGCCCGCTCGACGCGCGGCACGTCCTGGTCGGCGACGTTGCGGTAGTGGTTGGCGATGGCGAACCGTTTACGTTCGACGCGTGCGCCGGGGATCGGGTCGATCCGCTCGTGCAGCTGGCGCTCGGCGCTATCCAAATCCGGCAGCCGTTCGCGGCCCCCCTCGTACTCCATCCGCAGGTCAGGGCCGGCGATGTCGAACCCGTGACTACCGGCGAAGATGAGCCCATCGAGAGCGACGAGCGGTTCCACGTCGGCTCGGTCACGGCCGCTGACGATGGCGACCGTGCAAAGCCCGGCCAGCTCCGCGAGCACCTGGCGCATCGCATTGGAGAGTACCGCCTCCTCCGGCTGCGACACGATGGGCGTGAGTGTCCCATCGTAGTCGAGGAACATCACCGGGCGCTTGCCGGCGAGATGTGCGGCGATCTCGTCGCTCGACTGCAGCGCCGACGGCAATTCGGCCGCCAGGCGATCGCCTTCCGGGTGGCCTTCGATCATCAGCGTCGACCCTCCGTCGCTATGTCTCTTAGATCGCTCACCGCGGTATCGGCACCGTTCTCCAGCAGCGCTTGCGGCGCGCCGATCCGGTCCACCCCGACCACCCAGCCGAAGCCGCCGGCCCTACCGGCCTGCACACCGGAGACCGCATCCTCGAAGACGACGGCTCGCGCCGGCTCGACCCCGAGCAGCTCGGCCGCCTTGAGGAAGATGTCGGGATCCGGCTTACCTTTGAGCCCCAGTCGTGCTGAAATGACACCGTCGACCCGGACCTCAAAGAGATCGGTCAGACCCGCAGCATCCAACACAGTCGCGCAGTTCTTGCTGGAGGAGACGATGGCGGTTTTGAGGCCCATCGCTCTCCAAGCGCGGATCTGTGTCACCGTGTCCTCGAAGACTTCGACGCCGCCCTGGCTCAGCAGTTCGTTGTAGAGCTCGTTCTTGCGGTTGCCCAACCCGCAAACGGTTTCTACGTCGGGCCCATCGCTGGGGTCACCCTCGGGAATCTCGATGCCGCGGGAGGCGAGGAAATCGCGAACGCCGTCGTAGCGCGGTTTCCCATCCACATGCTCCGGGTAGTCGGTCTCGATGTCGAATGGCCGGAACGACTCGTCGTCACCGCGCGGCGCGCGGGCCAGGAACTCGTCGAACACCAGCTTCCAAGCCCGTGCGTGCACGCTAGCCGTCCGGGTGACAACGCCGTCGAGATCGAAAATCACCGCGTCGAAGTCCGCCCTGTTGATCGTAGCGTTCGCCGCCATCACTGGCTTTTTCGAGTCGTTGCCGTTAGTCGGCGAGCAAGTTAAGCGTCCCTACCCGCACCATCCAGAGGCCAACCTCACTCGGGTGTGAAGCGGTCGAGGAACGCCCTTTCGTCCGGCGTCAAGCTCGCGGCCCCCGACGCCCTGATCTTCTCCATCACCCGGTCCAGTTCGTCGCGGTTGACCGGGTGCATCGCCTCGCGGTTTATCCGGTTCCAGCGCTTGAGGTCGGCTGCTTCGCCGCCCAAGCCTTTGCGGGCGGGCGCCTCGGCCTTCTTCTTGAACTGGCGGGCCGGCGAGCGGTATTCCATCCACTTCAGGTAGAGGTAGCCGCCGAGAAAGCCGCCCAGGTGGGCGAAATGGGCGATGCCGCCACCGGCGCCGCTGAATCCGAAGTAGAGCGAGAGCACCGTCATGATCCCTACGAAGAGCCGCGCTTCCACCGGCAAGATGCCCCAGATGAAGATCCGGTCCCTGGGCCAGTAGTACGCGAACCCCAGCATGACACCGAAGACGGCACCCGACGCCCCGACGATCCGCGTGTAGGGGCTACCGAGCGGCGTCAGCGCCTCGATGAGCGACAGCAGCGCGCCGGTGATCCCGGCGGCGAAGTAGAGCCCCAGGAAGTGGCGGCCACCGAGCCGCGCCTCCAGCCGCGGCCCGAAGAAGAACAGCGCCAGCATGTTGAAGAACAGGTGCCCGAACCCGCCGTGCAGGAACATGTAGGTGACGGCCGTCCACGGCCGGTACACAACGGCCAAGGGGACGAGTGACAACGCCCCGAACAGCTGATTCGGAGGCCAGGTGATGAAGAACACCACCCCGTTGGCTATTAGAAGCGCCGATACCCTGCGGGTCATGTCTATCGCGTCTCCAATTCAGGCCCGAATATGAGGATCAGGCGACACAGCCGCAAATGGCGCTTGCGCGCCGCCCGCCGGTCGCGCCTATTGGACCCTGTCTCCCGAGAACCCCGGTTCCAGCGAGGTAGAGATGAGAGAGTTGGCCCAGCGGACCGCGCTGATCACCGGTGCCTCGCGCGGCATCGGCACCTATGTCGCCCAGGCCCTAACGGCGGAAAAGATGAATCTCGTCCTGGCGGCCCGCTCTCGCGAGGGGCTGGAGCGCGTTGCCGACGAACTCAGGCGGGCGGGAGTCGAGGTCGTGGCCGTGCCCACCGATGTGACCGAGCGGGCGGGTTTGGAGGCGTTGGTCGCGGCGGCAGACGATGCCTTCGGCGGCATCGACGTTCTGGTGAACAACGCCGGCGTGCTCACCATCTTCCCCTACCACGAGCTTGGTGTTGCGGACATCGAGCGGGTGATCCGCACCAACTTGACCTCCGCCATGCTGCTGACGCGCCTCGCACTCCCCGGCATGTTGGAGCGCGGGCGCGGTCATGTCGTCAACCTATCGTCGATAGCCGGCAAGTGGGGCCCGCCCTTCGACGAGGTCTACGCCGCTACCAAGGCCGGGCTGATCGGCTTCACCCAGTCGCTGCGCATGGAATACCACGGCTCCGGAGTCAGCGCTTCGGTCATCTGTCCGGGATACGTGGAAGAGGCCGGCATGTACCACAACGCCGAGGAGGCGACCGGCATCACCGCGTCACGGCTATCCGGTCGCACCACACCGGTCGCCGTAGCGCGCGCCGTGGTCAAGGCGATCAAACGAGACTCACCCGAGATCATCGTCAACACACCCTCCGTCAAGCCCCTCGCCCTGCTCTCTGCCCTGAGCCCAACGCTGGGCGAATGGCTGCTGCGCCGCAGCGACGGTTTCCGACCCTTCCGCCTGGGCGCCAAGGCGAACCTGAAGGCCGGTGGCCAGCTCACCGGGCTCGGCGGGGCAGGCGACCCATAGCGCGACACGGCGCGCGAATCCTGGAGACGCCTAGCCTCGTAGTGGATCGAGGGTGAGACCGGTCCCCTGCTCTGCAACCCTCCGCCCCGTGCGGTTATCCAAAGGGGTGGCGGCTCGGCCGGGTGACCTGGGCCTCGATTTCTCCTCACTGAGTGATCATTAGGGAAGGCAGACATGGACAGCGCAGGGAACGGCAATCAGGAAACTCTGATCAGGCTCGACGGGGTGAAGAAGGTCTTCTATACCGAGGAAGTGGAGACGCACGCCCTGGCCGACATCCACCTGGAGATTCAGAAGGGCGAGTACGTGGCGATCGCCGGCCCGTCGGGCTGCGGCAAGACGACCTTGCTCTCGATCCTCGGGCTGCTCGACACGCCGACCGCCGGCAACTACGTGCTGGACGGC
>JBDHKD010000172.1:0-2333 GCA_039586575.1 Gemmatimonadota bacterium | reverse complement strand
GACGGTTGCCGGAAACAGTGCTTGCCCCGTCACCCGCACCACTCGGCTCGGTTCGGCCAAGACGTAGACCTTCCCCTCCCCGCACTCCGGGCAGGGGCAGCCGGACTCAAGCGTCTCGTGTGGCACCGGAATCCGCGAGGCACCCCAATAGGCGTCCGCGCCGTTACGGCCGTGACCCTTCCGCCGCCTGTTCGTTGGCTCTTCTGCGCCGTCGCTCGGCTTCGCCTCAGAGTTCTTGGGGTCCTTTTTCTCAAGCACCGTGCTCGTTTTCTCGGTCTTCTTACTCCCAAACACGAACTCCCGGAGGCGCGAGATGTCGACGCGCTTCTTCTCCAACTCGCCCATCAACCTGACCAAGGTGTTGGCCATCGCCTTGAGCGTCTCCCAATCGGCGGCGTCCAGAACTGCCTTGGTGCGCTCGAGGAGCGCTGCCAGCTGCCCCACGTCCAGCTCGAGGACCTCTGGGCTTGGCCTTCTCATGGTGTCTCCGACAGCCGTTGGCGAAAGTCCTTGATCAGCGGATAGCCCAGCACTTCCTTCTTCGGACGGTTGGGCGTCTTCGTCCTCGCGTCCTTGCCGAGGCCGGCCGTCAGGCCCAGACCGATCCAGTTCGCCGCCCGGTAGCACGTTCCCCGGAACCGTGCCGGATCTACGAACGTCTCCAGGTAGTAGATCGGGTGTCCGTAGACCTGCTCCCAGTCTGCTGAGAGCACCCGGGCCACTCGACCCAGAAGGTGCGAGGCCAGGTGCCGCACCTCCACCCAGGGCAGGATCAGGAACCGGGTGTTGTAGGCCAGGTAGCGGATGTTTCGGCGCCGCGCCTGGGCCGACCAACCGATGAAACGGTCTCGTGGACCCAGATGCCGCGGCGCCGAGCTCCACGCCATGCAGCCGATCGGACGATCCTGCGCCCGAAACAAGTACTTCAGGTGCTCGCCCACCGGCCGCGTGTAGCCGAGGTAGTGATGCTCCTCGATCAGACTGTCGAACAGCGCCTCCTCCGGCGTACGCCGAACCTGCCGGATCGCCAGCGGCCGAAGCTGCTCAAGCCTCCCGCACAGCGGACTACGATCTACCTCCACCACTCGCCGCCGCCGGCGCGCCACCACGTTGTTGACGGCCACCCGACGCACCGGCGGAAGCGCGATGTGCCCGGCCCGGTGCAGCGCCAGCATCAGCCCCCGGCACACCATGTCACACAGCTGGCCGTTGGCTTGACGCCAGTCCCATGCCTCGCACAGGAGCGTGGACAGCGCACGCCGGCTCGCTTCGGGGTGCGCGGCGATCAGCTCCCCGATCATGGTGATGTCGGTGTCGGTGATCTCGCGGCCCCGGTACCTCAGTCGCACGTCCATGGTGGCAAGGTACAGGACTGAGCCCCGGAACGCAACCCCCTGGACAAAATTTCTTCCCTCAGCCCACTCCTGCCGACACCCGACGCCACGCCGGCGCTGCTTGCACCCCCTCGAAGTCGCCCGCCGACAGCAGCACCTGGAGCTCGTGGGCCGCCAACACCCGCGCCGGCCGCTGCCCCTCCGCCGGCCAGAACCGAAAACGCCCACGCGACAGACGCTTCTGGCATAGCCAGAAACCCTGACCGTCATACACCAGGATCTTCACCGCCGTCGCACGCCGGTTGCGGAACACGAAGATACAGCCCGAGAACGGGTCGCTCTCCAGCTGCTCCCGAGCCAGTCTGGCCAAGCCATCGATCCCCTTGCGGAAGTCCGCCGCCTCGACCGCCACCAGGATCCGCATCTGTGGCGTCACCTGGATCATCCCGCCATCCCCCACAGCGCACGCGTCAGCGGCTCCAACTCCGACACCGCCACACCCGTCACCTCCAGCCGCAGGCGAGCCCCACGGCCGTCCTCCATCTCGATCACGCAGGCAGCACTCGCAGAGGGGGCGCACAGCGGGATCTCCACGAACCCGCTACCCCGCGGCCCGTCAACCCGAAGCCGATCCTCGCCGGCCGCCTCCACCCGGTCCTTGAGCCTGTAGTAGTCAAGGCGTAGCTCCTGTGCCGCCTTCGAGACACCGTGCTCAAGACCTGCCGCCACCGCCGCCCGCCACAGCGCCTCCGGGATCCGGGTGCCCCGCGGCCGACGGCTCCGCCAGCGCTCGAACTCGCACCGCGCTCGATTCAGGCTGTCCTCGGCTGCTCTCGCTGATCCATGTCTCATCGGTTGTCCTCCTTGGGTCGTTTCTCGGACAACCAACGATAGCGACCCCCTCAGCCGCCGTCATGCAGCCTTGCCGAAAGGACACAAGCATCCGGACCATGTGCGGCGCAGCCCCCAAGACTGGATGCCCTGGAACTACCAAGACAC
>JBDHKD010000094.1:0-12014 GCA_039586575.1 Gemmatimonadota bacterium | reverse complement strand
CCGACCACGGCCTTCTGGGACACCAGCGAGTACATCGCCACCGGCCATATCCTGGGTGTCCCCCATCCGCCGGGGAACCCGCTGTTCGTCTTGCTGGCGCGCGCCTGGGAGCTCTTGCTCACACCGTTCCCTTTGTCCGTCGCCGTGAAGATCAACCTGTTCTCCGCGGCGAACGGTGCCGTCGCCGCCGCCTTCTGGTTCCTGGTCATTCACCGCGTGCTGGCCTTCGTTGCCGACGATGAACGTTTCCGGCTGCTGGGCGCCGCCGCAACGACCCTGATCTCCGCCACCGCCTTCACCGTCTGGAACCAATCGGTCGTCAACGAGAAGGTCTACACGGTGAGCTTGATGACCATCGCCCTGCTCACCTGGCTCATCTTCCGCTGGCGCGACAACCTGGGCAAAGGGAAAGACGACAACCTGCTGATCCTCATCGTCTTCCTGCTCGCCCTGTCGCTGGGCAACCACCTCATGGCCTTCCTCGTGGCGCCGGCGATGGTGTTCTTCGTCATCTGGGTGCACCCGCGAGTCCTGCTCCGCTGGCGGCTCTACGCGTTCGCCGCCCTCGCCTGGGCGCTGGGACTATCGGCGCAGCTCTTCCTGCCGATCCGCGCCGCGAACCGGCCCGTCATCAGCGAGGCGGACCCGCGCTGCGAGAGCCTATACGACGCGACGATCGACATCCTCCGCCTCCACCCGCCCCTCTCGCTGACGGGACCCGCGCAGGAGAACGATCGTTGCCAGGCGTTGGCCGAGTCGCTGCGACGCTTGCAGTACCGGAAGCCGCCGCTGAACTTGAACCCCATCTTCTATCCGCGGGAAGTGCCCCGCGACCTGCGGCTCATTCGCTGGCAGTTCATCAACTACGCACAGTACTTCGATTGGCAGTGGGCCCGCAGTCTGGATGGTAGTAACACTTTCTTCGCTTCGCTGCGGGCGCCTTTCACCCTGCTGTTCCTGCTCTTGGGTCTGCTGGGCGCCTGGCGCCACTTCCAAGCGGACCGCACGTCGTGGGTCTATTTCGCCGCCCTCTTCGTGACCGTCTGGTTCGGACTGGTCTACTATCTGAATTTCAAGTACGGGTACTCGGTCGCTGCGTCCGTCGACCTCGGCACGGGTGAGCCCGTACCGGTGCCACGCGAATGGCGCGAGGTGCGCGAACGAGATTACTTCTTCATCGTCTCGTTCTCGCAGTGGGGGTTGTGGGCCGGAATCGGACTCGCCGCGCTCTGGAACATAGTGGCCAAGGCGGCGGCCGGCGCGACTAATAAGCTCACCTGGCCCCAGTACCGGCGTGCACTACCGGTACTCGTCATCGCGTTTCTCCCGTTGCTCTTCAACTGGAAGTACGCGAGCCGGGCCGGCGACTACGCGGCGCGCGATTGGGCCTACAACCTGCTCATGTCGGTCGAGCCCTACGCCGTGGTATTCACCAACGGCGACAACGACACGTTCCCGCTCTGGTACCTTCAGGAAGTCGAGGGCCTGCGCCGTGACGTGACCGTCATCGTCTTCTCGTACCTCGCAACGCCGTGGTACGCCCAGCAACTGCGCGACCTGACGCGCCCCTGCGGCGACGCCGATCCGCTGGCCGATCCGACGGTCATCACCTGCCAGCGACCGTTCGAGCCCGACAAGACGATCCCCATCTTCGCAAACCGGCCCTGGCCGGCCCCGAGCCGCTCGATCCTCGAGATGAGCGATGCCGAAATCGCGCGCGTTCCGGACTGCTATCCGATCGACGAGCGCGGCAACTGCGCGGTCTTCTCCGATACGATGGTGGTGCCGATCGGCGAGGCGGTCGAAGGGCTGGTCGCCCAGGGCGCTTACTTGCTCCGTAACGACCTGATGGTGCTCCGTATCTTGCAGACGGCGGCGGGCGACCGGCCGCTCTACTTCGCAAGCACCACGGGCACCTATGAGAACTTCAACCTCCAGCCCTGGATGATTCGGCAGGGGGTCGCCCTCAAGCTGGAGACGTCCGACATCCAGCCTTCGGCCTCCATCGTCCCGGTGCCCTCCAACACGCGGGCTCAGGGCGGCCGCGTCTTCCCGTTCTGGCTCGATCTCGACCGGACGACCGATCTGCTCGAGAACCACTACATCTACCGCGGCATAACCGAGCGAACTTTCTGGCCCGACCTCTCCACCAACGGCATCCCGCTCCAGTACTACCAGGCCTACGTCGCCCTGGCGACGGCACAGCTGGTCATGGGCCAGCAGGAGCTGTCCGATCGGAATCTCGAGCGAGCACGCGAGTTCCTGGTCGTGGCGCTCGGCGAGGAATTCCTGGTACCGCTGCAGCCGCGTGACCAAACCCAACCGGCGCAGACCGGGCCCGCTCCCGACGAGACCGTAGGGAGCGAGGGGAGTTAGAGATTCGGAGATTCGGGGGGCGAGGGAGGTTTAGAGATTCTTCCCCAACTCCCTCACTTGCCCGTCCGCTCGTCGTAAGTGACCCGCAGGACGTGATCCATCCCCTCACGGATCGACTCGACGTGGGTGATCAGGATCACCTGCTCGAATCGATCTTGTAGTCGCTGCAACAGGCGGACAACACTCTCGCGCCGCTGGTCGTCGAGGCTACCGAACACCTCATCGAAGATGAGCAGCGACAGGGCATGACCGGCCCGCTCCGCGATCATCTGGCTGATCGCCAGCCGCAGGACAAGGTTGGCGATGTCTTCCTCGCCGCCCGAGATCACTTCCTTCGCCTCACCTTCGTCCATGACGATGATTTCGTGGGCGCCGCCGATCTCGATCTGGTTGTACCGCCCGTCGGTCAGTTCGGTCACGAACACGCTGGCGATCTCCGACAGTTCCGGTCGAACCCGGTCATTCAGCTCAATACGCAGCTCGCCCAGCGCGCCGTCGAGCTCGTTGTGTAGACGATGGTCGCCTTCCCGCTCGGTCACCGTCCGCGAGATCTTGTTGTGCTCGCGCTCGGCGTTGCGCGCCGCATCCGCCGCCCGGCGCGCGTTCTCGAATTCGCCCTTCGCTCGCTCGAGCTCGACGTTCGCAGCACCCAGCAGGTCGCGCGCCCCCTCGTATTCCTTCTCCGCCGCCAGGTAGCGCTCTTCGGAGAAGTCGAGCTCGGCCCGGCTTCGTTTCAGGTCTTCGATCTGCGCTCTGATCTGTCGCTCTTCTTCCCCGGCCCGCGCCTGCGCCGCGCGCAGATCGGGCTGCCTCTCCAAACGCGTCTCGAGCTGCGTGGCCTGCGTGCGCAGCTCGGCCAAACGCTTCAGCCCCTCGCGGACCTCTTCGTGCCGTTTGGGCTCGTATCCGGCCGGCAACGCTCCGATCTCACCCGCCAGCTCGCGCGCCCGCGTCTCTTCCGCTTCGAGCTCCGACTTGAGCGTCTGGGCCTGGGTAAGCGCCGCATCCGCATCCGCCAGCTCTCTCCGGACCTGTTCGGCCGCCTCACGCCCGCCTACCAGCGCCTCGCGCGCCGCCTTGACCTCTTCGGGCTCGGACGACAATTGCTCCGACCGCTTCTTGTGCCACTTGCCGTCCTGGACAACTTCCTCATACTGGCCGCGGACGAGATCCAGCACCGAATCGTATTCCGTGCCGAGCGCTCGCTTACAGGTGGGGCAAACCCCCTGCGGTCCCGCCGCCTCGAGCTGATCGATCTGCGTCTTGAGCTCTTCCGCCTGGGCACGCAGGATCCGCAGGTTGGCCTCGGCGTCCTGCCGGTCTCGGTCCCAAAGCGACGTGATTTCCTGTAGCTCAGCCTCCAGCTGATCGCGCTCCCGCTCCCGCGCCGCCAGGCTCTCTCGTAGCTCACCCGCCGCTCGGCCCTTCGCCTCGACGCCGGCCAGTCTCTTGCCCAGCGCCTCCACCCGCGCACGCTGTTCGTCCAGCTGCTTGCTCAGGCTGCCGCGCTTGCCCTCCGCCTCCGCGAGCGCCTGCAATCTCTCGTCCTCGACCGCGAGTCCTGCAAGCGGCTGGATCGCCTGCTGCAAACGCTTCAGCTCTGCCCCGGCCGCCGCCAGCTTCGCCAGTTCGCTTCCTGTCTCCTCCTGATCCTTGAGGACAGCCGCCAGGCGCGTCTCAGCCACCCGCAACTCTTCGCCCAGCTCGCGGTAGCGCTCGCGAGCTTTGCCGAGCTCGTTCCAGGCCGGCTCCAACTCCGCTACCCGGGCCGCGGCTTCCGTGCGCTGACGCTCCGCCTCCGCCTGCCGCTCGCTCGCCGCCTGCAGCCGCCCTTCCGTTTCCTGTCTGTCGCGTTTGATCTCGGCCGGATCGCCCAGAGCGCGTCGCAGCTCGTCAACCTGGCCCTTCAGCACCTTGCGCTGCTCGCGCACAGAGCCCTGCGCAGTTCTCAATCTCTCGTAGCCCAGAACCTGGGCCAGGAAGCGCGCCCGCTCCGTCGCGCCGATGGCGGCGAGGAACTGCAGGTCTTTCTGTTTGGTGAAATAGGTATTGAAGAACTCGCCGCGGGTCATGCCGAGGCGCCGCGTGAGTTGCCGCGTTACCTCGCCGAGGCCCGCAGCGATCGGGTCGTCCTGCTCCGACCGATAGAGCTCCGCGGTCCGCGGCGTGCGTGTTACCCGGTAGCGCTCACCACGCAACTCGAACTCCAGCTCGGCCTTGACGGTCGCCCGTCCCGCTGCGCGGTTGAATCGCAACGTGTCCTTGGTGCCGCGTGCGGCGGGCGCACCGTAGATCGCCCAGGCGATGGCCTCGAGGATCGTCGACTTGCCGGCGCCGTTGGGACCGATGATCCCGGTGAGGCCGGGTCGGAAATCGATCTCGGTATCGGCGTGTTGCCGGAAGTTCTTCAAGCCCAGGCGGACCAGCTTCATCTCATTCCCTGTCCTCGAGCGCCTCTGCCTCTTCCGCCTGCTGCAAGTAGCGCAGACCGAGCTCGATCAGCGCTTCCCGGTCGACCATCCTCGACCCAGGCTTCCAGCGGTGCTTGAGGAACTCGCTGAGTTCCTCCTGGAGCGTCAACCGCCGGCCCGGCGCCCCCGACGCCGACCGTCGCGTGATCTGCGGCGGCCGGGCATCGAGATGAAAGTGAAGCGCCCGCGTCCGGTATTCGCGGATTCTGCGATGGTCGAGCTCGCGATAGACATCCCGCGGCACATCGAACAGACGAAGCCGGATGATCTTCTCCTCGATTCCGCCGGTCACCCGGGCGAGCGCCGATTCGATCAGCTGGTCGAGTTCCTGCGGTGCCAGGTCGCGCCCGGCGATCGGCTCCAGGTCGAGCACCGCCCGGGGTCCCCCCAGTTCATGAAAGTCCACGTCACCCGTCTGCGTGTCGACTTCCACAAACCCTTTCGGTTGCTTCGCCTCCGACCAGATGTCGATGCTGGTGCGCTCGATCGCGCCCGGGTAGACCATATTGGGCGCCAGCCGCTCGTGCAGGTGGTAATGCCCCAGCGCCACGTAGCCCCACTCTTCCGGCTTGATGTCACTGCTCCGCAACATCGCGGCGCCGAAGTGGCTGATCAGCTTCAGACTCTCGTGGGCGGCATGGGCCATCAAGATGTTGAAGCCGGCCTGCGGATCGGGCGCCATCTCCGGTTGGCTCTGGGCGAACAGGGAATTGTGGGGCAGGCAGAGTACTGCCGTGTCCAGCGCCGGGAACTGCAAGCGCTTGGGTTCCTGGTAAACGACCTGGAACCCCGGGATCTCGGCGAACAGCCTCAGGATGTTCCCGGTCTCGGCGGCGCGCGGCGAATCGTGGTTCCCGGCGATGATGACGACGGTGGTGTCGGGCGATTCCGATCGGAATCGGGAGAACTGCCGGAAGGCGTCGGCGATCGCCGCGTTCGAAGGTCGCACCGTGTGAAAGACGTCGCCGGCGATGAGCAGCAAGTCGGGAGCGCGCTTCGCCGTTCGCTCCAGCAGCTCGCGGAATACGCGGGCCACATCGGCCTCGCGGATGTTGATCCCGTACGAGTTGGTGCGGTGATACGCCCGGTAGCCCAGATGGAGGTCGGCGGTATGAATCAGCTTCATCGCGCGCTCACCAACTCCAGGTTGCCGTTGGCGTGTCCGGTGAGTTGAATCTCGATGCCCTCCGCCGCCTGCAAAGCGAACATGTCGATCTCATAGTGCCCGCCGACATACCGGCCACGCTCGATGTCGAACAGCGTCGAGCCCGTCAAACTGGCCTCCATGTGCATCGGCGCGCCGATCCCGGACTCCTCGATCCCCTCGAGATTGGAGAAGGTACCCGACAGCCCGATCACCGCCAGCCGGCCGTCTTCGCCCGCGCGCACCTCGAGCAGCGTGTGCTCGAGCTCCAGCGTCAGACTGCCGGTGCCGCCGGCCGCCAGCCCAACCGGGAACTGGCCTGTGCTGGTCCAGCGGTCGCCCACCGCGACCGCCCGCTCCGGCAGGTAGGTCGGCATCGCGCCACCCAACCGCTCGAATTGCCGCGCCAGGCTGGCCAGCCCCGGCTGCGAGTACGTCACATCGATAGTGCGCCCGTTGGGCGAGACTCGGACCTGAGCCCTGCTCGCCAACAGCTCGCGGGTCGACTCGACCTGCACCGGCGGCGGCGCGATCGGCCGCCCCCCGATCTCACCCGTGTACTCGAAGCCACGCCAGCGTACCTCGAACGCTCGCGTCCCGTCAATCTCCACCGCCGCCAACCGCTGCTCGTACTCCACCGCCGTCTGTATCCTCATGCCTTCGCTCAGGGCCTCGATCAACTGCCGCGCCCGCTCGTGCGGCTGCCCCGCGCCCGTCAGCTCGGCTCGCATCTGCATATCGAAGTCGAGGCGATAGCGGTTGGTCTGGCCCACCTGGTCGGAAAGCCGCAGGAGATGCGTAGAAGTCTGGGCCACCGCCGCCAGAACGGCGGCGGTCAGAACGAAGCAGGACGAGAGCGTTTGCAGCTTATATGCGTAGCGCACCGATCAGAATAACGTAGATCAGGATCGCGCCCACCAAGCTGCCGGCGATCGCCTGCTGTCTCACCCTGCCAGCGAATCGCGCCCTGTCTTCCTCGAGTTCACTCTTGCGGGCGGCCAGCTCGGCGAGCCGGCCCGCGTTGGGGATCACGATGGCGAGCGTCAGCAGGAAGGCGATCAGCCCGAACACCTGCATCTGGAACAGCCAGTGCTCCGGGAACGGCCTGAACCAGGGCCGCCCGGTGGCGAACATGAGGATCGCTCCGGCGACGATGGTCAGGATCGAGCCTACGGCGACGAGGCTATTGTAGAGTCGCCGCGCCGCATCGTAGCTGAACGCAACCACCTCGGCGTCACCCGACTTGCGTGCCCTCGACGTCCACAGGCTCAGCGTAAACATCCCGCCCAGCCAAAAGACCGCCCCGACGAGATGCAGGAACAGCCAGACGCCCCAGATTCTCATCACGCCTCCTGGTGCAGGTTGCGGGTCTTCGGCTCACTCGCCGGCGTACGGATCTTCAGGTACCGGCACCGGGCGCCGCGGCGCATCCACGACTTCGGACGCGACCTTGTGCCTCAGTCGCGAGCGGAAGAACGCCAGCACGTCGTCGGGCCGACCACGCTCCGTCTGATGGAACGCGTGCAACACCTCCAACCTCTCGCGGCCCGCGATCAAGTCTTTTACCTCGTTCACCCGCACGCGCCGATCCATGCGCTTCAAACCATTGGCGATCGCGTCCTCGAACGGCAGCGCCGAGCGCGGCGGAAACCGCTCGATCCCGTCCCGACCACGCATCACCGCCGGCCTCGGGAAGCGAATGAACACCGGCTGTGTGAAGTGAGGGTGCCTGACCAAGAGATCGCCCTTCGGCAGGCTCGCCAGCTTCGTCTTCGTGGCCGGTGACAGCACTGCGTAGCCGGGCGTCGCCAACTCGTCCATGTCCATGCGGCCATAGACGGCCGAACCGCAGTTGCCCACCACGCGCCGGTGGACCTGCGACCGGAACTGCTGGGCGCCGAACAGCACGAGGCCCAGGTAGCGGCCGCGCTCGCTGATGTCGAGCAGCATCTTGCGGACGTACGTCTCGGGCCCATCCGAGGGGGCGTACTTGTTGAGCTCGTCGGCAAAGACGACCACGTGGTTGACTCCGAGCGTACCGGACTCCAAGCCCTCGCGCAGCCTCGACACCACACGCGCGAACACCAAATCCTGTGCTTCCGGCTCCACGTTCGCCACGTCGATCACGTACACGGCACGGTCCTCGAACTCGCCCCACGGCAAGTCGCTGATCGCATCGTCGTTCACTACCAATCCGTGAGCCCGGCTGACTATGCCATTCAGCCGGTTACGTACCTTGCGAATCGTAGCGGTGTGGTGAGTCATCCAGCGATCCGAGCCGCTGCTCTCGCAACACGCGAGAACGTCGTCGAACCACAGCTCGAGGTCCCGAAACGTCCGCACCAGATGATTGCACATCACCGCGTGCCCGTGATCCGGCCCAAACTGCTGGTCGAGAACACGATCGCGAATGAAATCGACGAGTGCGTCAGCCTTCGCGTCCAGGTCATCACGCGTGAGCAGGACCTCGGAGAACTGCAATACTTCTCTCAGCCCCCAGCGCAGCGGCCGCAGGTTACCCATCAAGTCCGGATGTGTCCGCAAGGTATTCAGGTTCCAGCCGTCGGCTCGGTAGGGCGCGTAATACTGGACGTTCTGGAACGGCCGTGCGGGGACCTCCAGCTGCTCGTACATGTGCAGGTCACGCTCGTCCAGCTCGCCCGGCTGGTCGAGGAAGAGCAGGTCCGGCCCCTTCACGTTGAAGCAGACGGCGGCAACGGATCCTTTCGATTCCGGCATATGCTGGAAGATCGCAGCGAGCACGAACTCGACCAAGCTGGTCTTGGTCGCCAGGCCACTGACACCCGTGATGTTCAGGTGCGCCGCCTCGGGCCCCAACAGGAAGTCGGCGTCCAGGTAGACCGGCGCCTCGAGGCCGCCGCTCGTGTATAGCCCTAGCGGGATGCCGGTCGGATTCTCCACCGCGACGTACGAGTCCATGCGCAACCCGACCACGACGTCTCGGTCATCGGCCAGGTAGACCGCGCCCATCGGGACGGGCTGGACGGGCTCTTCGGGCTCGCGGCGCAGGACGGCGGCTGAGTAGAGACGGATCTCGGGCCGCGAGGACGGCGCGCGAGCTTCTGCCTGCGGATCGGCGTCCGCTCCGATGTAGTCGTGGAGCGGCGACATCAGATCGGTGTAGCTGAATCCCTCGACGACGACGCCGTAAACCGTATGCGCGTCGGCCACAACCTTGACGATCGAGCCGATCCCGATCTGCGCCTCGCTGCCGGTCCAGAAGTGAAACTCGTGGGTCGTGTTGGGCTTGCGCTCCGTCGCCACCACGCGGCCGATCAGCGGAACCATCGGGTCCATGTTCCTCACCCCACCGCCAGGCTTGCAACCGAAGCCGCGACCACCGCGCGCTCCGCTCTTTCCTGCAAGCTCATCACCTGCAGCTTCCGGTGCCGCAGCGCGATCACCGCGTCGCAGAGCGCCGACGCCGCCGACAGCGTCGTCGTGTAGGGGACGCTGTGCTGGATCGCGGCGCGCCGGATCGCGTAGTCATCGAACTGCGCGTGTTTGCCCAGCGGCGTATTGATCAGCAGGTCGATTTCACCCGAGATCAGATGGTCGACGATGTGCGGCCGTCCCTCGTGCACCTTGAGCACCGGCTGCGCCGGTATGCCGCGCCCCCTCAGGTAGCGCGCCGTGCCCGAGGTCGCCCAAATCTCGAAGCCCAGCTCGTGAAAGCGCCGCACTATAGGCGTCACGTTCGCCTTGTCTTGATCGTGCACCGTAACCACGACCCGGCCGGACAGCGGCAGCGGGTTGCCTGCCGCCACTTGCGCCTTCGCCATCGCCAGTCCGAACGAATCGGCGATCCCCATCACCTCACCGGTCGATCGCATCTCCGGGCCCAGCAAGGCATCGACGCCCGGCAGCTTCTCGAACGGGAAGACCGATTCCTTCACCGCCACGCCCTGCAGTTCCCCCTCTTCCCTGAGAGCGAACTCCGAAAGCTTCCGCCCCACCATGCAGCGCGCCGCCAGCCGCGCCAGCGAATTGCCGGTCGCTTTGCTCAGGAACGGCACGGTACGGCTGGCACGCGGATTGACCTCGAGCACGTAGACCACGCCGTCCTTGACGGCGAATTGCACGTTGATCAACCCCACGACACCCAGCTCCTTCGCCAGCGCCCGCGTGTGCTCCTTCATCCGCTCCACGTGTTCGTCGCGCAGCAGGTAAGGTGGCACGACACAGGCCGAGTCGCCCGAGTGGATGCCGGCGTCCTCGATGTGCTGCATCACTCCACCGACCAGCACGTCGACCCCATCGCTCACGGCGTCGACATCGGCCTCGAACGCGTCCTCCAAGAAACTGTCGATGAGGATCGGGTGCTCGGGCGAAGCGCGGACCGCACGATCGAAGTAGTCTTTGAGTGATTCTGCGTCGTAGACGATCTCCATGGCGCGACCGCCGAGCACATAGCTGGGGCGGACGAGCACCGGGTACCCGACTCGCTCCGCCACCTCGAGCGCCTGCGCCTCGCTCGTCGCCAGGCCGTTGGCCGGCTGATCGATGCCGAGTCCCCGGGCCAGCGCCTCGAACCGCTCCCGGTCCTCGGCCCGGTCTATCGCATCCACCGACGTGCCGAGTATCGGGACGCCCAGCTCGCTCAGCTTCGACGCCAGCTTCAACGGTGTCTGGCCGCCCATCTGGACCACGACACCTTTGGGATCCTCGAAGTGCACGATCTCGAGCACGTCTTCCAGCGTCAGCGGCTCGAAGTACAGCTTGTCGCTGACGTCGAAGTCGGTCGAGACCGTCTCGGGGTTCGAGTTCACCATGATCGTCTCGTACCCCTCCTCCTCCAGCGCGAAGGCGGCGGAGACGCAGCAGTAATCGAACTCGACGCCCTGGCCGATCCGGTTGGGACCGCTGCCCAGCACGACCACCTTGGCCCGTTCGCTGCGGACCGACTCGTTCTCTTCCTCGTAAGTGCTGTACAGGTAAGGAGTAGCGGCCGGGAACTCGCCCGCGCAGGTGTCCACCATCTTGTACGAGGGGTGCATCCCCCAGCCCCATCGCCGCTTGCGGACCGCCGCCTCCGGTTCGCCGCGCAAGCCGGCCAGCATCGCATCGCCGAACCCGAGCCGCTTCATCTCCCAGGTCAGTTCGCGTGCCGGCTCGGGCGCCGCAGCGTAGCGGCTCTCGGCCTCGACGATCTCGCGTAGCTGGTCGATAAACCAAGGGTCGATATGGCTGGCCTCGTAGATTTCCTCCGTCGCGAGACCGGTGCCCAGCGCGCGCTTGAGCTGGAACGGCCGATCGGCCGTCGGCTGGCGCAGTGCGGCGAGCAGCGTCTCCCGGTCGTCGGCGGCGAGGCCGTCGTCGGCCAACGTCGCCCCGCATTCCCAACCGGCGCGACCGTTCTCCAGCGAGCGGAAGCCCTTCATCCACGCTTCCTTGAACGTGCGGCCGATAGCCATCACCTCGCCGACCGCCTTCATCTGCACACCGAGCAGCGGATTGGCGCTGGGGAACTTCTCGAAGGCGAAGCGCGGGACCTTGACGACCACGTAGTCGAGCACCGGCTCGAAGGAAGCCGGCGTCTCCTGGGTGATCGCGTTGGGCAGCTCGTCCAGCCGGTAGCCCACGGCGACCTTCGTACCGATCCGCGCGATCGGGAAGCCCGTCGCCTTCGATGCCAGCGCCGAGGAGCGCGAGACCCGCGGGTTCATCTCGATGACCAGCATCTCACCGGTATCGGGATCGACCGCGAACTGGATGTTGCAGCCACCCGCGGCGACCCCGATCTCGCGAATGCAAGCAATGGCGGCGTCGCGCATCACCTGGTATTCGGCGTCCGACAGCGTCATCGCCGGCGCCACGGTAATCGAGTCGCCGGTGTGCACGCCCATCGCGTCGAAGTTCTCGATCGAGCAGACGATAACGACGTTATCGGCGTTATCGCGCATCACCTCGAGCTCGTACTCCTTCCAGCCGATGACGCTCTTGTCGATCAAAATCTCGCTGATCGGCGACGCATCGAGCCCCGCCCGCGCCACCTGCTCGAA
>JBDHKD010000171.1:0-2345 GCA_039586575.1 Gemmatimonadota bacterium | reverse complement strand
ACGAACAGCGGGTTCCCCGGCGGATGGGGGACACCCAGGATATGGCCGGTGGCGATGTACTCGCTGGTGTCCCAGAAGGCCGTGGTCGGTGCCAGGCTGATCAGGTACAACAGGCAGATGACGAAGCCGGCGATCGCTGCGTGGCGATAAGGCGGCTCGTAGGGTATCGCCGTCGTCTGCCCCTCCCGGTGCGGGCGTTCCACTTGATCTCGTGCGCCCATGACTCTCCGCTACTCAGGGTATTGAAGGTTCGGATTCGCTGCGGGGCACTATATATAAGAGGAGTAGGCCGCGGCGCCAGCCCGTGCTTTGCTCAGGGTTCCAGCGAGACGATCCAGATGGAGTAAGTCCCGTCGTCGCCGCGCTGGGCGAAGGCGAGCAAGCGGCCGTCGGGCGAAGCGGCAGGCTCGCGCCCGCCGCTGGTTCCCGAGACAAGCATCGGGATTCCGCCTTCCAGGTCCTGGCTCCAGATCCGGTCAAGACTGACGTAGTAGAGGCGCGTTCCGTCCGCCGCCCAGGCCGGCTCATCGCCTTCGCCGATCTCCCTGAGCTCGCTGCCGTCGGGCCGCACCAGGGTCAGGAGGCGGCGTCCCATGGTGTAAACCGTGCTCCGCTCGGCGCAGGTGAGGATTCCGTTGATTATGAGCCGACAGAAGCTGCTCGCGGTGCCGAGCCGTTCCAGACGCGTGAAAGCGATCCATTGACCATCGGGACTCCAGGCGGGCGCGACACCGTCCTCGGTTCCCGGGACCGGCGTCAGCTCTCCCGACTCGACATCCCAGATGAGAACCTGCAGACCGTCGCTGAACGCGATGTGCCGTGAATCGGGCGACCAGCTGGGCCGAAAGACCTGGCGGTCCTCGGCGAGGTAGACCTGGTGGAAGGGGAAGTGGTCGATGACGTAGACGCCGGGCAGGCCGAGCGTGTCAGCGGTCTCGTCGAAGACGCGACCGGCGAAGTTGATCTCGTATCTCGGGTCGTCGTCCACTGAACCCGAGTCAGCGAAGCGTCTGACGCGCAGCCAGGCGGTCCCGAGGCGGGGGTACGGGAGCCAGGGGTGAGACGGGGCGTCGCAAATGCTGAGGGCCCCGGTTCCGCAGAGTGACGTGTCGAACAGTCTGATGAAGTGGACGAATGCCAGCGCTTCACCGGAGGGCGACGCGGCCGGCGTGGTGAAGCGGCGCACCGCGCTGGTGTCGGCCTGGACCGCGCCCAGTGCCCGGACGGCGGTGCCCCCGCGGTAGGGAATGGAGAGGAGCAGGCCGGGTTGGGTGTCGACAACGGCTGTGTAGATCACGTTCTGACCGTCCGCCGTCCAGGCGGGCGCGCGATCGTCGCCCAGGTTGTAGGTCAGCTGCCACGCCGGACCGCCGAGCGGCTCGCGCTCTGGCGGCACGAACGGTTCGGGCGCGTCGCGACAGGCACCGACCAGCAGGACGGCGAGGCCGATGAATCCGGGAGAGCAGCGGGCGCTCAAAACGTGACCTCCAGGCCGAGCCTGAGCTGGCGCGCCGCACCGAAGAAGAGCGAAGGATCGTTGCGGTCGAGCTCCGCGGCATAGCGAACGCGACGCATCTCGTCGGCGGTGATCAACTCATTCCGGTCCAGGTCGGTCAGCGGGTTGTAGCGCGATGACTCGCGCGGGATGGGCTGCATGTCGGATGGTATATCATCCACGACTGCGGCGACATCTGCGGGTGGCGGGCCGAGGCCACCGGTATCGCGGCGCAAGGCGATGACGTTGTCGCGACCGGTGATGTTGCGGCCGTCCAAGACAGCTCTTGTGCGACAGCCGTCGCAGAATGGGAAGCCACCCAGGTCGCGGGTCACACGGATCGCTAGCGCGTACGTCCAGGGCAGGCGCGTGATGAGATCGTCGTGCCGGTCGAGCGGGAAGCCGCTGCGCGCCGAGACGACCAGCGATCCGCCCCAGCCGGTACCCGTGTAGGCGGCCGATCGTCCGGCCAACACGATCACATCGAGCGAGTGCCGGCGATCGAAGGCGAGAGGGAACTCGAGAACGGATGCATCGGGATCGACGTCTTCGTCGAGCGCGCCGGAGGTCAAGCCGGTCGCCTCTTGCAGGGTGTAACCGACGCGGAACTCGATACCGGGCCAGCGGCCGTAGGCGGTGAGCTCGACACCTTTGATAGTACCGCGGTCGCCGGTCGAGAACTGTCCGGGCGCGATGCGGGAGACGCTGAGGCTGCCGGTAACGAGCTTGATGAGCTCTTTGCGGAAGGCGGTGAGCGAGAGCCCGATCGCGTCTCTCCAGACGTGGCTGACGCCGAGCTCGTAAGCCCGGCCTTCCTCGAAGCCCAGGTTCGGGTTGCCCTGCCGGCGGA
>JBDHKD010000093.1:0-9586 GCA_039586575.1 Gemmatimonadota bacterium | reverse complement strand
AGCCGCACGCGCCCTGATCAGAACCAAGGGCGACCCCGGTGAGATCGCCGCCCATCTTTCGGCAGCCGGCGATAGGCGACGCGCCTTCCGGTACGCCGTGCAGGGTGCTGATGCTGCAGAGGGCATCTACGCTCTCGAAGAGGCAGCGGATCTACTCCAACTCGCGATCGAGCACGCGCCGGACCAGGCCACACGTATGGACCTGGTGGGTCGCCTCGGCAAGCTGTTCTTTCACATGCGTGAGTACGCCAAGGCGAGGCCACTGCTGCAGGAACGGTTGGACAATGTTTCACATAGCAAGCCGAATGGTCTTCAGATCTTCGAATCGCGTCGTGATGTACTGTTTGTGGACGTATATTCCGGTGCTATCTGTGTGAATGAAGCTGGCGAAATGCTTTCCGACCTCTATTCAGAATTGATCGGTAGTGGATTAGACGCCCCCGGGTTGGAAGCAGACATTCTTAGGGCACTGCTTTGGGCGGGAGCACGCTCCCTCGACCCTCAGTTAGTGGAAAGCACCATTGGCAAATTGCGAGGCCTGCACGCGCGCGCTAGCCTACCGGAGATCAAGTCTCGAACAGCGAGAAACCTAGGAATCTACAAGTGCTATGAAGGCCAGCTTGATGAAGCACAGGCCCTGCTGGACCAGGCTCGATGTCTTGCGCTGGAGGCAGGGGACGAGACTGCTTTGTTGGATGCATACATTGGGCTGACCGCTCTACTTCATCGTACTCTGCGACGAGACCTAGCTGCCGAGATTCTGCGCGTTGCCCTACCTATGGCCGAGCGCCACGCCGATCCCGCGATTATTGCGGCAATACTATGTAACTGCGCAGTGAGCTATGTATACCTCCGTGAACACGACACGGCCGAGAAACTGCTCGCTCAGGCCGAAAAGATGCTCGACTCGAGAGGTGATTACCCAGACACAGCACCCTCAGTACTATACAACCTTGGTTTCCTGGCGTGTGCGAAAGGCTACGTCAGCCAAGCGCAAGCCTACTGGACAAGGGCGCTGGAGATAAGCAATACGTATGGAATTCTCCCAGTTAAGTTGGAATCTATCGCATCGCTGGGTCTTGTAGCCCTGCACCGCGGCCGCACCGCTACGGCGCGTGAGTTCGCGGCCCAGGCGTTAAGGCTCGCAAGACGCGGTGGATTCCTGCTAGATCAGCGGTTCGGACTTGAAGAACTACTCGCAAGACTTCGATTCGAATCTGGAAAGAAGGGGAAGGCCCTTAGACGGCTAGCAGAAGTCGCTGAATTCGCAAGAAGCGGAGATATCCCACTTTATCTGTCAGTGCAACTACTTCGGCTGGAACTACTGATACGAAGCAGTCAACACGAGAAATGTGCGAAGGTCAATGACGAACTCTGCGAGGTCGCCCGGCGATACAACGCAAGCGCTTGGATTCTGGTGGCTCAAGAGCAAGCGAACGCACTCAATGCGGGCGGGTCACTTCATCGGGCCCAGCGCTATCCGCAATAAACCAAGAGGAAGTCGGTTCTAGTGACGGTAAGAGCGTAAGACGTCCTCACGGGGGCGTATTGCTGCTAGCGGAAGTGGGGTTCGATCCATTTCCGCCCGCCGTGCGGCGCGCTCAAGCATCCCACTCTCGAGGAACCTGCCAAGAACAGCTGGGTCGAACTGACGTCCCGAAAACCTGCGTAGCTCGGTGGCAACTTCTTCGACCGAAAGCGCAGATCGGTAGGGCCGATTAGACAGCATAGCATCCACGGTATCCACCACCATGATGATACGGGCTGCCAAGGGAATGCTGGTGCCACTGAGGCCATCGGGATATCCGTTGCCATCGTAGTGTTCGTGATGGTGACGCACAGCTTTCAGGACGTCGTCGCTCAGGTTGGAAAGAGATGCCAGGAGTCTCGCGCCCCGATCAGGATGCGAACGAAGTATCTCTCGATCAACATCTGATAGCTGGCCAGCGCTGCCTATCAACTCCGAGTATGCAAAATCGATCTTGCCAATGTCGTGGAGCAGCGCAGCCGTCTCCACTTCCTGAGCTTTGTTAGAGGACAGCCCAAGAACCTCTGCCAACTCGCGACTCAAAGAGGCAACACGCATCGAGTGGCCTGACGTGTATGGATCCTTCGCTTCGATAGTGCGGATAGTAAACTCTAGAATTTCCCTGTTCTGCTTCTCAAGCTTATGCTGAACACCGTAGGCGTGGTGAACGAAAAAAAGCGGCAATAAAACCACCAAGATGCCACCAACGCCCAGCTGTGCAAAGGCAAATACCACGAACAATGAAAACGAGCTCGACGCTAGATCGTTCGCAAAGGCGACAGGTGCAAGCTGTCGCAAGATGTCCATCAGACTCTTGCCAGTATCGATAGCGATCACCGTACTAACTAGGAGTACATTGGCCAGAAAATACGTTACAATCAGCCCTGCAAGTGGTGGGAGCGTGCCCAGGATAGGAAATGCCTCGACCTCCACAGTTTCCGCCTGTGCTTCGAGGAATTCGAGGGAGACTGCTCCTTCGTACAGGTTGCCGTAGACCTCTGTTCCGTAAAGTTCAGCGCCGTAAAAGACCGGGCCATTCAGAAAGTGATACACAACCGCCCCCAAGCCGACCGCCAGCGAAAACTGAGATACGTTGAACACAGCTTTCAGCCGAGGCTGCTTCTGCAGAACGGTTCTTGCTATGGCCTGCGAGAGAGCAGTTGATGCCACTGCAACGGACGGGCCGAAGAGGGGTACCGTCGCCACAATCGGAATAAGTGAGACAGAAAAGACGGCTTGGCCTGCAGCTATCCGAACACCTAGACCCTCAGCCACGACCGTGAGTAGCATAAGGGCTGCGACCCCGTGCCAAGGCCTGAAGCCAGTAACGTGCACCGGGAACTGGATGAGAATCATCGCCGTCACAAGGGCAGCGGCGATGCCGACTATCGACACAAAGGCAATCAGACCACGACGCATACTACTACCCAGTTTAGTGGCCAAAAAAACCCCCAATCGCGCTCTAGCCCCAAGCAATACTGCCCGCAAAAAGACTCGCGATAGCAGCCAGCAACTGGAGCATCCACGTCATGAAGCTCACCTCCTTTCGCAGTAGAGTCACACCGTAATCGCTACCGGTGTGCTTTTCGCTCCGCTCGAAAGACAGGCAACGCTCCGCTTCAGTGACGCGTCAGCCTAGAGAGATCGGGGGTTTTATAATGCTCTCAATATGTCCCTACCCCACGGGGTAGGCGGGATTCCCGTGCTATAGAACTCCTTTCTCCCGGTCGGGGGTTGGAAGCCGGATCCCGGAAACGACTACCGAGACGACAGTATCCAGCGATTGGTGGCCTTGAGCGTCGCCAGAATGGCCGCGTGCTCGGGCGATTCGGTAACTGGCGCTGCGCCAGCGAGATACGTCCTTGTACGCCCGCTGAGGCCGTATACTGCCGTTACTACCACTGGTAGATCAAATACGTCAATCAGCTTCACTCCGTCAAGAGCGAATCCGACCTCTTGCTCTTCGGCGATTTCCAGGGCGTTTAGCGCCGCCTGGGCGGCGGCGTTCAGCCGGCCGCGCTCCAAATCCGTACCTTCCGCCTCGCCGATGAACTCCTGATCGTCGAGCTTCAGCCGCACCTTGCAGATCATCCGCTGCGGCATCTTGCGCTCGAACTCGTAGCCGTCGAACAGGTAGCGCCTGACCCCGGTCAGCTGGCCGACCCCGATGATCTTGGCGGCCATACCTTCGCCGGGCCCCTGGGTCTGGGCGACGCTGACCTTGCGGTGGTCGACGGCGATGCCCAGCTGAGCGAGCAGCGCCGACTCGACGTTGCGCACCGTTTGCTTGGGGGCCACCCGGTGATCGGTGAGGACGTGGATCTCCTCGATGCGGCCGGAGGCGTCGGCGACGATACGCGCCGAGACCACGCCGGTCAGGCCACTGAGCAGCCTTTCCGCCTCCAGAAGGGTTCCTGCGTCGTGAGTAGGAACCGACCTTAACCGCCGTGCCTCGCCCATGGTGTGTCCGTTCGTGTCCATGTCCATGGATGGCATGGGTTACGCCCGGCGGGGGAGGTGCCCGGGGGAGTTAGGGATTGTGGAACTTTATCACGTCGCCGCCGGCCTTCTTGGCCTCGAGCAGCGCCGCGTCGGCGGCGGCGAGCATCTCGTCGTAACCGGTGGCCAGGGTATCCTCCGGCCCGACTTCGGCGATGCCCACGCTGAGCGAGACCGTCATCTCAGCGCCGTCGCCGCGTGCCCGGATCTCCGCGACCCGGGTCTGTATATCCTGAGCGACCCGCAGGGCGCCGTGCCCATCGCCGTCCGGCAGGATGATCACGAACTCATCGCCGCCGAAGCGGGCCGCGAAGTCGTTGGCGCGTATGGAATCTCTAATGATCTGCGCCACTTCGCGCAATACCTGGTTGCCCACGGCGTGCCCCAGCCGGTCGTTCACCGGCTTGAAGCGGTCCAGGTCGAGGAAAATCACCACGAACCTGCCGCCCGTTCGCCGCACCCGGGCGGTCTCCTCGACGATCCTGCTGCGCAGCACCCGGTATGAATACAGACCGGTCAGCGCATCGTAGGCGGCGTCTTTCACCGCCCGCTCGTAGCGCCGCGCCTGGTAGAACGGGCAAATGTCCAGGCGCGCCCGGCTGCGCAGTACCGCCGCCGCGAACGCCTCGCAGCCTTCGAAGCCACAGGCGCCGCAGTCCCAGTTGCTGCCGTCCGCCGCCTTGCCGATCTGCTCGGTGACCAGCACCTCGACGTCGACGGCGGTCACCTCGCGGCCGTTGCCGGCGGGCCGCAGGGCGGTGGACAGGTCCACCTTGACGCCGGTGTCGATAACCGGCTCCGGCGAGCGGGGCGGCTCGGCGCCGGCGGCGATCTCGCGCCTCAGGTAGAGCTGCGCCTTCGGCCCCATCACCGGGTGGTCCAGATCCCGCTCGTACGGCAGCAGGTCGATGAACCCCAGTTGCGCGGCGCCGCGCGAGCGGCTGATCGCCTCCGCGATGGCCGGGACTTCGGTCAGCCCGCGTACCTTGCGGAAGCGCAGCGAGAGCGCCCGCTCTTCTTCCAGCACCGGGAGTGGCAGGCCGCCGGCCGTTGACAGGTGGCGCTGCCGCCCCAAGATGTCGCGTTCCAGCTGCTGCGGCTGCTCGGCGGGAAGCGCCCCCCTCTCGCTGAGCAGCGCCTCGAGCTCGGCGAAGGTGATGGAAGCGGCGATGGGCCGCTCATCTTCTTCGGGCGCCCCGAAGTTGCCGATGCCCGAGTAAACGATCTTTACGCCTCTGCCGTGGATCCTTTGCAGGTAGCGCGCCTGCGCCACGGCCGGTGTCACCACCGGAGCCAGGTACGGCAAGAGCTCCGGGTATTTCCGCTTCACGTACTCCACCACGATCGGCGAGGTGGAGCGTATCGTCGTCCGCTGGCCGTCACTCCGCCACAGCTTCAAGTACTCATGGGCGACCAGCTCGTCGCCCAGCGCACCCGGGTAGACGGCCCCGAATCCGGCGGCATAGCAGGCGTTCAGCACCTGCTCCAGGGTCGCCGGGTGGAAGTGGACGACCGCTTCGGTGGCCAGAATCAGCACCGCCTTGCGCTTGCCGAGCAGCTTGCGCGCCGCCTCCAGATCGCCGCTGGCCTCGATGGCCTCGTGCTGGCAGGCCGGCAGGCAGAGCCCGCACTCGATGCAGCCGGCCTCCTCGATCTGGACGGTGCCTTCCTGGACCGTGACCGCTTCAACCGGACACACCCTCACGCACGCCATGCATTCGACGCAACGCGACGGCGCTATCCGGAATGTCAAGCTCATTCTTGAAATCCTGGGCAGCCGGACAGTTATGGCATTTGATCTGGCGGGGTAACTCATTGTAGCTTTCGCGCCGCCCCCATGTCAAGCAGATTGTCAGACGTGAGAAAGCCCACTTTCCTCATACTCGCCGCCCTGGCCGTGGCCCTGGCCGCCGCCTGCGAAGACGGGCTCCAGCCCGTCCCCTTCCAGGGCGTGAGCGGCGCTGTCACCTACATCAGCGACCCGGACCCCGACTCGACCGACTGGGTGCGGCTGGCGGTCTACCGTGAGCTACCCCAGACAGAGGTGGATTTGCTGGGTTTCGTCGCCTTCTCGGACACGCTGCCTGCGGAGGGTCCGGCCAACCCCTACGTCATCGGCCTGGAGCCGGGGACGTACGAGTTTCTGGTGGTCGTCTGGAAGGAGCGAGGCAACGAGAACCTGCTGACGGCGCTGCGGGCCGCGGGCTGGTACACCGCGGGTGGTGGTGCCTTCGAGCCGCCGGTCTCGTACACCGTGGAGCCGGACAGCGAGACCGTAGGTATCAACGTCATCGCCGACTTTGACAACATGCTGACCATAGGCGAAGTCCTGGACTCGATCCAATGAACCGCCTCCCGCTCGCCCTCGCCATCGCCATCGCCATCGCCATCGCCGTCGCCATCGACCCCTCATCGGCGGCGGCCCAGGAGTCGGGCACCGTGAGCGGTCGGGTCGTGGGCGCGGCGACGGGCGCGCCGGTGCCGGCGGCGGCGGTGCGGATCCTGGGGACGGTGATCAGCACGTTCACCGACGACTCGGGCCGCTTCGAGCTGCGCGATGTGCCGGCCGGGCGGCGACGGCTGGCGGTGGAGCGGATCGGTTACGGGCCGCGCCAGCTGGAAGTAGAGGTGCGGGCCGGCGCCGTGGCCGAGGTGGAGGTGACGCTGCGGCCGCGGGCCGTCGCCCTGAGCGGTGTCGTCGCCTCGGTCACCAAGCGCGAGCTGGGTCTCAGCAACGCGCCGGTCTCGGTTTCGGTGATGGACGTGTCCGAGGTGATGCAGCGGGTCCCGGCGACGGCGGCCGACGCCGTAGCCTACGCGCCATCCGTCCAGTTCGTCGGCGAGCAGGTAAACATCCGCGGCTCATCCGGCTATGGCCGCGGGACGGGCAGCCGGGTGCTGCTGCTGGTCGACGGGGTGCCGGCCAACGCCGGCGACAGCGGCAATCTCAACTGGGATGTGATCCCGCTGACCGAGGTGGAGCGGGTAGAGGTGGTGAAGAGCGCCAGCTCGGCCCTCTACGGGACCAGCGCGCTGGGCGGCGTGATTAACGTGGTGACGGCGAAGCCGCCGGCCGAGCCCATCACTCGCGTCCGGCTGCGCGGCGGCTTCTACGACGACCCGCCACACAGCGAGTGGATCTGGTCGAGCCAGACGCTGGGCTACGCTTCGGCCGAGTTAAGCCACGGCCGCCAGCTGGGCCCGCTCACGCTCTGGCTGCGCGGCGGCCGTGGCATCGACGACGGCTACCAGCAGAACGGCGACCTGGACCGGGCGAACGTCGCCCTGCGGCTGGGGCTCAGCGGCGCGGCCGACGACCTCGTCCTGTTCGGCAGCTGGGCCCAGGAGAAGCACGGCGAGTCACTGCTCTGGTGCATGCGCGGCCAGTGCCCCGACCCGCGGCGGCTCGAGTTCCAGCCGCTACGCGTGCCGGTGGACGCGCAGGACGACCGGACCCGCTCGGACAAGGCCCGCTCCTACGTCACGCACCAGCGCCGCTGGAGTGATCGGGTCAGCACGTTCGAGCGTCTCTCGCTGAGCTGGAATGATTGGGAGACCGATTTCGGCGACAGCCTGATCGGCGCCGAGACCTTAGTCTGGGGCGGCGAGCTGAAGTTCGATTGGCAGGCGGCGAACTGGCTCTTCCTGACCCTGGGCTCCGAGGGCGCCTACACCGATGTGAACGCCGACCTGTTCGGCCAGCACGATCTCACCGACCTGTCGCTCTACGGCCAGGGCGAGCTCGGCGTGACCCGCTGGTTGACGCTGACCGCCGGGCTGCGCGGCGACGTCCGACTGATCGACGGTGGCTCGCTGTCCGACCCCTGGAGCTCGGAGCTGAGCCCGCGGGCCGGCCTGGTCCTGGCGCCTGACGCCCGTACCCGGCTGCGCGCCTCGTTGGGCAAAGGTTTCCGGGCACCGTCGGCGGCGGAGCTGTTCACGGCGACCGAGGTGGGCGGCTTCCTGGTCATCCCGAACCCGGACCTCGAACCCGAGCGCTCGCTGGCCGGCGAGCTGGGGATCCAGCGGCTCGTGACCTCGTGGTTGGCTTTCGACGTGGCGGGCTTCTTCTACGAGTTCGAGGACCTGATCGTCGCCGATACGGTGGTCAGCGCCGAGGGCATCGAGATCCAGTTCGACAACCTGCCGGAGGCGAGGATCCTGGGACTGGAAGCCATCGCCCGCTTCTCATTCATCCGGGACCGGCTGCAACTGCAGGGGTCCTACACCTATCTCGATACCGAGGACAAGGCGACTAGCGAGCCGCTGCCCTACCGGCCGAGGCACCTGCTCACCGCCGCCGGATCACTCTACCTGGGCGGCCTGGAGATCGGCGCCGACTACCGGATCGCCAGCGCCTTCGAGCGCGTCCAGGTGTTCACCGACGAGCGCACCGACCCGCGGGTCGATATGCGGGTCCTGGACGCCCGGCTCGCCTACCGCATCGGCCGGCAGACGATTCGCTTCACGGTAGACAACGCGGCCAATTACGGCTATACAACTATCGAGCGGAACCTGGAGCCGATCCGCCGCTACACCGTCGCGCTCGAGCTCGAATTCTGAGGGGTGAGGGGATGATGGGTAACCGCAGATACAGACTGATCCGCTGCGCCGCACCGATCACCGCCCTGGCCCTGACCGCTGCCTGCAGCGGCGGCCCGGTCGGCGCACCGCTCTCCGAGCTGCAGCCGGCGGCGACCGTGACGGTCAAGCCGGGTGACGTCGTCGCCATCGCGTTCTGGGAGGAGCAGGGACTCTCGGGCGAGCATATCGTGGACGACAACGGGTTCGTCCACCTGCCGCTGCTGCGCGGCGTGCACGTCGCCGACATGAGCGCCGAAGCGATCCGCGAGCGGTTGACCCAGCTCTACTCCGAGTACTACACCGACCCGCTGCTGGTGGTGAACGTCAAGCTCGGCGTCAGCATCACCGGCGAGGTTACGGGGCCCGGCCGCTATACGGTGGACCCCGCCTTCAACGTGCTCGACCTGATCGGCACGGCGGGCGGCCTGCGCTACGACGCCAACCGCGAGGACATCGAGCTCAACCGCGGCGGCCAGCGCTACATCATTAACCTCGACGACGCGCTGCTGGCCACCGCGCCCGAGAAGCTGCGACTGCAGTCGGGCGACTGGATCTACGTGCCGCGTCGCTTCTGGACGTTGAGCCGGACGTTGGCCTACTCATCGATCCTGCTGACGATCATGCTGGTCGTTAACCTGACGAGATAGGTAGGACGGCGCCGCGACCCTCCCACGCTTGATTCCCGCTTGACGCGGATGGGCCACGATTCCCTCAGCAGCAAAGGAGGGAACCATGCGTCAACTACTCGCCCTCGTCCTGGTGCTCGCCGTCGCCGACCACGCAGAAGCGCAGGCCTTTCCCGAAATCGAGAAGGGGACTCGCGTGCGTGTCACGGCGCCGACCGTCACCACGGAGCCGATCGTCGGCAAAGTATCGAACATCTATGGCGATACCCTGGTCGTGGCCCCCGGCGGTGGGCGCGGCTATCACACCCTGCCGCTCGTCGCCGTCACCGAGCTGGAGGTGAGCCGGGGG
>JBDHKD010000170.1:0-2368 GCA_039586575.1 Gemmatimonadota bacterium | reverse complement strand
CGATCCGCGTGAATATCCGGGAAACGTAGGAGCTTGGTCTGGCTCGTCGCCGTCGCCGGTGTCAGCGTCAGCGCCAGCACCAACGCGCCTACGGTCCAGCATCGCTCACAGCTTCGCATCATCGGAACCTTCCTTCCTGGGCGTTTGGACTGTCTTGACTACTTGGTCTTCACCGGATCGGCAGGCCGCTCGGGCAGACGCCTCGGCTCTGACTCGATCCTGCTCACAACCTCCGCGATGGCTCGTTCCAACTGCAGATCTTGGCCCGCGATCACCGACTCGGGCGTGTTGGTCACCTCGATGTCCGGCTCGACGCCGCGGTTCTCGATGATCCAGCTGCCGTCGATGTCGTTGGTGCCGAACTGCGGCACGTTCACGGAGCCGCCGTCGATCAGCGGGCCGTGGTTGGTGATACCGACCACACCACCCCACGTGCGCTTGCCGATCAGCGGCCCGAGACCGGCCTTCTGGAAGCGTGCGGGGAAGATGTCGCCGTCGGACGCCGACGTCTCGTTGATCAGGCAGACCATGTGGCCGTAGAACACCTCTCTGGGATAGGTGCTCGGCCAGTCGATGGTCCGCGCGAAGCGCGTCCCCAGGATCTCCCGACTCAAGCGGTTGATAATCATCTGCGAGACGTTGCCGCCGCCGTTACCGCGCACGTCGATGACCAGGCCTTCCTTGCGAATCTGGCCGTAGTACCACTTGATGAACTCGCGGATGCCGTCGGTTCCCATGTCGGGGAGATGGAGGTAGCCCACCCGGCCATCGGTAGCTTCCTCGACCTGCCGGCGGTTCTCCGCCACCCACGTGTAATACTTGAGCGAGCGCTCAGATCTCACCGGATCCACGGTTACTTCGCGTGCCCCACTCATGCTCGGTCGGTTGTTGACCGTGACGGTCAGCGGCTGGTCCGCCTTGTGGCGCAGCACGCGATAGATGTTCTCGGGCGGGCGCAGTTCCTCTCCATCGATCGCCAGGATGTAGTCACCCTCGGAGACGTTCACCCCGACCTCGGTCAACGGCGAGCGATAGCGCTCCTCGGCGTTGTCGCCCTCGTAGATCTTTGCGATTCGGTAGCGGCCCGAGCCCTCGTCGATCTCGAACCGTGCGCCCAACAGCCCGAAGCGCGGCCGCGCCGGTGTCTCGTAGTCGCCGCCCGCGATATAGGCATGCGACACGGTCAACTCGGCGACCATCTCGCTGATCACGTAATTCAGGTCCGAGCGGTGAGCGACGTGCTGGAGCCAGGGGCGGTACTGCTCGCGTAGCGCCTCCCAATCGTAGCCGTGCATGTTCTCGACGTAGAAATAGTCGCGGAAGCGGCGCCACACCTCGTCGAAGATCTGCTCCCACTCCGCGCTGGGGACCCGGTCGACCGCCAACCCGCTGGTGGAGACGGTCTTCGGCGAGCCGCCGTTCGGTTTCACGTCGTACAGGTTGTAACGGCCGTTCTGCGCGACCAGGATCTTCTTGCCATCGAAAGAGAGCGCGGCACCGCCGATGTCCTCGACCAGCGTCGATTCCTCGCGGTCCTCCAGCGAGAAGATCATGATGGCCGGGCGCGTGTCCGCCGCGCGGCCGTAGTAGAAGGGCGCACCGCGGAAGTAGAGGAGATGACCTTCCACGGCGGCCAGCCCACCGTAGTTGTCTCCATCGACCGGCACCCGGACGACACGCTCGGCCAGCCCAGCGAAGTCGATCCGTATCGGCCCCTCGCTGCCTTCTTCACCGTCGCCATTGCCCTCGCCATTGCCCTCGCCATTGCCCTCGCCATTGCCCTCGCCATTGCCCTCGCCTTCGATGGTGACCTCATCACTCTGCGGCGGGAACGGGTGCGGAACGTCTTCACGCAGGGCCAGCGCGTAGATGTACGTCTCCCGATCGACCACATAGTTCCACTCGAACGAGCCGATCTGCGGTGCCAGGGAACGGTCGGACAGGTAGTACAGGTAGTCGCCGTCCGGACCCCAAGCCGGCGAGAAATCGTTGAAGTACTCGCTGGTCACCCGGTGCAGTTGGCGGTCCGCCATGCTGTAGATATGGACGGAACCGAATTCGCTCCGGTCGCTGAGCGTGAAGGCGAGGTAACCGCCGTTGGGTGACCAGGTATAGTCGGTCACCTGACCCGCAGGTTCGTTGGCAATCTCCCAGCTGCGCTTGCTCTCGACGTTCAGGATGAAGATCCGGCCTTCTTTGTCGCTGTACGCGATGTGCTCGCCATCGGGCGACCAGACCGGCACATAGAGCCGAGCCTCGCTGCCCCGCGTCAGTTGCTCCGGCTCGCCCGAGCCGTCCTGCGCGATCAGGTAGAGCTCCTCCTCGCCCGTCACGTCGCTCACGAAGGCGATCCGCGACCCGTCCGGCG
>JBDHKD010000003.1:0-156774 GCA_039586575.1 Gemmatimonadota bacterium | reverse complement strand
GACGATGACGATCGAGCTGATCACGCAGATCGCGATGGAGGAAGGTCTGCGCTTCGCGATCCGCGAGGGTGGTCGGACGGTGGGCGCCGGGGTGGTCACGAAGATCCTGGAGTAGACGGACTGCTATGTCAGGGAATATCAGAATCAGGCTCAAGGCGTTCGATCACGCGGTGATCGACCAGACCGCCGCCGATATCGTGCGGACTGCACAGAAGACGGGGGCCACCGTGCGGGGGCCGATCCCGTTGCCCACACGGCGCCAGCGCTGGACCGTGTTGCGCAGCCCGCATATCGACAAGAAGTCCCGCGAGCAGTTCGAATTGAAGACGCACAAGCGGTTGATCGACATTCTCGATTCCCGGCCGCAGACGGTGGACGCGCTGACCAAGCTCGATCTGCCCGCCGGTGTCGACGTAGAGATCAAGGTGGATTGATGCTCGGGCTCATAGGCAAGAAGGTCGGGATGACCCAGCTGTTCGCCGATGACGGCTCCGTCGTCCCGGTGACGGCGATCGAGGCGGGTCCCTGTCCGATCGTACAGGTCAAGACGGAGGAGCGGGATGGCTACCGCGCCGTGCAGCTCGGTTTCGGGAAGAGGAAGCCGCGCCGCACCCGGAAGCCGGACCTGGGCCACGCCGAGCGGGCGAACCTCGATTACGTCCCGGCCATCGTGCGCGAGTTCAAGCTGGGCGAAGGGGATGTCCTGGCGGAGGATCCGCACACGCCGCTGATGGCCGGAAGCGCCGCCGCAGGCGAGGTGAATGCCGAGGCGGATGCCGAGGCGGATGCCGAGGCCCAGCCCGCCGGCGAGGCGGCGGCGGACTCGCAACCGGCGGACCTGCGGGTCGGCCACGTGCTGACGGTTTCCATCTTCGCCGAAGGCGAGCGCGTCAAAGTCACCGGGCGTAGCAAAGGGCGCGGTTTCCAGGGCGTGGTGAAACGCCACGGCTTCCGCGGCCGGCCCAAGACACACGGGCACCCGGGGCTCCGTGTTCCGGGGTCCATCGGCCCGGGCACCGACCCGTCACGGGTCATAAAAGGGCGCAAGATGGGCGGGCAGATGGGGAACGAGCGGAAGACGGTCCGCAACCTCGAGGTCGTGAAGATCGATGCCGAGCTTAACCTGCTGTTCGTGAGGGGTCCGGTTCCGGGCGCGCGCAACGGCTGGCTGCTGATCGGCAAGCAGTAACGGAAGAATTGGTTCGAGAAGACAGGCGCTGAGCGAGACGATGACGGCACCATTCAAGGCTCGATACTTCAAGGCCGATGGCAAGGCAGGTAGCGCACGCACGTTGCCGGCCGACCCGTTCGACGGCGTCGTACACGAGCAGTCGCTCCACGCCGCCGTGAATGCCCATCTGGCGAATCGCCGGCAGGGCACCGCCGCGGCCAAGACTCGCAGTGAAGTCCGCGGCGGCGGTCGCAAGCCGTGGAGGCAGAAAGGGACGGGGCGAGCCCGCGTAGGCACCATTCGCTCGCCCATCTGGCGCGGAGGCGGCATCGTCTTCCCGCCAACCCCTCGCTCCTACCGGCAAGATCTGCCGAAGAAGGTGCGACGACTCGCCCGGCGCTCGGCGTTCAATGCCCGAGCGGCAGAGGATCGGGTGATCGTGCTCGAGGATCTGGCCATGGAGCAGCCCAGGACCCGCGAGCTCGTGAAGCTGTTGGAGAAACTCGGCCTGAGCGACCAAAAGGTGCTGATCCTGACCGCGGAGCGGCGACCCAACGTCTACCTGTCGGCTCGCAATCTTCCCAACGTGGAAGTCCGTAGCTACGGCGCTGAATCGGCCTACGACGTGCTGTGGGCGGATTCGGTGGTCATTGAGGAAGGGGCCCTATCGGCAGAACGGACGGCGGCTGCGGTTGAGGAGGCGACCGATGCGTGATCCGCGGGAGATCATCGTGCGCCCGCTCATCACCGAGAAGTCCTCGGCGAGCCAGATGAACATGAACCAGTACACCTTCCAGGTGCGGGGCGACGCCAACAAGCACGAGATCAAGCATGCGGTCGAGCGGCTGTTCGCGGTGCACGTCACGCAGGTCCGAACATCGAACCAGCGTGGCAAGTGGCGCCGCCGCGGAACGCACGTGGGCAAACGACCGAACTGGAAGAAAGCGGTCGTGACGCTCGCTGAGGGTGAGATGATCGAGATCTTTGAAGGGCTCTAGGCATGGCGATAAAGAAGCTTAAACCGACGACCCCGGGCTCCCGTTTCCGGTCGCTGGTCCAGAGCGACGAGATCACGCGGAGCAAGCCTGAGAAGTCGCTGCTCGAGCCCGTGAAAAAGTCGGGTGGTCGCAACCACCACGGTCACATCACGACACGTCGGCGCGGCGGCGGCCACAAGCGTCGATACCGCCGCATCGACTTCCGTCGCGACAAGTTCGCCGTGCCCGGCAAAGTCGCCGCGGTGGAGTACGACCCGAACCGGTCCGCGAACATCGCGCTGATCCACTACGTCGACGGGGAGAAGCGGTACATCCTCCATCCCCGCGGCCTCAACGTGGGTGACACGGTAGTCGCGGGCTCGGGTAGCGAGATTCGCCTGGGCAACGCTTTGCCACTAAAGGAGATCCCGCTGGGCACGACGGTCCACAACGTCGAGCTGCAACCGGGCCGCGGCGGCAAGATGATCCGCTCGGCCGGCGGCGGGGCGCAGGTCGTGGCGAAAGAGGGCAACCATGTAACGCTGCGGTTGCCGTCCACCGAGGTGCGGATGGTGCCGGCTGAGTGCATGGCCACTATCGGGCAGGTGGGCAACGTCGACCACGAGAACGTCTCGTGGGGCAAGGCGGGTCGCACCCGCTGGGCCGGTCGGCGTCCCAAAGTCCGCGGCGTGGCGATGAACCCGGTCGACCACCCGCTGGGTGGCGGTGAGGGCCGGGCGTCGGGCGGTCGACCGCCGGTAAGCCCCTGGGGCAAGCCGGAAGGCCGTAAGACGCGCGACCGTCACAAGAAGTCGGACAAGCTGATCGTGCGCCGCCGGCGTCGCGGCAAGGCGACGCAGTAGGCGCGCGTCCCCAATGGACTCGGCAGTTAGCCGGAGCGTTTATGGCGAGGAGCGTTAGAAAAGGCCCGTTCGTCGATGAGCACCTGGGCAAGAAGATCGCTCAGATGAACGAGAGCGGTGAGAAGCGAGTCATCAAGACGTGGTCGCGTCGTTCCACGATCACGCCGGATTTTGTCGGTCACACGCTCGCTGTTCACAACGGAAACAAGTTCATCCCCGTGTACGTCACCGAGAACATGGTGGGTCACAAGCTAGGTGAATTCGCGCCAACCCGCCTGTTCCGTGGTCACGGGGGCAAACTGGCGGACAAGCGAGCCAAGGTCGGCTAGTGATGGAAGCGAAGGCGATTGCGCGTTTCGTTCGACAGTCCCCGCGGAAGATGCGGCTGGTCACAGACCAGATCCGCGGCCAGCCTGTGAACGACGCATACGCGATCCTGAAATTCAACGATAAGAAGGCCGCCCGATCGATCGAGACCCTTCTGCGGTCGGCCGTGGCCAATGCGATGTTCAAAGCGGACGAGCAGGGAGAGCGCCTGGACGCGGATGAGCTCTACGTCAAGCGCGCCTACGTGGACGAGGGACCGACGTACAGACGTTGGCGGGCACGGGCGATGGGCCGCGCGAGCCCGATTCGCAAGCGCACCAGTCACGTCACCGTGATCGTCGACCGGAAGGAATAGCATGGGTCAGAAGACACATCCGCTCGGCTTCCGTCTGGGAGTCGTCAAGCCCTGGAAGTCTCGCTGGTACGCGGAAGGCAACCTGGCGGACCTCATCGAGCAAGATGAGAAGATCCGCAACTACCTGAAGGCGCGACTGGGCCATGCCGCGATCTCGTCGGTCGAGGTCGAGCGCAAGCCGGGCAAGATCGTCGTGACCATCAACACCGGACGCCCCGGTGTGGTCATCGGCAAGCGGGGCGCCGAGGTCGACAAACTGCGGGACGAGCTCGCGGTTCTGACGAGCGCCGAGGTCGCGATCAACGTCGAGGAGATCAAACGGCCGGAGATCGAAGCGCAGCTGATCGCCGACAACGTGGCGTTCCAGCTGGTGCAGCGCATAGCGTTCCGGCGCGCGATGAAGCGAGCGGTTCAGCAGGCGATGCGGATGGGCGCCGGCGGGATCAAGATCCAGTGTGCCGGGCGTTTGGGCGGTGCCGAGATCGCGCGCACCGAGGGCTACCACGAGGGTCGTGTGCCGCTGCACACTTTGCGCGCCGACGTCGACTATGCTCGCTCCACCGCCAAGACCACGTTCGGGCCGATCGGCATCAAAGTCTGGGTCTTCAAGGGTGAAGTCATGGAGGACCGCAAGGGCCAGACTTACACGGCCGGCGGTCGGGGCAATTGATAGACTAGGGAAGAGCGATGCTTGCTCCTAAGCGCATAAAATGGCGGAAACAGCAGAAGGGTCGAATCCGTGGAAAGGCGACCCGTGGCAACCGCGTGGCCTTCGGCCAGTACGGGCTCCAGTCACTCGATCGTGCCTGGATCACTTCCCGTCAGATCGAGGCCGCACGTGTCGCCATGACCCGTCACATCAAGCGCGGCGGCAAGGTGTTCATCCGCATCTTCCCGGATAAGCCGATCTCGAAGAAACCGGCCGAGACTCGCATGGGCAAGGGCAAGGGGACCCCGGACGCCTGGGTCGCCGTCGTCAAGCCGGGTCGTGTGATGTTCGAACTCGAAGGCGTACCGGATGACATCGCCCGGCGCGCCATGGAGCTGGCAGCCGCTAAGCTGCCGGTCAGAACCCGATTCATCAGCCGCGGTTCGGGAGGCATGTGATGCGGCCGGAAGAGATTCGCGAGCTGGGTGACCTCGACATCGAGCAAAAGCTCGAGGAGTTGTCGGACGAGCTCTTCAAACTGCGCATGAAGGGTGCCTACGAGGAGCTCGAGAACCCGATGAAGATCCGGCAAGTCCGGCGCGATATCGCAAGGTTGAAGACGATCAAGCGCGAGCGCGAGCTGAAAGCCGCTCGCACCGCTGAGGAGAAGTGACGACGTATGGACCGAAGCCGGCGTAAGACTCGGGTTGGATCGGTTGTGAGCGACCGGATGGACAAGACCATAGTGGTCAGCGTCGAGAAACGGTTCGCCCACCAGCTGTACGGCAAGCAGGTCACGCGACACAAGAAGTACTACGCGCACGACGAGGAGAACCAGGCACGCACCGGCGACGTAGTGCGGATCGTCGAGACGCGGCCGCTGTCGGCCAAGAAGAGTTGGCGCCTGGTAGAGATCGTCCGCAGGCCGGAGTAGTCCGTACCGCCCGGAACATGTGATAGAGCGAGTCCGAAGATGATACAGCAGGAGTCGATTGTACGGGTAACGGACAATTCGGGTGCGAAGGAGGCGCTCTGCATCCGCGTGCTCGGAGGCAGCAAGCGCCGCTACGCCCGGATGGGCGACGTGATCGTCGTCACCATCAAGGACGCGTTGCCGACGAGCACGATAAAGAAGGGTGAAGTCACCAAGGCGGTAGTCGTGAGGACGGCCAGGGAGCAGCGTCGCAAGGACGGCTCCTACATAAGATTCGACGACAATGCCGCGGTTCTGATCAACGAACAGGGCGAACCTCGTGCTACGCGGATCTTCGGTCCGGTCGGCAGGGAGCTGCGAGACAAGCGGTTCATGAAGATCGTCTCGCTGGCCCCAGAGGTTGTCTGAGGACGGAGCAATGCACGTTCGAAGAGGAGATCAGGTTGCCGTCATCGCCGGCAACTACAAAGGGTCGGAGGGGCGCGTGCTTCGCATCCTCCCGAAGAAGGGCCGTGTGGTTGTCGAAGGCATCAACATGCGGAAGCGCCACCAGCGGCCGTCGCAGGCGAACCCGGAGGGCGGGATCGTGAGCTTCGAGGCGCCGATAGCGGCATCGAACGTCATGCTGCTCTGCCCCCACTGCAAGGCGCCGTCGCGTGTGCGGCGGCAGCACGATGCGGACGGGACGCTGGAACGGCTGTGCGCGCGCTGCAATAATCCGATCCCGATTCCGGAAGGTTGATGATGAAGCCGAGGTTGCAGGAGCATTACGAGGGTACGGTACGACCCAAACTCGCCAGCGAGTTCGCGTTCGATAACGTGCACCGCATACCTGCGCTGGAGAAGGTCGTGATCAACATCGGGGTCGGCGAAGCATCTCGGGACCCCAAGCTGCTCGACTCGGTCGTCGAGGCGGTGAAAGCGATCAGCGGGCAGCGGCCGATCATCAACAAGGCCCGCAAGGCGATATCGAACTTCGGGTTGCGGGAAGGGATGCCGGTGGGGGTGAGCGTAACCCTGCGCGGCGCGCACATGTACGAGTTCTTGGACCGCTTCATCAATGTAGCGGTGCCCAGGGTGCGCGACTTCCGCGGCCTGTCGCCCGAGTCGTTTGACGGCCGCGGCAACTACACGATCGGCATCAAGGAACAGGTGATCTTCCCCGAGGTCGACTACGACAAGATCCAGAAGATCCACGGGATGGACATCACGTTCGTCACCACGACGAACAAAGACGAGGAAGCTCTGGCTCTGCTGCGCGAGATGGGCATGCCGTTCCGCGGTGTGGAACCCGTGATCGTGTAGCCGAGCGAGGATTCTGCAAATCCGACTGGTATTGCGATGGCGAAAAAGGCTCTGATCGAGAAGACGAAGAAGCCGCGGAAGTTCGGGGTCCGTGCATACAACCGCTGCCGCAGGTGCGGCCGCCCCCGAGCCTTCATCCGGAAATTTGGACTGTGTCGCATCTGTTTCCGCAACATGGCGCTGGACGGCGAACTGCCGGGCGTGCGGAAGGCCAGTTGGTGAGACGTTTCGATCATGGTAGGTGAGGCTAGATGACAATGACGGACCCGATTGCGGACATGCTGACCCGTGTTCGCAACGCACTGCACGCGGGACAGCGGCGCGTCGACGTGCCCCTGTCCAGGATGAAGGTCGAGGTCGCCCGCAAACTGGTCGATTCCCACTTCATCGACAGCATCAAAGTCGTCGACGACGGGCGTTTCGGTGTACTGAGGCTGTACTTGAAGTACACCCCGGACGGCAAGCCGGTGATCCGCGACATCAGACGGGTGTCGCGGCCGGGTCGGCGCAGCTATGTGGGAACGGCCGAGATCCCTCGCGTGCGAGGGGGCCTGGGTGTGGCGATCCTCTCGACCAGCCGCGGGATCCTCACGGATCGTGAGGCCCGTGCGGCCGGTGTGGGCGGCGAGCTGATCGCGGTAGTGAACTAGCGGCGGGAATCGAGCGATGTCGCGAATTGGCAAACGTGTGATCAAAGTGCCCGACGGCGTGTCGATCACGATCGACGGCACCCGGGTGACGGTGAAGGGACCCAGGGGCGAGATCGCGCGGGATTTCCACCCGGCGATGGAGATCGTGCACGAGAATGGTGAGCTGCGGGCCAACCGCCCGAGCGATCGACGGGACCATCGTGCCCTCCACGGCCTGACCGGCGCCTTGTTGGCCAATATGGTGAGCGGCGTGGTGGAGGGCTTCCAGAAGAAGCTGGAGATCGTCGGTGTGGGCTACCGGGCGGAAGCGGCGGGCAAGTCGTTGCGCTTCCACCTGGGATTCTCGCATCCGATCGTATACGACCCGCCGGAGGGCGTCACCCTGGGCGTCGAATCGCCCACCATGGTGGTGGTATCCGGCGTCGATAGGGAGAAGGTCGGACAGGCGGCGGCCGAGATCCGCTCCTTCCGGCCCCCGGAGCCTTACAAGGGCAAGGGGATCAGGTACCACGGCGAACACGTCCGCCGTAAAGCGGGCAAGACGGCCATCTGATGTCGATATCGAACCTGAAGCGGAAAAAGGCGCGAGGCAAAGCGAGCCGGCGGTCCATAGCTCGCCAGCGCCGCCACGCGCGCATTCTGAAGAAGATACGCGGATCGAGCGAGCGCCCCCGGTTGGTGGTGCGCCGCTCGCTGCGTAACATCGAGGCCCAGCTCATCGATGACGACCGGGGCATCTGCCTCGCCGGCATCTCTACCCGGGCAAAAGAGGTCCAGAGTCGGCTGGAAGACGACCGCAGCAAGACGTCCCAGAGCCGGATCGCTGGCCTGCTGATGGCCGAACGAGCGAAGGCAAAGGGGATCGAGCGGGTCGTATTCGATCGTGGAGGCTATCGGTATCACGGGCGCGTTCAGGCGTTTGCCGAGGGGGCGCGCGAAGGAGGGCTTAAGATCTAGTGGCCAGTCAACAGCGGGAAAGCCGGGATAAGCGAGCGAAAGGCGAGAAGCGGTCTCGCGAGCGCGAGCGCGAGAGCGAGCTGCTCGAGAACGTCATCTTCATCAATCGTGTGGCGAAGGTGGTCAAGGGCGGACGGCGCTTCTCGTTCACGGCCCTGGTCGCCACGGGCGATCAGCAGGGTCGTGTCGGCACGGCGCTCGGCAAGGCGAACCAGGTAGCGGAGGCGATCCGCAAGGGCTTCGAGCAGGCGCGGCGATCGATGGTCGAGGTGCCGATCGTGCGGCACGGCACGATCCCGCACGAGATCGTCGGGCATCACGGCTCGGGCAGGGTGTTGCTGCGGCCCGCTGGGCCGGGGACCGGTGTCACGGCCGGCGGCCCGGTGCGCGCCGTGCTCGAGTGCGCCGGCGTTCAGGACATCCTGACCAAGAGCCTCGGCTCGAACAATCCGGTCAACCTGGTGCGTGCCACTATGGACGGCCTCAGCAACCTCGTCACGCCCGAGCAGGCGGCTTGGGAGCGCGGGGTCCCAGTCGAAGAGTTGACTGGGGGTCGTCGTGGCTAAGTTGAGGGTTCGTCAGATCAAGAGCGGACTCGGCGCACCGCCCAAGATCCGCCGCACGCTGGAGGCCCTCGGCCTCAAGCATCAGCGCACGGTGGTCCGGCCGGACAACCCTGCGGTGCGCGGTATGCTGTTCAAGGTCAAGCACCTCGTCGAGGTAAAGCCGCAATCGGACGAAGCGGAGAAGAGGTCCTGAGATAGATGGCTCGTCTGGAATCGATCAAGGTGCCCGAGGGCGTCAAGCGGAAGTCGAAGCGCGTCGGCCGTGGACCCGGTTCGGGCGTCGGTAAGACGGCGGGGCGTGGCCATAAAGGCCACAAGGCGCGTTCGGGCGGCTGGACCAAGCCATGGTTCGAGGGCGGTCAGATGCCCTTGCACCGGAGGCTGCCGAAGCGCGGGTTCCAGCCCCACAAGCGGGTCGAATATCAGATCGTCAACGTCGGCCGCCTGGAGGGCCTGCCCGGTGATGAAGCCACGCCCGAAACCCTGAAGGCCGCGGGGCTCATCGGTTCGCTGCGGCGGCCGGTGAAGATCCTCGGCCAGGGTGAGATCGAGCGCGCGATCAAGGTGACGGCTCACGCTTTCAGCCAGACCGCGCGGGAGAAGATCGAGAAGGCCGGTGGTGAGGTCAAAGAGGCCGAATAATGGCTAACCCCATCCAGAACCTTCTCCGCGCCCCGGAGCTCAAGCAGAAGCTCCTCTTCACTCTGGGCTGCCTGGCGCTCTATCGGTTCGGCGCCCACATCACGGTGCCGGGCGTCGATGTTATAGCGCTCAGGGATCTCGCTGCGTCGCTCCAGGGTACGCTGTTCGGCCTGTACGACATGTTCGTCGGCGGAGGTCTCCAGCGCGCGACGATCTTCGCGCTGGGGATCATGCCTTACATCTCCGCCAGCATCATGTTCCAGCTCCTCGGCGCCGTCTTCCCGACAATCGAGAAGCTCCAGAAGGAAGGTGAAGAAGGCCGCAAGCGGCTCAACCAGTGGACGCGTTACACGACCGTCTTGCTCTGCCTGCTCCAGGGGTATGCCTACGCGATCTTCTTGGAAAGTCAGCCGGGGGCCCAGACACCGATCGTGCCGGTCGCCGGTTGGGGCTTTCGCTTCACCACGGTGCTGACCTTGGTCGCCGGCGGCGTGTTCATCATGTGGCTGGGCGAGCAGATCACCGAGCGCGGGATCGGCAACGGCATGTCACTGCTGATCTTCTTTGGGATTATCGAAGGGTTCCCCAACGCCGTCGCCCGGACGTTCGAGGCACTGTCGGTCGGTACGATCAGCGCCTTCAAGCTCGTCGCCCTGCTGGCGGTGATGCTGGGCGTCATCGCGGGTACCGTCGCGGTGACGATGGCGGCCCGCAAGATACCGGTCCAGATACCCAAGAAGGTGGTCGGGCGCGGACGCGTCCGCGAGGGCCAGAAATCGTTCATCCCGCTGCGCGTCAATTCGGCCGGCGTGATGCCGATCATCTTTGCCCAGTCGATCATCGTCGTGCCGGGCACGATCTCCTCGTTCTCGAACGTGCCCTTCCTGGCTGCGATTTCCGATCTCTTCCAGCCGGGCAATACGCTGTACTATATCTCGTACGCGTTGCTGATCGTCTTCTTCACCTACTTCTACACCGCGATCATCTTCAACCCGGTCGATCTCGCCGAGAACCTGAACAAGCAAGGCGCGTTCATACCGGGTGTGAAGCCGGGAGCGAGAACGGCAGAGTACATCGACTACGTGCTCTCCCGTATTACCCTGCCGGGTTCCCTGTTCCTGGCGGCGATCGCGCTGGTGCCGTTCCTGATCTTTGCCTGGTTCGACATACAGCTCTTCTTCTTCGGCGGCACGGCTCTGCTCATCGTGGTCGGCGTGGCTCTGGACACCGTCCAGCAGATGCAGCAGCACCTGCTACTGCGCCACTACGAGGGCTTCATGAAGAAGGGCCGGGTGAAGTACCGGGGCCGGCAGCGCTACATGTAGGAAGAAGGCCAGCGAAGCCAGCGCCGTGAGTGATCGAGAGATGAACCTCGTGCTGCTGGGGCCGCCGGGAGCGGGGAAGGGCACACAAGGCGAGCGACTGGCCACCCAGTGTGGGCTGCCCAAGTACGCGACAGGCGATATCCTCCGCGACGCCGTGCGTCGCGGGACGGCGCTCGGCCGAGACGCCAAGCGCTTCATGGACGCCGGCGAACTGGTGCCGGACACCGTAGTGCTGGGGCTGGTGCGCGAGGCGCTCGAGGCGCCCGAGACCGCGAGCGGTTTCATACTCGACGGATTCCCGCGCACCGTGGCGCAGGCCGAGGGGCTCGAAGCTCTGCTCCGAGAGCGGGACGTCCAGTTGGATGCGGTCGTCTACTTCGACGTGCCCGAGGAGGAGCTGGTGCGTCGCCTCGCCGGACGGCGAGTCTGTTCGGGTTGCGGCGCGGTCTTCAACGTCCACACGCATCCGGCGGCTGACGCTGCGGTCTGCGAGAACTGTGGGGGCAGGCTGGAAACGCGTGACGACGACCGTGAAGAGACGGTGAGGGTTCGGCTGAGTGTGTATCGCGAGCACACCAAACCGCTGCTCGCCTGGTACGAGCGGAGGTCCGTGCTGCGCGAGCTGTCCGCCGTCGGCTCGGTCGATGATGTCTACGAGGAACTGCTCGGCCTGGTAGGCTGCTCGTGATCACTCTGAAGACGGAAGAGGAGATCGAGCTTATCAGCCGGGCGTGCGAGATCGTCGCCGATGTGCTCGATCGAATCGCCGAGCGCGTGCGGCCGGGCGTAGCGACGGCGGAGCTGGACGACTGGGCCGAGGATCGGATCCGGAGTTATGAAGGCGCGACACCGGCCTTCAAGGGTCTGTATGGATTCCCGGCGACGCTCTGCACGAGCATCAACCATGAGGTCGTGCACGGCATTCCCTCGCCGTCGCGGAAGTTGCAGGCCGGAGATGTCGTCAGTATCGATGTCGGCGTCTGCTACGAAGGCTATTACGGCGACGGCGCGGTGACCCTCGCTGTGGGAGAGATCGCCGAGGAGACGCAGGCGCTGCTCGACGTGACGAGCCGAGCGCTCAAGCGTGGCGTCGAGGCGGCACGGCCGGGAGCGCGGATCGGAGACGTTAGCGCGGCAATCGAGCGAGTCGGCCTCCAGGCGGGCTACGGCGTGCCGCGAGAACTGACGGGCCATGGTATCGGCAGCCGGCCGCACGAGGACCCCCAGGTTCCGAATTACGGACGGCCCGGCGAGGGCCTGAGGATGCAGCCGGGACTCGTCCTGGCGATCGAGCCGATGTTCAACCTGGGGGGCCGCGAGATCCGCACCCTGGCCGATGAGTGGACGGTAGTCACCGCCGACGGCAGGGTTTCGGCTCACTTCGAGCACACGGTCGCAATCACCGAGGACGGGCCCCGGGTCCTCACGGTCGTCCCGTCCAAGACGGGCTGAGAAAGGGGCAGGTTGGCGAAGGAAGATTCGATCCAGATGACCGGGACGGTGGTCGAGGCGCTGCCCAACGCGATGTTTCGGGTAGAGCTGGAGAACGGCCACGAGATCACGGCGCACATCTCGGGCAAGATCCGAATGCATTACATCAGGATCCTGCCGGGAGACAAGGTCCAGGTGGAGCTGTCGCCGTACGATCTGACGCGTGGTCGGATCACCTATCGGTACAAGTGAGGGTGGGAGGAACAGGTGTTTGGCGGGCGCCGGCCCGCCCGGGGGGGCAGCGGCCGAAATCGGGCGTCGCCATTGATCTTCGGGGCGGAAGACATATCTTTGTGGGTTGCCCCGAAAAAGAGTTGAAGGTGCGGAAGTGAAAGTAAGATCGAGCGTTAAGCGTATCTGCGAGCATTGCCAGATCATCCGGCGGCGCGGCGTCGTCCGGGTCATCTGCAAACGCTCTCCCAAGCACAAGCAGCGACAGGGCTAGGGCCGATGGTACGAATCGCAGGTGTCGATTTACCGAACAACAAGCGGGTCGAGGTGGCCCTGACCTACATCTTTGGGATAGGGCCCTCGAGTTCGAGAAAGATCTTGGCCGAGACCGGTGTGAGCCCGGACGTCCGCGTGCACGAGCTTTCGGACGAAGACCTCAACAAGGTCCGCCGGGTGATCGAGAACAAGTTCAAGGTCGAGGGTGCTCTGCGGACCGAAGTCTCGATGAACATCAAGCGGTTGATGGACATCGGTTCGTACCGGGGCGTTCGTCACCGCAGAGGCCTGCCGGTGCGTGGCCAGCGCACGCATACCAACGCCCGGACGCGGAAAGGTCCGCGTCGCGCCGTGGCGGGCAAGAAGAAGGCGCCGCGCAAGTAGCGGCCGCCTGGTCAACGAGTAAACCAGCGAGCGGGGAAGCCGATGCCTCCGAAGAAGAAGGCGGCGGGACCGAAGAAGAAGAAAGAGGTGGGTGTCGAGGGTATCGTCTATATCAAGGCGACCTTCAACAACACGATCGTGACGATCACCGACATGGAAGGCAACACGGTGGTGTGGGGAAGCCCCGGGAAGTCGGGCTTCAAGGGGTCGAAGAAGTCCACCCCGTTCGCCGCCACAGTGGCGGCAGAGCATGCAGCCAAGGAGGCGCTCAGTCTGGGACTGAAGCGCGTGCATGTGCGGGTTCAGGGGCCGGGCTCGGGAAGGGAGTCGGCGATCCAGGCCTTGCAGTCGTCGGGTTTGCAGATCCGTTCCATCCGGGACGTGACGCCGATCCCGCACAACGGCTGCCGGCCGCCCAAGAAGCGGCGCGTCTAGCGGCGACCAACACAGAACAGCAGCAACTCTAGGGTACATGGCAAGGCATACAGGACCAGTTTGCAGGCTCTGCCGGCGCGAAGGGCAGAAACTCTTCCTCAAGGGGAAGAGATGTCAGACGGAGAAGTGCGCGATCGAGCGACGCAACTACCCACCGGGCCAGCACGGTCTGGCACGGATGCGGCGCCGCCGCATGTCGGACTACGCGGTCCAGCTGCGTGAGAAGCAGAAGGTCCGCCGCATCTACGGACTGCAGGAAGCGCAGTTCCGCAAGCTGTTCAAGCAGGCGTCCGGAATGCAGGGGATCACGGGTGAGAACTTGATCGTCGCTCTCGAGACGCGACTCGACAATGTCGTATACCGACTCGGCTTCGCGCCCTCGCGCAAGGCGGCGCGACAGCTCGTGCGACATCGCCACATCGAAGTGGACGGCAAGCCGGTGACGGTCCCCAGCTACGAGGTGACTCCGGGGCGCGAGATCTCCGTGGCAGCGCAGAGCCGTGACATGCCGGTCATCATGGAGTCCGTGGAATCGCGGGGCGGCAACGGGCTGCTGGGCTGGCTGTCGGCCGACTACAAGGCGCTCACCGGGAAGATGGTGGAGAGGCCGAGCCGGGCGGACATCCCGCTGGCGGTCCAGGAACAGTTGATCGTCGAGCTTTACTCGAAATAGAGATCTGAGCAGCGATGCCTGCGATCGCAGGGAGGCCGATACAGTGCTAATAGACCTACGCGGTTGGGTTCTACCCGAACGGGTCGAGATCATAGAGTCGTCCGAGGACGGACGTTGGGCCGAGTTCCTGATTCAGCCGCTGGAACGCGGCTACGGCCAGACGCTCGGCAACGCGACTCGCCGGATCATGTTGTCGTCACTTCCCGGCTGGGCCATCTGGGCCTTCCGGGCCAGCGGCGTGCTGCACGAGCACCAGACGATCAGCGGGGTGATCGAGGATGTCCACGAGATCATTCAGCGGTTCAAAGGTCTGGTCCTCCGTGTGGTGGGCGGTGAAGACGAGGCAAAGCTGGAGCTGGTGGTCAGAGAGCCGGGCGTGATCACGGCGCGTCACATCACGCCGAACCCCAAGGTCGACATCATCAACCGCGACCATCAGTTGTTCACGCTCGAGGAGGAGCAGCCGGAGGACAAGCCGCTGCGGCTGGAGCTGTGGATCAACCGTGGTCGCGGCTTCGTGCTGGCCGACCAGCACCAGAAGCGCAAGGACGATCCCGTCGACCTCATCATGATCGACTCGATCTACAGCCCCGTCTTGCGAGCCAACTTCAACGTCGAAGAGACGCGGGTCGGACAGCGGACCGACTTCGACCGGCTGACGCTGACCGTCGAGACCGACGGTTCCATGCGGCCCGACGAGGCGGTGGCCTACGCGGCAGAGCTGATGAGCAGACACCTCGATTACCTGCGCCGCTTCGGGGCGGGGAACGGGGAGGCTGCGGCGCCCGAGCTGGCGATGGTGGCGGTGAGTGAAAAGGTCAAAGACCTGGTGAACCGGCCGTTGGAAGAGTTCGACATCTCGGTCCGCTCGCGCCACACGCTCGAGAAGGGGAACATTCATACGCTGGGTGACATCGCCAAGCGGACCGAGGACGAGATCCTGCAGATCGAGAACTTCGGCCGCAAGTCGTTGCAGGAGGTCGAGGATCTCCTCCGCGCCCACGGTCTACACTTCGGGATGAAGTTCCAAGAAGGCGAAGACGGCGAGCTCTATGTCACGAGCGAGAGCGCCGAGCCAGAGTAGCGATAGTCAACGACGGGGAACCAGGTCGTGAGGCACAGAAGGAAAGGGCGACAGCTAAGCCGGACGGCGAGTCACAAGAGGGCGATGCTCTCGAACATGGCGACCAGCCTGTTCCAGCACGAGCGCATCAAGACGACGACGGCCAAGGCGAAAGAGCTGCGTCCGTACGCGGAACGGCTGATCAGCCTGGCGCGGCGTGGCGATCTGCACGCGCGTCGCCAGGCGGCACGCTCGATTCATGACAAGCAAGCTCTGAAGAAGCTGTTCGATACCCTCGGCCCACGGTACGCCGACCGGGACGGGGGCTACATGCGCATCTTGAAGTTGGGTCGACGCAAGGGCGATGGTTCTCAGGTCGCCCTCGTGCAGCTCGTGGACTAGTTACTAGCTTCCTGCGAGGAGACTCAAATGGCGAACGTGCTCGGGAAGTGGAAGACCAGCACCGGGCCGTGGTTGGCGGCAGCCGTGATCGTGGTTGTCGCATTCATGTATTGGCTCTATTCGGCGACTTCGAGCATCGGCCCCGGGTTGTCGGCAGCCGATTCGCTGGGCGCCCAGCTGCCCAGGATCGCTGATACGACCTTCGTGATCAATCCCGAGTTGTACTCGGGTCGGCGTGTGCTGCTCGGGCCGGTCACGGTCAGCGATAGCCTCGGTCGGGCGGTATTGGCCACCGATCTGCCGGGTATGGCGGGCTATCCGTTGATTCTGGACCGCCCGGTTCTCGAGTCGGCGATCCCGGTCGGTGTCGGGGACGACGTGCTGGTCGCCGGCTCGGTCTATGCGCTGACCGATTCGTTGCTGGACGTATATATGCAGCGCGGCTTCTTTGACGCTGCGAACCGCGAGAGGCTGGTCGGGAAGACGACCTTCTTCCTGGTCGACTCGCTCGATTACTACATCGCCCAGCAGGAAGCTTCAACCGATGGGGACGGCACCTGAGCGGGGCTGGACCACCCATCGCATCCGGCTGTTGAGGAGAAGGTAATGGCACGAGTCTGCTACTCGTGTGGAAAGATCCCGTCGGTGGGGAACAACGTCAGCCACGCGAACAACCGCACGAAGCGGCGCTGGTTGCCTAACCTGCAGCGCGTGCGTGTGCTGGAGGACGGGGCAGTGAAGCGTGTACGCGTGTGCAGTCGCTGTATCAAGGCCGGGAGGATTCAGAAGGCGCCTTGAGGCGTCGGTGGCGTTCCGGTCTCGGCTACCACGAAGGTCTTGTCGCACAATTAATCGAATCGGCCGCTGGACCCGCCAGAGCGCGGGAAACAGCGGCCGATCTTCGTATCGCTTCTGCGCTGGCGCGCGTTTGTACGGCCCTAGACGTCGACCTGCGTGATGTTGGTGCGCGTCTTCGCTGGGACGAAACCGGGCGGTGCCTCGAGGGGCAGCACCTGGAGGTTGGCGTAGACCTCTTCTTTGCCCCACTCGGTATCGACCAGGTGGGCGGCGAACTCCTCGCGGAAGGACAGCTCGACTTCCTCCTGGGAGGGAACGAAGTAGTGCCTTTTTAGATGGGCGTCGGCTTTGCCGAAGGCCTCGGCGGCGGGCATTGTCGACAGCTTGTCGTCCTTCACGGGGTCGGCTTCCATGAACTCGATCTGGAACAGCCAGCGGTGGCCGACTTCGTTCGACTCGAAGCGGAGCTTTGCGTCAAGCTTGAAGACGACGAAACCGCCTGCGATCTCGTGATCGAGGTTTGCGGATACGAAGCTAGCCATCCCTAGGGCTCCTTTCATGGCAGTCCCGGGCACCCGTCTACTACGATCACACAGCGCGGCCGGGTTCTCTCAGAAACAAATAATATGCGGCGACGCCCGTGGCCCGGCAATGTCCCCCGCCCGAGCCGCCGCCCGAGCCGAGCGCGGCGCCGCCCTGCGGTCGCGCCAGCCCGGCCCCGGTGGGCTATCTCCGCGTCAGGCCTCACCTTGCGCGCGCCGCCCGTTGCTGCGCCCGGCGCCCGGGCACATATTGAGCGCCGGCGACGCGGAGTGCAACGTCGGGGGCGGCGCGGCCGCAGGGCGGCCCGTGCGGCGCCGGTGCGTCACCTCGACCTGCGAGCGAGGAGCAGTGCGAGATCAGAGCGAAATCGGGGGTCGGCCGCTCAGCGGTCTCCGCGTGGCGGTGACGCGCCCGGCCGCTCAGGCTGGGGGGCTGCTGGCTGGCCTCAGCGAGTTGGGCGCCGAGCCGCTGCACCACCCGACCATCCGCATCGAGGATCCGGCCGACCCGATCCCCTTCCGGCGAGCCGTGGCGCGGCTCGAGAGCTACGAGTGGATCGTCTTCACCAGCGCCAACGGGGTGGCACGCTTCTGGCACGCCTGGGCGGAGATCAGTGGGGCACGCGAGCTGCCGGCTGGCGTGCACATCGCCGCGATCGGCCCGGCGACGGCCGCGGCGTTAACACGTCGCGGTGTGCGGGCGGAGGTTGTGCCGCAGGAGTATGTGGCGGAGGCGGTGGCCGATGCCTTGACCGGGTCGGTGGGGCTGGCGGGATGCCGAGTCCTGCTGCCGCGGGCGGCGGGTGCCCGCCAGGTGCTGCCGGAGCGGCTGCGCGCCGCCGGGGCGGAGGTGGACGAGGTCGTGGCGTACGAGTCACACGCCGACCTCGAGGGGATCGCGGCGTTGCGGGCGGGCCTCGAGCGCGGTCTGATCGACGTGGTCACGTTTACCGCGGCATCGACGGTTCGGGCCTTCGTCGAGGTGGCCGGGCCGGATCTGGGCCGGGCCAGGGTCGTGGCGATCGGGCCGATCACGGCGGACGCGGCCCGCGCCGCCGGGGTGCGGGTTGACGCGGTTGCCCGCGAGTACACGACGGAGGGGCTGCTGGAAGCGATCGTTGAGCTTCACAAGAACCGGAAGGAATCCCAGTGATGGCTCAGTTTCCCATCTACCGGGCACGGCGACTGCGGCGGACCGAGAGGTTGCGGGCGTTGGTCCGCGAAACCGCGCTCGAACCTGCTGACCTCATCGCGCCGCTGTTCGTCACCCACTTGGACGGGCGTCACCCGGTCGGCGCGATGCCCGGCGTCGAGCAGACCTCGGTCGAGGCCACCGCGGAGGAGGCCGCGCGCCTCGAATCGCTCGGGGTCGGCGCGGTCCTGCTGTTCGGCATCCCGGCGGCCAAGGACGCTCAGGGTAGCGGGGCCTACGCGGCGCGGGGGGAAGTCCAGCGAGCGGTCGGTGCCATCAAGGAACGCGCAAAGGACATCGTCGTGATCACCGACGTTTGCCTGTGCGAATACACCGATCACGGGCATTGCGGCCTGCTCACGCCGCAGGGTGAGGTGGACAACGACTCGACCCTCGAGCTTTTGGCTCGCATGGCGGTGTCTCACGCCGAGGCCGGCGCCGACATGGTGGCGCCCAGCGACATGATGGACGGGCGGGTGGCGGCGATTCGCCAGGCCCTCGATGCCGCGGGCTTCGCCAATCTGCCGATTATGTCCTATGCCGTGAAATTCGCGTCCGCTTTTTATGGACCGTTCCGCGAGGCGGCGGAGTCGGCGCCCCAGTTCGGCGACCGTCGCGGCTACCAGATGGACCCCGCCAACTCCGACGAGGGCCTGCGCGAGGCGCGCCTCGATATCGAGGAGGGCGCCGACATCCTCATGGTCAAGCCCGCGCTGCCTTACCTGGATGTGATCTACCGGGTGAAGCGGGAGACCGGGTACCCGCTGGCCGCTTACCACGTCTCCGGCGAGTACAGCATGATCAAGGCGGCCGCGGAGCGCGGCTGGATCGACGAGGACCGCTGCATGTTGGAGGCGGCCCAATCCATCCGTCGGGCGGGCGCCGATCTGGTCATCACCTACTTCGCCGCCGAACTGGCGAAACTCTTGGGAGGTTGACAGTGGCAGGTTCAGCGAAGTTGCTGATCGAAAAGATCGAATCCCGCGAGGCCCGCGTCGGCGTCGTCGGCCTCGGTTATGTAGGGCTACCGCTCGCGGTCGAGTTCGCTGACGCCGGCTTCTCCGTCCTCGGGTTCGAGGCCGCGGCGGAAAAGGTCGAAGCCTTGCAACAAGGCCGCTCCTACGTGCGGGATGTCCCCGACGAGCAGGTGGCCACCGCTGTTCGGGCCGGCCGTCTCACCGGGACGCTCGACTTCGACCGGCTGAGCGAGGTCGACGCGATCTGCATCTGCGTGCCGACGCCGCTGGGCAAGACGGGTGATCCGGACGTCTCCTTCATCATGGCGGCGACCGAGTCCATACAGCGGACGATCCGTGAGGGCCAGCTCGTGGTCCTCGAATCGACGACCTATCCGGGGACGACCCGCGAACTCTTGCTGCCGGCGCTCACCGACGATGGGCGGCTGAGAGTCGGCGTCGACTTCTTCCTCTCCTTCAGCCCCGAGCGGGTCGATCCCAGCAACCCGGTGTGGAAGATCACCAACACGCCCAAAGTCGTCGGTGGCATCACCGCCGAGTGCGCGCGGGTCACCGAGGCGCTCTACTCTACCGTGATCGAGCACGTCATCATCGTCTCCAGCACCGAGGCGGCCGAGCTCACCAAGCTGCTCGAAAACACTTTCCGTTCGGTCAACATCGCGCTGGCCAACGAGATGGCAGTAGTGTGCGACAAGCTGGGCGTCGACGTTTGGGAGGTGATCACCGCCGCCGCGACCAAGCCGTTCGGGTTCATGAAGTTCACGCCCGGCCCGGGTCTGGGCGGACACTGCATCCCGGTGGACCCGCACTACCTGTCGTGGAAGATGAAGACGCTGGACTACAAGACCCGACTGATCGAGCTGGCCAGCGAGATCAATGCCGAGATGCCGCGGTACGTGACCGAAAAGGCCGCCGCCCTGCTCAACGAGCATGGCAAGCCGGTGAAGGGCTCGAACATCGTCGTCATCGGGGTCGCCTACAAACGCGACACCGACGACACCCGCGAGTCGCCGGCGCTCGACATCATACAGCTGCTCGCCGAAAAGGGAGCGCAGGTCGAATACCACGACCCGCTCGTGCCCTCGCTGCGTCACGAAGGGCAAGATATGGATTCGGTACCGCTCAATGAGCAGCTTCTGGACGCTGCCGATGTGATCGTGATCGTGACCGACCACGCTGTTGTCGATTATGAGTTGATTCGCCGCTCCGGGCGGCCGGTAGTGGATACCCGCAACGTGCTGGGCCGGAGCGCGGGAGTGGGCGCGCCCGTCGCAGCCGGCGATTGAGGATGCCATGGCCAAGCGTGCACTGATTACGGGCATCACGGGGCAGGATGGCTCGTACCTGGCCGATTTCCTGCTCGAGAAGGGTTATCAGGTCTTCGGCCTCGTGCGCCGCTCCTCGACGCTCAATTTCGAGCGAATCAGCCATATCCAGGAGCGAATCCACATCCTGTCGGCGGACCTGCTGGACCAGAACTCGTTGCTCACGGCGATGGCGGAAGCACAGCCGGACGAGGTTTACAATCTGGCGGCGCAATCGTTCGTACCGACCTCGTGGACACAACCGGTACTGACCGGCGAGGCTACGGCGATCGGCGTTATGCGCGTGCTGGAGGCCGTGAAGCGGTTGTGCCCCGGCGCCCGGTTCTACCAGGCGTCGAGCTCCGAGATGTTCGGCCGGGTGCGAGCCACCCCGCAGAACGAGAATACGCCCTTCTATCCACGCTCGCCGTACGGGGTGGCCAAGGTCTACGGCCACTGGATCACGGTAAACTATCGTGAGAGTTACGACCTCTTCGCGGTCAGCGGCATCCTGTTCAACCACGAGTCGCCGCGCCGCGGTTTGGAGTTCGTGACGCGTAAGGTGAGCTTTGCGGCGGCGCGGATAAAGCTGGGGCTGGCGAAGGAGCTGCGACTGGGGAACCTGACGGCGAAGCGCGATTGGGGGTTCGCCGGTGACTACGTGCGGGCGATGTGGCAAATGCTCCAGCTCGACGGGCCGGAGGATTTCGTGATCGGTACCGGCGTCCAGCACAGCGTGCAGGATCTGGTGGAGTTGGCCTTCGGGCACCTCGACCTCGATTGGAGAGAGTTCGTCGCACAGGACGAGCGGTTCTTGCGTCCGGCGGAGGTTGAGACATTGGTCGCCGATCCCTCGAAGGCCCGCAGGCTGATCGGTTGGGAACCCAGCGTCGATTTCGCAGGCCTGGTTCGCATGATGGTCGACGCTGACCTGAACCGCCTGCAGGCGCGGCCAGGGGAGCAGCACTCCTCGTGACGCTCAACCTCGTCACCGGTGCGGACGGATTCGTAGGCCAGCACCTGGTGGTGGAGTTGCTGCAAAGAGGCGAGGGTGTCGTCGGGGCCATCCAGGGTCGCGAGCCGCTGCTGACTACACTCGCCGAGGCCGAAGCGCGACGCGTTCACTGGGACACCCTGGAGCTGGAGGACGAGGCGTCGGTGCGCCGCCTGGCTCGCGCCCACCGCGCTGATCGCATCTTCCACCTGGCCGGTCTCTCCTCGCCGGCCGACTCACTTACCGACCCGGTCTCAGCGTTGCGGGTCAACTGTGTCGGCACGCTTTACCTGCTCGATGAGCTGACGGCGGTGCGTCGCGAGTCGGGCTACGACCCTCTGATCCTGATCACCGGCTCCGCGCACGTCTACGGTGCGTCGGCGGCCCGCTTCCAGCCGCTCAGCGAGGAACATCCGTTGGAGCCGCTGAACCCCTACGCCGTATCGAAGGCGGCCCAGGAGATGCTGGGGCTCCAGTTCTGCCGCTCCGCAGGCCTCTCGGTGATCGTTACCCGCAGCTTCAACCACACGGGGCCGGGCCAACGTCCCTCGTTCGTTGCCTCACAGCTGGCGGCCCAGGTGCACGCCATCCGCGAGGCGGAGGGCGTCGGGACGGTCAAGGTGGGGGACCCCTCGGTGCGTCGCGATTTCACCGACGCGCGCGACGTGGTCAGGGCCTACGTCGCCCTCTGTGAGCGAGGCAGGCCCGGGACGGTCTACAACGTATGCGCCGGCCAGACCTATGCCATCGCCGAGCTCGTTGAGACGCTGGCGCGGCTGGCCGGGGTCGGGGTGACGGTCGAGCCCGAGCCCGACCGGGCGCGCGCAGCCGATGCGCCCATCGTCGTCGGCAGCTACGCCCGGCTCGCCGAGGCCACCGGCTGGGCACCGGCGATCACCATCGAACGTTCGCTCGCCGATCTCTTGACCTGGTACGCGGAGCGCTAGCCATGGCCAGTCGCGCAGGACGTGGGCTGGGATGGCTGGAGCCGGCGCTGGCGATCCTCAGTCGGCGGTACTTCGGCCGCGGCCCTACCGATGGCGCCTGGTCCGCGGAACGCTGGATGCGTGCGACGGCTGCCGCCCTGACCGAGCGACTGGGGCCGGCCTTGGGTGAGGCCTGTGGCGAGCTCGGCGTGCAGGTGCCGAAACGCGGCTGGGCGCTCCTCACGTCGGCGCGGCTGGAGAACGAGCGGCGGACGTCCGCTCAGCACAGAGCCCTGGCGGAGATCGGCCCCGCGTTCGAGGCGGCCGGCCTGCGGCCCGTCTTGTTCAAGGGCCCCGCCCTGGCCCGCTACTACCCGGCCCCCGCCGTGCGCGAGACCGGCGACATCGATCTGCTGATCGCGCCGGACGAGCTGCGGCAAGCCGAGGAGGTGTTACGCGCAGCCGGCTTCCGCTATTGGGCGGGCGGTGGTCGCTTGTCCACACGGTATGCTGTCGCCTATGTGCGTGAGGATGACCAGCAACCGGTGACGTTCGACCTTCATCCGGCGTGGCACGAGGTGGCGTTGAGTGAGGGAGGCATAGAGGCGCTCGTTGCCGCGAGTCGCGAGTCGCTGGCCAGCGCCGAGATTGCCGGCGGACGTTGGCCGGTTCTGGCGCCGGCTCTGGAGCTCTACCTCACCGCGGCCCACGCCGTTCTACACGGCTTCCGCACGTTGTCCGTCTACCTCGACCTGGCGCTGCAGCTCGCAGCTGGCGGCGACGACGAGCTGGCGCGGGCGGCCGAGCTGGCGCGGTCCGTTGGCCGCGAGCGCCACCTTCGGCACGCTGTCACGGCGGCGGCTCAGCTGTTCGACTTGGAGGCGGAGCGTGCCTACATCAGCACTCCCGGTCGCCTCGGCGTCCCTATCGCGCTGCGATTGGGCTACCTGGGGTCGGGGTTCCGCCTCGTGCCCAGCTCACTGGTCATGGAACTGGCCTTGCGGCGCGGCGTGCGGCGGAAACTCGCGTTCGCCCGCTGGGTGCTTGGCCACGAAGGGAAAGGCGGCAGGACGGCGGCGAGCGGTCGGCGCGGAGGTCGGCTGCGACGGGCGTTGCGGGGGCTGCGCTGGCTGAAGGGGACGACGCTGCGCTATCGCATTCCCCACTCCTCGCCGTTGCGGCTCTAAGTGTAGTTCGGATATAATAGGTGGCCCTTCCGGACCACCCCCGAGTCTCTGGTCATCATTCTCTCGAGCTTCGATATGAACGTAGGAGTCATAGGTACTGGTTACGTCGGCCTCGTGGCCGGCGCCTGCTTCGCCGAGACCGGCAACGAAGTGGTTTGCGGCGATGTCGATGCGCTGAAGGTTGACTCGCTCAAGCGGGGCGAGATCCCGATCTACGAGCCCGGCCTGGAGCCGCTCGTTCAGCGCAACCTCGCCAACGGGCGCCTGCGCTTCACCACCGACATCCCGCTGGTTGCCCGCGAGTCGCGCGTCATCTTCATCGCCGTCGGCACGCCGCCCGACGAGGACGGCTCAGCCGACCTGCGGCACGTGCTCGACGTTGCCGGCGCGATCGGCGAGAGCATGGACGGCGAACGGATCGTGGTGACGAAAAGCACCGTGCCGGTCGGCACCGCGGCTCTCGTCCGCCAGGAGATCGAGAGCCGGACGAGTCACCCCGTCCACGTCTGCTCCAACCCCGAGTTCCTCAAAGAAGGAGCGGCGTTGGATGATTTCATGCGTCCCGACCGAGTCGTGCTCGGCATTGACTCGCCGGTCGCCCAAGAGGCGCTGGCGCAGCTCTACGAGCCGTTCGTGCGCACGGGCAACCCGATCATCTTCATGGATATCGCGAGCGCCGAGCTCACGAAGTACGCCGCCAACGCAATGCTGGCCACCCGGATCAGCTTCATGAACGAGATGGCCAGGATGTGCGAGCTCACCGGCGCCGACGTGGTGTTGGTTCGCCGCGGTGTCGGCTCGGACAACCGGATCGGCCCCAAGTTCCTGTTCCCCGGGCCCGGCTACGGCGGCTCTTGCTTTCCCAAGGACGTCAAAGCGCTGAGGCGAACAGCCGCTGAGTTCGGCTACCACTTCAAGATCCTCGAGGCCGTCGAGGCGGTGAACGAGGCGCAGAAGCTTCTGTTCCTGCACAAGCTGGAAGACCACTTCGCCGATGGACTTGCCGGCCGCACCATCGCCGTCTGGGGACTCGCCTTCAAGCCCGGAACCGACGACATGAGGGAGTCGCCCGCGATCGTTCTGATCGAGGGGTTGCTGGAGCGCGGCGCGTCCGTCCGCGGTCACGATCCGGCGGCGCTGGGGAACGCGCGCCGCGTCTTCGGCGAGCGGATCGCTTACTGCGAGCGCGAGTACGACGCGTTGACTGGCGCCGATGCCCTGGTTGTGATGACCGACTGGCTCGACTATCGCAATCCGGATTTCGAGCGCATCAGATCGCTGCTGAAGAGACCCGTACTGTTCGACGCCCGCAACCTCTACGAGGTGGCGAAGCTGAGGGAGTTGAAGTTCACGTACTACGCACTCGGGCGGGAGGCGGTAAGGTGAGGGTCTTGATCACCGGTGTCGCCGGTTTCCTCGGTTCGCACCTGGCCGACCGGTTCTTGGCCGACGGGCATGAAGTCGTCGGGCTCGACAACTTCATCACCGGCTCGCCGGACAACATCGCCCACCTGCTGGTCAGCGAGGCGTTCAGCTTCTACCGCCACGACGTGACCGAGTTCACGTACGTGGCGGGCGACCTCGATGGCATACTGCATTTCGCGTCACCGGCGAGCCCCATCGACTACCTGAAGCTGCCGATCCAGACTCTCAAGGTAGGCTCGCTCGGTACCCACAAGGCGCTTGGCCTGGCGAAAACGAAGGGCGCTCGCTTCCTACTGGCCTCGACTTCGGAGGTCTACGGCGATCCCGCCGTTCACCCCCAGCCGGAGTCATACTGGGGTAACGTCAACCCGGTCGGTCCGCGCGGCGTGTATGACGAAGCGAAGCGTTTCGCCGAGGCGCTGACGATGGCCTACCACCGCTACCACGGCGTCAATACGCGGATCGTCCGCATCTTCAATACGTACGGCCCGCGCATGCGCAAGCACGATGGCCGGGTCGTCTCCAACTTCATCGTCCAAGCGCTGAGCGGCGAGCCACTCACGATCTACGGCGAAGGCTCGCAGACCCGGTCCTTCTGCTATGTGGACGACCTGATCGAGGGCATCTACCACCTGTTTGGATCCGACGACTCGGATCCGGTGAACATCGGCAACCCGGCCGAGTTCACCGTTCGACAGCTCGCCGATCTGGTCGTCGAGCTAACCGGTAGCACGGCCGGCATCAAACACGAGCCGCTGCCCGAGGACGATCCCAAGGTGCGGCAGCCTGACATCAGCCGGGCGCGCCAGTTGTTGGGGTGGGAGCCCAAAGTCGATCTGCGCGAAGGGCTGCGGCGGACCATCGAGTATTTCTCAGCTGTCCTCGAACGGGAGGGCAAAGACCGGGGGCCGGGCACGTGAAGCTCTCAGTTCTGATTCCCGTCTACAACGAGCGCGAGACGGTGGAGGAAGTCGTCGGCCGGGTGCGCGCGGTGCGGGCGGATGTCGAGATCATCTGCGTCGATGACTTCTCGACCGACGGCACCCGCGACGTGCTACAGGGTTTGCTCGAGGGTGGCCAGATCGACGCGCTGGTGCTTCACGAGAAGAACCAGGGCAAAGGGGCGGCCATCCGCTCCGGCGTGGCGAAGGCCACGGGCGATGCGGTGATCATTCAGGACGCCGATCTCGAATACGATCCCAACGAGTACGTGCGGTTGATCGGGCCCATCGAGCAGGGCAAGGCGGACGCCGTCTACGGCTCGCGGTTCGCCGGCGAAGGCCCCCACCGTGTCCTCTACTTCTGGCACTACGTGGGGAATAAGCTGCTCACTCTCCTCTCCAACATGGTGACCAACCTGAACCTCACCGACATGGAGACCTGCTACAAGATGTTCCGTCGTGAGGTGCTGGAGAGCCTCGAGATCGAGGAGAACCGCTTCGGCCTCGAGCCCGAGATCACCGCCAAGCTGGCCCTCGGTGGTTGGCGGATCTACGAGGTCGGTATCTCCTACAGCGGCCGCACATACGCCGAGGGCAAGAAGATCAACTGGAAAGACGGTGTCTCCGCCTTCCGCTGCATCCTCAAGTACGGGCTCTGGCGGCGGCTATTCCGCCGCCGCCGTTCGCTTGCCGAGGGGGCTGCGAAAGCCTAGGTTTCGGCCGATGAATACGGATCAGCTCATTGCGAAAGGGAAGGAATGCCTGGCGCAGAACGACTACGTCGGCGCCATCTCGGCCCTGCGAGAGGCAGCTGAGCGCGAGCCCGGGTACGCCGACGTGCGTCAACAGCTCGGCCTCGCGCTTGGACTGGCTGGGCAGCCGGAGGCGGCGCTCGAAGAGTTCGACCGCGCGCTGGCCCTCAATCCTGCCTACGTGGAAGCCCACCTGAATCGGGCGATCACGCTCAATGACCTGGGCCGTTACGAGGAGGCGCGCGAAGCGTTCAGACTCGCGTGGGACAGTGATCACTCCGCCGGCCGGCCTTTCTCCCGCTCGGTGTCGGCGCGCCTTGCGAATATGCACATGGAGCTGGGTGACCTTTACGCCGATCTCGGCTCCCATGATGAGGCTGTGGAGCAGTACCGGAGTGCTAAGAACCTGAGACCGGATTTCCTTGACATCCGCACCAAGCTCGCTCGCGCCGCGATGGAAAAGGGCGATCTGAGGAGCGCGTTCGTCGAGTTGAACAGCGTCCTGACCGAGAACCCTGAGTACGTAGAAGCGCGCGTCACACTCGGCTTGGTGCATTACCGGTCCGGTCAGCACGATGCAGCGGCTGCAGAGTGGCGAGCCTGCCTCAAACAGGTTCCCGATCATCCCAAAGCCCGAGCTTTCCTCAACATGCCTCATACTCAGGCCGCCGGCGAGGAGGGGGCGGGCTGAGATCTAGAGTCTTTCCCATCGCAGTTGGTGCCCTGGTCTGGTACGCGGTTGCCGCTTGTCGCGGTGACGTGCGCGACCATGCCGAGTGGGGTGATCGATTGCTGGGTGCGGGCCGCGCCGAGGAAGCGATGGCCGAGTACCAGGTCGCGCTCCGCCTGCGTGGAGGTGAGCCGGATATCCTGCTGCGCCTGGCCCATGGCTACGCGCATCTCGACCGCCTGGATGAGACGAGCGACTACTACTCACGGCTCCTGGCTATCGACTCGTCACACGCCGACCAGGCGGTGGCGGACTACCTGGAGATGGCCGAGCGAGCGCTGGAGCGGAACGACCGGGCACGCTTCGCGCGAGCGCTCGAGCAGCTGGAAATAGTACGGCCGGGCTCGGTACCGGAAGCGTTCTCGCTGCCGTTCGCGCGCTACTACTACGAACTCGGCGAGTACGCCAACGCCTTGCCCCTCTACCTGACGACGCTGGCCGCCTCTCCGGACAGTATAGAGCCGCGAGTCAACTACGAGCTGGGCCGCGTCTACTACGAACTGGACGAGTGCGGGCAGGCGCTGGCCCATTTCAGCACCTTCCTCGCCAGTCGGCCGGGCGGCGAGCTGAGGCGCGATGCCGAGTGGCACGCCGGTCAGTGCGCCTTTCAGCTCGCCGAAGAAGACCGTTTGGCCGGCCGACCCGCGCAGGCGCTGGAAGGCTTCGATCTGGTGATCGCGCTACGCAATTCGCCGCAGACGCTGCGTGACGACGCTTGGTTCGAACGCGGCGAGATCCTATTCTCGATGGGCGAGTTCGATGAGGCGGTGAGATCCTATCAGCGCGTTCTCGACCTGAACCCGAGCCGTACCGGCCGCAAGGTCCGGCTGGCGGAGGACCGGATCCGGAGCATTCGCTACAGGAGTCCGGAGGAGGGCCAGCAACAGTGAGCGCCCGACGCCTGACGCTGCTCGTGGTAGCGGTAATGGGACTGACAGGCTGTGCGAAAGAGCTGCCCCCCGGACTGTCCGCCGAGGACCTGTTCAGCATCGGCATGGAGAAGTACGAGGGGCGCGATTGGGACCGCAGCATCCAGGCGATGCAGCGCTTCATCTTCGGTGATCCCGGCCACCAGAAAGTCGATAGCGCCCAGCTGGTGGTCGGCCGCTGCTACTACAATAAGAAGCAGTATCTGACGGCGGCAGCCGAGTTCTTGCGCTTGGCCCAGAGCCGGCCCGCCGGTCGACTCGCCGACGAGGCCCGCTATCGCGCCTGCGAGTCCTACTACGAGATGTCACCGCGCCCCGAGCTCGACCAGGAGTATACCGACGAAGCGATCAACCAATGCCGCGCGGTCGCGCTCCTCTACCCCGGGAGCCCGTACGCCGAGCTGGCCGCCCAGCGCGTGCGGGAACTCACGGACAAGATCGCGCGTAAGTACTACCTGAATGCCGTTTACTACTTCAGGCGCAGAGCCTACGACTCGGCGATCGTGTACCTCGAGCACTTGCTGGAGACTTACAACGGCGCCACGGTCGAGCCGGAGGCGTTGCTGAAGTTGTACGAAAGCTACACCAAGCTCGGGTACAGCGATGAGGCCGAGCGGACTCGGGATCGCCTCTTACGGAACCATCCAGAGACTCCGGAGGCCGAGAAATTGCGCCTCAGCGAAGGCGCACAAGGGTAGGCGCCGGGAGAGGTCAGCTAGGTCGTCTGCGGGATGAGGCTTGGCATTTTCGGTGGGTCCTTCGATCCGCCACACGTGGGTCACCTGATCGTCGCCGACGATGCCGCGGCGGCCCTCGGGCTCGATAGGGTTTTCTTCGTCCCGACGGGCACGCATCCGCTCAAGCGAGCGCGGGTCGAGGCCTCGGGGGAGTTGCGCCTCCAGATGATCGAGGCGGCCACGGCAGGCTCGGAGCTCCTCGTGGTCGACGCCCGAGAACTCCAGCGGCCGGGTCCCTCTTACACCGTGGACACCGTCGCCGAGCTGGGGGAGGAGTACCGGGAGGCCGAGCTCTTCCTGCTGGTCGGGTCGGACATCGTCGGCGAGCTGCACCGCTGGCAGCGCGTTGCCGAGATCGCGGAACGTGCTCGTATCACCGTGATGTCGCGGGCCGAAGCACCTGCCGCAGCCAACCCGAAGATCGGCATCGATCTTCTCAGAGTCGAGGTGACCCACATCGCCGTATCGTCCAGCGAGGTGCGGGACCGCATCCGTGCCGGACGTCCGTATCGCTATCTGGTGCCCGCGCCGGTCTACCGGATCATTGAAGAACACGCCTTATACCGTGGCCGACCCTAACGCCAGGCAGAAACTGGAAGAATGATCAAGCAGATAGTCACCGATTTCCTGGGCACCAAGTTCGAGCGAGACGTTCGCAAGATCCAGCCGATCGTGGACGAGATCCACCGCCACGAGGAGCTGCTCGCCGACTACAGCGAAGAGCAGCTAAGGGTGCAGACGGAGAAGTTCCGTGCCGTCATCTACGAGCGTACGCACGAGCTCGAGGAAGAGATCACCCAGCTCAAGGAAACCAAGAAGCGGACCGAAGATGCCAGCGAGCGCGAGCGCATGGCCATGCGCATCGCTCAGCTCGAGGAGGAGCTTCAGGAAAAGACCCAGGACGTTCTGAACGAGATCCTCCCGGAGGCTTACGCGACGGTGCGCGAGACGTGCCGCCGCCTGATGGGGGTCGATATCGTCGTCCGCGGCCACGACATGAAGTGGGATATGGTGCCTTACGATGTGCAGCTGATTGGCGGCATCGTCTTGCACCAGGGCAAGATCGCCGAGATGGCGACCGGTGAAGGGAAGACGCTGGTCGCTACTATGCCCCTCTACCTGAATGCGCTGCCTGGCAGGGGCGCGCACCTGGTCACCGTCAACGACTACCTGGCCAGGCGCGACTCGGAGTGGATGGGCACGGTGTTCGAGTATCTCGGGCTCACCGTGGGCTGCCTCGACGCCACCGAGCCGGGCACGCCCGAGCGGCGCGCCGCCTATGGGTGCGATTTCACCTACGGCACCAACAACGAGTTCGGCTTCGACTACCTTCGCGACAACATGGTCCACCGGCTCGAGGATCGCGTACAGCGGGCGCACAACTACGCGATCATCGACGAGGTGGACTCGGTCCTGATCGATGAGGCCCGCACTCCTCTGATCATCAGCGGACCGGTCGGCCGTGAGGACAACAAGCGCTACGGCGAGTTCAACGCTCAGGTCTCGAGCCTGGCCCGCAAGCAGGCACGCCTCGTCAATGGCCTGCTCGGCGAGGCCGAGGAGCTGCTCAAGAGCTCCGACGGCGAAGAAGGTGATCCGGAGGGTTGGTACCGTCTCGGCGAGAAGGTGCTGCTCGCTCACCGCGGGATGCCGAAGAACAAGAAATTGGCCAAGCTCCTCCAGGAGCCTGGCGTGCGGAAGATCATGCAGCGGGTAGAAGCCGACTACATGCGTGAGAAACGGCTTCACGAGCTCGAGGAAGATCTTCTCTATTCAATGGACGAGAAGGGTCACCAGGTCCACCTGACCGATCAGGGGCTCGACACGCTGTCACCGACGGACCACGAGGCCTTCATCGTGCCCGATCTCTCGCAGGTGTTCCACGAGATCGAGAAGGATGAGTCGCTGTCGACGGACGAGAAGCGTCAGAAGATTGCGAAGTGTGAGCAAGAGTACGCCCTGAAGTCCGAGAAGATCCACATCATCCACCAACTCCTCAAGGCGTACACGCTGTTCGAGAAGGACGCGGACTACGTCGTCGAGGGCGGCCAGGTCATCATCGTCGACGAGTTCACCGGCCGCAAAATGGCCGGGCGGCGCTGGAGCGATGGCTTGCATCAGGCCGTGGAGGCGAAGGAGTCGGTGACGGTGCGCGGCGAGACGCAGACGCTGGCCACCATCACGATCCAGAACTACTTCCGCATGTACGAGAAGCTGGCGGGCATGACTGGTACGGCCGAGACCGAGGAGGCCGAGTTCCACGAGATCTACGGCTTGGAAGTGGTGGTCATACCGACGAACCGGCCGGTGCGCCGCATCGACAACGATGACGTCGTCTACAAGACGAAACGCGAGAAGTACACGTCGCTGCTCGACGAGATCGAGCGGATGCACTCCCGCGGGCTGCCGGTGCTCGTGGGCACGACGAGCGTCGATACATCGGAGACCGTGTCACGCATGCTGCGCCGCCGTGGCATCAAGCACAACGTGCTCAACGCGAAGTACCACGAGCGCGAGGCGGAGATCGTCCTCCATGCCGGACGGCCGGGGGCGGTGACGATCGCGACAAACATGGCGGGACGCGGCACCGACATCAAACTGGCGCCGGGCGTCGTGAAATGCCGGGTCTGCGCCATCGCTGCGCAGCAGCCGTCCTTCGGTCGCTTCCACGAGGAAGCCGATCTCAGCGACGACCTGGCCAAGGAGTTCGGGTGCAACGACGATCCACCCTGCGGGCTGGTGATCCTGGGTACCGAACGGCATGACTCGCGGCGGATCGACCGCCAGTTGCGGGGCCGCTCGGGCCGTCAGGGCGACCCGGGCTCGTCACGGTTCTTCCTCTCCCTCGAGGACGACCTCATGCGGCTGTTCATGGCCGAACGACTCGCCAAGATCATGGACAGGTTGGGGGCGGAAGAGGGTGAGGTCATCACGCATCCCTGGGTGACGAAGGCGATCGAGCGCGCCCAGAAGCGGGTGGAGCTGACCAACTTCGATGCCCGCAAGCGGCTGCTCGAGTACGACGACGTGATGAACCAGCAGCGGGAGGTCATCTACGACCTCCGGGTGTTCGCTCTCGAGGGCGGCGAGGACCTGAAAGGCGAGATCTGGGACATGATCCGCCGCGCGGTGATCGGGCGGTTCGTGGAGTACGTGCCTGAGGACGAGCACGAGGAGCACTGGGATCTGGCCGGCTTGAAGAACCGGCTGCTGATCGAGTATTTCCTGCACTGCCCCGATCTGCCGGACGACAATTCGCTGGACGCTGCGATGGAGTGGGAGGACCGCGAGGCGATCGGCGGCTACGTCGTCGAGAAGGCGCAGGCGACGTTCAAGAAGAAGATCGACGATTTCGCTGATCAGGCCGAGCGCATCCTCTCCTACATCTTCCTCTACACGGTCGACGAGAAGTGGAAGGATCACCTCTACGATCTCGACCAGCTCAAGGCTGGCATCTACTTCCGCGCCTGGGGGCAGAAGGATCCGCTGATCGAGTACAAGAAGGAAGCCTACGAGATGTTTGTCGACCTGATGGCCGACATCCGCTCGACTCTGGCCGACCGGCTCTTCAAGGCCCAGATGATGCCACCTCGGCCAATGCGTGCGCCGCAGATCACCCGGGTCAGCGGCCCCACGCTCGACACGACGGACGAGGGGTTTGCTCCCGGCGCTGCCGCGGCGTCCGCTCGTCAGGCGTTCGCTGCGACCGGTGTAGCGGCTGCGGCCCAGGCCGGCCCGGGAGGCGTGGAGCCACTGGGCGCGTCGGCTGGCCGCCCGGCCGCGGCCCAGCCGCAGCCGGGCTTGCCACTACCTCGTGGCGCTGGCAGTCCGCCGGCCGGCGTCGAGAAAGTGGGCCGCAACGATCCCTGCCCCTGCGGGTCGGGAAAGAAGTACAAGAAGTGCCACGGCCGACCGGGCGCTCCACCTCTGTGACGGGAATCGGCGCCTCGCCTGTGACGATTCGTTGATACTCGGCACCATCCTTGTACCTCCGATGGAAGGGACCATGAAGGACCGGCCGCCCTCCATCAAGGAGTGGCCGTCGGCGGATCAACCGCGCGAGCGCTTCCGCGCTCTCGGGCCCGCCGCCCTGCGAACGGCGGAGCTCCTGGCCATCCTGGCATCGAGCGGGGCCGGCGGCCGCAGCGCCCTCGAGGTGGCCGAGACCCTCTACGACCGTTTCGGGCGCTCGCTGCGGCGCCTCGGTACCGCGCCGGGTGCTCAGCTGATGCAAGTGCCCGGAATCGGCGAGGCCCGCGCGGTGGCCATCCTGGCGGCCCTCGAGTTGGGGCGCCGAGCCGCCGAGGAGATCCGCCATGATGACGACCGCGTCACCACCCCGCGGGACGTCTACCGGCGATTCGAGCTGCGACTCCGCGATCTCAAGCAAGAGGAATTCCACGTCCTCCTCCTCAGCACCCAGAACGCCGTGGTGCGCGACGTCATGGTCACCCGCGGCATCCTCGATGCCTCCGTCGTGCATCCTCGCGAGGTCTTCGCTCCTGCCCTGGCGGAGGCGGCTGCCGCTCTCATCCTCGTCCACAACCACCCGAGCGGCGACCCGACGCCATCACCCGCCGACCGCGAGGTGACCCGCCAGCTCGTCGAGGCGGGCCGCCTCTTGGGTGTCCCGGTCCGGGATCACATCATCGTGGGCAACGGCCGCTACGCGAGCTTTCTCGACCTGGGTTACATAACGGCCGACCGCTAGACGACACGGTAGCGGATGGTTGCGAGCGCCTGGCCGGCGCCACCGGACCACCCTCGTAACTTGCGGCTGGGCTTAATTCTAGCGATTCTAAGACGTGCGAGCCCCGTTCAGGCAGAAACCGGCTCCCTGCCTCGCGTGTAGGAGTCCATGGTAGGGTGTAGCCCATCGTTGAGGCCCACCCCACAACCTCTTGGAACCACGAGCGTTATGGCGTCAGAACGTACCAGCGAGACCATCGACAGGCCCGGAGCCGGCGAAGCGACACCGCCCGTTGACGCCGCCCCCGTCCTGCCTGCCGACTTTCTCGACGCCATCGGCGGGACCCGCGAGCGGCTCGATCTCGATCTCCTGGCGCGGGCGTTCGACTACAGCCAGCGGGCGCATCGCGGCCAGAAGCGCAAGTCGGGCGAGGACTACATCAACCACTGCGTCGCGGTCGGTAAGATCCTCGCCGAGCTGCACCTGGACACGGCATCGATCTGCGCCGCCTTCTTGCACGACGTGGTCGAGGACACCGAGACGTCGCTCGAGGAAATCGAGGAGCACTTCGGCGAGGAGATCGCCACCATCGTCGAGGGCCTGACGAAGATCGGTCGCGTGGAGTTCAGTTCGAGCACCGAGCAACAGGCCGAGAACTTCCGCAAGCTGCTGCTCTCGATGGCGCGTGACGCCCGCGTCATCATCGTTAAGCTGGCCGACCGGCTCCACAACATGAGAACCCTGCAGGCGTTGCCGGCCGGCAAGAAGCAACGGATCGCTCGGGAGACGCGGGAGATCTACGCTCCCCTGGCGCATCGGCTCGGGATGGCCCGCGTCAGGTGGGAGCTCGAGGATCTCGCCTTCAAGTATCTCGAGGCGCAGGCCTACAAACAGCTGGCTAAGAAAGTCCGCGAGCGCCGCAAGGAACGAGAGGAGTGGGTTCGCCAGCTTGCCGAGCCGCTAGCCGAGGAGTTGGCCAAGGCGGGCGTCAATTGCGAGGTCGTCGGCCGGGCCAAGCATCTTTGGTCGATTCACAACAAGATGCGGAAGCGCGAGAAGCCGTACGAAGAGATTTACGACTTGATGGCGATTCGCGTGATCACCGATAGCATCAAGGATTGTTATCACGTGCTCGGCGTGATTCACAACAAGTGGACACCGCTTACCGAGCGATTCCACGACTATGTCGCCACGCCCAAGTCGAACATGTATCGCTCCCTCCACACCACGATCTTCGGGCCGGGCGGGCGCTTGTACGAGATCCAGATTCGTACCCACGACATGCACCGAACCGCCGAGCTCGGTATCGCCGCTCACTGGCGCTACAAGGAGGGCTACAAGGGAGCGCTCGACGAGGTCGACGAGAAACTGGCCTGGTTCCGCCAGGTCCTCGAGTGGCAGCAGGAGACACGCGAGCCGGAGGAGTTCCTGGAGTTCCTGCGGATCGACCTCTACCAGGATGAGATCTTCGTCTTCACTCCGGCCGGCGACGTCAAGCAGCTACCGAGAGGCGCTACGCCCATCGACTTCGCCTTCGCCGTTCACACCGAGGTCGGTTATCGCTGCGCCGGCGCCCGGGTCAACGGGCGGATCGCCCCGTTGACCCGAGAGCTCACGAGCGGCGACACCGTCGAGATCATTACCAATCCCAAACAGACGCCCTCTCCTGACTGGTTGAAGTTCGTCCGCACCGCCCGGGCCCGGAACAAGATCCGCCAGTGGGTTCGGCAGGAGGAGCAGGAGACCGCCGCCCAAATCGGCAAGGAGTATCTGGAGCGCGAGCTGCGCAAGCGTCGCAAGAAGGTCTCGGAGGGCGAGCTGGAGGAGGCGGGCAGCCGGGCAGGCTACCCCTCGCTCGACGGCCTCTACGCCGCCCTGGGTCGCGGCGAGCTGGCCCTGTCCAGCATCCTCAGGCAGGTGTGGCCGGAGCAGGAGGCGGTGGCCGAGCCGCAGAAGCCGGGTCGAATCGGCCGCCTGGTGGAGCAGATTCGCGGTGGCCCGCGGGGCGTTCAGATCCAGGGGATCGACAACGTGATGGTCCGCTACTCGCAGTGTTGCCAGCCGGTCCCCGGCGATGAGGTGATCGGCTACATCACGAGAGGGCGTGGCATATCGATCCATCGGACCGACTGCCCCAACATATTGAAGTTCAGCAAGCATCCGGAGCGGCGAATCGAGATCGACTGGCGCACTGACAAGGCGCAGCTGTACTTCGTGCGCATCCGCATCGAGGGCTCGGATCGTCGCGGGCTGCTGTCCGATATCGCCAAGGCGATCAGCAATACCGGCACGAACATTCAGAGCGCTGTGACCGAGGCGATAGAAGGTGGGATGCGTGGCGAGTTCGTGATTGAGATCGAGAACCTGACACACCTGACCAAAGTGATGAAGGCGGTGCGTAAGGTAAAAGGTGTGGTTAGCGTGGAACGCCGCGAGCGCCTGCTGGACGCGGACGTGCAGGCGGAGGTTGAATAGTGCCCGGCCGCTGGCTGCTGAAGAGCGAGCCGGGTGACTACTCGTTCGACGATCTGGAGCGAGAAGGGCGGGCGATCTGGGACGGCGTTAAGAACCCCGCTGCCCTCAAGCACATGCGCGGCGTAGAGCCGGGCGATGAGGCCTTCTTCTACCACACAGGCTCGGAGAAGGCCATCGTCGGAATAGCGCGCGTCGTGACGGAGGCCTACAGCGATCCGCATGCGGATGACGAGCGCCTCCTCGTCTTCGAGGTCCGCCCCCTGAAGCGACTGCCGCGACCCGTGACATTATCCGAGATCAAAGGGAGTGGTGGGTTCGGCGATTGGGAACTCGTCCGGATCCCCCGCCTCTCCGTGATGCCGGTCTCCGCAGACACTTGGAGCAAGATACTCGAGATGGCGCGGTCCTAGGCCACGGTTGCCCGTGGCGCCTGGCCGCGCACTGAGCCGGACGAACGATGGGAGCGAGCGAGCACGAGAGCGCAGGTCGCCTGGTAGCCCGGGCCACCGAGCTGGCACAGCTCGATCGGATCGTGCGGGATCTCCAGACCGAGAAGGACGCTCGGGGACGCTTCGTGATCCTGACCGGCGCGAGCGGCGTCGGCAAGACGGCGCTGGCCCGCGGCTTCCTCGCCCGGATCAGGGGTGCGGACCCTTCGGCCGTCGTGCTCGAAGCGCGCTGCATAGAGGATCAGACCGCGTATCGACCGTATGGGCCGTTCCGCGATCTGCTCGCCGAGCTCTTCGGTCTCAGCGGCGATGCCGCCCTCGCCTCACTCGTCCGCAAAGAAGTGCCCGGGTGGATGCCCAGCGCCGCGCCTTCGCCGGGCCGCAACGCGCTGTTCGATCAGTTCATCGCTCTCTGCCGCGCCATTACCCGCCAGCGCGTCCTCGTCTTCTTTATCGACGACATACAGTGGAGCGACCGCTCATCGCTCGATCTACTGGCCCGGCTCGGTGCCGCTCTCGGCCAACTGCCCGTCCTGGTGCTCGCGACCTACGAGGCCTCCGAATCGCCGACCACCGTCTCCATCAAGCCCCTGCAACACCGACTCGGACCGTCCGCGGTCGAGCTTGCGGTTCGCGAGCTCGAGGCCGACGCGATCCACGAACTCGCCGAGAATGTGCTCGACGGCTCGTTCGCCGACGAGTTCGGGGCCTGGCTTAACGGTGCCGCTCGCGGTAACGCGTTGCGGGCCGAGCAGCTGCTGCGCTGGCTCGTCGAGCGAGGTACCCTGCGCAAGCGTCTCTTCAAGTACTCCGTTCGTGAGAGCGACTTGCCCAGCCCCGAGACCAAGACCGAGACCGTCATCGCCGGCCGCTTCGACTCGCTCGAGCCCAACCTGCGCTGGACGCTCGAAGCGGCGGCGCTGTGCGGCTCGGTGATCGACTCGACCGTCGTTGCCGCACAGGCCGGCAAGAAGACCGAGGAGGCACTCGCCCAGCTTGAGGCGGCCGAGGCGAAGCACGGCCTCATTCGCAAGATCGGCGAACGGCGTTGGGCGACCGGTAGCCGGTCCGTACGCTATCGCTTCCGACACCCTCTCGTCCGCCGTGTGATTAGTTCCCGTGTCTCCGGCAAGCGGCGCGCTCACCTGCTCGACCGTGCGGCGGGCACCCTGGAGAAGTTGGCGGGCTCGGGTGCGAAGGAGATCGCAGACGAGATCGCCGCGCTGTACTTGGTGGCCGGCTTCACGGGCAAGAACCTCGAGTGGTCGCTCAAAGCCGCTGACCTGGCCGAGCGACTCTATGCTCTCTACGAGGTGGATGAGTTCCTCCGCACCGCGGCGCAGAGCTGCGAGGACGAGAGCCAGCGACTGCAGATCCAGAACCGGCTGGCCAGAATCTACGCCGCCACGGACCGCGAGCCCGAGGCCGAGCTGCTGTTGAAGGAGGTAGCCGAGCGCGCGCACCAGCTCGGCGATCTGGTGACCGAACTGACGGCCGGTGTGATGTTCGGGTGGCTGCTGCTCGAGCGCGGCGTCGAGCCACTGGACGTGTCGGCTCTCGCTGCTGGCTTGGTCGACCGGGCACGAACCTCCGAGCTCTCCGAGGAGCTGGTGGCGGCGCTCGACCTGGCCTGCGTCGTGGCCGAACGCGTCGGCCGGGCGGAGGAGGCCCTGCTCATGGCCGAGGAAGCGCTGTACGTCGCTGAGCAGAGCGGCAGTGCGGAAACGGTCGCACAAGCCGCCTACCGTCTCGCCCGCGTGCACGTGTCGTGGGGCAACCCGGAGGAAGGGCGCCAGCTGGCGCAGCGGGCCCTCGAGGTATTCGGCCAGGTCGACGAGCTGGGCGGCGTCGCGGTCTGCCACGACCTGCTCGGCACGGCGAACTTCCGGGCCGGCGATTGGGGGGGCGCGCTGCACCACTGGCAGTCGGCGCTGGAAAGCATGGAGGTCGCCGGCGTGGCCGATCAGAAGATCGCCATGCAGGCCAATATCGCCGAACTGCTGACCTTGCGCGGCGACTTCGATCGGGCGCTGCACTTGTTCCGCTCGGGTCTCCAGCTGGCCGAGGAGCTGGACGACCAATCACTCGCCTTGCGCTGTAGGACGGGAATCGCACGCCTCGCCTTCGAGCGGGGCGACTACGCCGCGGTACTGGAGGCTACCGACGAGGTGCGCCAGCTGCTGCCGGAAAGCGGTGCCTGGAGGGAGGAGTTCCAGAGCACGGCCATCCGGGCGCTGGCCCATCTCGAGCTGGGCGATGAGCTGCAGGCGTGGCAGGAGGCGGCGCGGCTCGAGCAGCTCTACCAGGGCAAGGAAGGCTGGTTCGAGCGGCGCGCCGAAGGGGATGCCGTACGCATCCGGGTCATCGACCTCGACAGCGATGCCTGGCTCGCTGGCATGGTCGCGCAGCAGGGAATCGGAGAAACGACCGAGATAGACCCGTACGGCGAGGGATTCCTCCAGTATCACCAGGCACACGTACTGGCGCGTGCTCAGCCGGCAGAGGCACGCTTGGCGGCGGAACGCGCGGTCGAGCTCTTCGAGCAACTCGGCGCCGCTCCGATGCTGGCCCGCGCGCGGCAATTGGTGGAGGAGCTGCCGGAGGCCGATTCGGCAGCCGAGGCGGCCAGCGGGGATGAGCTGGGCGACGACAAGATCGACGCGTGGTTCGACAGTCTCGAAGGCTGATTTCTCACGAACATCGAACATTGAGAGGGTCAGCGGCGCTGCACGACTTCGCCAGTGACCTCGATGTTCACTATGACATCAGATGATCCGTCCGCCTAGGATTCTGCCCCGTTCCGACCGCGATGAGGGGCGCGGTCGCCGCCGGTCGCTGGCTGCGGCGCCGTTCGACCTACGCTCGCCCTTCGAGCCGACGGGCGACCAGCCGCGGGCGATCGCTGAGCTGGTCGAGGGTCTCGAGCGGGGGGAGCGTTGGCAGACGCTGATGGGAGTAACCGGCTCGGGCAAGACGCTGACCATGGCGGAGGTGATCGCCCGCTGGGGCCGGCCCGCCCTGGTGATGAGCCACAACAAGACTCTGGCGGCCCAGCTCTACGGCGAATTGAAGAGTTTCTTTCCAGCGAACGCTGTCGAGTACTTCATCTCCTACTACGACTACTATCAGCCGGAAGCCTACGTACCGCAGACGGACACCTATATCGAGAAAGACGCGTCGATTAACGAGGACATAGATCGGCTGCGCCTGCGCGCCACATCGAGCCTGATGGAGCGCGAAGATGTCATCGTCGTGGCTTCGGTATCTGCAATCTACGGGCTGGGTGACCCGGCGGAGTACCGCGAGCTACTCGTGATGCTCGAGCGAGGCCAAACCGTCCCCCGCGACGAAATCCTCGCCTCTCTCGTCGAAATCCAGTACAACCGTAGCGACATCGACTTCAAACGTGGGACATTTCGCGTGCGCGGCGACGTGGTCGAGGTGTTCCCGGCTTACGAGGAACGGGCCGTCCGCATCGAGCTCTGGGGCGACGAGATCGACCGGCTGACGAAGATCGATCCGCTGACCGGCGACGCCATAGCCGAGCTCGACCGCGCCGCCATTTACCCGGCCACCCATTACGCTACCGGTGGCTCATCACTGAAGCGCGCCATCAAGCTGGTCGAGGAGGAGCTCGGCTGGCGGTTGACCGAATTGCGGCGTGACGGCCGGTTGCTCGAGGCTCAGCGCCTCGAGCACCGCACGCGCTACGACCTGGAGATGCTGCGCGAGGTCGGCTATTGTGCCGGGATCGAAAACTATGCTCGTCACCTGTCGGGCAGGGCGGAAGGCGAGCGGCCGGCCTGCCTCATCGACTACTTTCCCGATGACTTCCTGGTGATCGTGGACGAGTCGCACGTCACCGTGCCACAGATCGGCGGCATGTACGAGGGTGATCGCTCGCGGAAGCGGACGTTGGTCGAGTATGGGTTCCGACTGCCCAGCGCACTCGATAATCGGCCGCTGAGATTCGACGAGTGGGAATCTCTGGCCCCCCGGGTCCTCTTCGTCTCGGCGACACCTGGCGACCACGAGCTCGAACGGTCGGCCGGCATCGTGGTCGAGCAGGTCATCAGGCCCACCGGCCTGCTGGATCCGGAGGTAGAGGTGAGATCCGTCCGCGGGCAGGTCGACGACCTGATCGCCGAGATCCGCGAGCGAGCGGCGCGCAGCGAGCGCGTGCTGGTGACGACGCTGACCAAGAGGATGGCCGAGGATCTCACCGAGTATTTCCTGGGTGTCGGCATCCGGGTCCGCTACATGCACTCGGATATCGACGCCATCGAGCGGGTCGACATCTTGCGCGGGCTGCGACTGGGGCTGTTCGACGTGTTGGTCGGCATCAATCTCTTGCGTGAAGGGCTCGATCTGCCGGAGGTCTCACTGGTCGCCATCCTCGATGCGGACAAGGAGGGCTTCTTGCGCTCCGACAAGAGTCTGATTCAGACTATCGGGCGCGCGGCGCGCAACGAGCACGGCAAAGCGATCATGTATGCGGATGTGGTGACGGGCTCGATGGAGCGCTGCATCAATGAGACGAACCGGCGACGCGAGATCCAGCGCGCCTACAACCTGCAACACGGGATCACCCCGCGCTCGATCCGCAAGTCGGCCGACGACGTACGGCGTGCGACGGCGGTCGCCGACTCGCGGGTCGACCCAGGCGTGCGGGCCGTCGAGACGCTGGCGGGGCTTCCTGAACTGGAACCCGATAAACTGATCGAGCGGCTGACCGCCGAGATGGAGCATGCGGCGGAGCAACTCGATTTCGAGTTGGCGTCGGAGTTGCGCGATCACATCTTCCAGATCAGGGCCGACATGGATACGCGAGGGCGCGGTGACGCGGGGGGACCCGGCCGGTGAGCGGATCGCAAGTGCTGGGCCCCGGTGTGCTCAGCGAGGATGAGCTCGTTCGCTGGGGTGGACGGATCGGGACCGCCGTTGAACCGCCGCTCTGGATCGCGTTGAATGGCCCGCTCGGTGCCGGCAAGAGCGTCCTCGCCCGGGCGATCTGTCGCGGCGCCGGCGTCATCGGCCACATCCCTTCGCCCAGCTTCACGCTCGTCCAGGCCTATGCGAGTCCACGCGGCTTCTCTATCCACCACGTCGACCTCTTCCGGTTGGAACCCGGCGACCCGCTCGAGCCGCTGGGCTGGGACGACCTGCTCGGCACGACGGGCCTGGTGCTCGTCGAGTGGGCCGACCGTGCTGCGGGCCAGCAGCCGGACGATCGCTGGGATGTGGAGATCGAACACGGCGCTCAGCTGGACGAGCGCATCGTACGGGTGAGCCGCCAGGGCTCGGCCCCGGAGCTCGTGGACTGGTGACGGTCAAGGACCCACGCGGGTCGAAGTCCGAAGCGGTCTCGGAAGGACAGGTCTGGCTGGCCGTGGAGACGGCCACGGCGGTCGGCTCGGTCGCCGTTTGGCGGGACGGGCCGGTCTACGAGTCCAGCTTCAATATCCAGGGAGCGCATTCCGAGCTCGTGCTGCCGGCGCTCCATCACGCTTTGGAGGTTACGGGCACCCCGCCGGACGAGGTCTCGGCATTCGTCGTCGGTAGTGGGCCGGGCTCGTTTACCGGCGTGCGCATCGCGGCGTCGATGGCGAAAGGATGGGCGATGGCCCGGCGCATCCCGCTCTACGCCTATTCCAGCCTGCTCGCCGTGGCCGCGGGCACGGGTGTGGCTGGGCCGGTCTGTGCGTTGTTCGACGCCAAGCGCGGCCAAATCTACGGCGCTTGCTACGATCTGTCGGCCGAGCCACCCTCGGAAAGGCTGGCACCCGCGGCCTGGCACATCGAGCACCTCCTGCAGGCGGTCGCCGACCTCCAGTTGAGGCCGGTCTTCGCCGGCGAAGGCGCGTTGGCCTATCGGCAGGCCATCGCCGCCACGTTCGAAGAAGCGGTGGTGCTCCCGCAGCATCTCGGCGTTCCGCGCGCCGCCAGCCTACTGTGGCTGCGCTCAACGGCACCGGAGCTGGGTCGGGTCGAGCGCCCCGCCGAGTGGGAGCCGTCTTACGTGCGCGATTGGCGGGTCCCGGAGGAAGGTGAGCGGTGAGCACGGCTGAGCGGTTGCCGGTGCCGCAGGTGCGGCGGATGGAGGAAGCGGACCTCGATGCGGTGATGAGGATCGAGCGTGAATCATTCAGCACGCCGTGGAGTCGCGTCAGCTTCCACAACCTCCTGGGCCGCGACGACGCCAACCTCTGGGTGGGCGTGGTTGACGGGGCCGTCGTCGGCTACGCCGTGGTCTGGTACGTCCTGCAGGAGGCCGAGCTGGGCAACCTGGCCGTCGCTCAAGGCTGGCGAAGGCGGGGCCTCGGCCGCCGGCTCCTCGAGTGGACCCTCGAGAAGGCCCGCAATCGCGGTACGGACCGTGTTTTCCTCGAGGTGCGGATGAGCAACGATTCCGCGAAGCAGCTGTACGAACGCCGCGGGTTCGTCTCGGTGGGAATCCGCCGCCGCTATTATCGGGCACCGGTCGAGGACGCGCGGGTCATGTGCCTCGAGCTGGCCAGCGAGTAGATTCTGCTCTAAGCCGGGGCCAGCAAGCGCCGCGTTGACAATAAGTTGACGGTCGGGTATAATGCTGGCTGGCGTCGGAAGTGGTATCGGCGCCAACCCCCTCAGTGGAGGAGTCATGTCACGCAGCGTCAACAAGGCGATCATCATCGGCAACCTGGGCAACGACCCCGAGATCCGCACCACGCCGGGCGGCGCGCGAGTGGCGACGCTGTCGGTGGCGACGAACCGCCGCTGGCAGAGCCGGTCGGGTGAGATGCAGGAGGATACGCAGTGGCACCGGGTCGTGGCCTGGAACAAGCTGGCTGAGATTGTCGAGCAGTATCTGAAGAAGGGTGACCGGATCTTCATCGAGGGGCGGATTCAGTACCGTCAGTGGGAAGACCAGAACGGCCAGAAGCGTTACAGTACCGAGATCGTGGCCAATGATATGGTGATGTTGGGTGGCCGCGGAGAGGGGGCCTTGGAGTTCCAGAAGGCTCCGACCTATGGGGGTGAGGAGTATGATGATTTCCCGGCGGAATCGCTGGAGGAGGGTGACGACCTGCCCTTCTAAGCGCTTGGTATTGTCCGTAGCCGCAGCGCTTGCGGCTCTACTGCCTGAAGCCCTCCCCCTTCAAGCTCAAGAACGGCAGCAGGAAGCGACGCCCCAAGAGGGCCGTCGTGTGCACGTAGTCCGCACGGGTGATACGCTGTGGGACCTGGCGGAGTTCTACCTGAGCGACCCCTTCCTCTGGCCGGAGATCTACCGGATCAACACGATCGTCGTGGAGGATCCTCACTGGATCTATCCGGCCGAGGAGCTGCAGGTGCCGGGCCCCGGCGAAGTCGTCAGGCCGCCGGTTCCGGGAGAGGAGCGGGTGCCCGGCGAAGAAGTGGCCGAGCGCGTGCCCACGCCGGAGATGCCGACTCCGGAGGTCACGCCTGAAGGGCCGCCGCAGATTCCCGGGGCCGAGCAGAGGACGATCTTCTTGCCGCCCGACATCACGACGCAAACGCTGACCTATCAGCCGGTCGCCCCCGTGCCCGCCATGGCCGTGACGGCGGACGACTTCTACCGGGCCGGCATGCTCCTGAACCTGGAGGAGTTGGGGGCGCGGGGCGAGATCTTGGAAGCCGCCGTCCCGCGAGGCTTTGCGGTCGAGCCGCTTTCGACGATTCCGCAGTATGGTCGCGTCTACATCCGACATCCGGGTGGCGAGCCCCCGGAACCCGGGGACCGCATGCTCCTCTTCCGGGTCGAGCGACGGGTGAGGCCGTGGGGCCGCGTCGTCCGGCCGACCGGGATGGCGACGATCTCGGCGGTCTATGAAGACGTGTCCATCGCGGTGGTGATCGAGGTGTACGAGCGGGTCCTGGTCGGCGATCAGGCAATCGAGGCCGAAAGGTTCCAGTTCGAGCGCGGCGTCTTCGCCGAGCCCGTGGCCGCGGGACCCGGCGGCGAGCTCGTCGCGCTGCTGGACGAACAGCCGATCGCTACCAATGAGGACTTCGTCTTCGTTGACGTCGGTCGCGATCAGGGTGTAACGGTCGGCGATGAGTTCGAGCTCTTCGTCGGGGAACGGCGCTCCCAGGGGCTCAGCCTGCCCGAGGAGTATGTCGGGTTGGGCCGCGTGGTGCGCGTCACCGAGCGGACCAGCACCTTACGCCTGATCCATATGCGGCACCCGACGGTGAACGTGGGACTGCCGGTGCGCCTGATCCGCAAGATGCCATCCTAGAATAATATAGCCCCCTCGGGTCGCCTCCGCGGCGACAGACGACCGGCCGGCTCTCTGAGCCGGCCGGCCTAGTTTCTCACCCGCCGCCTCTTATATTCCCACTCGCATGCATGTAATCGCTTATGTCATCGCCGCGGCCCTCTATCTGGCCGCGTCCGTTAGATATACGCTGCGGTTTGCCCGGGCCCGCGCCGGGGCGACCGCCGTGGTCGCAGTCATCGTCTATCTCGGCGTGCTGGCCCATGTCCTCGGCGTCGCCTTCTACTGGACCAGGTACGGCGAGCCGCCGCTCGTCGGCTTGGGGCCGTCGCTCGCCAGTCTCGCGCTCATCGTCGCCCTCGCTATCGCCGGGCTCGGTCACTTCTCGGCCGCCCGACCGCTGGGCCTCTTTCTGATGCCGGTGGCGGCGCTCCTCCTGCTGATCGCCCTCGCCATCGGCATCGAGCCCACAGGATCGGAGCTCGCCTTTCGTGGCACCTGGCTCGTCTTCCATATCTCCGCCGCCTTCGTCGGCTTCGCCGGCTGGCTCGTCTCCGCCGCCGCCGCCTTGATGTACATGCTCCAGTGGCGGCAGCTCAAGCACAAGCACATCGGTGCCATCTTCGAGTTCTTCCCACCGCTCGGGACGCTCGACAAGCTGGCCGAGTGGGCGCTGATCACCGGCTTCTGCGCCATGACGCTGGGTATCGCGGTGGGCTGGGCCTGGACGATCCGCTTCGAGGGGGGGTTCCGCTGGGAGGACCCGAAGGTGATGTGGGGTGTGTTGGCCTGGCTCGCCATGCTGCTGGCGCTCTGGGCCCGGTTCAGCCGCGCGGGCAGCGCCCGGCAAGCGGCGCTGTGGAACGTTGCGGGATTTGCCGTGGTATTTGTGGCATATCTCGTCGCTAAGATCATCGTCCCGGAGACGCAGTTCTTCCTGTAGGGAGGGCGGCACCGAAGTGACCCGGACCCCTGGAGCTGTCATCACAAACCTGGCCGTCGCAACCGGTCCCGAGGTCGAGGTATGTCGTTCGCTGTAGTCGGGCTGAGCCATCGAACGGCCCCGGTCGAGATCCGGGAGAAGTTCGCCTTCGCCGCGACGGAGATGACGGACGTGCTCAGCCATGTCCTCGAAGGCAAAGGCGTTTCCGAAGTCGCTCTCATCTCCACTTGTAATCGCACCGAGTTCTATCTCCATCTCAGCGAGGCGGAACTGGCGATCCAACGCGTCATTCAAACGCTGGCCGATCAGGCGGGCTCGCTCCCCAAACCCGCCGAGCGCTTCCTCTACGTCAGGCGTGGCCCGGACGCCGTAAAGCATCTGTTCAGGGTCGTCTCCGGTCTCGACTCCATGGTGCTCGGCGAAGTCCAGATCCAGGGCCAGGTGCGTGAAGCGTACGAGATGGCGCGCAGCTTGACCGGCCAGCGCCAGGCGGTGCGTGCCGTGTTCAACCGCCTGTTCCAGAGCGCCCTCTCGGTCGGTGGCCGGGTGCGGAACGAGACCCGCTTGTCCGAGGGCGCGGCCTCCATACCGTCCGCCGCGGTCGAGCTGGCCCGCAAGATTTTCGGCACTTTGCGTGGCCGGCGCGGCATGGTGATCGGCGCCGGTGACATGGGTGAGCTTACTCTCGAATGTCTGGTCGACGAGGGCGTGACGAGCGTGATGGTCGCCAGCCGCAACATGATGCGCGCCCAGAAGGTCGCCGAGCGGTTCGGCGGGACCGCCGTCGCCTTCGCCGATTTCTGGGAGCGATTGCCAGGGATGGACGTCGTCATTACCTCGACCGCGGCACCACACGCGATGATCACCCTGGACGAGTTCCGGCGCCGGATGCCGCGCAAGCTCAAGTCGCCGCTCTTCATCGTCGATATCGCGATCCCGCGCGACGTCGAGCCCGAGATCGGCGAGTTGGCCAACGTCTTCCTTTACAGCATCGACGACCTACAGAACATCGTCACGGCGAACCACGAACGGCGGAAGGCCGAGGTTCCGAAGGCTGAAGCCATCGTCGATGACGAGGTCGACAAGTTCTGGCGCTGGTACTCGGGTCTCAGGGCCGTACCTTTCATCAAGCAGCTGCGAGAGAGCGCTGAATCGCTGCGCCAATCCGAGGTGCAGCGAGTCATGTCGCAGCTCGATCACCTTTCGGACTCGGACCTGGAACGAGTCGAACGGCTCACGCGCGATTTGCTGCAGAAAGTACTGCACCAGCCGACAGCACGTATGCGCGCCGCGGCGGAAGATGGACGCGAGCACGACGTGCTGGAAGCGGCTAGATATCTGTTTGGCATGGAAGAGGACGGGGCTGGGGAAAGTGCCGAAGAATAAGAGCGTACTCGTAACCGGCGGCGCCGGCTTCATCGGGTCGCACGTGGCCGAGGCATATCTGGCTCGCGGCTGGGCGGTGACGGTCGTAGACAATCTGTCGTCCGGGAAGCGCGAGAACCTGCCTGAAGGTGTCGAGTTCGCAGAGCTCGACGTCCGCGACGAGAAAATCCACGAAGTCTTCGACCGCAACGGCGGCTTCGAGCTGGTCAACCATCACGCGGCTCAGATCGACGTCCGACTCTCGGTCCAGCAGCCGCGCTTCGATGCCGAGGTCAACGTCCTCGGCTTGCTGAACCTGCTGGAGGCGGCCCGCGAGTGGAAGACCCGTAGACTCGTGTTCATCTCGTCCGGCGGTGTCCTTTACGGCGACGCCGTGAAGCGGCCGATAGCGGAGAGCGCCGCGAAACGGCCCGAGTCGCCGTACGGTGTCGGCAAGCTGGTAAGCGAGTATTACCTCCGGTGCTATCGACTGCTGCATGGCCTCGAATACGCGGCACTCCGCTACTCGAACGTCTACGGCCCGCGCCAGGACCCGCACGGCGAGGCCGGCGTCGTGGCGATCTTCTCCAACCGCATCATCGAGGGAGCACCGCTGACCGTGTTCGGGGACGGCGAACAGACGCGCGACTACGTCTACGTCGGCGACGTCGTGCAGGCCAACATGGTCGTCTCCGCTGTGGAACTCGAGACAGGCATGGAGATCGACGATCGCGCCTACAACGTCGGCACCGGCGTTGAGACCAGCGTCAACCAGCTCGCTGCCGCTCTGATGAAGGCCGCCGGCCGCCAGGTGCCGGTCGAGCGGGCGCCGGCGCGGCCCGGCGAGCTGCAGCGGAATAGCCTGGCCTGCGATCGGCTGAGAGCTCTCGGTTGGGAGGCGGCGGTGGCACTATCGGATGGCTTGCAGCGGACGTACCGCTGGATCGCCGGGGAGGGAAAATGAACGGCCTGGCGCTGGTCTCGGCGGCACAGCAAGCACCTCTCCCAGCCAACGCCTGGGACATGGTCGCTGGCGCGACCATCACGACGCGGGTGATTCTCGCGGTGCTGCTCGCGTTCTCGCTCGCCTCCTGGATCCTGATCATCTGGAAGTGGATCCAGTTCCGGCGCGTTCGCTTGCTCGAGCAGGAATTCCTCGGTCAGGTATCCAAGGCGCAGCACCTCGACGAGGCGTACAGGGCGGTGATCGCACTCCCTGACTCGCCTTACCTTCGCGTGTTCCGCCACGGCATGAGTTTCTTCTCGGGTCTGCGGCCACGAAGCAATGACCCAGGCGGCGGTCTCTCCGCCGCCCAGGTCGAAACACTGCGCCTGGTGATGGAGAAGGAGCAGGTCGGTGAGCGAGACCCGCTACTCGGCCTGATGGGCACGGTGGTCGGTGTGATGGATGCGTTCGTGGGAATCTCCGCTCAGGGGACGGCGAATATTACAGCCGTGGCTCCCGGGATCGCCGAGGCGCTGATCACGACGGTGACGGGACTCGCCGTGGCCATCCCGGCGGTCATCGGCTACAACCACTTCGCCAGCCGGCTGGGACTCTTCGCTGGTGAGCTGCAAGGGTTCGCCAACGAGTTCATCGGTGCGTTGGCGAGGGAGGGCAAGATCTGATGGCGCGCTACGGTGGGCTTTACGAGGATCGCTCGTTGCCGCTTACGGCAGACATCAACCTGATCAACCTGGTTGATGTCGCCTTCACGTTGCTGGTGATATTCATGATCACCGCACCGATACTGCAGGGCGGCGTCGAGATACGCGTGCCGCAAGCCGAGGTGGCACCGCTACCGGCGACGGAGGCGATCGTGGTCTCGATCGACCACGAGGGTGCCATCTACATCGATGATGCGAAGGTCACCTACGAGGAGTACCGAGCGGCGATCGAGGATGTATGGACCCAGAAGGGCTCGCCGCCCATCTACGTGCAGGGCGATGAGCGGGCGAGCTATGGGATCGTGCTCAGAGTGATCGCGGCAACCAAGGCGGCCGGGATTAGCGGCGTCGGTCTGGTGGCGGAGCCGGAGGTCCGCCGGAGGCGCTGAGCGATGGCCCGGCTCATCGTCCGCCGCGAGTTGCGTGGGGTCGGCGATGGCCTGCCGCCCGGAGCGGTCGTCGGGTCGATGAGCCTCCACGCCGCGGCGCTGGTCTTGATGATCTGGGGCGCCACGCGCATCGATTTGCCCGAGCCGCCGCAGGTCTATCAGGTGGAGCTGGTGTCCGCGCCGCGCGCCGCGCCGGTCCAGACGATCCCCGTGCCCGAGCGGCGCCGCACGACTCCCAGCGAGCCGGAGACGCGCCCGGTCGAGAGGCAGCCCGAGCCGCAGGCGCCGCCGCGGCCCGAGCCGGCGCCGCGCGATGAAGAGCCGGAAACCGGCGAGCCGGAAGCGGACCCCGTCGTCCAGGAACGGGCGGCGGCACCGCCGGAGCAGGCGCCGGAGGGAACCGACTTGCCGGTGCGCCTCGAGGGGGCGCCGTTTCCTTATCCGGAATACTTGGCGAACGTTATCTTGCAGATCAAACGGCACTGGCGGCCGCCCACTGGTGGCCAGCAACTGCGGGCCGAACTGGCCTTCACCATCATGCGGGACGGATCGGTCGTCGACCTCGCCTGGGTGCGACGGTCGGGCAACCCGACGTTCGACCTCGAGGCCCGCGGTGCTATCGAGGCTGCCGGCCGGCGCGGTGCATTCGGGGCGCTGCCCGAGGGCTTTCCCGCTGACCAGTTGCGGGTTTCCTTCTTCTTCGACCCGACGAGGTACTAGAGGCGGGCGAGCTGGTTCGTAACCGCCAAGGATGACTATGACGACGAAGGCGACGATCAACACGGCGAAACGTAGCCAATGCACCTTTCGGCGAGCCCTGCTGGTACTCGCCCTCATGACTCTGACACCGATGTCGACGTCGGCGCAGGTGCCCGCCCGCGACAGCATCCCCACCGATGTGCGTGTGGGGATTCTCTACCAGCCCTCCTTCCGCCCGGGAACCGTCATGCCGCTGATCCCGGCGCCCGCGGAGCTGAGGGAGTTGGCCGATAGCGTGCGGCGGATCATCCTCCGGGACCTCGACTACAGCGACCGCCTCCAGGTCATGCCCGTCGGCGAGGATCTTCCGGTCGAGGGCCCCATCAACTATGGCCTCTGGGACGAGCTGGGCGCCGTTTGGCTGGTGGTCGGTGCTGTGGAAGGGACGCCCGACGCGCCGGTCCTGAGACTGTCGCTGCACGATGTCGTGTTCCGGATTCTGCAAGAGGTCCGCGCCTTCGAGCTTCCACCGCTTCGCCATCCCGACTTCCGGCAGGCGGTCCACAGCGCCGCTGACGAGGTGGTTGGTTGGGCAACGAGTAGCCGGGGAATCGCCGCGACCCGCGTCGCCTTCGTCGCCGGCGGTCCCGGCGGCTCCGAGATCTACGTTGTCGACAGCGACGGCTTCGATGCACGGCGCGTCTCGCGAGACAGCTCGATCGCTCTCTCGCCGGCTTGGGCGCCCACGAGTGATCGTATCGCCTACATGTCTTACCAAAACCAGGACCCGGCGATCTACGAGATCGACCTCGAGTCGGGCCGCTCACGGCTCGCCGTCGACCTGCCGGGCATGGACCTCACCCCGACCTACTCGCCCGATGGAACACGGCTCGGGTTCGCCGCAACCATCGACGGGCGAACCGAGGTGCATACTTACGATCTGGTGCGACGCTGCTGCCCGGAACGCGCGACCTTCGCACGCTATGCAAACTCGCTCTCGCCATCATTCGCGCCCGACGGCCGGCGCTTCGCGTTCAACTCCGACCGGCTGGGCCAGCTCCATATCTTCGTTCAGGACCTGGAAAACGGCTCGGCGGAGTTGCTCACACCCTACATCTATGACCGCAGCGTCCATAATGCCGGGCCCGACTGGTCACCCACCGGCGACCGCATAGCCTTCCACGGCTGGGTGGCCAACGAACCCCAGATCTTCACCGTGGCACCCGATGGCCGCGGCCTACGCCAGCTTACCCAGCACGGCCGCAATGAGGACCCCAGCTGGGCCTCCGACGGCCGCCATATCGTCTTCGCCTCGACGCGCGACGGCGTGGCCGGCCTCTGGGTGCTCGACGTCGTGAGCGGTAGGATCCGGCGCCTGGTGAGCGCAGACGGTGCCCGCTTGCCGGATTGGTCCGCCCGCTTAGATTCACCCTCTCTAAGCACAGTAGGGGCCGAGGCGGGCAGTAGGGACCCAGGCGGACCCCGAGAGTGATAACCGTTAGGAGTGGTTGCAATGTCAAGCACCTGGAAGAAGACGACGGGATGGCTGGGGACGTTGGCGTTGGTGGTTCTGGTGGCCGCCTGCGGCGGCAATCCGCCACCCGAGCCCGAGCCCGAGCCCGAACCGCAGGTCGAAGAGCCGACCGTGGATGAAGCGGCGGAGCGCGCCCGGATGGAGGAGGAGGCACGACTCCGACGTGAAGAGGAAGAGCGTCGTCGCCGTGAGGCTGAGCGCAGCCGCGTGCTTTCGGTCATCGCCGAGCGTGTCCACTTCGACTTCGATAAGTCCGACATCCGACCCGATGCCGAAGAGGTCCTGCAGCGCAAGGTGTCCGTGCTCCGCGAGTACCCCGGCGTTACCCTGAACGTCGAGGGGCACTGCGACGAGCGCGGCTCCAACGAGTACAACCTCGCTCTGGGTCAGCGGCGTGCGGAAGCGGTCCGTCGCTACTTGATGAGCTACGGCATCGACCAAAGCCGCTTCGGCACGATCAGCTACGGCGAGGAACGCCCACTGGCACGCGCCTCCAACGAGGACGCCTGGGCACAGAACCGCCGAGCCGAGTTCGTGGTCCGCAATCACGGGCAGCTCGGCAACTAGAAGGATAGCAGTCCGCCATGAAAGCCGCTGTCAGGCCGTGGCTCGTCCTGGCGGCCGCGGGCTTGGCCGCCTGCGCCTCCAAAAAGGACGTCGACCGGATCCGCTACGATCTGGCGGAGGTCAACGCCCGGCAGGACAGCATCGCCGAGGGTGTGGCTGAGCTCGAGCAGTACTTCTCCGAGGCGCTCGAGAACCAACGGGCGCTGGTCGTGACCGTGCGGGGCGACCTGCTTCGCCAGCTCGACGACATGGAGCGCCAGCTCGTGGAGATCCAGGAGCTGCTCGGTCAGAGCCAGATCGTGCTGCGCAGCCTGCGCGAGCGCATGGAGCAACGGCAGGAAGAGCGCGAGGCCGTCGGTGATGTGTTCGCCGCGCCTGACAGCAGCCTGCCGGCCGGTCGTGAGTTGGAACAGGGAGCGGGTGGTGGAGACGCCCGCTCCCTGTATGCAGCGGCTATCGAACAGTTACGTCGTGGGGCGATCGAGACGGCGCGGGCCGGGTTCCAGGACTTCTTGGTGGCCTACCCGGCGGACGAGTTGGCCCCCGACGCGCAGTACTACCTTGCGGAGACCTACCGGGAAGAGGGCGACGCTGGCCGGGCGATTCGCGAGTATAACCGCGTCGTTGAGCTGTACCCCAACTCGAGAGCCGCGCCTACGGCGCTCTACAAAGCGGGACTCCTCCAGGTCGACCAGGGAAACAAAGACACGGCTTGTGAGTACTTCCAACGTGTAACGGCTGGTTACCCGAGGAGCGACGAGTCCCGGCTGGCCCGCGACCAGGCACAGCGACTGAGCTGCCGCTAGCGGCCTGCTCGGCGAGCCGCCGGGCAACCCACTCCTCCCTTATATGCGCTGTCCATATTGCGGTCACACCAAGAACCGGGTCGTGGACTCGCGGACGAGTCGCGAAGGTCGGGCTGTGCGTCGCCGACGCGAGTGCGAGCGCTGTAACGAGCGATTCACGACCTACGAATCGGTCGAGGACCGCCCGCTGTCGGTCAAGAAGCGGGAGGGAAGCTTCGAGGCTTTCGATCGCGCCAAGCTGATTCGCGGCATCCAGGTCGCCTGTACGAAGCGGCCGGTCACACTCCGGCAGATCGAGGAGATCGCCGATTCCATCCTCGAGAGCCTCGAGCGCAGCGAGTCGGGTGAGGTCGAGAGCTGGCAGATCGGCGAGCGGGTGATGGATCACCTGCGCGAGCTGGACCAGGTCGCTTATGTTCGCTTCGCCTCCGTCTACACGAACTTCCAGGACCCGGACGAATATCTCGAGACCATCCGCGAGCTGGCCGAGCGCCAGGGCTACGATGCGGCTCAGCTCGACTTCCTCGAGTCGGCGCTCTCCGACGAGCAGGCGCGCAAGGACAGGGAAGGCAAGCGGTGAAGCGGACGAAGCGGACGAAGGGTAGCGGCGAGATGCCGTTTCTCGAGCATCTCGACGAGTTGCGGTCCCGCCTCATCTGGATGGGCCTGACTGTCCTGGTACTCTCGGTGGCCGGCTTCTTCATCGTGGCCGAGTTCGATGTCATCGGACTGCTCAAGCGACCCATCGTTCCGCTCGTGCCCGATGGGCAGCTGCTCTTCACCAGCCCCACCGAGCCGATGGCAGTCACCCTGAAACTTGCCTTCGTCGTCGGAGTCATCTTGGCGGCCCCCGTGATCATCTATCACGTCTGGGCCTTCCTGGCGCCCGCTCTCTTCGAGCACGAGAAAAAAGTCGTCATCCCGGCGGTCGCCGGCGGGTTCCTCCTCTTCCTGCTCGGCGTGGCCATGGCCTACTTTATGGTCTTGCCGCTCGGGCTGCGTTTCCTGCTCAGCTTTCAGACGCAGGCGCTCTCACCCATCATCACGATCGGCGAGTACTTGCGTTTCGCCACCCGTCTGATCCTTGCGTTCGGTGTCATCTTCGAGCTGCCGCTCGTCACGCTGCTGCTGGCCGGACTCGGCCTCATCGATGCCGGTTCGCTCAGGAGATTACGACGCCACGCGATCGTCGCCGTCTCGATGGTCTCGGCGATCCTCACACCCGCCGACGTCGGCACGATGGTCATGATGATGGTGCCACTGATTGTGCTGTATGAGATCTCGATCCTCCTCGTCGCCGTCGTCGATCGTCGGCGACTCGCCGGGCGCAGCACGCAAGCGATTGCGGACTGAGCCCCTGCCCGCGGGGGCGCTGGCCGCCGCGCTGGCGGTCGCGCTCGGGGGACTCCTCACATCTGTCCACGACCTGGCAGCCGCCGCCCCGGCGCCCACCCCCTTTACCCAGGACACCACGCGCGTGCGACAGGACTCGAAACAGGCCCCCGATTCACTGGCGGCCGACTCCGTCGATATCGGCGAGCCGTTCCCATCTCCCGACTCGATGATGCAAGCGTTGCTGGCACGCCCCGGCTACCGCCCGGTGGTCTATCGTGGTGACACGCTGCAGTTCTCCACCGGAGATCGCTCGATCCACATCCGGCAGCGCGCGCACCTCGAGCGTCAAGGCGAAAACCTGCACGCCGACTCGGTCACCTACGAAGGCCAAACCCGCTACATGATCGCCTACGGGAAGTCGAAATTGATCAACGCCAAAGGCGAGGAAGTAGATAGCGAGGAGGGTCCGTTCTTCTATGATACCGATCGCAAGGTCGGCACTGTCATCGGCGGCCGTACCCGCTGGGAAGTATGGAACGTCGAGGGCAACTTCACCCTGGAAGGTACCGACACCCTATGGGTGCAGCACGGACACTTCACATCGTGCGAGCTCGCGGATCCACACTATCGCTTCGAGTCCGACAAGATCAAACTGGTGCTGGGCCACATAGTCGTCGCTTGGCCGGTCCGCGTCTATTTCGGCGACGTACCGGTCTTCTGGTTCCCCTTCATGGCCCAGGACATCAGGCCGGGCCGTCACAGCGGCATCTTGACCCTGCGCTTCGGTGTCAACGACATCATCCGCAACTCGACCGGCTATAACAGACACATCTCCAACGTCGGCTACTACTGGGCGATCAACGACTACATGGACACACAGTTCAGTATCGACTGGTGGTCCGACACCTGGACACGGCTCGATGGCTTCTACCGCTACCGCTGGCGCCAGAAGTTCATCGACGGGCGCGTCGGCAGCTCGTACTTTCTCCTGCCCAACGGCAGCAAGGAGCTGTCGCTCGCCTGGAACCACAACCAGAGATTCGGCGAGCGCGCCGACTTGCGCGCCTCGGTCCAGTTCGTCTCCAGCACCCAGTTCCAACGTGAGAACGAGTTCAACCCCGAACGGCTGGTGCAGCAGTTACGTTCCGACCTCGGCTACACGCGACGTTTCGACTGGGGTACGCTCAACATCAGCGGTCAGCGAGTCCAGCCGCTCTCCAATCCGGCGACCTCGCCGCAGGCCACGACCACCACTCTGCCATCGCTGTCGCTGACGCTATCCCCGATTGCGATCACACCGGCCCGCTCGCCGCTCGAGAAACGCTGGTACAATGGCTTGACCTGGACCGGAAGCGGCAGCTTCAATCGCCAACTCTCGGAGACACCGGGGCTGTCCGATCGCTCGTCGATCAGGAATGCCGTCACCTCCAACTTCTCTTTGGGGCCACTCCGTTGGAACTCGAGCGGTTCCTACAACCAGGATACCACGGACGAGCCGTTCCTGCTGACCGACACGACTTTCGTGGACCCCGATTCGACTATGGTGGTCGATACCCTGTTCTTCGACCCGGAGACGAAACAGGGCACCCTGAACTGGCGAACCTCGTTCGGCTACCAGCAGCGGCTGATCGGCACGACGACGCTGACCCCGAGCCTGAGTCTCGACGGAATCCTCGTCCGCAACAACGAGACCGACTTCGATTTCTTGGGCGGGCCGACTCGCGTTTCGGTTAACGCCGCCCTCAACAGCGACATCTATGGCTTCTTCCCCGGCTTCGGAGTCGCGGAGCGGATCCGCCACAAGTTCTCGACCGGCATCAATTGGAGCTACAGCCCGGCCGTGCAGCCGTCGCCGGAGTTCGCGGGGCTGAGCGGGTTCCGGGCCGACAGCACCCGCGAGCAGCACCGGATCACGCTGGGCCTGCAGCAGACCTTCGAGGCTAAGCTCAAGCCAAGAAAAGAGTTACAAGACTCGGTCCCCAGCGATAGCCTCGCCGACCGCCAGCCCGCCGAGGGGCGCAAGCTGACGGTTCTCGCCATTCGGACATCGGCGCTCAGCTACGACTTCGTCGAGCGTGAGCTGATAACGAACTCGATCTCCAACACCATCACGTCCGACCTGTTGCGAGGCTTGACGTTACGTTTCTCGCACGATCTGTTCGAGGAAGTCGAGGACCGGCGCCGCTTTGCCCCGTTCCTCACGCAGCTGAACCTCGGTTTCTCGTTGGGCGAGCGCGCGGTTGCCGGCCTGTTCGGCGACCCGAGCGGACTGCGGGAGGGGCGGGGGATCGTTCCCCGGTCCGAGGAGTTCGAGGACCAAGAGCTCGAGGAGCGTCCCGAAGACGTGCCGGATGAGCGCGAACGGGGCGCGCGTGGTGCGAGGCAGCCGTGGTCGCTGAGCGTCGACTACAGCCTGCTGCGGACACGGCCGCGGCCGGGACAGGACCCGCCGAGCGATCGGCAGTCTGTCCGCTGGAACTTCGGGTTCCAACCGACGCTGAACTGGAGGTTGACCTGGCGGAGCCAGTACGACATTGAAGAGGGAAAGTTCGTGGATCATGCATTCAGCTTGCAGCGTGACCTGCATCGCTGGGCGGCCACGTTTCAGTTCCTCAAAGCCGCAAATGGCAATTTCGTATTCGAGTTCAGGGTGAATCTCAAGGATCTGCGTGACGTGAAGTTCGACTATCGTCAAGAGACACGGTGATCGAGATGATGCCAAACCGTAAGGTCGGGACGCGTCAGGTACGAGCGCCACGAGGCACAGAGCTCTCCTGCAAAGGTTGGCCTCAGGAGGCGGCGCTCAGGATGCTGATGAACAACCTCGACCGCGAGGTCGCCGAGAAGCCAGACGAGCTGATCATCTACGGCGGCTCGGGTCGCGCTGCGCGCTCGTGGGAGGCGTATGAGGCGATCGTCCGCTCGCTTCGCGAGCTCGGTGACGACGAGACGCTGTTGGTGCAGAGCGGCAAGCCGGTGGGCGTCTTCAAGACCCACGCTGATGCGCCTCGAGTACTCATCGCGAACTCGAACCTGGTAGGGCGCTGGGCGAGGTGGGACTACTTCAGGGAGCTGGAACGGAAAGGCCTCATCATGTACGGTCAGATGACGGCCGGCTCCTGGATTTACATCGGCACCCAGGGGATCCTGCAGGGGACCTACGAGACGTTCGCGGCGGCGGCGCGCCGGCACTTCGGAGGCTCGCTGTCGGGCCGGCTCGTGCTGACCGGCGGCTTGGGTGGTATGGGCGGGGCCCAGCCGCTGGCCGCGACGATGAACGGTGGCGCCTTCCTGGGAGTGGAGGTCGACCCGGCGCGGATCGAGCGGCGTTTGGAGACACGCTACCTCGACCGCGCTACTGACGACCTCGATGAGGCGCTGGAGCTGGCGCTGGCGGCGCGCGAGCGCGGCGCGGCGCTCTCGGTGGGGTTGGTCGGGAACTGTGCGGATGTGGTCCCGGAGATCTCCCGCCGCGGGATCACGCCGGATCTGGTGACCGACCAGACGAGCGCCCACGACGCGCTCAACGGGTACGTGCCGCAGGGACTATCGCTGGCCGAGGCCAACGAACTCAGGCAGAGCGACCCCGAGGCTTACGTGAAGCGAGCGATGGACTCCATGGCGGAGCACGTGCGAGGCATGCTCGAGCTGCAGCGCCAGGGCTCTGTCGTATTCGATTACGGCAATAACATTCGGGCTCAGGCTCGCGATGCGGGCGTCGAGAACGCCTTCGACTTCCCCGGCTTCGTCCAGGCATACGTGCGCCCCCTCTTCTGCCTCGGCAAAGGCCCGTTCCGCTGGGCGGCGCTTTCCGGCGACCCCGCGGATATCCACCGCACCGACGAGCTGGTGCTGGAGTTGTTTCCCGAAGACGAGCCGCTCAACCGTTGGATCCGCATGGCCAGCGAGAAGGTCGCCTTCCAGGGCCTGCCTTCACGGATCTGCTGGCTCGGCCAGGGCGAGCGCGCCAAGTTCGGCCTGGCCATCAACGAGCTAGTAGCCAGCGGCGAGCTGAAGGCGCCCATCGTCATCGGTCGCGACCATCTCGACACCGGGTCGGTCGCCAGCCCCTTCCGGGAGACGGAAGGGATGAAGGACGGCAGTGACGCGATCGCCGATTGGCCGGTGTTGAACGCCATGCTGAACGTCGCCAGCGGCGCCACCTGGGTGAGCTTCCATCACGGCGGTGGCGTCGGGATCGGCGACTCTCTCCACGCCGGCATGGTCATCGTCGCCGATGGCACGCCGGACGCCGCACGTCGGCTCCAGCGCGTCCTCACCAACGATCCGGGCAGCGGGGTGATGCGGCACGTCGACGCGGGTTACCCGGAAGCGCTCGAAACGGCACGCAGACACGGGATCAAGATCCCAATGACGGAATGAACTCGACAATCCGCTGGCGGCTGTCGATTCTCGAATCCAGACTATGCCTGACCACAACGCACTGATCCTCGAGGCATCACAGATCCTGACCTGTCCGGGCGGCAGCCAGCCACGCCGCGCCAGGGCGATGGCCAACATCGGCTTGCTGGAAGAAGGGGCGATCGCTATCAAGAACGGCCTGGTCGAAGCGGTCGGGCCGCGCGAGGAGCTGCGGGCGCGCTTCCCGGATGCAGAGCGGGTCGATCTCAGCGGTCACGTCCTCACGCCCGGGCTCGTCGATTCCCACACCCATGCGGTCTTCGGCCGCTATCGTCTGGACGAGTACGAGCTCCGTTGCGCCGGGATCCCCTATATGGAGATCGCCCGGCAGGGTGGCGGCATCAACGCCTCCGTCCGCGATCTACGGGGACGCTCCGAGGAGGAACTATTCGAGCTGAGCCGCGGCCGGCTGCGCCGGCTTCTCGAGCACGGGACGACGACGGTGGAGATCAAGAGTGGCTACGGCCTGACGCTGGATGACGAGCTCAAAATGCTCCGCGTCATTGGGTCGCTGGCGAAGCAGGGCTGGATCGACGTGGTGCCGACCTTCCTCGGCGCCCACGCGTTCCCGCCTGAGTACCGGGAGCGGCGCGAGGAATACGTCAATCTCCTCGTCAACGCCATGATCCCCGCGGTCGCCGAGTCCAGACTCGCCGTCTTCTGCGATGTCTTTATGGAGCCCGGCGTCTTCACGCCGGATGAGACCCGACTCGTCCTCGAGGCGGCCGTCGCCCACGGCCTCGTGCCCAGATTGCACGCCGACGAATTCGAGTCGAGCGGCGGTGCCGAGCTGGCCACCGAATTCGACGCGGCCTCCGCCGATCACCTCGGGGCCATCTCGCCGGCTGGTATCGCCGCCCTGGCGGCCTCCCGCACCGTCGCCACCCTGCTCCCCGGGACCCTCTTCTTCCTCGGCAAGTCCAACTATCCCCCGGCCCGCCAACTCATCGACCGAGGCGCCGCCGTCGCCCTCGCCACCGACTTCAACCCGGGCTCCTCGCCCACCGTGAACCTGCAGGTCGTGATGAGCATCGCCTGCAGCGTGCTCCACATGTCGCCGGCCGAGGCCTTCGTCGCCGCCACCGCCAACGGCGCCGCCGCTCTTCGCCTGGAGGACGGGCGCGGCACCCTCGAGCCCGGAGCGCCAGCGGACGTCGTTGCGTTTGGTGTTGCAGACTACAGGCTTGTCCCCTATCTCTATGGCGGCAATCATTGCGCTGCCGTTTGGAAGAGAGGCGTGCGGGTTCACTAGAGCGTGCAACATAAGGTGCGGTGCGGTGTATTTGGGCGGCAGTTGCACCCCTTTCTGTCCGCCCCCGGCCGCCGCGGCCCGCCAGGCCGTCGTCGAGCGGGTTGCTGAAAAGTCAGCATATTTGTGTATCTTTAGGGCTGATCTGCTGCCCAACCTCGAGGTTCGTGGCGGGGCGCGCCTGTGCCCGGCCTCGGCGCATGGGCGAGCGGGATAGTCACGATTAGCGATCACGGATTCGGGGCGAATGAGCGAGGCTGCCCGGTACAGGCAAAGAGCGAGAAGCTTCGAGCAGCGCGAGAACTGGAAACGCGCGATCGAGGAGTACGAGAACGCCATCGAGGCTGACCGCCGCGAGCGCAAGGAGCCTGATCTCGCCTTGTTCAACCGGGTCGGCGACCTGTACCGCAGGGTCGGGGACGTGGCGCGAGCGGTGAATTACTACGAGATGGCGGCCGACGGGCACCTCTCGGCCGGCTTCTACAACAACGCTATCGCGCTCTGCAACAAGATCCTCCGTAATCAGCCGAACCGGCATTCCGCTTACCTGAAGCTGGGCAAGATCGGGGCGGCGAAGGGCTTCCTTTCGGATGCGCGCCGCCACTTCCTCGAGTACGCCGAGCGCATGCAGCGGGCCGGGAAGCTCGACGACGCTTTCTCGGCGCTGATCGAGTTCGCCGATCTGTCGCCGGACCCCGAGGTGCGGCTGATGATCGCCGACCAGCTCATCGAGCACGAGCGCCCGATGCACGGTGTTGAACAGTTGCGGCTGGCCTGGCGTGACCTGAACCAGGAAGGTCGCGAGGCGGATGCCAGCGAGGTCCGGGAGCGCATCCTCGAGCTGGCACCGCAGCGGGATCCGGAGGTAGATCCGCCGGAGGAATCCACGTCGAGCGCCATCGACGCCGAAGGTGTCCTCGAGCTGCCGGAGATCCTGCCATGGGACGAGCCGGAGGAGGAGCCGCAGCCGCTGGAGCCGGAGCCCGAGCCCGAGCTTGCCGGGGAGCCCCTGGAGGTCGAGCCACCCGAGCTCGAAGCGCCGGCCGCCGTAGTCGAGGATCTGGGCGGCGACGATCTGGGATCGCTCGAGGAGGTGGGCCCACCGGCCGAGCTGGACCTCGAGGGCATCGATATCGATGCCTCGTCGCTCGAAAGAGAGATATTCGGCGGCGCGCTCGAGGATCCCGGTTTGGATATCATGCCGACCTCGATCGCCGATGACGCTCAGGCGGCCGGCGTCGAGCCGCCGGCTGCTGCGGACCTGGGAATCGTGCCCACGTCCCTGGCGCCGCCGGCCGCAGAGCCACCGTCCGCCATCGATGAGCCGCCTCAGCCGCCGCCGGTCGAGCGGGCCGTTACGCCTGCCGATCGCGTGGCGGAACTGGAGTCCAGACTGCGGGTGGAGGGAAGGCAAGCGGACCTGCTCTTCGATCTTGCCGAGGCGCTCTTGGAGATCGGGGACCGTGACAAGGCGAAGCTCTGCTTGAGCGAGGCGCTGGGACTTCACGAGCGCGCCGGCCAGTATCGGGATGCCGGCCGTGTGCTGGACGAGCTCTTGCGGCTCAACGTCAATGACGTCGCTGCGTACCAGAAGCGCGTCGAGTTCGCCCTGCGCGCCGCCGACCGGGCCGGCCTGGTCGAGGCCTATCTGAAACTGGCCGACTGCCTGGATCGCACCGACGCCAGTAATAAGGCGCGGGCCGTTTACCAGCGCGTTCTGGAGCTGGACCCCCAGAACCGGCGAGCGGCCGCGGCGCTCGAGATGTTCGTCGAGGAGGAGGCGTCCGCGGCGCCGACGGGCGAACCGGCCACGGCGGCGGGTGACTACGTGGACCTGGGCTCCATTATCATGGAGGAGGAGGCCGAGCAGAAGAGCACACGCTTCAGGATCGCGGCAGCCGACCCGCAGAGCGAGTCGGACGTCAACTTCGCCGAGATGCTCAGCCAGTTCAAATCGAAGGTCTCGGAAGCGATCGAGGAGGAGGACGCCGCCAGCCACTACGACCTCGGCTGTGCTTACCGGGACATGGGCTTGATCGACGAGGCGATTGCCGAGTTCCAGATCGCCGCCCGCGGGCTCGATTTCCGGCTGCGCGCCATCGAGATGCTTGGAGCCTGCTTCGTCGAGAAGGGCGACCACCGTATCGCGCTGAAAGTACTCGGCCGTGCCCTGCAGGTCCCCGGCCACACGGACGATGAGTTGGTCGGCATCTTCTACGCCATGGGCCGATCCTTCGAAACCATCGGCGACGCCGGCCGCGCCATCGAGTCGTACGAACGTGTCTTGGGCTGCGATGTCAACTTCCGCGATGTCTCCCAGCGCGTGGCGAGCCTGCGCAGCTAGTTGACCCCCCTTTGACAAACCCGCTCAGTTACCGCTAAAGTGTCCGCCAAGTCGCGCCCTCTGGGCGCTGTGGCGCTCCCCGACAATCACGATATGCTCCGTACGGCCCTACCAGAATTGGCGCGGATCCAGGAGCCGGTCCGCAAACGGCTCGACGAGCTGGACGAGGTGATGCGTTGCCTGGTCGTCGATGAGTTCGAGCTCATCGAGGAAGTCAACGACTACCTGCTGCTCAAGCGGGGCAAGCTGTTCCGGCCCACGCTGCTGCTGCTCTGCAACGAGATCGGCGGCAAGTCCAGCCCCGACGCACTCCTGCTGGCTGCCGTCGTCGAAGCCGTACATCTGGCCACTTTGGTGCACGACGACGCCGTCGATCACTCGGTGCTGCGCCGCGGCATGCCGACCGTCAATTCGGTCTGGGGTCACCAGGTCGCCATCATCATGGGCGATTACCTGTACTCACGCTCCGTGATGGAGATGACGCGGCTGGGACGTGTGGACTTGATCAAGGTGCTCGCCGAAGCGGCGAACGCCATGACCATCGGTGAAATGCGCCAGCTGGCCATGCACGATGCGCTCGATTTCACCGAGGACGACTACTACCGTCTGATCAGCGCCAAGACGGCGTCGCTCATGTCGGCGGCCTGCGAGCTGGGCGCCCTGGTCGGCGACTCGTCCCAGCGCGAGCCGCTGAAGGCCTACGGGTTCGCCTTGGGGATGGCCTTCCAGATCGCCGACGACATCCTCGACTACACCGGCAACGAGGACGTCACGGGCAAGCCGACCGGCCAGGACCTGCGCGAGCATAAGGTCACCCTGCCGCTGATCGCGGCCCTGCCCGAGTTCGATCGGGAGCAGCGTCTAGCGGTCAATGCGCTGTTCGCCGACCCGGAGCCGCAGGAGGATCTGATCATTCGCGTGGTCGAAGCGGCGCAGGCACGAGGCGGCATCGCCTTCGCCAGAGCCAAGGCGCGTCAGTACGCGGATGAGGCAATCGCGGCCCTCGCCGAGTTGCCGGAGTCTCCGGCGACGGTTGCCCTGGCCGAGGCGGTCAACTACTCGATTGAGCGGCGAAAGTGACTCGCGCGGATAGTCTTCTACTACGCCCCTCCGGCCGCTCGCCCGGCCGTATTGCGCTGATCCTGGCGCTCGGGTTCTTGCTCGGTGCCATCCTCACCAAGCTCTCCGTACTCTTCATTCCCGAGGGCCCGTTCCGGGAGTTCTTCACCACGACGATCTCGGCCAGCATCGGTCCGTTGAGCGTCGACCTGCTGGTGATCGCCTTCACGCTGGGGCCGATCGTATTGAACGTGAATCTCTTTAGCGTGGCAGGTGTCGTGGCGGTGGCCTACGTGGCACGCATGATGCTCTGAGCAGGGCCGCGCGCCGTCAGGAGCGCGGTACGAAGATCTGTTCCCGGAAATCCTCGATCGTCGCCATCTCCCGCAGCTCCGCCAACCACTCGTCCAGCGCGGTCTGTTGACGCTGCTGCGTTAGCTGGGCGCGCATGTCTTCTCGTATCGCCTCGAACTCCTCGCGGCTCGGCGCGACTCGCTCCACCAGCTGGACAAAGAAGAGACGGTCGTCCGACTCGATCGGGCCGGCGATCTCATTCAGCTCCAGCCCGAAGGCGGCACCAATCACCGCGTTACCCTGACCGAGTCCGGGTACGAAATCGAACCGCGTAAAAAGCGTGCTGGTCTGATACAGCAGGTCGTATTCGGTGGCGACGGCGTCGAGGCTCGCGTCGGCCTGCAACTCGCTCGCCATCCGCGCGGCCATCCGCTGCGCCTCCTCTTTCTTCTTCTCCAGCTCGACGCGCCGCCCCACAGCCGGCTCCACGTCGGCGAACGGGACGTAGCCCTCGGGCACGCGGCTCTCGAGCTGGAAGAAGTGAAAGCCCTGGTCGGTCTCGTAGACCGGGCTCAGCTCACCGGCCATCGTCGAGTCGTGGAACGCCCAGTAGTGCACCGGCTCGAACGCCCCCATGCCGGGGACGAAATCGCTACCCTCGGCCAGAGTGATTCGGCGGCTCTCGACCCCCAGCGAGTCCACCGCCACCTCCAGGCCCGACGTCAGCGCGATCCGCTCGAAGCGGTCCACGGTGCCCAGCAGGTCGTCCTCGCTCGCGCCCTGAAGCCGGATCGGAATCAGGATATGGGAGGCGTGGATGCGATCCGCTTCCTCTTCCTCGACCTTGATGATGTGGTAACCGTAGGCGGTGAGAACCGGCTCCGAGATGACACCGGGCTCCAGCGCGAAGGCGGCTGCCTCGAACTCCGGCGCCATCTCGCCAGGCCCAAACCAGCCGAGGTCACCGCCGCTCCGCGCCGACCCTGGGTCCGCGCTCAGCCGCTCTGCCAACTCGGCGAACTCGGCACCCGCAACAATCTCCGAGCGCACTCGCCGCGCTTCCTCCAGCGCCGCCGCCGTGTCAGCGGCGCTCGGCACGCGCGAGAACTGGACCAGCGTAACCTCGACCGTCGCCGGCCGCCTGTACTCGTCGATATGCTCGTCGTAGTAGCTCCGCAGCTCCGCGTCGCTGTACTCGACCAGCGTGTCAGCCACCGCCAGCTCCGGGTCGAGCGCCAGGTACGTCACCCGCACCTGCTCGCTTCGGTCACGGTACATGTACCAGAGCTCGGAATCCGATACGTATATGCCACTCCCGATCTGCTCCATCAGACGCATCTGCGGCAGCACCGAGCGATAGTACTGCTCGATCTGTATGAGCAGCTGCGGGTCAACCGCCGGGTTCGAGAAAAACTCGCGATACTTCTCATAGTCAAACTGACCGCCCGTCTGGAACAGCTCGTTCTGCGCCAGCCAGGGTGGCGGAGTCGTCTGAAACGCCAGCCTCACCTCGTTGTCCGTCACCGAGATCCCTCGACGGTCCAACTCCTGATCGATCAAGATCTCGTTCACCAGCTGGCTCCACGCCTGATCCTCCAGGAAGGCCAGCTCCCGATCATTCAGTGCCGATCCCTTCTGCGCCCGCGCCTGATCGGTCAGGTTGCGGTAGGTCGCCGTCCACAGCTGATAGCTGATCGATGTGCCGTTCACCCGCCCCACTTCCCCCGCCGCGGCCGGGTTGCTTCGGCCCGATATGTCCATCCCCCACTGGAATACCATCAGGCCGACGAACGCTACGGCGACGACCAGCATGATGATCTTCGTGTTTCGACGCATTGAGCGCAGCATATGGCCAGTCCTTCTCCTTCTGCCGAAATCGCGCCACCAAAACCTTGGAAACGTGTGGACTGAATCTACTCGGCACCTACGAAAATGCTACCGGCCGAGCCACCAGCGGCGGCGCCGCCGGCCGCATAAAGTAATATAGATCACAGACAGCGTACGTTGACACTAACGTTTTGAAACAAATATATTTGCACGATCCCTCCGCCGCCTTGCATGGGAACCGCAGCTGCCCCAGGAGTAACACGACATGCCTCCGGACAACGACGACGTCCAGAAGGAAATCGAGCAACTCGAGCAGCGATACGCTGAGAACTCGCAGGGCCTGGTCTTCGCTCACCTGGCGGACGCCTACCGCCGGGCTGGCGAATACGGCAAGGCGGAGGGTCTGGTGCTTCACGGCTTGAAGAACCACCCCAACTACATCAGCGCCTACAACGTGCTGGGGCGGGTGTACCTGGAGAGCGAGCGCTACGCCGACGCTCACGAGCAGTTCAGCAAGGTATTGGAGCTGGATCCTCAGAATATGATCGCCATGCGGGCACTGGGCGATTTGGCGGCCGGCGGCGGCCGTCTCGAGGATGCTCGTTCGTGGTACGAGCGGTTGCTACAGATCGATCCGCGCAATGAGGAGGTGCAGGTGGAGCTGGAGAAGCTGGCGGCGGGAGGGGTGAGGCCGCCGGCGGCGGCGGCCCCAGTGGCACCGGAGGAGGCGCCGCCGCCGGCAGCGGCGGCGGACGAGGTGACGGAGGAGGTCGAGCCAGTTGAGGGAGCGACGCCTTGGGAGTTGGCGGCGGAGGAGCCGGTGCGCGAGGAGTCGGGAGAGGAGATCGAGCCGGTGGAAGGTCTGATCGGCAAGGGCATGCCCACCGAGAGCGGAGGGGATGTAGCGGAGGCGGAGCCCGAGCTGCCGTCGGCATTGGCCTGGGAAGAGTTCAGCGATCTCGAGGCGCTTGCCGACGAGGCGGTCGAACCGCCGGTGGGGCAGGTTGAGGGCCTGGAGGCGTTCGAGGCCCGGACGCCCGGCGAACCGGCGGCGCCGGGGGCGGCTGCCGAGCCGCCGGCCGAGCGGCGTCAGGAGTTCGATCTCGGTGACATCGAGGACTGGACCCCGGGCTTCCTGAGCGGGGAGGAGATCGAAGATCGAGCTGGCGCTGACCTGGGAGTAGAGAGCCTGACGGAGGAGTTCCGTGAGGCGGTCGAGCCCGAAGCGGCGGGCGCAGCCGGAGAGACCGAGACGGCGGGTCCTGGCCCGGTGAGCGAGGGCATGGTCACGGAGACCATGGCCGAGCTCTATGCCGATCAGGGTCTGTACGAGGACGCTCTGGCCGTTTACCGCAAGCTGGTGGGAGCACGTCCGGGAGATGAGCGGTTGCAGGCGCGGGTCGCCGAGCTGGAGATCAAGCTCGCCGAGGCGCGGGCGACCCCGGAGGGCAGTGTGGACCTCGCCGAGCTCCTCGACCTGGCCGAGCCTTCGGCCGACGAGGCGCCCGTTCCCCCTGCGGCACCGGAGATCCCGGCGGCCTTCGAGGCACCACCGATCACGGAGCAGCCACCGGCCGGTGCGCGGGAGGGCCGCTCGGAGACGAGGCTGCCCGAGCCCGAGTTCCGCTTCGAGGACGAGGCACCGGTGGCCGGGATCGAGCACCTGGACCCCTTCGCCTCGTCGTTCGACGTCATGGTGCGGCGCGAAGATGAGCCGGCGCTGCAGCTGGGCCAGCCGCCGGAGCCTGAGATCGCCCCGGCAGCCGACGTCGTGCCGGCGGGCGCCGTCTTGACGCCACCCGCGAGGCAGGACAGCATTCCGGCGACCGCTGCCCCGGAGCCGACGGCGCCTGCGGTCACCATCGAGGAGTACCTTTCCGGTCTCCTCGCCTACAGCCCCGAGGATCACGCGTCGGCCTCACAGCCCGGGAACCCCGGGCCGGTCGCAGCGTCCGACCCGGCCGGGCCGCCGAGCGAGACGGCGGATGAGTCGAACGCCGCCGAGGCATCGAGTTCCGGGGATCTCGAAGAGTTCCAGGAGTGGCTGAGAGGCCTGAAGGAATAGGGGTCAATACCCTCCCACATGGCCAGTCCCGCCGCGCGTAGGCTCGCTCGAGTCCGTGCCAGTTTAGGCGAACACGACCTCGAGGGCCTCCTCGTCTCCCACCGGGCGAACGTCCGCTACTTGACCGGGTTCAGCGGATCGAGCGGTTGGCTCATCCTCGACGATGCGCGGGCGCTCTTCATCACCGATGGTCGCTACGAGACCCAGGCCGCGGAGGAACTGCCCGACGATGCCGGCTTCGAGTTGGTCGTCTTGCGCAACGGGGCACTCGCCGGCTTGGTCGAGCAGGCGGCACGCTCTTTCGCCGGTCGCCGCATCGGGTTCGAGAGCGCCTACCTCTCTTTCCGCGAGTGGGCCCGTCTGGCGGAAGACGGCGTCGCGGTGGACTGGAAACCCGTGTCCGGCATCGTCGAGGGTCAACGGGCCGCGAAAGACGCGGATGAGGTCACGGCGATCAGACGCGCCGGCGCCATCGCGGCGCGCGCGCTGACCGAGATGCTGAGCGTCATCGAGCCCGGCGTCCGGGAATCCGAGATCGCCGCCCAGCTCGAGTACGGCATGCGCCGCCTCGGTGCCGAAGGCGCGGCTTTCGAGACGATCGTCGCTTCGGGCCCCAGGACCGCCTTGCCCCACGCGGCGACCGGCGAGCGCGAGATCCGCGATGGCGATCTGCTGCTGATCGACTTCGGCGCGCGATGGCAGGGTTACAACTCCGACATGACACGGACTTTTGTGGTGGGGGTTCCCAACCCGCGGCAGCAGGAAGTCTACGACCTCGTGCTCGCCGCACAGGAGGCGGCCGGCGCTGCACTACGCGAGGGCGTCAGCGGACAGACGGTGGACGCGGCGGCGCGGGCAGTCTTCGCCGCCGCGGGCGTGGAGGAACGCTTTCCACACAGCACCGGGCATGGCCTCGGGCTCGAGGTCCACGAGGGACCCCGCCTTGCTCGGCGCAGCGAGGAATTGCTGCGCCCTGCCATGGTTGTTACTGTCGAGCCGGGCCTCTACTTTCCAGGGTGGGGCGGGGTCCGGATCGAGGACGACCTGCTCGTTACCCCGGACGGATCGGAAGCGCTGGTGCGGCTCGACAAGAGCCGGCTGGGATCATTGCCCCTGTAAGCAGGAGTACCGGCAAGCGGTTCGCGGCAAACGGGAGAATCCCCCTAATAATCACCGGTTCGAAATGGCATCGACAGCGGACTTCCGTAACGGGATGGTCATAGAACTTGACGGTGAGCTGTACTCGATCACCTATTTCCAGCACGTCAAACCGGGCAAGGGCGGCGCGTTTGTCCGCACCAAGCTGAAGAGCGTGTTGAGCGGGGCGGTGATCGACAAGACGTTCCGCGCCGGCGAGAAGGTCAACGAGGTTCGGCTGGTGCGGCGGCCCGTGCAGTATAGCTATACTGACGGTCAGTTCTACTACTTCATGGACAACGAGACATACGAGCAGATTCCCTTGCCCGCGGGTACGATCGGCGCGGACCAGCTCGCCTATTTGAAAGAGAATATGGTGTGCGAGGCCTTGACCCGGGATGACGAGCCGATCTCGGTGGAAGTGCCGTTCTTCGTGGAGTTGCAGGTGGCGGAAACGGAGCCTGGGGTCCGCGGCGACACAGCCCAGGGCGGTACCAAGCCGGCCAAGCTCGAGACCGGCGCCGTCGTTCAGGTGCCGCTCTTCATAGAAACCGGCGACGTGATCAAAGTTGATCGGCGCGAGAACAAGTACTTGGAGCGGGTCTCCTCATGATCGACCTGACATTCATCAAGCGGCTCATCGAGACTGTCGAGGCCAGCAACATCGACACGATCGAGTATTCTCGCTGGGGGACTAGAATACGTATCACGAAGAGTCCCTCGGTGGTACTGGGAGGCAACGCGTCGAGTACGCCGCCGCTAACCTTCGCGCCGGCCAACCCTGCCGCCGAGCCGGTGCCCATCCCGCCACCGCCCGCCGCGGCGGAGCCCGCGACGGCCCTGCACGAGATCACATCGCCGATGGTCGGTACGTTCTATAGCGCCCCGGCCCCCGACGCGGATCCGTACGTCGAGGTCGGCTCTGTAGTGAAGGAGGGGCAGACGCTCTGCATCCTCGAGGCCATGAAGCTGATGAACGAGTTGGAGGCGGAGGTCAGCGGCAAGATTGTCGAGATCTGCGTCGAGAACGCCGAGCCGGTCGAGTACGGGCAGGTCCTCTTCCGCGTCCAGACTAGTTGATCCGTGTTCCAGAAAGTCCTGATCGCCAATCGCGGTGAGATCGCGCTGCGCGTCATCCGGGCGTGCCGCGAGCTGCGCATCCCGACGGTGGCCGTCCACTCGGAAGCCGACCTCGAGTCGTTGCACGTGCGCTTCGCGGATGAAGCCATCTGCATCGGGCCGCCGCCCGCGCAGGGTAGCTACCTGAACATACCCCGGATCATCGCGGCGGCGGAGATCGTTGGTGCCGACGCGATCCACCCCGGCTACGGCTTTCTGGCTGAGAACGCCGAGTTCGCCGAGATCTGCGAGGCGTCCGATATCGTGTTCATCGGACCGACCGCGGCCCAGATCCGGCAGATGGGTGACAAAGTCGCCGCTCGTCGAACCATGGTCGAAGCGGGCGTCCCGGTCATACCCGGCAGCGAGGAGGCGCTGAGCGACCCACGCGAGGCGCGCAGGGCGGCGGAACAGATCGGCTTCCCCGTGATGATCAAGGCGGCGGCCGGCGGCGGTGGCAAGGGGATGCGTGTCGCGCGCTCGGCAGCCGACTTCGAAAAGCTATTCAACATGGCGGGCGTGGAGGCCGAGGCCGCCTTCGGGAATGGCGCCCTCTACATCGAGAAGCTGCTCGAGGGCTCCCGCCACGTCGAGATCCAGGTCCTCGGTGACCGGCACGGGAGGGTCGTCCACCTGAACGAGCGCGATTGCTCGGTCCAGCGTCGCCATCAGAAACTCATCGAGGAATCGCCCAGCCCCGCGGTCAACCCGGAGCTCAGGAACCAGATGGGTAGCGCCGCCGTTCGCGGTGTGGAGGCGATCGGCTATGTCGGCGCCGGCACCGTCGAGTTCCTCCTGGACCGCGAGGGGCATTTCTACTTCCTGGAGATGAACACGCGCATTCAGGTCGAGCACCCCGTCACCGAAGAGGCGACCGGTTACGATCTGGTCAAGGAACAGCTCAGGGCCGCTGCCGGCGAGCATTTGGCGCTCCCGGACGACGTGCGCCTGCTCTGCCACGCCCTCGAGTGCCGCATCAACGCCGAGGACCCCGAGCACGACTTCCGGCCGTCGCCCGGCAAAATTACGACCTTCCATCCGCCCGGCGGCCCCGGTGTACGCGTCGACACGCACGTCTATGCCGGCTACGTCGTGCCCCCATACTACGACTCGCTGATCGCGAAGTTGATCGTCCGGGCACCCACGCGCCTCGAGGCCATAGAGCGGGCTCAGCTAGCGCTCGACATGTTCGTCATCGAGGGCGTGCACACTACCATCCCCTTCCTGGGTCGCGTACTCGAGCACCCCGATTTCCGCTCCGGCGACGTCGATACCCACTTCCTCGATCGCTTCCCAGCGCCCAAACTGCAGCGCGCCGCTAAGCCATGAAGATCGACGTGCTCTGGACACCGTCGGAACTCGAGATCGTTCCGGTCCACAACCGCAGTACGGTCGTCGTCGATGTGCTGCGCTCGGGGAGCACGGTGGCCACCGCGATACACAACGGCGCCCGCGCCGTGGTGCCGGCCGCGTCGATCGAGGAGGCGCTGCGTATCGCCAATTCCATCGGGCGCGAGGACGTCTTGCTCTGCGGCGAGCGGCAGGGCATACGTATCGAGGGGTTCGACCTCGGAAACTCGCCAGCCGAGTTCAGCGGCGGCGTGGTCGGCGATCGTACCATTGTCATGACGACCACCAACGGTACCAACGTGCTGACTTCGCTGTCCGCCGCGCGCGCCGTCTACGTCGGCGCGCTGGTGAATCTGACCGCCGTCGCAAAGCGGTTGAAGCAGGACGATAGCGAGCCGCTCATCGTCTGCGCGGGCCGCGGCGGTAGGGTGAGTGTCGAGGACGCGCTCTGCGCCGGCCTGCTGGTCGAGGCTTACCTCAAGCGGGATCGCAGGAAGGGGAGCGCCAAGACCGCCGCTGAGCTGGGCGACGGCGCCGTGGCGGCCCTGGCGCTCGCCCGCGAGCACGCCCCGGTCAGTGCCAGGTTCTTGCGTGAGACCGCCGCAGGGCGGGCCTTGGAGAAGATCGGCCAGGGTGGCGACATCAAGCTCTGCGGGAACGTCGACGCGATACCGGAGGTCCCTGTCCTCCGCGAGCGCCAGATCAGCAGGTGGGAGCCTGCAGAATGATTGGGTGGGTGGGGCTGAGAAGCAGAGGAAGCGGTGAGGAGGTGCGCGATGGGCTACCGGGAGGATGATCGAACCCAAAGCATCCTGATCGGCATCGGCCTGATCGCAATCGGCCTGTTCACGCTGTTCAGCCTGATCCCTGTGGACGCGTTCGGCGCCGGCCTGCGCGGACTCTTCCCGTCGGGCAACATCGTGGGACCGGTAGGCGCGATGGTCGCCGCGGGCCTGCTGGGGAGCTTCGGAATCGCCGCCGCCGTCGTCCCGCTTCTCGCTATCCTCTGGGGTGTGTGGAGCCTCGGCCGGCTGGAGCGCTCCGAAACCTTCCGCTGGACCGCCTTCTTCGTCACGCTCCTCCTCCTCGTTCCACCGATCCTCGCTTCGCTCGGCCTGCCGGCGGGCGGTGACTCACCTTGGCTGGCGGGCGGCTACGGAAGCTGGCTCGGTGATGTCCTCGCCGCCGGCCTCGGATGGGTCGGTAGCTCCCTCGTCCTGCTGTTCCTCCTGGTCACCGCCGCCATCCTGATTCTCGGCCTGGAACCGTTCCGGGCGCTGGCGCGGGCGATGGCCCGCGCTGCCAGCGGCGCCGGTCGCACCGGGCAGGGGTTACTGCGCGGCGGCGCCGTGCTTCTCGGATGGGGCCGGGCGGGCGTGCGACAGCTGGCGGCCGGTTGGGAGTGGTTGAACGTGCGAGTCACCCGGCGCCAGCCCCGGGGACTCCTCTCCAGGCTCGGCTCCCGGTCGCCGGACGAAACGGCCGAGCTGACGGCCGCGACCACCGAACCGCCGGCGCTCGGCCAGCCGGCGAGCCCGCCGCCCAAGAGAAAGAAGGAGATCCAGCCGGACCTCTTCAGCCAGGCCGACGTAGGAGCGGGCCTGCCGCCTATCGACTTGCTCGAGCGGCCGCCCGACCAGGAGTATCGGGTCAGCGCCCAGACACTCGATGAGCTCGGCGCGACGCTCGTCGATACCCTGCGGACCTTCAAGGTCGAGGGCACGATCGGTGGCCGCACCACCGGGCCGGTGGTGACGCAGTTCGAGGTGGTCCCGGCCTCCGGCGTCAAGGTCGGCAAGATCGCCGCGCTCGCCGACGACCTGGCTCTCGCCCTCAAGGCGCCCTCGATCCGCATCATCGCGCCGATCCCCGGCAAGGGCGCCGTGGGCGTCGAGGTGCCGAACCCGAAGCGCAAGATCGTCTACTTGCGCGAGATACTCGAGGCCGACGCCTACCGACACAGCCGCGACCAGTTGCCCCTGGCGTTAGGCGAGGATGTGAACGGCCGCGCCGACGTCTACGATCTGGCTAAGATGCCGCACCTGTTGATCGCCGGCGTTACCGGCTCCGGCAAGTCCGTCTGCATCAACGCCATCATCGCCAGCCTCATCTACCGCTACATGCCGGAACAGCTCCGCCTCCTGCTCATCGATCCCAAGATGGTCGAGCTGGGCGGCTACAACGTGCTGCCTCACCTGCGTCACCCGGTGGTCACCGACAACCGCGACGCCGCCACGGTGCTCAAATGGCTGGTCTACGAAATGGAGCGCCGCTACGAGATCTTGTCCGCCAACGTCAGCCGCAACTTGAAGGAGTACAATCGGCGGATCGAGAAGGGGCTGCCGGTCATGGCGCCGGGCGCCAATGGCGATGAGCAAGTCGAGGATCCGCAGATCTTGCCGTATGTCGTCCTCGTGATCGACGAGCTGGCGGATCTCATGATGACGGTACAGAACGAGGTCGAACGGCCGCTGGCTTACCTCGCCCAGAAGGCACGCGCCACCGGCATCCACCTGGTCGTCGCGACACAGCGACCGTCGGTGAACGTCATCACCGGCCTCATCAAAGCCAACTTCCCCTGCCGCATCGCCTTCCGGGTGGCCTCGAAGGTCGATAGCCGCACGATCATCGACCAGAACGGCGCCGAAACGTTGCTGGGTAACGGCGACATGCTCTTCATGCCACCAGGCGAATCGGAGCCGGTGCGCATTCAGGGCACCTTCGTCTCCACTGAGGATACCGAGCGGCTGACCCACTGGTACAGGGTCCGCGCCGAGCTGGAGGCAGCGGCGGCGCGCCAGGAAGAGGACATCCTCGAGGCGGTCCACCAGTTGGAGCTCGAAGAGGCCGAGGCCGGCTTGGGCGGCGAGGAGCCCGAGGATCGCGACCCGCTCTTCCGTCGCGCTGCCGAGGTCGTCGTCCAGCACCAGCAAGGCTCCACCAGTCTCCTGCAGCGACGCCTCAAGATCGGTTACGGACGGGCCGCGCGTATCGTCGACCAACTGGAAACCGCCGGCGTCGTCGGACCGCCCGAGGGGTCGAAACCACGTGAGGTATTGGTTACACTTCAGGAACTCGACAGGATCTGTTCCGTTAACGGCGGTTGAACGGGGTAGGGGCAAAATGACAAGACAGCTCTCCGTGGTTACGCTGCTCGCTCTGGCGCTCGGTACTGTGGGGACCGGCTCCGCGCAGGTCGCCCAGGACCAGGCCGAGGACATCTTGGCCCGGGCCGCCACCGCCTACGAGAACGTCGTGACCCTGCGCTCCCGGTTCGTGCAGAGGATCGAGATCCCGGCTCTGGAAAGGCAGAAGGAAGGGCGGGGCATCGTCTACCAGAAGAAGCCCAACTACTTCATGATGAAGTTCGAGGAGCCGGCAGGCGACATGGTCGTCGCGGACGGCGAGTGGTTCTGGATGTACTATCCCAGCGCGCAGCCCGACCAGGTGATCCGCACCGCGATTCACCGCACAACGGAGAACGCCACACTGGGCGGCGAGTTCCTCGTTAACCCGACCGAGCGCTACGTCGCCACGTACGTCGGACGCGAGGAGCTCGGCGAGCGAACCGCGCATCTGCTCTCGCTCGTGCCCAAGTTCGATGCGCCCTATACGCTGGTCCGCGTCTGGATCGACGCCGGCGACTACCTCGTGCGCAAGTTCGAGGTCCACGAAGAGAACGAAACGGTCCGCACGATCATCTTGACCAACGTCGAGGCCGGCGCAAACCTGCCCGATGACCTCTTCAGCTTCTCCGTGCCGCCGGGTGTCGAGGTGTTCACGCGGTGAAGTTCTCCGTCATCACGCTGGGGTGCGATAAGAACACAGTCGACTCGGAGCGCATCGTGGCCACTTTGGTCGGCCACGGGGCCGAGTACACGCCGGAGCCTTCCCACGCCGAGGTCCTGCTCGTCAACACTTGCGCCTTCATCGACGCCGCCAAAGAAGAGTCGATCGACACGCTGCTGGAAGCGGCGCGCCTCAAGGATAACGGCCGGCTCCGCGCCCTCGTCGCGGTCGGCTGCCTGGTCGAGCGCTACCGCGGCGAGCTGCAAAGCTCGATCCCCGAGGTCGATCTCTTCATCGGGCTGCGGGACCTCCCGGAACTGGTCCCGCAGCTCGTGATGCGCGGCCTGCTCGATGCGCGGGTCCACAAGCATCCCGGCGCCCGGCTGCCGGTTGGCGGCCTGCGCCATATCGCCTATCTCAAGGTCAGCGAGGGGTGCGATCATCAGTGCGCCTTCTGTGCGATTCCGATCTGGCGCGGCCGCCACCGCTCGTTCGACTCGCAGGCGCTAATCGAGGAGGCTCGCGCCCTCGATGCCCGTGGCGTCATGGAGTTGAACCTCGTGGCTCAGGACCTGGCGCACTACGGCCGCGATCAGGCCGGCGGCAGCGGCCTCGCCGGCCTGCTCGAGCACATGCTGGCGGCCACCGAGATCCCCTGGTTCCGGCTGCTTTACATCTACTCGGCCGGTCTGCGGCCATCGCTGGTGGAGCTCATGGCACGCGAAGCGCGCGTCCTGTCGTACATCGATATGCCGATCCAGCACGCCAGCCCTCGCATGCTCGAGCTGATGCGGCGCCCCGAACGGCCGGACCGGCTGCGCGAGAAGATCCGTTGGCTACGGTCGGAGGTGCCCGACCTGACGATCCGCACCACCGTGTTGGTCGGCTTTCCCGGCGAGACCGAGGAGGATTTCGAGGCGTTGCTCGACTTCATGGGCGAGATCGAGTTCGATCACCTGGGGGCCTTCGCCTTCTCGCCGCAGCCGGGCACGCCGGGCGCCGAGATGCCCGACCCGGTGCCCGACTCGGTGAAGATGGAACGGTTGGCCTTGGTCAGCGAGCTGCAGCGCTCCATCGTCGCCGCCCGTAACGCGGCTCGCATCGGCAGTCGCGTCGAGGTACTGATCGATCGGACCTCGGAGGACGAGCCCGATGCACCACGCTTCGAGGGCCGCATGCGTAGCCAGGCCTATGAGGTCGACGGGTTGACCTATATCGCCGCCGACGGCGTCCAGCTGGCACCTGGTGATATCGCTCTGGCAACCGTGAGCAACGCCGACGACGCCGATGTATGGGCGAGCGCTGAGTCGCGAGCGATGGCCGCCAAGCGCCCGTTCGAGCACATCGAGACGCTGGCTTTGGACCTGCAGACCGCTTGGGGTAGATGAGACCGCAAGATCGATCGCAAGAGCTCTTTCAGCGCGCCCGAAGGGTGTCGCCGGGTGGCGTGCACTCTCCGGTCCGCGCCTTCGGCGCGGTCGGCGCCGAACCGTTCTTCACCGCCAGTGGTAGCGGCTCGCGCCTGCGCGATGTGGACGGTAATGAGTACATCGACTACGTACTGTCGTGGGGTCCGCTGGTGCTCGGCCACGCCCACCCGCATCTGACCGAGGCGGTCGAACGGGCCGTTCGCAAGGGGACCCACTACGGGACGCCGACCCCGGAGGAGGTCGAGCTCGCCGAGCAAGTAGTCGAGCTGGTACCCTCCATCGAAGTGATCCGCTTCGTCAGCAGCGGCACCGAAGCCACCATGTCGGCGGTCCGGCTCGCCCGCGCCTTCACCGGCCGCGACCTCATCCTCAAATTCGAGGGCTGCTATCACGGGCACGCTGACAGCTTCCTGGCCAAGGCGGGGTCCGGGCTCGCCACCCTGGGACTGCCCAGCACGCCGGGCGTGCCGAAGGAAGTCACACGCCTCACGTTGACGGTGCCGTTCAACGACCGCGGCGCGGTGCTCGATGCTCTCAAGCGACATGGCGACAAGCTCGCCGCGGTGATCACCGAGCCCGTAGTCGGCAACGCCGGCTTCATCTTGCCCGAGGACGGCTTCCTGGAATTCCTGCGGGAAGAGACGCGGCGCGTCGGTGCGTTGCTCATTTTCGACGAGGTGATGACCGGTTTCCGGGTCGCGCTGGGCGGCGCCCAGGAGCGCTACGCGATCGAGCCCGACCTGACGACGCTCGGCAAGGTGATCGGCGGCGGCTTCCCGGTCGGCGCCTACGGTGGCGGACGCGAGATCATGTCGCGGGTGGCGCCCGAGGGTGATGTCTACCAGGCGGGCACGCTCTCCGGCAACCCGGTGGCGATGGCCGCTGGCCATGCCCAACTCGAGATCCTACGACGTGACAACCCCTATCCGGCGCTCGAGGCGCGTGCGAACCGCCTGGTCGAAGGGATCGTCGCGGCGGCCGAGCGGATCGGCCTGCCGGCCAGCGGTGCGGCGCTGGGATCGATGTGGGGTGTCTTCTTCTGTGAGGGTCCGGTGCGGCGCTTCGAGGACGCTCTGAAGGTGGATCGCGACCTGTTCAACGCCTACTACCGCGAGTGTCTGGCGGGCGGTGTATTCTTCGCGCCGTCGCCGTTCGAGGCGGGCTTCATCTCCACCGCGCACGGCGAACCGGAGATCGACCGGACGCTCGAGGTGGTTCGCACGGCGCTCGCCAAAGCCGTGGAACGGAGATAGCTTTGGGCAAAGTGATGGCACACGAAGCCCTGGATCACCGAATGCGCACACGCCGTGTCATGGTCGGCGACATACCGATCGGCGGCGGCGCGCCGGTATCCATCCAGTCGATGACGCTGGCTAGCCCGGTCGATGTCGCCGCCGCGATCGCCGAGGTCCAACGCCTCGCCGATGCCGGCGTCGATATCGTCAGGACGGCCGTGCCCAACGAGGCGGCGGCCGACACGCTGCCCGAGCTGGTCAAGCATTCACCGGTACCACTCGTCGCCGACATCCACTTCAACTACCGGCTGGCCATCAAAGCTGCCGAGGCCGGCGTCGCGAAGTTGCGGCTGAACCCGGGGAACATCGGTGACGCCAAGCGGGTGCGTGCTGTGGTGGATGCGGCCCGCGACCGCGGTCTGCCGATCCGTATCGGCGTGAACGCTGGCTCGCTGGAACGCGATCTCTTGGCCGAGTACGGGCGCCCCACGGCGGAGGCGATGGTGGAGAGCGCACGCCGGCACGTGCGGATCTTGGAGGAGCAGAACTTCGAGGACATCGTCATCTCCCTCAAGGCGTCCCACGTGCCCCTGATGATCGATGCCTATCGACTGGCGGCAGCAGAATTCGACTACCCGCTCCACCTCGGGGTCACCGAAGCCGGTACCCCGCGAGCCGGCAACATCAAATCGGCGATCGGGATCGGCACCCTGCTGGCGGAAGGGATCGGCGACACCATCCGCGTCTCGCTGTCCGCCGATCCGCTGGAGGAAGTGCACGCGGCCCGGACGATTCTCGAGTCACTCGACCTGCGTCGCGAGAGCATTCGCATCGTGGCCTGTCCCGGCTGTGGCCGCTTGCAGGTCGACCTCATCCGGCTGGCCGAGGAGGTGGAGCTGCGGACCCGCGACATCCGTAAGCCGCTCACCGTTGCGGTGATGGGCTGCGCGGTGAACGGTCCGGGCGAAGCGCGTGAAGCCGATATCGGGATCGCCGGCGGTAGAGGCGAGGGTTTGCTCTACGTACGCGGTAAGATGGTCCGCAAGGTGCCCGAGTCGCAGATCGTCGACGCGCTCGTCGAGCTGATCGGTGAAGTCGAGCCCGCTCCCGAACGGGACACCCGTAGTGCGGAAGCGATGACCTGGACGCCGGACTGGGAGGGCGAGCCGCAACCGTCATCCTAGCCCACGACCTTCCGGGGTACTCACCATGCCGAAGAAAGACATCGTTCAGGTAGGTGTCGTCGGTTGTGGCGCCATCGCCCAACTCGTTCATCTGCCGCTGCTCAGCGAGAAGGAGGGCGTTCAGGTCGCCGCCCTCTGCGACTCGAACTTGGCGAAAGCGAAGCTGGTCGCCGAACGCTTCGCGGTCGAGCGCATCTTCCCCTCCGTCTCCGAGTTGCTCGGTCATAGAGGTCTCGATGCGGTGCTGGTCTGCACCCCGAACCACCTGCACGCCGAGCATACCGAGGCCGCGCTCGAGGCGGGCACCGATGTGCTCTGCGAGCGCCCGCTGGGGACGAGCCTCGCCCAGGTGACCCAGACCCTGGCCATCGCGCAAAAGACCGGGCGCAACCTGATGGTCGCCAACAACCATCGCTACCGGCCTGACGCTTGGGCGCTGCGGCGCTTCATCAACGCCGGTGAGCTCGGTGCCATCTTCCACGTCCACTCCTCCTGGCAGCGCCGGCGCTCCCGGCGCCCGCGCATCAGCGAGTGGCGGACCAGCCCGCAGAGTGGTGGCGGAGTGCTGATGGACCTCGGCGTGACGAACCTCGATGCCGCGCTCTGGCTGCTCGACTATCCGAAGCCCGAACGTCTCACCGCCTATCTCCTCGATCGCGACGAGGATGGAGTCGATGACTCGGCGGTCGTGCTCCTGCGCTTGGAGGGTAACCTGACCTGCAGTGTCGAGGTCAGCTGGGACCTCGCAGCGATGAAGGACCGCCACATGCTCATCGCCATGGGCGAGCTGGGGACCGGCTCGCTGATGCCGTTCGTCGTGCAGCGTGAGACGGATGGCAAGGTGATCGACGTGACGCCGCGGCTCGCACCGGGCACCGAGAACATGTACACCGCTTCCTACCGGCGCGAACTCGAGTACTTCTTCAATGTCGTGCGCGGCGACCGGGAAGAGCCGCTGCCGACGGAGCAGAAGAAGCTCATGGCCATCGTCGACGCCTGCTACCAGTCGACGAAAGAGGGACGCGAGATCGTTCTGTGAGGCACCCCGTCCTGCCGCGTGGAGCGGAGCTCGGCTTTCCCGTCCTCAGCGGGGTCCTGCTCACTCTCTCGTTCCCTCCCTTTCACCTGCTGCTGCCGCCGTTCGTCGCGCTCGTCCCCTATCTGCTGTTCGTCGCCCGCGCGCCGCAGGACCGCGAAGGGGGCGCTTCGGTCAGGCGCGCCACCTTCTGGATGGGTATCGTTTACTTCGGGACGCTGCTCTACTGGCTGTTCACCGCGCTCGTCTTTTACACCTGGCTGGCACTGCTCGGCTGGTTGATCGCCATGGTCGTCCTGTCGTCCTTCCTGGCCGCGGCCGGCTGGGCGATCCACCTCCTCCGCCATCGGCACGCCGTTCCGTTCTGGCTGTCGCTGCCCGTCTTCTGGACGGCGGCGGAATGGCTGCGCGCCCATATCGGCGATATCGCTTTCCCCTGGCTCGGGCTCGGTCACTCGCTTACCGGTTACCCCTGGCTCGTCGGGTTCGCCGATCTTGGCGGCGCCCGCGGCGTGACGGTCTGGTTGGTGGCGATCAACGGGCTCCTGGCCGAGTGGTGGTTGGTGGGGCTCAGGACGAACTGGCGGCGGTGGGCGGCGGCGCTGGCGCTGCTCGTCGCTTTGCCGGTGGGCTATTCGCTGCTGCGCTGGAGCAGCTTGGAGACGCGGCCGGCGGCGAACGTCCTGGTCATTCAGCCCAACATACCGGAGGACTTGAAGCTCGATCGCGAGGCAGCCGTCGACACGAGCCGGACCGCGATCGACAACTTGATGAGCGCGGCACTGGCCGACGCCCCCGACCTGGATCTGATCGTTTGGCCGGAGACGGCGATCCCCAACTTCTACCACCGGGAGCCGGCGTTCACCACGCTGGCTGCCCGCACGGCCCGCGCCAACCAGGCCGGCCTGCTGACCGGCGTTCTCGATTACGAGGTGTTCGAGGACGACAGCTGGGAGTACTACAACGCCGCCCTCTACGTGAACCCGCAGGGCCAACTGGGCGGCCTCTACCACAAGCACTACCTGGTCCCGATCGTCGAGCGCGTCCCGTTCATTCCCATCGGCTGGCTCCGCTCGCTGCGCCGCCGGGCCAGCGAGGGCGGCCTGCCGCTGATCGGTGGATTTCTGCGCTGGTTCGGCGGCTTCGGCCGCGGGGACGAGGAGCCCGTGTTCCAGGTGAATGGCTCCGGCTTCGGTGTGCTGATCTGCTACGAGTCGATCTTCGGCGGGCTCTCACGCACCTACCGGCGTCAGGGCGCCGACTTCTTGGTGAACATCACCAACGACGCCTGGTTCGGCCGCGAGCACCCCTGGTGGAGCCGCACCAGCGCCCTCTACCAGCACCCGTCCCACCTGGTCATGCGCGCCATCGAGAACCGCATCGGCGTCGCCCGGGCCGCCAACACCGGGATCTCCCTGTTCGTCGATCCCCGCGGCCGCATCGCTCAGGCGACCGACCTCTTCGTGCCCGACACGCGCCGCGCCACCGTCGAGACCACCGATCGACTTACCCTCTATTCGCGCCTCGGCGATTGGCCCGGCACCCTCGCCGCGTTGGCTGCCGTCCTCCTGCTCGTCTGGTCGTGGCGGGAAAGGCGCCGTGGGGAGGTAGGGAGCGCTGGTTGAGTGGGGGAATCACTCAGCAGGGGAGCGCCTGAGGTGGGGAGTGGCTCCCCAACTGGATTGTTCCCTTGCTCCCCCGCTCCCTCATTCAACCAGCACTCCCTCGCTCCCTATCTTGCTTCCCCCTTGCCCCCTGCTAGATTCCCTCCCGGGACGCGGCCCCGGGGTGGGGCCGTTGCTTTTCTTACGAAATCTCGGATTCAGGGTAGTCGGATGAAGGAAGGAATTCACCCGGAGTACAAGACCGCGGTGGTGACCTGCGCTTGTGGGAACACCTTCACCACCCGGTCGACGCTCGAGTCGATCCACGTCGAGATCTGCTCGCGTTGCCACCCCTTCTTCACCGGCCGGCAGAAGCTCGTCGACACGGCGGGCCGTGTCGAGCGGTTCCGCCGCAAGTACGGCGAAACTGGCAAGAAGAAGGGCAAGCAGACGAAGGCGGCGCCCGAGGGCGCGGCCGCGCCGGCGGCAAAGCCGGCCGGCAAGGAGCAGGCGGAGTAAACTTGGGGGCCTGACCGCCCCCGACACGGCGGTCTGATGTCAGGTTCTGACCAAATAAGAGAGAAGGTCCGGGCCGCCATCCAGCGCCGCGAGGCGCTTGCTCGCGAGCTGGCTACCCCGGAAGTCATCGGCGATCCGGAGAGGCTCCGCGCAGTCGCCCAAGAACACGCCGGGCTCGAACGTGTCGCTGAAGTCGGCGCCAGGCTGATCAGGCTCGACGACCAGCTGCAGCAGGCCAGCGAGCTCAGCCAGACGGCGGACGACGAAGACCTGGTTGAGCTGGCGCGGGCCGAAGTCGAGGAGCTCGAGGAGAAGGTCACCCAACTCGAGGCCGAAGTCCGCGATCTGCTGACCCCGAAGGACCCGCTCGATGATCGCGCCGCGGTCATCGAGATCCGCGCCGGCACCGGCGGTGACGAGGCCGGCCTCTTCGCCTCCGACCTCTTCCGGATGTACACCCGCTTTGCCGAAAAGCACGGCTGGAAGGTCGAGCTGCTCTCCACCAGCGAAGGCACGCTGGGCGGCCTCAAGGAGGTCGTCTTCGTCGTGCGTGGTGCGAGCGCCTACGGCACCCTGCGCAATGAGTCGGGCGTCCACCGCGTCCAGCGGGTACCGGAGACGGAGAGCCAGGGTCGCATCCACACCTCGGCGGCAACGGTCGCCGTTCTGCCCGAGGCGGAGGAGGTCGACATCGCGATCAAGCCGGAGGAGCTCAAGATCGACGTCTACCGCTCGTCGGGCCCCGGCGGCCAGAGTGTGAACACCACCGACTCCGCCGTCCGCGTGACCCACGTCCCGACGGGCCTCGTCGTCACCTGCCAGGACGAGAAATCGCAGCACAAGAACAAGGCGCGCGCCCTCAAGGTTTTGCGCAGCCGGCTGCTCGATCTGAAGATCGCGCAGCAGGAAGCCGAGCGCGCGGCCGAGCGGCGCACCCAGGTGGGCACCGGCGATCGGTCGGCAAAGATCCGCACCTACAACTTCCCTCAGAGCCGCGTGACCGATCATCGCATCGGCCTAACGCTTCACCGTCTCGCCGAGATCTTGGACGGCGAGCTCGACGAGTTGCTGCGCGAGCTGCGCCTGGCGCGCCGTGAGGAACGCCTCAGCGCATGAGCGAGGGTTCGTCGGAGGAGTCCGCTTCGCCAACCGTGCAGGCCGCGCTCGCCAGGGGACGGGCGCTCTTGGCGCCGAGCGGCGCCGACGCGGCCAGTCACGATGCCCGCTTCTTGCTCGCCGGCGTGCTCGGCACCTCGCCCGGCCAGCTGGCCCTCAGGCGCGACCGCTACCTATCCGCCGGCGAGTGGGCGTTGTTCCTGGAACGTCTCGCACGGCGCGCTCGCGGCGAACCGCTCCAGTATATCGAGGGACGTGCCGCCTTCCGAGGTTTGAGCCTGCGCGTCGACCGGTCGGTCCTCATCCCACGCCCGGAGACCGAGCAGCTGGTCGACTGCGTGCTGGAATGGTGCCGGGGCAAGGAGGGCCTGGTCGGGCTCGACCTGGGTACCGGTTCCGGGGCCATCGCCTTGAGCCTGGCTGTGGAGGGCCCGTTCGCCAAGCTGGTGGCCGTTGACATCTCGCCCGAGGCTCTGAATCTTGCCCGGGTCAACACAGCCGAAGCGGGGGTCACGGGGAAGGTCGATCTGCGCCGGGGCTCGCTTTTCGAGCCGCTGCGGCCGGACGAGCGCTTCCACGTCGTCGTCTCCAACCCGCCCTACATCGCCGATGACGAGGCTGGCTCGCTGCCGAAGGAAGTGCGGGACTGGGAGCCGGCGGTGGCGCTCTATGCGGGACCCACGGGGCTGGAGTTCATCGCTCCGATCATCGATGCGGCGCCCCGCCACCTGGAAGACGGCGGTCTGCTGGCCCTCGAGGTCACGCCCGGCGTCGCCGACGCCGCAGTCGAGCGCCTGCGGGAGCGGTCGGCCTACGGCAAGCCGTGGATCATCGAGGACCTGGCGGGTCAGCGGCGTGTGCTGATGGCCGAACGCGTCGGCGTTCGGCCCGAATACGACCGACGAACGGGAAAGTAGCCATGGAGGCCGTAAGGAAAGCGGTCGAGCGACGCCTGGTGGCGATCCTGAGCCCGGTCATCAACTGGATGGTCAGGAGACGGGTCCATCCAAACGCGCTCAGTACCACCGGCTTCTTGGTCACGATGAGCTCGGCCTTCGCGTTCGGTTACAACCATATCCGGACGGCGGGCGCGCTAATTCTGCTGGGGGGCATATTCGATCTCTTCGATGGTCGCGTCGCGCGTGCCACCGGCCTGGCATCCCGGTTCGGTGCCTTCTACGACTCGACGCTCGATCGCATCTCCGAGATCGCCGTCTACGTCGGGCTGCTCTCCCTGTACAATACCTACCACCCGCAGCTCGGTGACGTCGGGACCATCTATGCCATCATGCTCGCTATGGCCGGGTCGCTGATGATCAGCTACACGCGAGCGCGGGCGCAGGGTCTCGGCATCGACTGTAAGGTCGGGCTGATGCAGCGCGGCGAGCGGGTCATCATGATCGGCCTGGCGGCGTTGCTCTTCGGCGGCGAAGAGTCGGGCCTGGCGCTGCGTGTCGTCATCATCGCCGTCGCCATACTGGCGAACCTAACGGCGATTCATCGTATCATCTGGGTGTACCAGCACACGCGTGAGCCGAAAAGCGACGCGTAGGAACGCGAGAGGAGAACTGGTGAGCGATACACAGAAGACACCGAACGTCGCACCGCCGAAAGGTAAGCTCGGCGTACTGCTTCCCGGCCTCGGGGCTGTGGCGACTACGTTCATCGCCGGAGTCGAGGCCGTTAGACGGGGCAAAGGGCTTCCCATCGGGTCGCTGACCCAGATGGGCACCATCCGGCTCGGCAAGCGGACCGAGCGCCGCATGCCGCTGATCAAAGAATTCGTCCCGCTGGCCGACCTGAACGACCTGGTCTTCGGCGCTTGGGATCCGATTCCCGACGATGGGCTGAGGTCGGCGCAGACCTGCGGCGTCCTCAAGGAAGCGGACCTGCGTGAGGTCGGTGATTTCCTGTCGAGCGTCAAGCCGATGCCCGCGGTCTTCTCCAGCGACTATGTGAAGAAGCTCGACGGTCCGAACGTCAAGAAAGGCAAGAACAAGAAGGAGCTCGCTGAACAACTGCGCGCGGACATCCGGCGCTTCAAGGACGAGAACGGGTGCGACCGGCTCGTCACGGTCTGGTGCGCCTCGACCGAGGTGTTCCTGAAGCCCGGACCGGTGCACCAGTCGATCGAGGCGTTCGAGAAGGGGCTGGAGAGCGACGATCCGGGCATCGCCCCGTCGATGATCTACGCCTATGCCTCGATCATGGAGAACGTACCCTTCGCCAACGGCGCGCCGAACCTGACCGCCGACATCCCGGCGCTCTACACACTCGCCCGGGAGAAGCGGGTCGCCATCGGCGGCAAGGACTTCAAGACCGGCCAGACCCTGATGAAGACCATCCTCGCTCCGGGGTTCAAGGCGCGCATGCTCGGGTTGAGCGGCTGGTTCTCCACCAACATTCTGGGCAACCGGGACGGCGAGGTGCTGGACGATCCCGAGAGCTTCAAGACGAAAGAAGAGTCGAAGCTCGGCGTGCTGGAGTACATCCTGCAGCCGAAGCTCTACCCCGAGCTCTACGGCGACCTCTACCACAAGGTCAGGATCAACTACTATCCGCCGCGCGGCGACAATAAAGAGGGTTGGGACAACATCGACGTCGTTGGGTGGCTCGGCTACCCAATGCAGATCAAGATCGACTTCCTCTGCCGCGACTCGATCCTGGCCGCGCCCATCGTTCTCGACCTGGCGCTCTTCTTCGACCTGGCGCAGCGTGCCGGCATGAGCGGCATCCAGGAGTGGCTGTCGTTCTATTTCAAGAGCCCGATGACCGCGCCCGAGCTGTACCCCGAGCACGACCTCTTCATCCAGCTCACGAAGCTGAAGAACACGCTCAGGTGGCTGATGGGCGAGCCGCCGATCACTCACCTGGGTACGGAGTACTACGACGACTACTACAGGGACGTCTGATTCGCTGAGCCAGCCCGGCGCCCTCTTCATCGCCTTCGAGGGCGTCGAGGGAGCCGGGAAGAGCACGCAGATCCAGCGGGTCGCCGGCGCCCTCGAGGCAACCGGGATCGAGCCGGTCGTCACCCGCGAGCCGGGTGGCACGCGGGTCGGCGAGGCGATCCGGGCGGTCGCGCTCGATCGCGACCTCGAGCTCGATCCGGTGGCCGAATTGATGCTCATGCTGGCGGCGCGCTCGGCATTCGTGCGCGAGGTGGTGCGTCCCGCGCTGGAGGCCGGGCGCGTTGTGCTTACCGACCGGTACGAGCTCTCCACTTTCGCCTACCAGGGTGGCGGTCGCGGCCTGCCGCTGGAGACGGTCATGGATGTCAACGCTCTGGCGACCGGCGGTCTGAGCCCGGACCTCTCGATCATTCTCGACGTCGAGGTCGATCTGGGGCGCGGCCGCCAGGCCAAGCGCACCGCCGATCGGATCGAGGGCGAGGACCTGGACTTCCATCGGCGGGTGGCCGAGGCCTATCGGTCGTTGGCCCGCGAGCGGCCCACTGTTGCGCTGGTGGACGGTCGTGGAGAGATTGAACAAGTGTTCGAAGGCGTATGGGGGGTCCTGTCCACCCGCTTTCCTGAAACTTTCCCGCCGCGTCGGTGTTAGAAGTAGGGCGTCGGGTTGGCGTTCTCCCAAATCAGCTAAATCCGGAGGAGTCATGCGGTTGAAGAAGTCTTTCTGGATGCCGGCGGCCGTCGGTCTGATCGCGATCGTCAGCGGCGGTTGGCTGCTTCAGCAAGGTGGGCAGGGCAACGTCTATCTCCAGTCCAGGATCCTCCAGGATGTGATCCGGGTCGTTTCCGACCGCTACGTCGAACCGCTGGACCCGGCCGACCTCTACGACATGGCCGTCGAAGGGCTCCTCGATCACCTGGATCCCCATACGACGATCTTGCGGCCTGAGGACTATTCCGATCTGCGGCTGACCACGACCGGCAACTACGGCGGCCTGGGGATTCGCATCGACGAGAAGGAAGGGTGGATAACCGTCGTTCAGACGCTGCCCAACACTCCGGCCGATCGGGCGGGCCTGCAGCCGGGTGACCGGCTGGTCGAGGCCGACGGTGTCAACATGAGCGGTTGGTCGCCGGACGAAGCGGTACGCGTGCTGCGCGGGCCCAAAGGCTCGCCGGTCGAACTGAAGATCGTCCGCGTGGGTGTTCCGGAGCCGATCCCGGTGCGCATCGTGCGTGACGATATCCACGTCGAGTACGTGACCGGGTTCATGTATGACGACGGAATCGGGTACATCCTGCAGCAACAGTTCAGCGCCCGCTCGGCCGACGAGATCCGCCAGGAGATCGCCAGACTGAAGAGTCAGGGGATGAGGGCGCTGATCCTCGACCTGCGGGATAACCCCGGCGGACTGCTCGAGGAAGGCGTGGCCGTCTCCGACCTCTTCCTGCCCGGTGGCAGCGAGGTCGTCGAGACCCGCTCGCGCATTCCCGACCAGAACGAGACCTACTTCGCCGAGCACAGGCCGGTCGAGCCTGACTTGCCGGTCGTCGTGTTGGTCAACCTGTATTCGGCCAGCGCCTCGGAGATCGTGGCCGGCGCGCTCCAGGATCACGATCGCGCGCTGGTGATCGGCACCCCGACCTTCGGTAAGGGCTCCGTGCAGACGCTCTACCCGCTGGCCGGCGGCAATTACCTGAAAATCACGACGGCCAAGTGGTACACGCCGAGCGGGCGCTCGATCCATCGCGAGGATGGACAGCCGCACCCGTTGATCGCCTCCGCCGGTGAGGGTGAGGTCGCGGCCTCGACAACCGGGCCGTCGGCGAGCATCGGAGCGAAGGTCTACTTCACGGACGCCGGCCGCGAGGTCTACGGCGGCGGTGGTATCACGCCAGACCTCATCCTGCGGGCCGACACCATGCACACCGTCGAAGCTGATTTCCGTCGCGCGATCGGTGAACAGGCCGCCGCCTACTCTGATGCGATGTTCCGCTTCGCGGTCGAGTACGCGAACGATCACCCGGACCTGAATCCCGACTTCGAGATTACCACGGCGATGCTGGGTCAGCTCTTCGACTGGCTCATCGATGCCGGCATCGAGGTCGATCGTCAGGTCTACGACGGCGCGCGCCGCCTCGTCGGTCGCAACCTGGGTATCCAGATCGCGACGGTGGCTTTCGATGATGAGATTGCCACGCGTCGGCGCCTGGTGATCGACCGGCAGCTGGCCGCCGCTGCCGAGCTCTTGAGTCAGGCCACTTCCCAGCGTGAGCTCTTCGGGCTCGCCGCCGAGCACGAGAGCGACGAGTTGGCGGTGGTGCGCGGAGAATAAAGGAGACCGAATGACGTTCCCCGGCTGGCTGGTCGCCCTGCTGGTCGGGCTGCTGGCCGGTGGAGTTTCCGGACTCGTCGGCATAGGGGGAGGGGCCGTGATGGTCCCCTTCCTCTATTTCTTTTTAGGGCGCCCCGAACTCTGCGGCTCCGCCGTGCCGACCGCCCAACAGGCGGTCATCGCCCACGCCACCAGCCTCGCCGTCATCGTGCCGGTCAGCCTGCGCGGCGCCTGGCTCTACCATCGGGCCGGCCTGGTCGAGTGGGGGGCGGTGTGGCGCATGGGCCTGGCCAGCATAGTCACGGCGGCGCTCGGCGCCCGCGTCGCGGTCCTGGTACCCGGCGCGCTGTTGAAGACCGCCTTCGGGATATTCCTGATCGTGGTGGCGACCCGCCTGTTCGTGGGGAAGCGGCCGACCGGCGCTGGTCGGGAAGCGGCTGCCGACGGTACGCGGATGGGCCGCGCGCTGGCCGGCGGTGCGGCGGTCGGCTTCTTTTCGGCGCTCTTGGGTGTCGGCGGCGGTCTGGTGGCGATCCCGGTCCTGATTTACGGCCTCCACCTGGACATCCGGAAGGTTTCGGGGACCTCGCTCGCGCTCATCACGTTCACCGCCCTCACCGGAGTGTTCGCCTACGCTCTCAACGGGCTGGCCGCCACCGCTGGTGGGAGCCTGCTCACGTATTTCCACCTGCCGGCAGCCCTCGCGCTCGCCGTGGGCGCGCTGGTCGCCGTGCCGCTGGGCACCGGGCTCCAGCTGCGCATGCCCGCGCGGGCGCTGCGGCTCCTCTTCGCCGTCGTCTTCCTGCTGCTGGGTGCCCGGATCGCCATCGCCAATCTGCTGGGTCTGCTGGATCGCTGATGCCGGATGCCGAGCTCATCATCGTCTTCACCAAGGCGGCGTTGCCCGGCGCGGTGAAGGCCCGCTTGGTTCCCACCTTCACGCCCGACGAAGCCGCCGAGTTCCACCTCGCCGCGCTGGCCGACACGGTGGACGCCGCCCTACGTGCCGATCGCGGACCGGTCGAGCTCCACGTCGACGGTGACGATGACGACGTGGCCGAGGTCCGCGCGCTCTATCCGGGGCACACCGTGCGGCCTCAGGTCGGTGGCGACCTCGGCGAGCGGCTCGTCCATGCCTTCGAGTCCACGTTCGCACGCGCGGTCGAACGGGCGGTCGTCATCGGCAGCGACCATCCCACCCTACCGCCCGTTCACATCGCCGAAGCACTGACGCGCCTCGACCAGGCCGATGTCACGCTGGGACCCAGCCGCGACGGTGGCTACTACGCGGTCGCGGTCCGCCGCGCCAGCTGGCCCGAAGCTCGCGTCATCTTCCGCGGTATCCCCTGGTCGACTGCGGCGGTGCGCGAGACCATTATGGAACGCGCGCGGCAGGTCGAGCTCGACGTCGTGCTCATCCCCGAATGGTACGATGTCGACGCTCCGGAAGATCTCGAGAGGTTGCGCCGTGACTTGCTCCCCGACTCGGCCTGCGCCCGCTTCCTCGACGAGATCCAGAGAAGACGAACTTGAACTCGCACGCCGGCCACCGGCCACCGGTACCCATCGCGCTCGTCATCGCCCTCGCCATCTTCGGCGTCTCCTGGGCCGCCATCTTCGTGCGCTGGTCCGATGCTTCGGCCTGGGTGCTGACCTTCTGGCGACTCTCGCTCTCGCTCGCCGTCATCGCCGTGGCTCTCTCGCTCGCTCGCCAGTGGTCCCGGATGCTGGCGGTTCGCCAGTCCGACCTGCTTCTGCTCGCCGCCGCCGGCCTGTTGCTTGCCTTCCACTTCGTCTCCTTCTTCGTCTCGCTCGAGCTGACGACCGTCGCCAACTCCACTTTGTTCGTCAACATGCACCCGGTCTTTGCCGCGCTGCTCTCGACCTTCTGGTTGCGCGAGCGACCGGCCACTAGGGAATGGGTTGGGATCGGTGTCGCCGTGGCCGGTGCCGCGGTGATCGGCGGCGCGAGCCTCGCCCTCGGGCCCGAGGCCGTGAGGGGCAACCTGCTGGCGCTGCTGGGAGCCGTGCTGGTGGCCGGGTACTTCGTCATCGGACGGCATCAACGCCGGCGACTGGGCATCTGGGCGTACACCGGTTGGGTCTACGGGATCGCCGCGCTCACCCTCCTGCCGTTCATCGCCTGGCGCGGCGAGGTGGTCTTCGCCTACCCGGCCCGCGAATGGTGGATATTCGCCGGGCTCGCCGCCGGACCTATGCTCTTGGGGCACACCGGGTTTAATTGGGCGCTGCGCTACGTGCGCGCCTATATTGTCAACTTGGCCGTTCTCGGTGAGCCCATCGGCGCCAGCCTGTTGGCCTGGTGGCTGTTCGGTGGCAGCGAGGTGCCTGGCGCCACCACGCTGCTGGGTGGTGCGATGATACTCGCTGGCCTCGCCATATCGGTCTACGCGCGAAGGGGGGCAAACGATTGAGGGTGGGTGATGCCGTCATCGAGGTGACGCGCGGCGGACGCGTCGAGTCGCGGCACCGCGTCTCGGCCGCCGCGGTCGATGAACAGGGCCGGCTGCGCGCCTGGGTCGGTGATCCCGAGCTGTTGACGTTCTTTCGCTCGGCGGCCAAGCCGCTTCAGGCGCTGCCGCTCGTCGCCGATGGGGCCGCCGATGCCTTCGAGCTGAGCGACGCTGAGATAGCCATCTGTTGCGCTTCCCATTCCGGCGAGCCCGCGCATGTCGACGCGGTCCGCTCGATCCTCGATAAGATCGAACTCTCCGAGGACGACCTCGTATGTGGGGCGCACTGGCCGTTCAATCAAGCCGCCGCCGAGGCGTTGCGCGCGCGCGGCGCCTCACCGATCGCCGTCCACAACAACTGTTCGGGCAAGCACGCGGGCATGCTCGCCTGGTCGCGGCACCTGGGCGCCGAGACCAAGGATTACCATCACGCCGACCATCCGGTACAGCAGCGGATCTGCGCCGAGATCGGCGAGTGGGCGGGCTTGCGCTGCGAGGCGTTGCCCGTCGGCCTCGATGGCTGCGGTGTCCCTTCTTTCGCGCAGCCGCTCAACGTCATGGCCGGCATCTACGCCAAGCTCATCGCCACCGCCGAACACGACCCGGCAGGCGCCGCCGGACGCGTGACGCGCGCAATGACGGGCGAGCCGTTCTATGTCGCCGGCAGCAACCGGCTGAGCACGCGAATCATGGAGACGACCGGCGGCCGAGTGCTCGCAAAGTTCGGTGCCGAGGCCGTCTACTGCCTGGCCGACCGCGACAGCGGCCTCGGCATCGCCGTCAAAGTCGAAGATGGTAACCGGCGCGCCCTCGGCTCGGCTGTCCTCGAGTTCCTTGCCCAGTTGAAGCTGCTGACCGCTGACGAGCTAGGGGTGCTGGACGACCGACACACCGTGTCGGTAGCGAACACGCGGAACGAGATCGTCGGCGAGATCCGGCCCAACTTCCGCGTCCAGCACAGCGAGTAGTCGTGGGCGCGCCCCAGTGGGTCCTCGACCTCGTTGACCTCACCGCGGCGCAGGCGGCGCGCGACGGCGCTGGCATGGATCGCGCGTTCGAGCGGCTCCGCGCCGCCGAGCGCGAGTCGGAGGTGGAGGAGGCGCTGCTGCAATCGTACCTCTTCCTCGGCTTTCCGTCCGCTATCGAAGCCTTGCGGCGCTGGCGCAGGCACGGCGTCGAGCCGCCGGACTCGAGCGACGATGACCCCGAGCTGTGGCTGAAACGCGGCGCGCGCACCTGCGCCACCGTCTACGGCGATCACTACGAGAGCCTGCGCGACAACATCGCCCGCCTTCACCCCGACCTCGACCGCTGGATGGTGATGGAGGGCTACGGCAAAGTGCTGGGCCGGCCCGCCCTCCCGCTCGACGTCCGCGAGATGCTCATCGTCGCCATGCTCGTTGTGCAGGGTGAGAGCGGGCGCCGGCAGCTCCGATCGCACCTGCGCGGCGCGCTCAACGCCGGCGTCGCGCCGGAGCATGTGGAGAGCACCATCCGCCGCGCCGCCGCCTTCGCGCCGCCGGCCAACCTCGAGCTAGCGCTCACGCTCTGGTCGGCGGTCCAAGGGAACGACTAGCCATGCTGATCGACCACGCGATCATCCTGGTGCGCAGCGGTGACGGTGGGAACGGCTGCGTCTCGTTCCGTCGGGAGAAGTACGTCCCGCGCGGCGGCCCCGACGGTGGCACCGGGGGGAACGGTGGCGATGTGGTGTTGGTCGCCGACGCGCAGCTCGCCACCCTGCTGGACTACCAGTACAAGCAACAGTATCGGGCGGAGCGTGGCCAGCACGGGCAGGGGAAGAACAAGACAGGCACCTCCGGCGAGCACATGATCCTGCGCGTGCCGCCGGGTACCGTGGTGCGGGACGCCGATAGCGGTGAGTTTTTGGGTGAGCTGCTGGAGGCGGGTGATCGCTGCCTCGTGGCGAAGGGCGGTCGCGGAGGTCGCGGTAACGCGTCGTTCGCGACACCGACGCACCAGGCGCCGCGCGAGAGCGAGCCCGGACGGCCCGGCGTCGAGCGGCGGATCGAGCTCGAGCTCAAGCTCATCGCCGATGTAGGGCTCGTCGGTCAGCCGAACGCCGGCAAGAGCACCTTGCTTGCCGCCATGTCGGCGGCACGTCCCAAGATCGCGGCCTACCCGTTCACCACACTCGAGCCGCACCTCGGTGTCGTGCAGCTGTCCGAGGGACGTACGATGGTGATGGCGGACATACCCGGGATCATCGAAGGCGCGCACGAAGGGAAGGGCCTCGGCCTCAAGTTCCTCCGCCACATCGAGCGCACCCGCACGCTCGCCTACCTGATACCGGTGGACGTCGACGATCCGCAGGCGGAGTACGACCTGCTGCGCCGCGAACTGGACGAGTACAGCGACGAGCTGGCCGGCAAGCCGCACTGCGTCGTTCTCTCGAAAGCCGACCTGCTCGCGCCCGACGGCGAGCCGCCCCGGATCGCGGCTTCCGGAGCGTTCCGCACCTACCTGGTGTCCGGGGTCGCGCGAGTTGGCCTGCAAGAGTTGGTGGAGGGGCTGTGGTCCGTCGTTCAGCGGGAACGCCTTGCGGATGACGACTGACAATGTCGCTGACACTTCTGCTGACGCTGATCGCCATCGCGCTCGCCTACCTGATCTTCGAGCGGTCCCGACTCGATCGCCGCCGCCAGGCCATCCCCATCGTCGTCACGGTCACCGGGACCCGGGGGAAATCGAGCGTGACGCGGATGCTCGCGTCGGTGCTGCGGGAGAGCGGACGGCAGGTTCTGGCCAAGACCACCGGCTCGGAAGCGGCCCTCATCCTGCCTGACGGCTCGCAGCGCGAGATCCGCAGGCGCGGTCGCCCCTCCATCATCGAACAGAAGCATGTGATCCGCCTGGCGGCCGACCTGGGTGTGGACACCGCGGTCGTCGAGGTCATGAGCATCCACCCGGAGAATCACCGCGTCGAAGCTCGACAGCTGCTGAAGCCCGACCTGGTGCTGGTGACCAATTTCCGCGTCGACCACACCGCCGCGATGGGTGAGACGCGGGAGACGGTCGCTTCGGTGCTTGGCCTCGACCTCCCACCGGGCGCGCGGGCCTTCGTGCCACAGCAGGAGTGCCTTCGCGAATTCCGTAGCGCTGTGGGGAAGGGAGGGGGGGATCTGGTCGAGGTACCGCCGGGCGTGGCCCTTTCGTTGCTCGGAGACGGCACCGATTCGAACGTCGTCCGCTTCGGCGAGAACCTCGACCTGGTCTGTGCGGCGGCCCGGTCGCTCGGCGTCGACGATCGGACGATCCGTCGGGGCATCGAGCGAAGCCGCGGTGACATCGGGGCGCTCACGATCTGGCGCCACCAGCCGGCCGGTGCCCCGGCCCCCTGCTTTCTCGTGAACGCCTTCGCCGCCAACGATCCCGAATCCACCCTGCTCGTCCATGGCAAGGTCACGGCCGCCCTCGATGTCGGCCCGGAGCGCTGCGTCGGACTGCTGAACCTGCGCACCGATCGCGGTGACCGGACGCTCCAGTGGGTGGAAACGCTGGGCGGCGGGTTCCTGGATCGATTCAGCCGCCTCTGTGTTCTGGGGTTGCACGCTCCGGCTGTGGCGCGGCGATTGAAGCGTATCGATGATGCTGCGGAGATCGAGGTCATGCGACTGACTCGGCCGGCCGATATCACGGATTGCGTGCTGTCACCGATCCGCGAGGCCGGTGGTGTCGTGTTCGGGTTCGGCAACATCGGCGAGGCGGGTGAAGCGCTGGTGACGCACTGGAGCCGTGTGGGAGAAACCTTGGAGATATAGAGCCGATGGGATTCGAGCTCCCTTTCATTGGGCTGCTGATTTCGCTGGCCTTCACCGCGCTAACCGGTATCTATCCCGGCGGAATCATCGTGCCCAGCTACCTCGTGCTCTTCATCCAGGAGCCGGCACGAATCGCCGGCACCCTGATCGCCGCCTTCCTGACCATGGCGATCTACCGGTTCTCCTGCCGCTGGCTCATCCTCTTCGGGCGGCGGCGATTCGTGTTCCTGATCCTGGTGGGCGGACTGCTGGCGTTCTTCTGGCGTCAGCTCTTCCCCGCCATCTTCCCCGTCTCGCTCGAGTTCAGGGTGATCGGCTGGGTGATCCCCGGCCTCATCGCCAGCCATCTCGAGCGGCAGGGCCCCGTGGTCACGACGGCGGCGCTGGTCACCGTCACCGTGCTGACGGCTTGGCTGGGTCTCATCATCAACCTCGTGTGAGAGCGCCGTGACATCCGTCCTGCCCGTCGACCGCCGAACCCAGCACCGCATCGTCGCGGCCGGGGTCGTGAGCCTCATCGCCTGGCTCGCCTTGCAGACGCTCGCGCCGCGCGGTTCGATCGAATGGTCGGAGGAGATGCTGCAGGCGGCGGCGCACATGGAGCGGGCGACCGCCGCCGTTGCAAGGCGTTCCGAGACCGCCGGCATACCCATCGATGAGTCGCTGGATCCCAACCGTACCGGGCTCATCGGACCGGAGTATACCCCTCTGTTCACGACGCTGGGCCGGCTGGAGGCGAAGCGGACCACCACGAACCCCGATCTGGCCGGGCTCGTCGTACATCTCCTGCGCCGCGCCGGTGTCGCCGCCGGCGACACCATCGCCGTGGGATGCTCCGCCTCGTTTCCCGCCCTCCTGATCGCGGCGTTGACCGCCGCTGAAGCGCTGGACGTTCACCCGGTGACGATTCTGTCGCTGGGCGCATCGTCATATGGGGCGACCCGGCCGGGCCTCACCCTGCTGGACATCCACGAGTTGCTGCTCAGCGACGGCATCCTTTCCACGCCGCCGGCGGCGGTGTCGTTGGGCGGGGAAGGTGACGTCGGCGCCGAATTCGATCCCGCTATCCGGGACCTCCTGCTCGAGCGGATCCGGGCGAGCGGAACCCCGCTGCTGGAGGATCCTGATCTGCGCGGCAACGTGGCCCGCCGCATGGCGATCTATCTCGGCGCGCCCGAGCGGCGGGTAGCGGCGTTCCTCAACATCGGCGGCAGCGACGCGAACCTCGGCACTAGCCCCTTGGTGCTGAACGTGGAACCCGGCCTTAACGCCGACCTGGAGCTGCCGCCGCAGGAGGAGCGCGGGGTGCTCTTCGAGATGGCCGCTCGCGGCGTCCCGGTGATCCACCTGCTCAACATCCGCGGCCTGGCGCTGCGCTACGGGCTGCCCTGGGACCCCGTGCCGCTGTCCGCGCCCGGTACGACACGGTTGCGGGATGATGTAGGGGCGCCGGGCGGCCGCTTCTGGCTGGTCACGGCGGCCTATTTCGCCGCTCTCGCCGGGGTGGCGACGGCCGTTCGATTCCGGACAAGGCGTGCCGCTTCCGAACAGTCGTAGTGACGGCGCCGGGCCGCCCGATCATCTAATCTTTTGTGATGCAATCAGTTGCCGCTTCCGGCTCGCGGGCGCGCACTGGCACTCCTCTTGCCTCCTCGTCTCCAGGTTAGCGCTCGGGTGCACTTAAACGGGAGCAGGGTCATGGGCGGCACCGCACAAGATCTTCGTCTCGCTCTGCGTCAGACGGTTCGGCGGCCGGGTTTCTCAGCGCTCGTCGCCGTCACGATCGCCGTCGGTATCGGGGCGAACGTGGCGATCTTCAGCGTGCTGAAGGGCTTGATTCTGCGGGAGCTACCCTACCCGGATGCCGAGCGCGTGGTGGCCGTCTGGGAGACCGAGAAGGGCTACCGCTTTTACCAGCCGTTCACGTCGCCCGACTACTTCGACATGCGGGAGCAGAACACGACGCTCGAGGAGATGGGCCTCTTCCGTTTCAACTGGGTCAACCTGGGCGGCGATCCGGAGCCGACGCGCAACTTCGCCGCGCGCGTCACCGCCAGCACGCTGCGCGCGCTCGGCGTGCAGCCGGCGCTGGGACGCCTGTTCAGCGACGAGGAAGAGCTGGAAGGCAACCACCGGGTGGTGATTCTCAGCGACCGGCTCTGGAAGCTCCGCTACGGCGGCGCGGCGGACGTCATTGGGCAGTATATGATGATCGACGGGCAGAGCTTCCAGATCACCGGTGTGATGCCGGCGGACTACGAGTTCCCGAGGCCGTGGACTTCCATGACCCAAGATCCCGAGCTCTGGGTGCCGCTGCCGCTCGCTCAAGATGGTGACCGGGGGTGGCACTCTTTCGCCGCCGTCGGCCGGCTCGCCGACGGCGTGACGGTCGAGCAGGCGGAGGCGGAGCTGAAGGGCATAGCGGTGAGCCTGGCCGAGCTGTATCCCAGTACCAACGCTCAAACCGATGTCTGGATCGACCAGCTCACCCAGCGCTCGTTGGGCTACGTTCGCTCGTTCCTGGTGATTCTGCTGTTCGTGGTGGGCCTCGTCCTCCTCATCGCCTGCGCCAATGTGGCGGCCATGTTGCTGGCGCGGGGCACGACGCGGCTCACCGAGCTGGCTATCCGGGCTTCGCTGGGTGCGGGGCGCGGACGCCTGATCCGCCAGTTGCTGACCGAGAGCATGGTGCTTTCCGCTCTTGGCGGTCTGATCGGCATTCTGCTCGCTCTCTGGGGCGTCGACGTGATCAAGGGCCGCATTCCTTCCTACATCCCGCGGGTCGAGGGAATCCGGATCGACGGTGGGGTACTGCTGTACACGATTCTCATCACGGCGGCGACCGGTCTCGTCTTCGGGCTCTTGCCGGCGCTTCTGGCATCGCGCACCGACCTGATCGGGTCGCTGAAAGAGGGCCGGGGAAGCCAGGTGGGCGGGCGGAAGCACAATCGGATCCTCGGCGCCCTGGTCATCGGGCAACTCGCGATCGCCTTTGTGCTGGCCAACGGCGCCGGACTTCTCATCGTGAGCTACTCCAACGTGTCCAGGCTTCCCCGCGGATTCGATACCGATCAAGTGCTCGTCGCCGGCATCTCGACCAACGGCCCGGGGTACGAGGAGACCGAGCAGCGCGTCGCCTTTTGGGATCGCCTGATCGAGCGGGTCGAAGCGCTGCCGGCGGTCGAGTTCGCCGCCGCCACCAACAAGCTTCCGATGAGAGGCGGCAACAATGGATCGGTGCTCGTCGAGGGGGAGACTTACGACCCGGAGTCCCGGCGGCCTTTGGTCGAGTATTCCTACGTTAGCCCGCACTACTTCCAGGCGATGGGGATCGCGCTGCTGTCGGGCAGGTTGCTGACCGAGGACGACAGGATCGCGCCGCAGGCTGCCGACGGCGTCCGTAGCGTCGTCATCAACCAGGCCTTCGCCGACAGGTACTGGCCAGGCGAGAACGCGCTCGGCAAGCGAATCCGCGAGAACGAAGAGACGCCGGGGTGGAGCGCCACGGTGGTCGGCGTGGTCGAGAACGTACCGCAGTGGGGTCTCGAATACCGACCCCTGCCGGAGATGTACTTCCACTTCGACAACGAGGTCTGGACGTTCACGCAGCTGGTCGTGCGGCTGTCCGGCGAGCCGCTGGCACTCACGGGCGCCCTGCGCGAAGTGCTCCGCGATCTGGATGACCAGGTGCCGCTCGCTGGCGTTCGCACCATGGCTGACGCAGTGAAGAAGGCCACGGAGCGCCGGCGCTTCTTCATGCTCCTCGTCAGCCTTTTCGCCGTCACGGCGCTGATCCTCGTCGTCGCCGGTACCTACGGCGTGATGTCCTACTACGTGTCGCGCCGCACCCACGAGATCGGTCTGCGGCTCGCCCTGGGTGCTGACAGCAAGAGAGTGCTCAGGCTGTTCCTGTCACGGGGCCTTCTGCTCGTCGCGCTGGGACTGGTCATCGGTCTCGGGGGGTCGCTGGCAGCCGCGCGGTTGACATCGAGCATGGTCTTCGGCATAAGCCCCTTCGATCCGTGGTTCCTGGTCCAGGGCGCGATCTTGATGATGCTCGTCGCGCTCGCGGCCATCACCGTGCCGGTGCTGCGGGCCACTCGCGTCGATCCGAACGCGGCGCTGAGGTCCGACTAGCGCGCCCGAACGCCGCGAAGGCGGCCACGGTCGGCGGGCCTCGATTGCAGCCCCAGCCCGCATCGGCTAGTATTGGCGACACAGCCCCACCAGCCCATTCTCGCAGAGGCACGGACCATGAAGCGTCACGGCAGGTTGACGGTCGGGTTGGCCGCGCTCGCGTGCACTGCGCTGGCCAGCCCTGGGGCACTTTCCGCTCAGGAAGCGCCGGCCAGCGCCGAGCTGCCGGTGCTGCTCACCTCCTGCGGCCAGAGTCCCGGACCCGCGCGCCTACGGTTCTTCCTCAACAGGCTGGAGCTGGCGCACCAGTTCCTCGAGCAGGCCACTGCCCAGGACCTCATCGACAGACAGCAAGCCGGGGACCCTTTCAAGTCGATCATCATCGTGACCGGCGCGAGTCTCAAGGGGATGGGGGCGGCCGGCGTCTCGATCCAGGACGAGCTCGACCGCACCGCGGCGCTCATCGACGAGGCCGAGCGCCAGGGCATCACGGTCATCGGCGCCCACGTCGAGGGGATGGCGCGCCGTGCGCAAGGCGCGGCGCCCGGCGACAACTCGGACGAGCTGTCGATCGATGCGGTCTGTCCCCGGTCGGACCTGCTGGTCGTCCGCCAGGACGGGGACGAGGACCGGCGATTCAGCATCATCTCGGAGAGCCTCGGCATCCCGCTCATCCTGTTCGAGAAGAACATGGAGCTGGGTGACGTTCTGCAGAGCGTGTTCGCCCGCTAGCCGTCGGCCACAGCGGTGATGACGTTGAGAGCGGAGACGTTGGGGTCGGCCTCAGGATCCCGGGAGCGGACCGCAGGCCGCGACAGCGAGGAGCCTCAGCGGTGAGCATGACCGCGTACGCCGGGATCGTTCTCGGCGTCATGGTCGCCGTCTACATCGCGGCCAAGCTCGCCAAGCTCTCCACCGAGCTGGCGATGTTCGCGGCGGCGCTCGGCGGCGCGCTCGCCGGCGGCTTCGGCCTGCCGGCCCGGCACATCGCCGAAGGGGCGATGACCTACCTCGATATCAACCTCATCTTCATCACCGCCACCCTCTTCATGAACATCCTCAAGGACGCGGGTGGCATCGCCTTCGTCGTACGCGGCATCATCAGTCGCTTTCACCGTAGCCGCGCCCTGCTGGCCGTGCTGCTCACCGTGCTTTTGCTCGTGCCCGGTGCACTCACCGGCGCCGGGAGCGTCACCGTGCTGATCACCGGCGGGATGGTGGCGATCGTGCTCAGGACCATGGGGATCTCGGAGGTACGGACCGTCGCCATCGTCTTCATCATCGCGGGCCTCAGCGCTGCGGCCCCGCCGGTCAGCCTCTGGGCGATGCTCACCGCCGCCGGCGTCAACATGCCGTACATCGGCTTCTTCTGGCCACTGCTCGTCCCCTGCGTGGTCGCTGCGCTCGCCACCATCTTCTTGCTCGGCTGGCGCGGCGGCGTGATCGATCTCGAGGCGGCGCTCGAGCAACTACCCCGGCCGCCGCAGGGGATGAGCTGGCTGCGGGTCAGCCTCCCCTTCGTCGTCTTCGTGCTGCTGATCGTGATCGGCCGGCAGTGGCCGCACGATACCCCTGTGATCGGGCTGCCGCTCATGTTCCTCGCCGCCGCGGCGACCTCATACGTGCTGTCACCGATCCGACTCGATTTCCTGCGTATCTCGCGTGAGACGATCGAGCAACTGCTACCGCTGATCGGCACGCTCACCTGCGTCGGGGTGCTGGTGCAGATCATGACGCTGACCGGTGTGCGGGGCCTCTTGGCGGTGACGGCGGTCACGCTGCCGGTCGCCTTGGTCTTCGCCACCCTGTTCGTCGTTCTGCCGGTCTCCGAGGCCGTCTTGATGTGGGGTGCCGCGCCGGTGCTCGGTGTCCCGCTCGTGCTGCTCTTCAATACGATGGGTCTCAACCCGATCATCGCCCTGGCGGGCATGAGCGTGATCTGGCCGCTGGGCGACGCGCTGCCGCCGACGGCGATCATCGGCCGGCTCACCGTGGAGGTGGTCGGCTACCGGGACGCCTACGCGAAGTTTCTGAAAGCTTGCGCGGTCCCGGCCGTGATCATCATGGTCATCGGTACGCTCATGGTGATCTTCTCGAGCCAGCTCGCGTTCCTGACAGGGCTGTAAGAAAGGAGAGTCATGGCCGTCCTGCAGACGCTGATCACGCTCCTCTACTACGGTCTCGTCGCCTATGTGGCGGTGATCCTGATCTGGAACCTGAGCAAGACGCGGAAATGGGAGCAGGAAGTGCTCTACATCATAGTGCTGATCCCGTTCCTGCTGCGCCTGTTCAGGCTGAAGTGAGGTGAAGGTCGTGCCGAGCGGCTCCGACAGTAACGGCGGCCGAATGCTGCTGGTGCGCAAGCTCGTGCTCGGCGGCCTGGGCCTCGCGCTCCTCGTCACCTCCGGTGCCAGCTTCTACCGGCACCGGCACCTGCGGGAGGCGGTGGTCCTGAGCCCCGGTGTGACCGAGGTGAAGAAGCTGAGCGATTACTTCGAGCCGCTGCGCGGCACGATCAACGACTGCAACGTCTACTTCTTCGACGGCGCGGAACCGGGCGCCACCATCTTCGTCATGGGCGGCACCCACCCCGAGGAGCCGGCGGCGCGGCTGGCCGCCTGGCTGTTCGCCGAGAATGCCGTGATGGAGCAGGGTCGGCTGATTCTGGTGCTGAGCAGCAATCGCAGCGCCACCACCGTGACCCGGGTGGGCGGGGCCTACCCGCCCGATTTCACGATACCTACCGATTGGGGGGCGCAAACCTTCCGCTTGGGCGACCGCTGGTCGAACCCGCTCGACCAGTGGCCCGATCCCGAGGTCTACATCCACTACCCGAGCGGGCAGTACCTGGCCTACGTCGATGTCCGCAACCTCAACCGGACCTGGCCCGGCCGGCCGGCCGGCACGCTCACCGAACGCACCACCCACGCGTTCATGGAGCTCATCCGGCAGGAGGGTGTCGACATCTTCGTCGACTTGCACGAGGCGGAGCTGCAGTACCCGGTGATCAGCACGATCGTCACCCACGAGCGGGGCGAGGAACTGGCGACCTTCGTCTCGATGATGCTGAGCGATGAGCAGTTCAACATCGGCACGGAATACTCGCCGCGAAGTCTGCACGGTCTGTCGCACCGCGAGGTGGGCGACTACTCCGACGCCATCTCGCTCCTCTTCGAGGCGCCCGAGCCGTTCCTCGACGCCACGCGCGGCCGCACGACCCGCGAGCAGCTGCTCACCGGGGTGGACGAGTTCGTGATCAAGGCGGGCGAGCACGGCCTGCTGTTCGAGCAGATCGATGAGAGCGGCTGGCCGATCGACGTTCGAGTCGGTCGCCACACGTCCACCGTGCTGCAGACGATGGAGAGCTGGACGGAGCTCAATCCCGACCGACCGCTGAGCTGTCGGGGTATCCCGCGTTACGCGGAGGTAATCGAGAAGGGCCTCGGGCACTGGCTGCACGATCCGGCGCAGGCCGCGCCCGGGCGGCTGCTGACCGAGTAACGATCTCTTAGAGGAAGGAGCGATCCCGTGAAACGTCTCGTTCGCATCAGTGTGATGGGCTCGTGGTGGCTGGCGCTGCTCATCGCCGTCAGCGCCGGCGTACAGACGGCTGCGGCGCAATCGGCGCCGACGCTCGCCCTCGGATCGCAGTGCTCCGCGTCGCCGGACGACCCGGGCTGCGGCTGTAACCCTCAATATCAGGACTGCGGCTGTACCAGCATCATGGTCGGTCGCCGGGCGTCCACCGACGGCTCGGTGATGACCGCGCACAGCTGTGACGGCAACTACCGGACCTGGCTGCAGATCGAGCCGAGCCGCGAGTATGCGCCCGGCTCCCGCAAGCCGATCTACTGGGGCCTGCTACACACCGAGACGCCCGACGATCTGCGCGGGGTGCGGTTGAAGGGCGACATCCCCGAAGTCGAGCGGACCTACCGCTACTTCAACGTCGCCTATCCGGCGATGAACGAGAAGGGACTGGCCATCGGCGAGACGACCATCGGTGGTCGCGCTGAGCTGCGGAACGACGAGGGGCTCTTCCTGATCGAGAACCTGCAGGCCATCGCACTCGAGCGGACCAGCACCGCCCGCGAGGCGATCCAACTGATCGGCGAGCTGGTTGAGGAGTACGGCTATGGCGACTATGGGGAGTGCCTGACATTCGCCGACTCGAAGGAGGTCTGGCACTTCGAGATCATGGGCGCGGGTCCGCTCGAGGTCGGCGCCGTCTGGGCCGCCGTCCGCATCCCCGACGACCACGTTGGCCTCTCGGCCAACATCCCGCGCATCAGCGAGCTCGATCTGGATGACTCCGACCACTACATGGCCAGCGACAACGTCCACTCGCTGGCCGAGGAGATGGGCTGGTGGGACCCCGCGAGCGGCGAGCAGTTCAAGTGGTGGAAGGCGTACGGCAGCACCGACCGGGAAGGCAACCTGCGCCCACCCTACTCGACGCGCGAGTTCTACATCCTGAGTACGCTCGCGCCTTCGCTCAACCTCAGCATGGACATGGAGGAGCTACCCTTCTCGGTCAAGCCGGAGGACAAGGTCTCGATCCGCGACGTCATGCGTTACTACCGGGAGACCTACGAGGGCACCGAGCTCGACATGACCGGTGATCTCATGGTACCCTACCGGCCGCGCCGCGGTGAGACGCGCGAGGGGCAGCCGGACTCGGTCAAGAGCCCCGTGCTCAACAACTGGTCCATCGTCGGCGACATGGGAGTGCTCTTGAACTCGCTGCAGCCGGGCACGATCGAATACAACCGCACGATCGCCGTCGCCCGCTGCTCCTACTCGCAGATCATCCAGGCCCGCGACTGGCTGCCGCCCGAGATCGGCACCATCGCCTGGTTCTCGTTCGACAACCCGGGCCAGAGTCCGCGCATACCCATCTGGGCCGGCGTCACCGAGCTGCCCGAGAGCTTCAAGATCGACTGTCAGCACAAGTACCGGACCGATTCCGGCTGCTGGTGGTACCGACGGGCCAACCGGCTGGCGATGATCAAGTGGGGCTGGGCGCGCCAGTATCTCGAAGCCGCCGTGCAGGACTACGAGGACCGCGCTTTCGCCGAGGTGCCGCTCATCGAAGAGATGGCGCTGGAGCTCAGGCGCAGCGAGGGCGGCGACGACCCGATGGCCTACCGCCAGTTCCTGACCCGCTACACCGACGGGTTCGCCCGCGCCACCATGCAGAAGTGGTGGGAGCTGGGCGACTTCTTCTGGGCCGAGTTCGCGAGAGGCTGGTAGGCCCGGCGTTACGAGACCGAGCACGGGACAGCCGACAGCCGACTTGCAGAGTCGGCTGTCGGCTGTCGAATGTTCAAGCCGACAACCCGCCGAAACCGCACTTCCCGACCGACCGTAGGGACGCATGCGATGGCCCTGCGCCAAGGGAGGGAGATGATGCCTGACGCGGCACAGCCACCCGGTTCAGCCGAGCGCCTCACACATCGCTCGCCACTCACTCTCAGCCTCCGCGATATCGGCCGCGATCTGCGGTTCGGTCTTAGGACGCTGGCGAAGTCGCGCGCCTTTACGCTCGTCGCCATCCTGTCGCTCGCGCTCGGCATCGGCGTCAACACCGCGCTCTTCACCGTCTTCCACGCGACCTGGCTGAAGCCGGTAGCGGGGATCAGTGGGGCGGACCGGGTCATCGAGCTCTTGATCACCCGCCTCGGCACGCAATACGAGGCGGCAAGCTATCCCGACTTCCAGGATCTGAGAGAGACCGAGACCCCGATCGAGGCGTTGACCGCCTGGAAGCAGGAAGACGGAAGCCTGACGACGGAGGATGGCAGCCAGCACGTGAGCGTCATGTACGTGTCGGCCAACTACTTCCGGGTGCTGGGCGTTTCGCCGGCGCGAGGCCGCGACTTTCTGGCCGCCGAGGATGTGGGTCCCGGTCAACATCCGGTTGCCGTGCTGAGCCACGACATGTGGCAGAACCGCTTCGCCGGCGACGCGGACATCGTCGGCAAGACGATCACTCTCAATCGCGCCCTGTACACCGTGGTCGGCGTGGCTCCGCAGGCGTTCAAAGGACACCGGCCCATCTCGGGCGCTACGGACCTGTGGGCGCCGATGATGCAGAACCCTTGGGTGGCGGCGGGCCCGAGGAACTTCCTGAGGGACCGGGAGGCGCTCTGGCTGCGGGTTCTGGGTCGGCTGCGCGCCGGGGCCACGGTGGACGAGGCCAACGCGGCCCTCCAAACCGTCTTCGCCCGGCTGGAGAGCGATTACCCGGAGTCGAACCGGGACCGGCGCGCCCGCGCTGCCCCCTTCGGGCCCGTACCGGCCAACGGCCGGGCGGCGACGCTGGTGGAGACGGGCATGCTGTTCACCCTGGCGGGCCTGGTCCTGCTGATCATCTGCGGCAATCTGGCCGGGATGGTGCTGGCGCGCAGCGTCACTCGGGAGCGGGAGATCGCGGTGCGCATGGCGCTGGGCTCGGGCCGCGGACGCCTGGTCAGGCAGCTGATGGCCGAAGCGCTCATCCTCGCGCTGGCCGGTGGTGCCGTAGGTGTGCTGCTGGCCTTCTGGGTCACGGACGTTTCCTCGCCCGCGGGCCTCGTGCCGGCGATCCCCGGCGTAAGCTTTGGACCCAACCTCACGATTCTGGCCTTCTCGTTGGCGCTCACACTGGCCACCACGCTCGCCTTCGGTCTGCTGCCGGCGCTGCGCTTCAGCCGGCCGGATCTGGTCTCATCGCTCAAGGACGACTCCGGCGGCGGCGGCCGCCGCGTCGGTCGCGTCCATCGGATCGCCGCCTCGGCCCAGACGGGGCTCGCCCTGTCCCTGTTGGTCGTCTGCACACTGTTCGTGCGGGCGCTGGGCCTGATGGAGCGGCGCGACCTCGGGTTCGAGCCGCGGGACCTGCTCGTCGCCCGGTTGGACCTCTCCCTGGCCGGCTACGAGTCGCTGGACGAAGGCGAGGCCTTCATGAACCGCCTGCGAGGGTCGGTCGGCTCGTTACCGGGCGTGGCATCGCTGTCGGTCGCCGACGGGCTCCCCCTCGACCTGATCGGGAACTACACCTCGGTCTCGCGTGCCGACCGTGCCGACGAACCGGGCGGCCGCCTGCGGGTCGAGTTTACGCGGGCAACTGAAGGGTTCTTCCAAACCATCGCTACGCCGATCCTCCGCGGCCGCGGAATCGAGCCCACCGATGAGGCGTCCTCCGAACCGGTGGTCGTCATCACGACGGCGCTGGCCGAGCAGCTGTGGCCCGGGGAAGATGCGTTGGGTCGGCAGCTCCGCTTCGCGCTCAGCACCGATGAGCCGCAGGCCTTCACCGTCGTCGGCGTGGTCGGCCATGTCGCTTCCAGCCGGCCTACCGAGGACTGGCCGCACGTGTTCGTCGCCCTGCGGCAGCACTACCGCCCGCGAATCACGCTGGTGGTCAGAGGGGCCGCCGACGCTACGGCTCTGATCCGGCCCGTCCAGTCGGCGATCCTCGACGCCGACCCCGGCCTGCCGCTGACCCCGGTCATCACCTCGGAGTCGCTGGTCGCTCGCAGCACGGAGGGCCAGCGCGGGATGGTCAGAATGGCCGGCGGCCTCGGCCTGCTGGCGCTCATCCTCTCAGCCATCGGCGTCTACGGGGTGGTGGCCTTCGCGGTCGCCCATCGCACGCGCGAGATCGGCCTGCGGATGGCGCTGGGCGCCACGCGCGAGCGGGTCCTCGGATCGGTCGTTCGCGATGCGGTGCGCCTGGCCGTTCCGAGTCTGGCCGTCGGCGCGCTGCTGGCGGTCGCGATGGCGGCCTCCTTCGGGTCGATGCTGCTCGGCTTGAGCCCCGTCGATCCGCTCTCGCTCGCCCTGGCGGCCGGTACTCTGTTCCTGGTCGTCATACTGGCCAGTCTGGTCCCGGCACGCCGCGCTTCGGGCGTCCAACCGATGGAAGCGCTGCGTAGCGAGTGAGGCGCTCCCACTGCGTCTTCGCGCCCGACGGCACATTGGTGACGACGTTTCCGTTCGGCTTTGGGACTCATCGATCCCAGAAGCGGACACTTTCCGGCTCCGCTTCTCGGGTGGTGATCTTCTCGCGATTCACGAATCGCGGCCCCCCCACTGGCATTCAAGTTGCCAGGAGATGGGGCGCGATGAGGTACCTGGGACAACTCCACCACGACGTTCGGCTTGCCCTCCGCACCCTAGGCCGACGTTCGCTGCTCATAATTGTCGCCGTCCTCATCACCGCGACCGCGTTGTAGATCGGGAGATGGTAGATGCACTCAACCATCCAGGACATTCGCTTCGCGCTGCGCATGCTGCGCATGAACCCCGCCTTCACGGCCGTCGCCCTCATCTCGCTCACCGTGGGGATCGGAGCGAACACGGCGATCTTCAGCGTCGTGAACGCTGTGCTGTTCCGGGATAGGCCCTATCAAGCGCCAGAGACGCTGGTCGACATCTACCGCGACCAGGGTGAGGGGTGGCTGTACTGGCTGAACTACCCCGACTACCTGGAGCTCAAGGAGGGCACCTTGGGGGTGCTGTCGGGGCTCGAGGGATACCAGCACGTCATCACGCAACGAGACGTGGGAGACCGGGTGGAGGTATTGGTGGGCGAGCTGGTGACCGGGGGTTACTTCAACATGCTGGGCGTTGGCGCTCACCTCGGGCGACCGCTGCTGCCCGAAGATCACGTGGCGCCCGGTTCGCACCCGGTCGTCGTTCTCGGATACGAGTACTGGCAGCGCGCCTTCGCATCCGATCCGGCGGTCGTGGGAGCATCGCTGCACCTGGCCGGTAGGGATTACACGGTCGTCGGGGTGGCCCCGGAGGAGTTCGGCGGGTCCATCCGCGGGTTCCGGCCCGCTTTCTTCGCGCCGATCATGATGTTGGGCCAGCTGATGCCTCTGGTGGAGAATCCGCTGGCGTCTCGGGGTATGAACTCGTTCAGGCCCGTCGGGCGTCTGGGACCCGGGGCCACGCTGCGGGAGCTGCGGGGCTCGCTGGCACGGGTCTCCCAGTACCTCCAGGACTCCTACCCCGGTGTATGGCAGGTGGGTGACAGCCTCCTGGCGGTGCCCACGCAGCAGGTCGTGGTCAACCCCGGCGTCGACCGCATCGTGCGGTCGGTCAACTTCCTCGCCCTGGGCTCGGTCGCCCTTGTTCTGCTGATTGCCTGCGCCAACGTCGCCAGCCTGTTGCTGGCGCGCGCCGTGGGCCGGCGCAGGGAGGTGGCGCTGCGCCTGGCGATGGGAGCCGGGCGCGGGCGCCTCGTGCGACAGCTCCTGACGGAGAGCGCGCTGCTGGGTGTGCTCGGTGGGGCCGGCGGCCTGTTCATCGCCCCGTGGGTGCTGCAGCTGGCGGAGTCCGTCACCCAATCGTTCCTGATCCCGGTAAGCCTCGATCTGGGCGTCGACTGGACGGTTCTGGGATTCACGGCGGTTGTGTCACTGGCGACCGGTGCCGCCGTGGGACTCGTTCCGGCACTGCAAGCCACCCGCGCCGATGTCGCTCCCATCCTGAAGAGTGACAGCCCACAGGCCGGTCGGCCGAGGACCGTCGCCCTCAGTCGGCTCCTGGTAGCCGGGCAGATGGCGGTTTCTGCCGTGCTGCTGGTGTTCGCCGGTCTGTTCATTCGGAGCTTCGGCGCCACCACGCTCGTCGATCCCGGCTTCGGATACGAGCCGACGGCGTTCCTGTCGTTCATGATCCCGTCTCCGCGCTACTCGGACGAAGAGGGGCTGAGGCTGGTGACGTCGTTCGTGGATCGCGCCCGAACGCTGCCCGATGTGAGGCGCGCCGGTGCCATCTCGAACCCGCACCTCAACACGCTGAACCGGATGATCATCGACGTGCGAGTGGAGGGCATCGCCCCGCCGCCGGGACGATCCGCTCACAGCGTCGACTTCACGTCGGTGGACTCGGGCTTCTTCACGGCGGCTGGAATACCGATCCTCGAGGGTCGGCGCTTCAGGCAGGAAGACCGGGCCGGCGGAACGCCGGTGGCCATCATCAACGAGGCCATGGCCCAGCAATTCTGGCCGGGCGAGAGCCCGCTGGGACGAACCGTCCACCTCGACACACCCGGCTTCGCCGACCCGGTGGTGATCGGCGTGGCGCGGACCGCCAAGATCCGCAGCCTGGAGGAGCATCCCCGCCCCTTCATCTATCTTCCCCTCGCGCAAGAGTTCAATTCCTGGGTCACCGTGCTGGCTACCACGCGAGGAGATCCGGCTGCGACGGCCCGGGCGCTTCACCGGCTCCTGCGTACGACCTACCCCGACGTCATCGTCACCAGGAGCACCACCCTGGCCGATCACATCGGGATCATGCACGTGGCGCGGCGCCTCTCGGCACTGCTGTCCGCCGTCTGCGCCGGGCTGGCCCTCTTCCTCGCCGCGGTGGGACTCTGGGGTGTGGTGAGCTTCGCGGTGGCGCTGAGGACGCGGGAGATGGGGATCCGCATGGCGCTGGGATCCGAGCCGCGCGCCGTTGTCACCCTCATGCTGCGCGGGGGGATGCGTCTGGTGGCCCTGGGCGGCGCGGTCGGGTTGGCTGCCGCCCTCCTGGCCTCCCGAGGGCTCTCCCGGTTCCTGTTCGGTGTCTCGGCGCTCGACCCCCTCACCTTCGCCGCCGGGATCTTCGTGCTTTTCGTCACCGGGGCGCTGGCCGCCTACGTACCCGCCCGGCGCGCCAGTCACGCCGATCCGGTTACGGCCTTGCGTGCGGAGTGAGATGTCGGTGGTCGTCGGAGGTCCGCTATTCGTTGACGTTGTGTTGACCGCCGGGCTCCATGTTTGCGACTGGGAGTGGAGGTCGTAGTAACGCGGGCTCGGTAAGCCTGCCTGTGACGACCGCCGGTACCGGGAGCCGCGCGCGGACGTTGATGTTGTGTTGAGCCCCGCATCCCACGTTCCTAGCTGTGAGCGGAAGTCATAGGAACGCAAACGTCGGCGGCCGATGACGCCACCTCGCAAGCTCGAGCTCGACCAGCCGGACTACCCGGACGCGCTGCGTGCGCTTCCGCAGCCCCCACCGGTGCTTTACGTACAGGGTCGCTTCGAGCTGCTGACCCGTCCGGGGATCGCGGTGGTGGGGACGCGCCAGCACTCCGCCTACGGCCGTGACGCCACCGTCTCGCTCGTCGTGGGCCTGGTGCGCGCCGGCTACGTGATCGTGAGCGGCATGGCCCGGGGCATCGACAGCATCGCGCACCGAACCGCCCTCGACGTTGGCGGTGAAACCGTCGCCGTCCTCGGCACGGGGATCGACGTCCCTTACCCACGCGAACACACTGAGCTCTTCGCGCTGATCGCCGAGCGCGGCTGCCTCGTCACCGAGTTCCCGCCGGGCACCCCGCCGCTCAAGTACCATTTCCCGCAACGCAATCGTCTGATCGCCGGGCTGGCGCGGGCCGTGCTCGTGGTCGAGGCGCCCGAGAAGAGCGGCGCCCTGATCACTGCTCACTACGCTCTCGAGGAAGGGAAGGAAGTCTTCGCCGTCCCCGGTCCCATTCACAACCCGACCAGCCTCGGCACCAACCGCCTGATCCAAGACGGGGCGGCCCTGGTCATTACGGCCGCCGATGTCTTGCGGGTCATGGAGTCGCGGACCGGCGAGCCGCTGCCTGAACCGCTGATCGCCGGGATCGATGTCGATGATCTGGACCAGACCCTCCAGCAGGAACTGGACCCCGGCGCCTCAGCGCTTGCGCGGCGATTGTGGACCGCGCTGGAAGGGGGCGGCATGGACGTGGAGGCCCTGACCGCCGCCATCGGAGCGGACCCCGCCGCCCTGTCTACCGCGCTCCTGGAGCTGGAGCTTTCCGGGCTCGTCCGTCGCCTGCCGGGCGCCCGCTATGAGCGCGTCCGCTTCCGAGTCTAGGTCCGAGTGTAGGGAGAAGGCGGGCGAGCACCTCGCGCTTGCCAACGCGCCGCCTTCTGCGAACTTTCCACGACGATGAAGCGCGATTATTACGAGATTCTGGGCGTCCCGCGGAACGCCGACGGGGACGCGATCAAGAAGGCGTACCGGCAGGCGGCGCTCAAGTACCACCCCGATCGCAACCCCGACGACCCGCAGGCCGAGGAGCGGTTCAAGGAGGCCACCGAGGCCTACGAGGTCCTGCGCGACTCCGAGCTGCGCACCATCTACGACCGCTACGGCCACGACGGTCTCAAGGCCGGCGTGCGGGGCGGCGGTGGCGGCTTCGGCGGCTTCAGCACCTTCGACGAGGCGCTCAACATCTTCATGCGCGAGTTCGGAGGGTTCGGTTTCCAGGACATCTTCGGGTCGGGGCGGCGCGGCCAGGCCCGCACCCGCGGCGCCGACGTGAAGATCCGCATCACGCTCTCCCTCGAGGACGTCATGAAGGGCGTCAAGAAGACCATCCGCATGCCGGTCCTCGAGGCCTGCGACAAGTGTCAGGGCAGCGGGATGCGCGGCGGCGCCCAGCCGGCCAGCTGTCCGCACTGCGGCGGCTCCGGCGAGCTGCAGCAGGTACAGCGCTCGCTGTTCGGCCAGTTCGTGCGCGTCGGCCCTTGCAGCGCCTGCGGCGGCGAGGGCCGCGTGATCAGCGACCCGTGCCCGGCCTGCAGCGGTGAGGGACGCCGGCGCACCGAGAAGTCGTTCGAGCTCGAGATCCCGGCCGGCGTCGACAGCGATGACTACCTGACGCTGCGCGGCCAGGGCAACATCGGCCCGCGCGGCGGCCCGCGCGGCGACCTCCTGGCCGTGATCGCCGTCGAGCCGGACGAGCGTTTCACCCGGCGCGGCGCCGATCTGATCTACGACCTGCCGGTCACCTTCAGCCAGGCCGCGATGGGCACCACCGTCGAGATCCCCACCGTCGCCAGGAGCGCCAAGGTCAAGGTCCCCGCCGGTGTGCAGACCGGTCATGTCATTCAACTGCGCGGCAAGGGACTGCCGTACCTGCGCCGCGGCGGGACCGGCGACCTGTTCGTCCGCGTCGTCGTCGTCACTCCGAGCCAGTTGACGCCCGAGCAGCGCGAGGTGTTCGAGGCGCTGGCGAAGATCGAGTCGCCGGCCGAGCCGAGCAAAGATGGGGGAGGGTTCTGGCAGAAGGTAAGGGAAGCACTTTTCGAGTAAGGGAGACTGTCATGGCGGACTGTCTGTTTTGCAAGATCGCCGCCGGCGAGATCCCGGCGGAAAAGGTGAAGGAAGCGGACGACTGGGTGGCGTTCCGCGACATCAGCCCCCAGGCGCCGACCCACGTCCTCATCATCCCGCGCCAGCACGTCGCCTCGCTCAACGACCTCGAGCCCGGCCACGCCGAGCTCATGGGCCGACTGCTGCTCGCCGCCAAGGAGATCGCCGCCGCGGAAGGGATCGCCGAGCCGGGCTACCGGACGGTCTTTAACTGCAACGCCGACGCCGGGCAGGCCGTCTTCCACATCCACCTGCACCTGCTCGGCGGCCGTGAACTGGGTTGGCCGCCCGGCTAGCGTTGACGCCCGCGGCGCCGTTCAGTTAGTATCCGGGTCCCACCCGGCGTGGTTCGCGGGCCGGGCGATCAGGCAACCATGCGGTAGAGCTTGGGAGATGGCTGGGGCGAGTCTCAAGGACAGGATCAGGGGCGACATGAACGACGCGCGGCGCCAGGGTGTAAAGGACCGCGCGCGTTTGCTCTCGACCGTGCTGTCCGACATCCACAACAAGGAGATCGAGCTGGGGCACGAGCTCGACGACCCGGAGGTCGTCGAGGTGCTGGCCCGTGGCGTCAAGCTGCGGACCGAGGCGGCCGAGCAAATGGCCTCGCGGCCGGAGCTGGCCGAGAAGGAAAAGGCCGAGGCCGCGCTCATCAAAGAGTACATGCCCCCGCAGGCGAGCGAGGAGGAGATCCGCGAGAAGGTCAGGGAAGCGATCGAGGCTGGTGCCGGCAATATCGGCGCGGTGATGGGGAAGGTTATGGGCCAGTTCAAGGGCCGCGCCGAGGGTCGCGAGGTCAACCGGATCGCCCGCGAGGAGCTCGCGGCGGGAGGGTCGGGTGATTGACCTCCTCTTGTACTCGAGTCGACTCCGACCTGAACGTGTGAAGACACGGGGGTGCTGGCCAACGGATGCCGGCGCCCCCGTTCGCATTCAGGGAGCGTATGCGGCGGCCGCCGCACGTTACCGATCACCGATCAGCGAAGGCTGATCACCCTGGGATGAACCGGCACGCACTGTCAGCACTCGAATTCGACCGCGTCCTCGAGATCGTCGCCGCTTATGCGACATCCGAGCCGGGCGCGGCCGCGGTGCGTGGCCTCGTGCCGGTGCCCGACGCCGCCCTCGTCGCGGCGGCGCTCGACGAGGTCGACGAGATGGTGAGCTGGCTCATCCGCGACGAGAGCTGGGCGCCCCCTATCATCCCCGACATCGAAGGGGCGCTGCGTCGCCTCGCCATCGAGGGGAGCGTCTGGTCGGAAAGCGAGCTCGCCGCCGCGCTCCGTCTGCTGAAGGGCGCTCGCGAGGTCCGGCGCCTGCTCTTGCCTCAAGCCTCGGAGTTCACGCGGCTCGGCGGCCTGGCCGAGGGGCTCCTAAAAGACGAGAAGCTCCAGAAGACGCTCCAGGAGTCGATCGACGAAGACAGCGAGACGCTGAAAGACGGTGCTTCGAACGAGCTCAAGCGGCTGCGTCGCGCGATCCGCTCGGCGCGCAGCGATCTCGTGCGGCTCTTGGAATCGATGATGGCGGCGCTACCCGCGCGGATCGCCGTGCCCGACTCCTCGGTCACCATCCGCAACGGTCGCTACTGCATTCCGGTCCGCCGCGAGGGACGCTCCGATGTCGGCGGCATCGTCCACGACGAATCGGCCAGCCGCGCCACCCTGTTCGTCGAGCCGCCCGCGGCGATCGAGCCGATGAACCACCTGCGCGAGCTCCACATCTCCGAGGCCCGCGAGGTCGAGCGCATCCTCCGCGAGCTCACCGACGAGCTGCGACCCCGGGCGCCCGAGCTGCAGGACTCGCTGGCTCGTCTGGTGAAGCTCGACTCGCTCTTCGCTCGCGGGCGCTATGCCCTCAAGCGCGGTTGCGCGCGACCGCAGCTCGTGGATCGTGCGAGCGACGGCTACCGCGTCGTCCACGGCCGCCACCCGCTCTTGCTCGAGAGCTCCGAGGTCCTCGTCCCCTTCGACCTGCTGATGAACCCTGGCGAACACACGCTCTTGGTCACCGGACCGAACGCCGGCGGCAAGACCGTGCTCGTCAAAGCCGTGGGGCTCATCGCCGCGATGGCGCAGGCTGGCATCCTGCCGCCGCTCGGCCCCGGTTCCGCCGTGCCGGTCTTCAGTGGGATCTTCGCCGACATCGGCGACGAGCAGTCGATCGATGCGTCGCTCTCCACTTTCACCGCGCACCTGCGAAACATTCAGCTGATCCTGGACAGCGCCGCACCCGATTCGCTCTGCCTGATCGATGAGATCGGCGGCGCCACCGACCCGACCGAGGGTGCCGCGCTCGCCCGCGCCGTGCTGCTCGAGCTGGCCGAGCGCCGCTGCATGACCCTCGCCACCAGCCATCTCGGCGAGCTCAACTCACTCTCGGCCGAGCACCCCGGCATCGTCAACGCCGGCCTGGCCTTCGATACGGAACGGCTCGCGCCACTCTACCGGCTGATCAAGGGCCGGCCCGGGCGCAGCTATGCCCTCGCCATGGCGCAACGCGTCGGCTTCCCGCCCGCCGTGCTCAAGGCGGCGCGTGCCGCGCTCAGCCAGGAGGAGATCGACACCGCGAACCTGCTGGCCGAGCTCGAGCGCAAGGAAGCCGAGCTCGACGAGCGGATCGCCTCGCTCGAGCACAAGGAACGCGAGCTTGAGCAGCAGTCGCAGAGCCTCGAGCGCGATCAGGAAGAGCTGGTCGAGCGGCGACGCGAGTTGGAGATCGAGGCGCACCGCCGGGCCCGCGAGTTCTTGCTCGATGCCCGCAAGAAGCTCAACGAGGCGATGAAGGCGGACCGCCGGGCGGCCGAGGAGGCGCGGCGCGAGATCGAGGCCAGGTTGCGGCAGCACTCGCAGGCACTGCGCGATACCGAAGGCGAGCGCGAGGTAGCCGGCGCGCCCCCCGACCTCGGGCCGGGCGAGCGCGTCTGGATCACCTCGCTCGACCGTCAGGGAACGGTCGTCGAGACCCGCGGCTCCGATATCGTCGTCGAGATGGGCGGTGTGAAGCTGCAGCTGGCGGCCGCCGTGCTCCGGCGGATTGAGGGGGAGGAGCGCCCCAAGGAGAGTGCGGGACTCTTCGGCGCGCCGCAGATCGATGCGCACTCGGAGATCGACCTGCGTGGCATGGTCGCCGACGAGGCGCGGCTCGAGCTGATCAGAGCACTGGACGCTGCCGTCCAGGCCGGGCTGGCCGAGTTGCGGGTCATACACGGGAAGGGGACCGGTGTGTTGCGTGAGGCGGTGGCGGAGCACGCGCGTAGCGATCGCCGGGTGAAGTCGCACCGCCTCGGGGCGTCCTGGGAAGGCGGCTCGGGCGTGACTGTCCTGGTACTGGAGTGAGCTTTGGTATCGGACGACTTGCTTGAAGAGATCCGCGCACAAGCCGACCTGATGTCGATCGTCGGCGAGTACGTGCCGTTGCGCCGCAGTGGCAGGACCTATCGCGGCCCCTGCCCGCTGCACGGCGGCGAGGGTCCGAACTTCTCGGTCGATCCCGAGCGCGGCATCTTCAAGTGCTTCGTCTGCGGTGAGGGCGGCGATGTCTTCTCGTTCCCGATGAAGCTACTCGGCCTCGACTTCATCGAGGCGGTGAAGTTCGTCGCCGAACGCTGCGGCATCGTCGTCCCCGATGCCGACCGCGACCAGGAGAAGGAAGACCCGTACCGCGACATCCGGGAGGCGGTAGCCTTCGCCGCCGATTGGTACCAGAAACAGCTGGCCGATGAGAAGGGCGGCGAACGGGCGCGCCGCTACCTGCTGACCGATCGCGGCCTGTCCGAGGAGGCGGTCCAGCGGTTCGGCTTCGGCTACGCGCCCGACTCGTGGCGCGGGCTGCGCGAGGCGGCCGCCGTCCACGAAATGTCGGACGACCTTCTCTTGCGGGCCGGACTGATCAAGGCGAGCGAGCGGGCCAAGGAGCCGTACGACCTGTTTCGCGGCCGGCTGATCATCCCCATCTACAACCTGCGCGGCAATGTCATCGGCTTCGGCGGCCGTTTGCTGGCCGACTCCGACGACGCGCCGAAGTACATCAACTCGCCGGACACGCCGATCTTCCACAAAGGCCGCATCGTCTATGGACTGAATTGGAGCCGCCACGCCATCCGCCGACAGGAAGTCGTGTACGTCGTGGAAGGCTTCATGGATCTGGTGTCGCTGGTCGCGGCCGGCATCGAGAACGTCATCGCGCCGCTCGGCACCGCGTTGACAGAGCACCAGGCGCGACTGCTGAGCCGTTACGCCAAGCGAGCGCTCCTCCTCTACGACAGCGACAAGGCCGGCCTCGTCGCCACCTTCAAGGCGGCTGACGAGTTCTTGCGGGCCGGCCTGCATCCCAGCGTCGCGACTCTGCCGCGCGGCGAGGACCCCGACTCCATCGTCCGCAAAGGCGGCCCTGCCGAGCTGGCCAAGTACACCGACGCCGCCATCGACGTGCTCGACCGTAAGATCCAGATCCTCGAGAAGCGTGGCTATCTCGACAGCATCGAGGGAAAACGCCGTGCCGTCGATGGGCTGCTGCTGACCGTCCGTGCCGCGTCCGACGAAGCGCTGCGCGACATCTACCTCGATCGAGTCGCCGAGGTCACCGGCGTCCGACGTGACACCCTGGAACGCCAGCTCAGGCGGCCGGTCGGCGGCCCGCGCCGCCGCCGGCCGCCCGCTCGCGAGGACTCCGCCGCCCGGCCCGCGGTCCCCAAGCTGGGACCTGAGCGGAAACTGCTCCTGCTGTTGCTCCGCGACCGAACTCTGGTCCCCGGGGTGGCCGAGCAGGTGGAGCCGGATAACTTCAGGACGCCCGAGTACCGGCAAATCTATCTCGCCTTGCTGCAGGCGGCCGAAACGCAGCCGCCCGACGCCGACCACGAAGCGGGTAGCGGCCTCGAGTGGGCCGATGAATTGCCGCCGCCCCTCTATGAGCGAGTCAGAGAGCTGGCCGCCGACCCGGAGGAGTTGACCAACCCGGACGCGGTGCTCGACGACGCCATCGGCCGCTTGCGGGCCCGGGCGCTCGAGCAGCGGCTCGCCGACCTGATGACCGAAGTCCTGGTCGCCGACACCGATGCCGCGGTCGAGCTGGCTACCGAGATCAAGAAGGTCAGGCAGCAGCTGGCGGCTTTGGGCAGCCGCCTGCCGGGCCGCGGGCTTTTTGGACGAAACTGACTAACGCGAACGAATCGGGACCCTATGTCGAATCCGAGCCATGAATCTTCGCTCCAACTGCTGATCAAGCTACACGAGTACGATCACGAGATCGCCGCTCTGGAACGCGAGCTGAAGCAGGGCCAGGATGACCTCACGGCGGCCATCGATAGCGTGGCCGGCCTCAAGTCACGGCTCGATCAGCTTGACGCCGAGCTGGTGCGCGCCCGCACCGATGCCAATATCGCCGAGCACACCGCCGACGCGAAGCACGATCAACTGGATCGTCTGCGCTCTAAGGTGAACCAGGTGAAGACCGAGAAGCAGTACGGCGCCGCGTCGCTCGAGTTCGATCTCGCCAAGCAGGACCTTCGGCGACTCGAGGACCGGGTGCTCGACAAGATGCAGATGGTGGAAGATCTGGAGGGTCGACTACAAGCTCTGCGGGACGAGTTCGATGCCGCCGACGCCGAGGTGGCGCCGCTCGGTGATAAACTCGAGAAGCGTCGTGCGCAAATGGAGGAAGAGCTCGCCATCAAGCGCGACCGTCGCGCGAATCTGGCGATCAGGCTCGAAGCGAGCGCTCGTTCGCTCTACGACCGCATCCGCGGCGGTCGCTCCGGGGTGGCTCTCGCTCCGCTGACCGAGGAAAGCGTATGCGGCAACTGCAACACCTCGGTGACCGTTCAGCAGGAGATGCAGATCAAGGGGATGGCGACTCTCGTATGTTGCGAGGGTTGCGGGGTCATCCTCTACCCCGGGGACATCAAGCGCGAGCCCTGATGTCGGTGCCAGCCGCTATCATCATGGCAGAGGAGGTGGAGGTGTGGTGAAGCCCGTACTCGGCAGTCCCACAGCGGCTGACCCGGCCGCCATCGCTGCGCTGGTCGCCCAGCTCGAGCTGCCCGAAGCGATCGCCGCCATTCTCGTACGCCGCGGCTATGCCGAGCCCGAGTCGGCGAAATCGTTCCTGCGGCCGCGACTCGAGCTTCTGCACGACCCCTGGACGATGCCCGACATGGAGGCGGCGGTCGAGCGCTTGTCGGCGGCCATCGACAGGGGCGAGCGGATTCTCGTCCACGGCGACTACGACGTGGATGGCGTCTGTGGGACCTCGTTGCTAACTCGCGCGCTCCGCGCGCTCCATGCCGTGGTCGAGCCGTTCGTCCCCAATCGCCTGGAACACGGCTACGACTTCGGGCCCGCGGGCCTGGCGGCGGCGCAGGAGAGGAAGTGCACCCTCGTCCTCACCTGCGACTGCGGGATCTCCGCCCAGGCTACGGTTGCCGCCGCCGCCGAGGCGGGTATCGACGTCCTGGTCTCAGACCACCACACGCCGCCGCCCGAGTTGCCGCCGGCGGTCGCCGTCCTCAACCCACACCGTTCCGACAGCAGTTACCCGGAGAAGCTGCTGTGCGGCGCCGGTGTCGCCTTCAAGCTGCTGCAGGCGCTGTACGTGAGTCGAGGCCGCGAGGTCGAAGATCTTTACCGCTACCTCGACCTGGTCGCCATTCCCACCGTCGCCGATCTCGTGCCGCTGACCGGCGAGAACCGCATCCTCACCCGCTTCGGCCTCAAGGTCCTGGCGCGCACCCCGAACCCGGGGCTCAGAGCGCTGCTCCACACCTCGGGGCTCAAGCCGGGTCGGCCGGTCAACGCCGGCCAGATCGCCTTCGTCATCGGTCCGCGCCTCAATGCCGTCGGCCGCATGGGCGATGCGATGCGCGGCGTCCGCCTGCTGCTCACCGACGACCAAGCAGAGGCCGCTGTGCTCGCCGCTGAAGTCGATGCCGAGAACAAGATCCGCCAGGAGGTCGACCGTGCCACCCTCGAAACGGCCAAGCAGATGCTCGAGGACTCCTTCGACCCGGCGACGCAGCGCGCCATCGTGCTCGCCTCCCCGGATTGGCACCCTGGCGTCATCGGCATCGTCGCCTCCCGTATCGTCGAGCAGTTCTACCGGCCGACCGTCCTCATCGCCCTGGATGGCGCGAGCGGGCGAGGATCCGGCCGCTCGATTCCCGGCTTCCACCTCTACGACGCGCTAAAGGCCTGCGAGTCGCTCCTGGTCCAGTTCGGCGGTCACCGCGCCGCCGCCGGACTGCAAATCCGCAGCAGCGAGGTCGGGGCCTTCCGCGATGCCTTGAACTCGGTGGCTGCTGAACGACTGACTCCCGATGTCTTGCGCCCGCTGCTCCGCGTCGACCACGAGCTGCCCATGTCGGAAGTATCGGCGGAGCTCTGGCGATTCCTCGCTCACTTCGGGCCTTACGGGCAGGGCAATCCGAAGCCGGTGTTCCTCGCCCGCGACGTCGCGCTGCGCGGTCCGCCGCAGCTCGTCGGCCAGGACCACCTGCGCTTGCGACTCGAGGTGGGCGACGGAGCGACGCCGGAAGCCATCGCTTTCGGCCAGGCCGCCGAGCTGGAGTGGCTCAGCGAATCGTCGCGCGTCGATCTCGCCTTCCAGATCGGTGTCCGCGAGTGGCAGGGTATCGAGCACGTGCAAGCCCAGGTAATCGATATCCGGCCGAGCGAGGCCGCTTGGGTGAGCTCCGAATCGTAGCGGGCCGCTGGGGGCGCCGCCGGCTCAAGGTGCCCAGAGGCCGGTTGATTCGGCCCACCGCGGACCGCGTCCGCGAGGCCTGGCTGAACGTGCTCGCGCCGCAGCTCGATGGCGCCAGCGTCCTCGACCTCTTCGCTGGCAGCGGCGCCCTCGGACTCGAGGCCCTCTCACGCGGGGCGCGCCACGCCACCCTCGTCGAGCGTGACCGCCGCGCCCTCGACTGCCTGCGCGCCAACGTGGCGGCCCTCGGGGCGGAGGACCTGGTCGAGGTCGTGGCCGCCGACGTCTTCACCTACCTCGATGACATTGGCCCGCTCGCCTTCGATCTGGCGCTCGCCGACCCGCCCTACGGTCAGGGACTGGCTGGCCGCCTGGTGGAGCGCTACAGGGAGAGCCGCTTCGCCCGCATCCTGTCGGTAGAGCACGATCCCGCCGAGGAGGTTAGCTTACCTGCCGGGGGCGTGCAGCGCCGCTACGGGGATACCGTGGTCTCGTTCATTACCGCCGCGGCTGACGGTGGAAACGAGTAGCGGAGGAACGGACATGGCCGAAGAGACAAAGGCGATTTACCCTGGATCTTTCGACCCGCTGACTCTGGGTCACGAGGACATCGCGCGTCGCAGCCTGAAGTTCGTCGACAAACTCGTCATCGCGGTCGCGCATACGGCGACTCAGCAGAAGGACCGTCTCTTCTCGACCGAGGAACGGGTGGAGATGATCAGAGAGTGCTTCGCCGGTGAACCGCGTATCGAAGTGCTGGAGTTCGACGGGCTGCTCGTCGATTTCTGCAAGAACATAGGCGCCGGCATGGTCGTGCGCGGGCTGCGCGCGGTAAGCGACTTCGAGTATGAGTTCCAGATGGCTCTGATGAACCGCTCGCTGGCGCCGTCGCTCGAGATGGTCTTCATGACGCCGGGCGTCGAGTACACGTTCCTCAGCGCCTCGTTGGTCAGGGAGGTCGCCTGCTTGGGCGGCGACGTTTCGCGTTTCGTCTCGCCACCTGTCCTACGGCGTCTGAAGGCGAAGATCTCCACGTAGTCGATGGCGTTCCTCCGCAAGCTGGCCGAGCGCGCCAGCACTGCCGGCCGCCGCATCGTTCTCGCCGAAGGAGACGACGAGCGAGTACGCGAGGCGGCCCACCGCCTGCGGGACGGCGGTCAACTCGATCCCATCCTGCTTGTGAGCGATGCGTCGACCGGAACAGCGGGCGCTTGGGACGGCGCGCTGCGTTGCCCGGCCCAGGATCCCGAGCTCGATCGCTACGCGGATCTCTATCGCCAGCTCCACACCAAGCGGCAGGTCGATCGGGCCACCGCGAGAACGCAGGTCGCCGACCCTCTGCTCTTCGCCGGCCTGATGGTCCGCGCTGGCGACGCCGATGGTGCGGTGGCGGGAGCGGCGCACGCGACAGCCGAAGTGATCCGCGCCGCGCTGCGCTCCGTCGGGACCGCGCCCGAGGCCAAGATGATTACCGGCGCCTTCTATATGGTCGTGCCCTCGTTCCGCGGGACGCCGGAGCACGAGGTGCTGACCTTCGCCGACGCCGGGGTCATCCCGGACCCCGACGTGAGCCAGCTGGTCGAGATCGCCCGTCAGACCGCCGTCATGCGCCGGGCCATCGTCGGTGACGAACCGCGCATCGCCTTCCTCTCCTTCTCGACCCACGGCAGCGCTGAGAGCCCCGAGGTCCAGAAGATGCGCCAGGCGCACGACCGCTTCCACGAGCTCTGCCCCAATGTGGCCGCCGACGGCGAGCTCCAGGCCGACGCCGCCCTCATCCGTCACGTCGGCCAGCAGAAGGCGCCGGCCAGTCCTGTCGCCGGGCACGCGAACGTGCTTATCTTTCCGGATCTGGGGGCCGGCAACATCGCCTACAAGCTCGTCGAACGGCTCGCCGGCGCCACCGCCATCGGCCCGATCCTGCACGGCTTGGCGAAGCCCTACAACGATTTGTCCCGGGGCGCGGACCCGGGAGCGATCGAGGCTGTGGCGTACGTGACCGCGCTCATGGCAATGGTGGAACCCGGCAGCCTGTGCGGCTAGAGTGTTGGAGTGGGAGTTGGGATTCCGTGATAACTTGACCAATAGAACAGTCGACTACTCGATTTGCGAGCCGCTACTACGATACAAGTTGAATTCGAGTATTCTGTTGCTCTATTGCTCTATTGATCAGGGCTCTCCAATCCCCCAAGATAATCCTGAATCGGAGGCTTCATGAACTTCGAGGTATCACAACAAAGCGATGTCACCGTAGTCGAGGTCACCGGCCAGCTGATCGTCGGCAACCGCCAGGAGCTCAAGGATGCCGTCCTGCAAATGCTGGACGACGGCTCTCGCAAGTTCCTCATCGACTTCAGCGACACGGCCTACATCGACTCCTCGGGCCTGGGCGTGCTCGTGAGCCTCTCGAAGAAGATCCGTGAGAAGGGCGGTGAGATGCGGCTGTCCAACCTGAACGAGGACCTGCGCACGCTCTTCGAGCTCACGAAGCTGGACACGCTGTTCCACATCGCGGAGTCCCGGGACGTGGCGCTGCAGGACTTCTAGACCATCATGACCGGGCGGCAAGCGGGAGGTGGCACCGCCCTAATCGTGACGCAGCGGCCGCGCTTGGCCGAGGCGTTGACGGCGGCGGTTGAAGGGATCGGTTTCGCGGGTTCCGTCATCGCCACGCTCGACCATCTGGAGATCCACGCCGACGCGCGCCCGGCGCTCGTTCTCACCGACATCGCACTCAAGCCCACCGGCGAGCAGTGGACATCGTTGGCCCAGCTCTTCCCACGCTCCGCCCTCTGGGCCGTCGCCGATCCCGACGAGTCGAACGTCCGCGATGTCACCTATGCGCTCAAGGCCGGCTGCCATGACTGTCTCATGTTGCCGGTCACTTCGGAACAGCTCCACAGGAAGCTCGAGGGCATCGGTCGGCCACCGGGCGCCAGGCCCGGCGACCTGGACCGCTTCATGTCCAACGAGATCAATCTCGAGCTGCCCAGCGATGTCTCCATCATCGAGCACGTGATTCGCCTACTCGCCGGCTGTTGCCGCGACTACCGTAGCTACGGGCCGCGCAAGCTGGTCAACCTGCGCATCGCGCTCAGCGAAGCGCTCTCCAACGCGATCTTCTACGGCAACCAGGGTGACCGCTCGAAAATGGTCAGGCTGCGGGCGAGCGTGAACGCCTGGACCTGCAAGGTGCAGATCACGGACGAGGGCCCCGGCTTCGACTACAGCCAGGTCCCCGACCCGACGAGCGGTGCGGCGCTCGAGGAGCCCGGCGGCCGCGGCCTCTTCCTGCTCAAGCAGCTGGCTGACGAGCTGGTGTTCAGCGAGCGCGGCAACTCCGTCACACTGACCTTGCGGAGCGATTGGGAGGAGCAGGTCGTCGGCGAAGCGGTCCGGCCGGTGAGCAGCGATGCGGAGGCGCTGGTCGGGTTGGTCGAGCGCGTGCGCCTGGGCTCCGGCGCCGATGTGCACCTCTGGACCGAGAGCCTCGACGGCTCGCTCGAGCACATAGCACCCGATGGTGCGGCGACCGTCGAGCCCGACGGCCAGCTCCACTGGCTCCGCACTCCGGGGATCCGCTACGCCGTACAGGTGCTTCCGGCGGACGACGAGTGCTCGCAGCGTTGGGCCGAGTTCACGCGCGACCTGCTCGACGAGGCGCTCTCGTACGAGACGCGACTCGCCGAGAGCCGCCGCGACCTCTCGGAGCGCCAGGAGGAGATCGAGCTGCTGCACAGCATCACCGAGACGCTGGGTGTGGTCACCAAGCTCGAGGACGCCGCCAGCCAGATCCTCAAGGGCGTGCTGCGCGTGACCGGCGCCGAGCGCGCCTCACTCTGGGTCTACGAGCCGGACACGGAGCAGCTCGTGCTCGCCGCCTCCGAAGGCCCATCGCGCCGCCCGGTCAACCGGGTACCGGTCTCGTCGCCGGTTTCCGTTTCCGCACTCGCCTTCCGGGAGAACCGCACGGTCAGGCTCGACGATCTCGATACGCTGCCGCCCGAGCTGGCGGAGCGCTTCGGCTCGCGGCCCGAGCCTTGGGTCGCCGTGCCGGTGAGCTACACCAGCCCGGAAGGGCACAGCCGATCGGTCGGCGTCCTCAACCTGGTCGGCCGCCGCGCCGGCGCGCTGGTGTCGGGCATGGGCGAAGCGCGGCTGCTGATGACGCTGGCGCGCCAGATCGGTAGCGCCATCGAGAACGTCAGGTTGCTCGAGGAGGGTCTAGGCCGCGAGCGGTTGATCGGCGAGCTCGAGCTGGCCCACGATCTGCAGATGAAGCTCTTGCCCGATCTGAACGAGTTCGCGGAGGTCGCCGACGCCGCGGCCCGTTGCGTGCCGGCCCGGCCGGTGGGTGGCGACTTCTACCAGCTCTTCAAGCTGACCGACGGCAAGATCGGGGCGATGTTGGGTGATGTGACCTCGCACGGGTTCGGTGCTTCGCTGATCATGGCGCTCTCCATGAGCGTGATGGGTATTTACGCGCGCGAGACCGCCTCGCCGGGCGACTTGTTGCGCGCCATCCACCGGGCTCTGATCCACAAGCTCGAGAGCACCGAGATGTTCATGACGGTCTTCTACGGTGTGATCGATTCTGCGCGCCAGACGCTGACCTACGCCAACGCCGGGCACGCCCACGCTTTCCGCCTGCACCACGAGGAACCGCCCCAGCGACTCAAAGCGACCAGCCCGCCCCTCGGAATCGCCGAGTACGAGGGCTACGACGAGGCATCGGTGGCCTGGGAGCCCGGCGACCTGCTCTGCCTGTTCACCGATGGACTTACCAACCCGTCGCTGCGGACGACCGAGCGCGCGGTGCTCGACGCCGTGGTGAGTCACCGTCACGGGGAACCCGCTCAGATCATCGATGCGATGTTCGAGGCACGCGGCCGGCAGGGCAGGGATGCGCCCGACGATCAGACCGCCTTCGTATTGCGGCTGGAGAAGCCGGCGTGAGCGAACGGCCCCACAAGGCCAAGAAATCACTCAGCCAGAACTTCCTGGTCGATCCCAACCTGCAGCGCAAGATCGTCCGAGCTCTCGGTCCGCTGGCTGGCGACCGCGTGCTGGAGATCGGGCCCGGCCAGGGCGCGTTGACCGAGCACCTCGCCGGCCACGTCGCCCACCTGACCCTGGTCGAGCTCGACGATACCCTCGCCGCCCAGCTACAGGAGAAATACGCGGGCAGGGAAGATGTGAAGGTCATCCACGGCGATGCCCTCGAGCTCGACGTCGCCGCCATCGCCGGTGACCGGCCGCTAAAGGTGATCGGCAACATCCCCTACGGAATCACCACGCCCATCATCTTTCACCTGCTGGATCGGCGGCCACGCCCGCAGCTCGTCGTGCTCACCGTGCAGAAGGAAGTGGCCGAGCGGCTGTTGGCGAAACCCGGCACCAAGGACTATGGCGCGCTGACCGTCGGCGTCCAGGCCGTCGCCCGGGTCGAGCGGCTCTTCAACATCGCGAGAGCCGCTTTCCGACCGCGCCCCGACGTCGATTCGACCTGCGTGCGGCTCGTCCCCATGTCGCCGCCGCCCCTGTCGACGCATGAGGAGGAAGCGCTGCGCACGCTTACGCGCGCCGCCTTCCAGCGCCGGCGGAAGCAGCTGCAGAGGGTCTTGAGGCAGGCGCCGGAATATTCGCTCTCCGGCGAAGCGGTGAGCTCGGTCCTTCAATCTCTGGGCATCGAGCCGGCCACCCGGCCCGACGCGCTGCCCGTCGCCGACTTCATCCGTCTGGCGGCCGCGCTGGAACCGGCGCCCTGAGCGTGCCGGCCCAGCCTAGGCCATGCCCTTCTTCCGCAGCATGTCGCTGCTGAAGTCCACGTACTTATCGACCTCGGACTCCCGGTACGCCGCGAAGGTGCTGAACGTCCCCGGCGCGGTCGGGCTCGGCTCGGCCCCGTGCTCGTAGGGGCCGGAGACGCCCGCCATCCATCCGTCCCCGGCCGCCCAGTGGGGCGGGTTCATCCGGAACCGAAACACGTACCAATCCTCCTGGCCCGACCCCGATACCGAATCACGCCTGACCGTCTCCACCAGTTCGATCTCGTCCGGCGCAGAGCCCAGCTCGTTCGGGTGGCAGAGCCAAAGCACCAGGTCACCCTCGGCCAGCGCCTCCTGCGTGTAGTAGCGGCGCGGGAAGAGATCGCTACGCTCGTGCGCCTCCAGCGACTCGTATAGCAGCCGCCGCGTTTCCGGGTTCCGGGCCGCGGCCTCGAGCGCCGCCGGATCCGGCGTAGCGCCCGCCTCGAGTGCGCTGGTGACCGGCGCCAGCTTGTCCAGTATCCTTTCGTCCCGCTTCAGCGTGCCGCGCACCGCCTTGATGTACAGCCAGACGACCACGGCGATGACCAACAGGATGAGCGAGCCCAGGACGATGAGGATCGTTTTCACGGTGCGTGCTCCCTCGATTGCTGCGCCCCCGCTTTCGCCTGGCGAACTAGACTTTTCTAGCGACCGCGATCATGCGGCTCGCCTCGCTATCGTAAGGCGCGCCGTCGAGGTTCCCGAAAAACTCCACCTCCGTGAAACCGGCGGCGGCGAGCAGCTGCCGGAGTTCTTGAGCGGAGTACAGCCAGTGGCGCAGGCGCCGCGTGCGGACCTCGCCCTCCGCGATGAACAGCCACTCGTTCTCGATTCGTCGCCAACCCTCGATCACCTTGCGGCGCTGCACGAGGAGGCCCGCGCCCTCGAGCTCGTCCGAGCCGGTCGCTTGGAAGATGCGGGCGAGAACCTCTTTGCCGACGGTGTCGAGAACGAAGACGCCGCCAGGCTTGAGACTCCGGTAGACGTTCTCCAGAACCGTCTGGTTCTCGGCCGGGTCGTCGAAGTAGCCGAACGACGTGAGCAGATTGAGCGCCAGGTCGAACGCCCCGGGCCGCACGAAGCGACGCATGTCCTCGGCCACGAGCTCGACCTCGACACCCTCGGCCTCGGCGTAGGCGCGCGCCTTCTCCAGCAAGAACCCCGTCCGGTCCACGCCCGTCACCTTGAAGCCGCGCTTGGCGAGCGGGACGGTGTGGCGACCGGGCCCGCAGCACTGATCGAAGACGGCGCCCGAGCGAACGCCCGTCAGCTCGATGATCTTCTCGACCTGCCCGATCGCAGTCTCGAACGCCTGCTCCGAGAACATGAACGAGTACGAGATGGACCAGAACGACTCGTCGGCGTACCAGTCGGCTGGCACTGTAGACTCTTCAGCTCTTGAATCTTCTCCAGACATACTTGACCAGGCCACTCAAGAAGTTGAACCTCGGGACCCGCCCCATGTAAGCCTCGTAGGCGGGCCCCAGCTCGGCCGCACAGAAGCGCTCCTCTCTCAGCGTATGAACGTAGAACATCACGATCGCCAGGGCAGCCAGGGCCGCGGTAACGATCCGTTGTGAGAGGGACGCGAAGCCGAGGGCCAGCAGGATGTACCCCAGGTACTGGGGGTGCCGGACGATCCCGTAGAGGCCCCGGTCGACCACGGCCCTCGTCTCGAAGTAACTCTTACCTTCCTCCACCTGACCGTGCTTCTTCAGCAGAAAGAACGGCGGGAAGATGAAGGCGATGGACAACAGCAACGCCGCCACGCCCAGTACATGCAGGGCGGCTTCGTCGCCGCGTTCCAGCAGCTGGTCGGCGACTAGCAGGGTCGCCGTCGCCAGCCCGGCGATCCAGTCGCAGGCGCGCGGCCTCGGCTGGAGCGATCGCATCGCCGCCGGCCTATTAGGCCTGCAGAGTGATGCTTTCCACCACCGTGCCTTGCACTCGGACGAAGGCCACGAACGCTAGAGCCGCGCCCAGCACCTCCAGCGTCAGCGCCAGCAGGTTGAACCCGATGACGCTGCCGTCGATTAGGATGCCCAGCGCACGGGTGAGCGCGACCGCCGCGCACACCAGTCCCAGCATGACGAGGCCGGCCGGCAGGCGGCCCGGCCGGCGCACGCACCACACCATGAAGACGGCCAGCCCCAGCTGGATCCCCGCGTAGGTGGCCCGGAAATCGGTGGCTCCGCTGCCGCCCAGCGAGATGCCGGCGGCCCCGGCGAACAAGACGGGCGATACGAAGTAGCCCAGCCCGCCCAGGAGGAATGCGACGATGGCGAGCCAGAGAACTGCGCGACCGAACCTCATTGGCGGCTCCAGAGGTGAGGGTTCGGGGAAGGGGCCGGGGCGGGCCCGGCCCCGCACGGCAGTTCAAACTAGGTGAGCGAGTGTCGCGCAGCCACCTTGGTCGACCAGACGCGCAAAGCGAACCAACAGAGGGCGGAGACCGCCAGGATCGCAAAGCCGATCATCGTCGGTGTGAACGAGATGTAGAACCCCAGCGCCGTGACAACCGGCGAAATCTCATCCGCCTGCTCGATGATCCGCATCGCGCGGTAGATCCCGGCGCACTGCCCGAGGAAGCCGAGGACCGCGGCGAAGGCCCCCCAGAACAGTATCGCGTTCAGTCCGCTCTCCCACGCCGGCCCCGGCTCCATAGTCCCTTTCACCAGCGGAATCACCCTGCGTATTACCAGAACGGCGACGACGACGGCCAACAACACCAGCAGCCATCCCGTCGGACCGGATATGTGAATCGCGTACAGCATGACTATTCTCCTTTCGCTGCGAGCAGCAGTTCCGCCTCCGCGTCCTCGATCCCCGCGACGCGGCTGGCCACCGCGAACCAGAGCATCGCGGTGAGCAGCGCGCCCGTGAGGCTCACCGAGAGCAACGCCGCGCTTCCCAGCAGCCAGTTGAACAGATGGACCAGGGCGTAATCCACCGAGCGGGAGATACGTCCCGCCGCCAGGTAGAGCTCGAACCAGGCGCCGAAAAACCCCAGAAGAAGCTGCGCGCCGGCCAACACCGCGATGGCGTCCAGGCCACGACGCGCACGCCGCACCTCGTGGTCCTGCTTGACGTAGATCTGGTAGAGCTTGGTGATCCCCAAGAGCAGTCCTGCGGCGCCACAAATTAGCACGGGCCAGACAAACGATCCCGCATCCGTTATGATCCCGCCGCGCACAGCCAGCTCCACGCCGAGGTAGGTCAGAAACCCGGCCACGATCAGCAGCAGCGAGCGCTCCCACCGCGTTCGAGCCTGGCTCGACAGCCGGTCCAGCATCCGCCGCGCAAACGACGTGTGAAGCGCTACCAGCTCGGCCAGCGCCGTGTCCGACAGGTCGAACGCTTCCGCCGCCCTCCGCCGCGCCTCCTCTTCCGAGCAGCCCTCCGCCCGGTAGTGCTCGTAGGCCGCCTCCAGGTCGGCGGCGACCTCCAACAGCACCCGGCTGCGCGCCGGTTGCGGCAGCGGCAGCCGCGCGCTCAGCGGCCCCAAGACGTCCGCGAAGTTCGTCATCGCTCCTCGACCTCCACCACCTCGACGAAGTGCTCGATGAACTCACGCCAGGCGGCCCGCAGATCGCCGGCGTAGCGACGGCCCTTCGCCGTCAACGTGTAGCTCTTCCGCTTCCGCGCCCCCGCCTCATCCGACCACGACCCTTTGATCAGCCCCTCCTTCTCCAGCTTGTGCAGGATCGGGTACAGCGTGCCGTGGTTGAAGCGAAAGAAGCCGCCGCCCTTCGCTTCGATGTCGAGGGCGATCTGGTAGCCGTGCCGCGGGCCCGCCTCCAGGCAGGCGAGGATCAACGCCTCGTTGCAGCTCTTGGCCAGGCTCTGCGGCTCGATGACCGGTCTCTCCACGGGCCCCCCTCGTCCGTCCGCCTCCCCTGCGGGTATAGAACCTCGATACATAGAGTATCAATATATCGAGTATCTATATACTAGCACACGAAAAACGCCCGGTCAAGAGCCGGGGTTCGGCAACCTCCTTGGAGAGGTGTCGAATTCAGAAGCCGGCGCGGCGCAGCACCTCTTCCCAGCGCGGGTCCGAGCGTAGAGGCTCGAGGAGCGGCTCGACTTTGAGCGTCAAGCATCTCGGGTCGCGCGTCTCGATGCCCGCGAACAGCGCCGCGAAGGCTTGGTCGGTTCTTCCGAGCTCGGCGGCGCTGCCGGCCACGTTCATGTACAACGGGATGCTCTCGTAGTAGTCGATCTCGAACTCGCGCACGCCAGCCCAGCCATTCGAGTCGTAGGCTGCGAGCAGGCGGTCGGCGGCACCCGCCGTCCCCCGAGTCTGCACGTGTAGGGCAGCGGCTTCGGCGGCTTCATCCAGGCGCCCTGTGGACAAGTAGCATGTCCTGAGGATCCTGTAGGCCTCCGGGTGACTCGGGTCCAACTCGAGGGCATACTGCACCGCTCGGATCGCCTCCTCGCAGCGGCCGAGGTACATCAGACCCCGTGCCAGGTCGCGGTTCATCAGCGGTGAGAAGGGGTCGAGTTCCCGGGCTCTCCGGAACGACGCCAGCGCGTCCTCTGCGTTCCCCCGTGCGTTGAGTACGTCGCCGAGCCAGTTGTGAGCCTGCGCGAGGCTGGGGTTGAGCATGAGGGCGCGTCGCAGCTCTCGCTCCCCGGCGTTCACGTCCCAGGCCCCCCAAAAGTGCGCGCCCGCCAGTGCGGCGTGAGCCTCTGCCAGATCGGGATCGAGCTCTACCGCGCGTCTTGCGTTCTGCTCCGCACGGCGGTGCGCCTCATCCGCGGTGACGTCCAACCCGCCGTAGAAACTTCCCATGGTGTACACGTCGGCGAGGCCGGACCAGGCCAGCGCGAACGTCGAGTCGGTCGCCACCGCCTCCGCCAGGTAAGAGAGTGCGCGACCCATCACCTCCGGCGACCGCGTCCGCCACAATGCCCGCCCCCGCAGGTACGCCTCCTGGGCCGCCGGGTCGACCTCGGTGCGCCGGGCCAACCGTTCGGCTTCCCGCGGCGACAGTGTGAGACGGATCTCCTGCGCTACCGCCTGGGCGACGCGGGTTTGCAGGTTGAGCGCCTCGTTCAGCCGCCCCTCGTAGTGGTCGTGCCAGAGGTGTTCCTCCGGCGATCCACGGACGAGCTGGACGCTGATTCGCACGGTGTCGCCGGCCCGGAAGACGCTCCCTTCGAGCAACGCATCCACGCCCAGCTCGGCGGCGATTTCACCCATCGGCTGTTCGGTCTCCCGGAAGCGTAGAACCGAAGTGCGCGAGATGACCGTGAGTTCCGAGATCCCCGCCAGCTCGCCGATCAGGATGTCGTGCAGGCCGTCGACGAAGTACGCCTGCTCCGGGTCGCCCATCAGGTTGGCGAGCGGCAGCACGGCCAGCGAGCGCAACGCGCCGCCCGCCGGCTGGCGCGCCGTTTCGGCCCGCCGGGTTTCGGGGGCGGCGGCTTCCTCCGGCCGGTACATCCGGACCAGCAGTGCGCCCGCCGCCAGTAGCAGCGCGATTATCACGAGTTCCGTCCGGCTCACCCGCTGACGTCCCTGCTCACCGTGGTACCAGGCCAGCACCAGCGTGATGGCGAAGCCTAGGGCGACGAGCAGGTGGACGGTCCGCTGAAATCCCGGCGACAGCCCCCAGGGCTCGGCCAGCACCTCGACGCCCTGGAAGACGATCCAGCCACCGGCCAAGTAGGCCAGCGCCCACTGGAAGAGCTTGCGCTCGCGAAGCCGTTGGAATAGAGGGGTCATCGGCCCGTTCCACTCTCCGCTAGAAGTCGTCGGGCCAGATCGTGCGCAGCGCGTTCATGAAGCGCGGGTCGGAGCGGTACTCCCTGTAGCGCGGCACGATCCGGAGGTAGCAGACCATAACGGATCGCGTCTCGATCATCTGCTCGAGATACGGGACCGCTGCGTCGAGCCCGTCGATCAAACTGCAGAGAGTGAAGAACCAGTAAGGATCTACGTACTCGTCCCTCCCCCGCGAGCGGAGTTCCTCGAGGGTCTGCCGCGCCTGCTCGGTCTCGCCGGCGAGCGCGTGGACGACGCCTCTGAGGCCAACGGGGACGATGACCCGGCCGAAGTCCGCGATCGCCTCGTCGAGATCGGCTGCTGCCGCGGCGAGATTCCCGCTGTACAGATGGCAGATAGCCCGCCACTCACGGGCAACGAGGACATGCGGATCGTCGCGCAAAACGCGGTCGACATTGGCGACCCCTTCCTCCGGTCGTCCGGCGAAAGCCTGGAATTGTGCCAGCCAGGTTCGCTTCAGCGGAGAAAGAGGGTCGAGGCGCACGGCCTCCCTCAACAGCGGCTCGGCATCCGTGAAGCGCTCCCTGGCCAAGAAGATCCAGCCCCGGTACCCCAGTGCGTACGAGTCGTCGGGATTAAGCTCCAAGGCCGTTTCTAGCTCACGCTCCGCCTTTGCCCAGTTCCACTCGTACCAGAAGGCCAAACCCGCCAGAGCGGTATGGGCCTCCCCGAGCGCGAGGTCCAGCCCGATCGCTTGCTGCGCCGTCGCCTTGAGCTGAGGGAACAGCTCCGCCGGGGCGATGTTCCCGAGGAATCCCCTGAGCCCCAGCGTCCAGGCGAGCCCGGCATAGGCCCGCGCGTAGCCGGGATCGAGCGCGATGGCGCCGCGGAAGTAGCGCTCCGCTTGGCTGATCGCCTCGGGGTCCAGCGATTCGCCGATGCGCATGCCCTTCAGGCAAAGGTCGTACGCCTCCAGGTTCTCCGTCGGCTTGCGATGCAGGCGCTCCCGTTCGCCCGGGGTCAACTCGGCTCGCAGCGCCCGGGCGATGTTCTCCGCCACGTCGCTCTGCACGGCGAACACGTCCTCCAAAACCCGATCGTAAGTCTCCGCCCAGAGGTGCTCGTCGCGCTCGGCGGCGATGAGCTGCGCCGTGACCCGCACCCGGTCGGCGGAGCGCCGCACGGTCCCCTCGACGACGGCTTGGGCGCCCAGTTCCCCGGCGATCTGCGGCAGATTGCGCTGCGAGCCCTTGTAGGTCATGGCGGTGGTCCGGGAGATGACGCGCAGCCCGCGGATACCGGCCAGCCGCGCCATGATGTCCTCGGTCACGCCGTCGCTGAAGAACTCGTTCTCCGGATCGCCGCTCAGGTTGGCGAACGGCAGGACCACGACGCAGGGGCGGTCGTCGGTCGAGCCCCGTACCGTGACGGGCTTGTCGGGCTCTATGGCCGGGGCGGCGTCGGCCTCGGGCGGCCCTGCTGGTGGCGTGACTCTAATCCCTTCCGGGGTGAGCTCTAGCGCCCAGGCCAGCACCAGGGCGATGGGGAAGCCGAGGAGGGTGAGCACCACGACGAGCTGCCAGGCCGAGCGCGGGAGCTCGAGCGCATCGAAGATGAGCTGGCCGCCCTCGATGACGGCGAACCCGACGATGACGTAGACCACGGCGACGCGATAGACCTTGCGCCGCTTGAGCTCGGCTAGGAAGCTGCGAACCACGGAGCTCAAAGGACTCACCAGAAGCTGAGGCTGCCGTTAGCGACCCACCGACAAGATGCCCATCGGCCTGCCGAAGCGGCAAGAACCGGCGGGTGGCCTCAAGCTTATCCCGCGCGCACGCAATCGCTCAGCTTTGGGTAGCCTGTTCGGCCGGCATGAGTTGCATTCCCAGCTGCGTCATGAGGCCCAGCATGTCCTCCAGCCCCCACAGCTCCGTGACGGCCCCGTCGACTACGGTGACTATGTGGGCGCCCGCGTTGCTGAACGGGTTGCCGGTCGCCGGGATCCCCTCGAACTCACCGCGATGCGTGCCGCGGAAGGTCAACCTGACGGCCACGCGATCGCCTTCGGCGATCATCGTCTCGACGGAATGCGTATAGTCCGGGAAGGCGGCGTACCACTCTCGCATCAATTCGAAGGTCTCATCTTTGCCGAGCGGCTCGGGCAGCCCGACCATGTGGCCCACGAAGTCCTCGGCGATGAGCTCGTCCAGCCGCTCGTAGTCCTGAGCGTCGATCACGGCGTAGACCTCCCGTACGACTTCCTTGTTGGCCGCCGTGACGTCGCCGGACGGCGGTCGACATCCGAGGACGAGCAGGCAAAAGATGTAGACGATACTGCGGCCTGTGGTCAGCATGATGCCTCCTGTGTCCCGAAGCTCACCACCGCAGAGACGGTCGCCACCCGCGTCACGCGACGGCGCTTCAGTTCGGCGAGGAAATCCCGGATTCTCTTCACGAAGGGCGACTACTCCCGCGGCAGACCCGCAACGAACTCGGCGAACAGCTCGCCGTCACGCAGCGGCGGACCGTGCCCGAAGCAGATGAGCGACGGCTTGAGCAGAGCGAGCTCGCGCGCCGAATCGCGGTTCTGTCCAGGATCGTGGCTGACCAAGCGGAAGGGCTCCTGCAGCCCGCGGCGCATCGTCAGCGGGTTGCGGTGGAAGAGCACGTCGCCCAGCACCAGCGCCCCGTCGCTCTCGCGCCAGAACGCCAGGTGGCCCGGCGTGTGGCCCGGAGTCTCGATCACTTTGAACCCGCCGACCTCCACGCCCTCGCGCAATGTCCGCTCGACCGGATGCGCCGGTCCGCCGAACCGCCGGCTGAGAGCCGCGAGCAAGGGACGCGAGGGCGGCAGGACCTGGGTCAGATCGCCGCTCTCCAGCGCGGCGCGGTCACCGTCGCCGCACCAGAGCGGGATCCCCAGACGCTCGCAGACGGCGTGCGAGCCGCCCTGATGGTCGAAGTGGGCGTGGGTCACCGCGTGGGCGACGATCGGGTGACCTTCCAGCGCGCTCAAGAGCTTGTCGGCCGCCCAGCGCAACCCAGAGTCCACCAGCACGTCGCCCAGCACGTAGGCGTTGATCGAGTCGAGCCGCTGCAGCGCTATGCGCCACAGACCCGGCGCGACCTCCTGCATCCTCGGCTTGGCCATCGCAAATGTCCTGCTCAGGGCGCTCCCGGCATCGCGCACCCGCTCAGCTCTTCCGCGCCGAGCACGAGCCGCGCGCTCATCCCGAAGTAGGCGCCCGACATCGAGTCGCGGCACGGCTCGCGAACGAGGTTGAGCTCGACCGCCGGTCCGTCGCCCTCGTAGCGGAGGCCGTTCTCTATCGCAACCTCCCCGACGTCGGCCCACGTCTGGCTCTCGCTGCCCATCCGGTTGAGCCTCAAACCGGCGTCCGAGACCTCGACGTTCCAGAAAGGCTCGTTCCCGTAGGCCCGGTAGTCGAACCCCGCCCACTCCGAGTCGCAGCCGAACCCCTCCCAGGCGACGTAGAGCACCTCGTCGACCTCGAGCCGACCGGGATAGTCCGCCCCCAGCCCTTCCGCCGGTGGCGGCCCCGACCGTCCCGCCACGACGGCGAACACCTCTTCGTAGGGCTCACCGCCCGGCGCGAGCTCGTCATAGACCTCCCAGAGCACGCCCTCCCGATCGATCGCCCAGAGGGCCTCGTCCGATCGGCAGGGCCGGAACGAGCGCACCTCGTGGCCGTGAACCACGAGGCCCCGGAAGACCTGACGCGCGGGGACGTCGGGCCCCGAGTCCGGCGTGCAGGCCGCGACGCCCAGGGTCGCAGCGGCGCAGAGGGCGACTCGAGTGCCGCGTCTCATATCGAACGCGCTCATCCGCCCGGGCCCGCGCCGGCCGACTTCGCCTCCGTGTATTGGGCGAGGAAGAGAAACAGCCAGCCGAGTGCGAGATAGAGGATGATCGGAACCGGGCTCCCCTGCTCGAGCTCGGAGAACGCGCCGAGGTACGGCGCCCCGAGCCTTCCGCACAGGTACCACATCGCGATGATGAACCACACGTAGCCGGTCAGTCGTAGGTCGGCCGTGAGCTTGGCCGGCCCCTCGAGGTGCGGCCGGCGCTTCAACCAGAACCAGAGTATGGCCAGAAAGAGTGCCAGGATCAGGCCGCCCACGATGCCGAAGGCCGGTGGGCGGTGCGTGCTATTCGGTATGAACTGTATCACGAACAGCGCCAGCAACATCCCGATCCCAAACATCGCGATGTGTAAACCTTTCGACCCGGCGCGCAGCAGAAGCCCAACTCCTGCCAGGATCGAGCCGAGCGGAACCGAGAGGGCCCACACCCAGAAGAGCGGCCGGTCCAGCGCCCAGGCCGTCTCGCCGATCTCCGCGAGCGTCAGACTTCTGAAGGTCCCCGTGAACCACCAGCTCGCCAACCAGCCCATCCCCACCATGTAGACGACGCCGATCCCGAGTAGGATCAGCCCGAGTTCGCGCCTGCCGATCATGTGGCCTCCTCCATGCTGGGCGGTGGACGGTAACTGTTCCGCGGCGCGGCGATCCGCTGGGTGCCTGGATTGCCTGCCGCCACGGCAGATCGCCCGCCGGCTACAGCCCCTTCATGTACGTGGCTAGGGCGAGAACCACGAATCCCACGGCGACCAACCAGAAAGCGTTTGCCGTGAGTCCCGGGATGGTGACGAAGTAGGCCACGATCCCCACCACCCCGATGATGACCGCGATCAACCAGGTGATCTGCTTGGGAGCGTTCAGTGTCATGGTGCACCTCTCCAGGTAGCGCCAACCCAACACGGCGGGTGAATGCACTCCGCAGGTGTACTCCGAGTGTGATTACGGGCTCTCTCGGCGTGGCTCCGGGCACCCAGCGGCGCAAAAGGACAGGGGCCGTTCTCCCGCCCGGCCCCTCACGGCTGCCAAAATACGGGCGCCCGGTCCGCCGAGCCAGACCCCCGCCGGCCGCGGCCGATTCGGTTTGCGCCGCCTCTCGGGACGTCCTATTTTCGGGCAAATGTTAGCTTGCCTCCAGCCGGGTGGGACGCCGCAGGTCACCCAACCGCCGCGGCGAAACCCGGTGCCGGCGCAGACCCTGATAGCCCCGCCCAGATCGCGTCCGCCAACTGGCGCTCTCAGCGTCAGGGACCGTCGACCCTATCGGGCGGGCAACCAGCGCGGAGCCGGCGCATGAACGGCGCGCTGGGCGTTCGCTGGGACGATCTGCCTCTGCTCCGGGACCGGGCCGTGTCCCTCTTGTTGTCCGGGCCCGCCCCCACGCACGCTCTGGCGGAGCGGATCTTCGGTATCCGCCACGGGCCGGCCCCCCTCCAGGCCTCGCTGGTCCGCGAGGTGCTGGGCGCCGACCCGCGCTTCCAGGTCAGCCAGGACCGCTGGGTCCTGACCGAGGAGCCCGTGACCTACGGCGAGGTCCCGCTCTCGGAAGTCGACTTCGTGGTGGTGGACGTGGAGAGTACCGGCGGCTCGCCGGGCCGCGGCGACCGGGTCACCGAGGTGGCTGCCGTCCGGGTGCGTGATGGGCGGATCGTCGATTGCTTCGAGTCGCTGGTCAACCCGGAGCGCCCCATCCCGCCCTCGGTGACCGCGCTCACCAACATCACCGAGGAGATGGTCGCCGACGCCCCCAGGTTCAGGGAGCTCTTGCACGACGTGAAGGACACGCTGCGCGGGGCCGTGTTCGTCGCCCACAACGTGGGCTTCGACTGGCGCTTCCTCGACTCCGAGTTCCGCCGCTCGGGCGGCGGCCGCCTGGAAGGCGAACGCCTCTGCACGCTCCGCCTCGCCCGCCGCCTCCACCCCGAGCTCCGGCGCCGCAGCCTCGCCGTCCTCTCCGACTACTACGGCATCGCGGTCGAATCGCACCACCGGGCCGGTGACGATGCCCGCGCCACCGCCGAGATCTTCTTCCGCTTCCTCGACAAGCTGGTGGACGAAGGGGTCGAGGATTGGGGCGGCCTGCAGCGCTACCTGAAGCCGCCGCGCCGCCGCAAGAAGCCACGCCGCCGTAAGAAGCGGAACGGGGACGGCCCGAACGGCGACGCGCGATGAGCAGGGCGACGATGCGCCGGCTGGGCGGTTTCCAACTGCACGCCCTCGACGCGGGGATCCAGCAGCTCGACGGCGGCGCCATGTTCGGTGTCGTGCCCAAGCCGTTGTGGGAGAAGAAGATGGTGCCCGATGAGCGGAACCGCATCCGACTGGCCATGCGCCCGCTCCTCGTCGAGACCGGCGATGAGCTCGTGCTCATCGACACCGGCCTCGGCAACAAGGAAGACGCCAAGTTCCACGACATCTACGGGATCGAGAACGCCGGCCAGCCCACTGCGCTGGAGGACGCCATCCACGACGCCGGCTTCCGGCCGGCCGACGTGACCCTCGTCATCAACACGCACCTCCACTTCGATCACGCCGGCGGCAACACCGTGAAACAAGAGGACGGCTCGGTCGTCCCCTCGTTCCCGGACGCCCGCCACGTGGTCCAGCGCCGCGAGTGGGAGTTCGCCTTTTCCCAGAACGAGCGCGTCCGGGCTAGCTACCTGCTCCCCAACTTCGAGCCGCTCCACGAGGCCGGGCTCCTCGAGTTCCTCGACGGCAACGGCGAAATCGTTCCCGGCATCACCGTCTGGCCCACCCCCGGCCATACGCCGGGCCACCAGTCGGTTCTCATCCAGTCGCAGGGCGAATCGGCCCTCTATGTCGCCGATTTGATTCCCACGGCGGCCCACCTGCCGCTCCCCTGGATCATGGGCTACGACGTCGAACCGCTCGTCACCCTCGAGACCAAGCGGCGCGTCCTCGAAGGGGTGCTCAGGGAACGAACCTTGCTTGTATTCGAACATGATCCCGAGACCCCCTGGGGCTATCTGGCGCCCCAGGAAGAGCGACCGACTCTGGTCAGCGACCGACCAGACTAGACAGGCTGTGGCGATATGACTGATCCAAAAACGACTCCGGTTATCGTTAGCTACGCCCGTACCCCGATCGGCAGGTTCCTCGGCGGCCTCGCCACGTTTAAGGCGCCCCAGCTCGGGGCGATCGTGATCAAGGAAGCCGTTAGCCGGGCCGGCATCCAGCCCGACCAGGTCGAGGACGTCATCTTCGGCCAGGTCCTGCAGGGCGGCGTCGGCCAGGCGCCGGCGCGCCAGGCGGCGATCGCCGGTGGTGTCCCGGCCACGGTGCCGGCGGTCACGATCAACAAGGTTTGCGGTTCCGGCCTCAAGTCGGTGATGCTGGCGGCGCAGGCGATCAAGGCGGGCGACGCCGAGTGCATCGTGGCGGGCGGCCAGGAATCGATGTCGAACGCGCCGTACTACCTGTTCGGCTACCGGGGCGGCGTGAAGTTCGGTACCCAGCACATGGTGGACGGCCTGATCCACGACGGCCTCTGGTGCGGCTTCTACGATTGCCACATGGGTGGGCACGCCGAGTACACGGCGATGAAGGCAGGCATCTCGCGTGCCGACCAGGACCAGTTCGCCTACGAGAGCCAGATGAAGGCGGTGGCGGCGATCGAGAACGGCAAGTTCGAGAAGGAGATCGTCAAGGTCGAGGTGCCGGGCCGCAAGGGTCAGGTCACCGTGGTCGATACGGACGAGAATCCGCGGGCCGACACGACGCTCGAGGCGCTGGCGAAGCTCAAGCCGGCGTTCGGCGACAGCGCGCCCAAGGAGGTGAAGGAGCACTCGGTCACGGCCGGCAACGCCTCGGCGCTCAACGACGGCGCCGCCGCCCTGCTCGTCACCTCGCAGAAGTTCGCCACCGACAACGGGCTCCAGATCATAGCCCGCATCCGCAACTACTCGGTGGGTGCCACCGAGCCGCAGGATCTGTTCTTCGCGCCGATCGATGCGGTGCGCAAGCTGATGGAGAAGGACGGCACGTCGATCGACGACTACGATCTGATCGAGGCCAACGAGGCGTTCGCCGTGCAGGCGCTCGCCGACGGCCGTGAGCTGGGCTGGGATTGGGACCGCGTCAATGTGCACGGCGGCGCCGTGGCCCTGGGCCACCCGATCGGTGCCTCGGGGGCGCGGATTCTGGTGACGCTGCTGGGCGCCATGGAAGACCGTAACAACGGGCTCGGCCTGGCGACCCTTTGCCTGGGTGGTGGCAACGCGGTCGCCGTGAGCGTCGAGCGCGTGTAAAATGAAGGGTCGAGACGGACAACCCTAACCGGAGACTAGGAACCGAACGTGAGAGCAGACAGCGGCGCGCTGAGCTGGGCGCGTGAAGATTTCGTGACGAGCCGGACGCTCAGGCAGCTGATCGGCGTCTCGGCGTTCGCGCTGGCGACGGCCTTCGCGGCGCGTGTGGCGATTCCGATACCGGGTACGCCCGTTCCGTTCACGCTTCAGGTGGTCTGCGTGATTCTGGCGGGCGCGATCCTCGGCCCCAGACTCGGCGCGGCCTCTCAGGCGGCCTATCTGACGGCCGGCGCGCTGGGCGCCCCGATATTCGCCGCCGGCGGCGGCCTGGGCTATCTCCTGGGTCCCACCGGTGGCTACCTGCTGGCTTTCCCAGCCGCCGCCTACGTGGCCGGCGCCATCGCCGGTCGCTCAGCCGGGATCGTCAGGCTGACGCTCGGCCTCGCCGCCGGCGTCGCCGTGATTCATGCCGGCGGTGCCGCCTGGCTGGCCGTCCTCACAGGCGGCGTTCAGCAGGCGCTGATCGTGGGGGTCGGTCCGTTCCTGGTACTCGATGTACTCAAGGTCGCCCTTGCGGCGTTGATTAGCGGTCGACTCCGACCCCGAGCCCTCGAGCTTTTCTAGCCTCGAGGGCTTTTTGCTTGGGGCTGGCGACGGAGCGAGTGAGACCACGAGACCTGTTCTACGGTCCCGATAAGCTGCGTGCCCTGTGGCGCGTGTTGCTCTTCCTTGTCCTCGCGGCCCTGGTGGCGGCGCTCCTCGGAGCGTTGAGCTCGCTCGTCCTGCCCGAGGACTTCGGCGGCATCTGGGCGGTCGTCGTGCCGCACGGCCTGCTGGGCGTCGGGCTCGTCGTCGCGTCCTACGTGATGATGCGCACGGTCGAGCGCCGGCGGTTCGCCGCCCTGGGATTCTTGTCGGGCAAGGAAGGGTGGGTCGAATGGTGGAAAGGCGCGGCCATCGGCGGCGGCTTCATCGCCGTCCTGGTCGTCGCCCAGACCGTGCTCGGCTGGTTGCGGCCGACCCCCGACGCCGGGACCCTTCTGGGTTGGCTCGGCTATGTGGTGGGCTTGGGACTGGGGCTCACGATCGCCGCGGCGGCGGAGGAGCTCTTGCTCAGAGGCTACCCGTTCCAGGTGCTGGTCGAAGGGTTGGGCGCCGCCCCGGCCGTCGTCCTAACCTCGGGACTGTTCGCGGTAATTCACCTGGACAACCCCGAGGTGAGCTGGATCGCGCTCGTCAACATCGGACTGGCCGGCGTGCTGTTCGCCGTCGCCTACTTGCGCACCCGGTCGCTGTGGGTGCCGATCGCGATGCATTGGGCCTGGAACTTCGTCATGGCCGCCTTCTTCGACCTGCCGGTCAGCGGCATCGTCTTCGACGTGCCCGGCTACGACACCGTCGTCCTGGGGCCCGACCTGATGACCGGCGGTGCCTTCGGCCCGGAAGGCGGGCTAATGACGACGCTGTTCGTGCTGCTGCTGATTTTTTGGATGCTGCAGACGCGCCACTTGTCCGAATCACCGGCGATGGCGGAGCTCAGGCCTTTGGTGGATTCACGGGACTCAGTGCGCCAGCGGCCACTGTCCCACTGATTTACTGACCTACTGACCTCAGGGGTTGAGCCATGAAAGTCGCAACGATTGGCAGCGGAACGATGGGCAACGGGATCGCCCACGTCTTTGCCCAGAACGGCTTCGATGTGTCGCTCGTCGACGTCAGCAAGGACATTCTCGACAAAGCACTCGCCGCGATCGAGAAGAACATGGCCCGGCAGGTGAAGAAAGAGGTTATCGACCAGGGCACGATGGATGCCGCGCTCAAGCGGATCGCCACGGCCACCGACCTCGACGCCGTTTCCGGCTGCGAGCTGGTCGTCGAGGCGGTACCCGAGGACTACGGCCTCAAGGCCGACATCTTCAAGAAATTGGACAAGGTCGCGCCCGCTGACGCCATCCTCGCCAGCAACACCAGCTCCATCCCCATCACCCGCCTCGCCGCCAGCACCGGCCGGCCGCAACAGGTGATCGGCATGCACTTCATGAACCCGGTGCCGATGATGAAGCTGGTCGAGGTGGTCCGCGGGCTCGCGACCTCCGACAAGACGGCCGATGCCGTGGTCAAGCTCTCCGGCGACCTGGGCAAGACACCCGTCGTCGTCAACGACTCGCCGGGCTTCGTCTCCAACCGCGTCCTCATGCCGATGATCAACGAGGCCGTCTACTGCCTGCACGAGGGCGTCGGCACCGCCGAGGCCATCGACGAGGTCATGAAGCTCGGCATGAATCACCCGCTCGGCCCGCTGGCGCTGGCCGACCTCATCGGGCTCGACGTCTGCCTCTCGATTCTGCAGGTATTGCACAACGATCTGGGAGAGGACAAGTATCGTCCTTGCCCGTTGCTCAGGAAGCACGTCGACGCCGGCTGGCTGGGCCGCAAGTCCGGCCGCGGCTTCTACAATTACGAGAAGTAGATGACTCGCGACTACACGCTGAACGAGGACCAGGACCAGATCCGCCAACTCGCCCGCGAGTTCGCCGAGGGCGAGTTGCGCCCGCGCGCCGTGCGGTGGGACCGCGCCGCCGAGTTCCACTCCGAGGTGCTCCCGCAACTCGGCGAGCTGGGCTTCTTCGGGATGATCCTGCCCGAGGAGTATGACGGATCCTGCCCGAGGAGTATGACGGCCTCGGGCTCGATATGCTCAGCTACCTAGTGGCAGGTCCTCGGGGCCTTCGCGTTGTCGGAGGCCAACGCCGGTAGCGATGCCGCCAGCCTGCAGGCGCGCGCGGTGCGCGACGGCGACGACTGGATCCTGAACGGTGAGAAGATGTGGGTGACCAACGGCTCGCAAGCCGACGTCGTCCTCACCATGGTACGGACCGACGATCCGGGCGAGCGACGCGGCCCGCGCGGCATCGGCGCCTTCATCATACCGACCGACACGCCGGGCTACGTGGTCGGCAAGAAGGAAGACAAGATGGGACTCCGCAGCTCGGAGACGGTCTCGGTCTCCTTCAATGATCTGCGGCTGGGCCCCGAGGCTCTGCTCGGCGAACCGGACAAGGGGCTGATCTACGCACTCAACAGCTTGGAGGGTGGCCGGCTCGGCGTGGGCGCCCAGGCGCTCGGCATCGCCCAGGCGGCGTTCGACCACGTAGTCGAGTACGCCGGCACCCGCAAGCAGTTCGGCCGAGCGATCAAGGAGTTCCAGGGCCTGGCCTTCAAGATCGCCGACATGGCGACGCGCGTCGAAGCCTCGCGTGGGCTCCTCTACCGTGCCGCCCGCGCCTGGGACGCCGGCCGCGGCGATATGCGGCTCTCCAGCATGACCAAGCTCTACGCCAGCGAGACCGCCGTCTGGGTGACTTCGCAGGCGATCAACATCTTCGGCGGCTACGGGTTCATGAAGGAGTACCCGGTCGAGAAGCTGTTCCGTGATGCCAAGGTCACGGAGATCTATGAAGGGACCAGCGAGATCCAGCGCACGGTCGTCGTGCGAACGCTGTACAAGGAGAAGGCATCAGAGTCGTAGGTTAAGGACCTACTGAGCGCAGCCATAGACAGACGAGGTGCGAAGATGGAAGTCTTCAAAGGCATGGGCAAGTACGATCACGAGCAGGTCGTGTTCTACCGCGAACCCTCGGTAGGGTACTTTGGTATCATCGCCATCCACGACACGACCCTGGGGCCGGCGCTCGGCGGCACCCGCTTCTGGAACTATGAGTCGGAGGAAGAGGCGCTGATCGACGTGCTCCGCCTGTCGCTCGGCATGACCTATAAGGCGGCGGTCGCCGGTCTCAACCTGGGCGGTGGCAAATCGGTCATCATGGGCGATCCCGACACGCCGCGTCGCGAGATGATCTTCCGCGCCCACGGCCGCGCCGTAGAGACGCTCAAGGGCCGCTACATCACCGCCGAGGACGTCGGCACATCGGTCGAGGACATGGACTACGTCCACATGGAGACCGAGCACGTAGTCGGTATCGCCGGCCGCTCCGGCGACCCGTCCCCGGTCACCGCCTACGGGACCTACCGCGGCATGAAGGCCTGCGCGCTCGACAAGTACGGCGACGACTCGCTGAAGGGTAAGACCGTTGCCGTCCAGGGCGTCGGCCACGTCGGTTATTACCTCTGCGAGAACCTGGCCACCGAGGGCGCCAAGCTCGTCGTCACCGACATCACCGAGGAGAAGGTCGCCCGCTGCATCGATGACTTCGGTGCCGAGGCCGTGAAGCCGGAGGCGATCTACGGCGTCGACGCCGACATCTTCGCCCCCTGCGCGCTGGGTGCCACCGTCAACTCCAAGACGATTCCCCAGCTCAAGGTCGATATCATCGCCGGCGCCGCCAACAACCAGTTGGCTACCAAGGAGGACGGCAAAGCCGTCCAGGAGCGCGGCATCCTCTACGCGCCCGACTACGTGATCAACGCCGGCGGCTTGATCAACGTCTACTCCGAGCTCGCCGACTGGACGACCGATCGCTCCAAGCGCAAGGCCGGCGAGATCTATCAGACGCTGCTCGAGGTCTTCGAGCTGGCTCGCGACGAGAAGCTCACCACTGGCGACGCCGCCGATCGTATCGCGCAGCGCCGGATCGACAAGGTCGGGCAGTTGCACCGATCACGAATAAGCCGAGGGGTATGAGGCGGTAGTCGGTCAGTAAGTCAGTGACTCAGTAGGTCAGTTCGACTAGTCCACTGACACTCACTGACACCACTGACCTACTGACCCACTTAGCAACGCATGGAGCCAGACGCTCAGTGAAAATTCTGCAGCACGTCGATCCCGAGGTCCACGACGCCCTGATCAACGAGATCCGCCGCCAGGGCAACGGGCTCGAGCTCATCGCCAGCGAGAACTTCGTCTCGCCGGCCGTGCTCGAGGCGATGGGCTCGGTCTTTACCAACAAGTACGCCGAAGGGTATCCCGGCAAGCGCTATTACGGCGGCTGCGAGTACGCCGATGTGGTGGAGGACCTGGCACGCCAGCGTGCCTGCCAGCTGTTCGGGGCCGACCACGCCAACGTCCAGCCGCACGCCGGCGCCCAGGCGAACATGGGCGTTTACTTCACCTTCCTCGAGTCCGGCGACACGATCCTCGGGATGGATCTCTCGCACGGCGGTCACCTGACCCACGGCTCGCCGGTCAACTTCAGCGGTCAGCTCTACAACGTGGTCGCCTACGGTGTGCGCGAGGACGACGGGCGCATCGACTACGACCAGGTCCGCGACCTGGCGCGGTCGCATCGGCCGCAGATCGTCGTCGCCGGTGCCAGCGCCTACCCGCGCATCATCGATTTCGAGGCGTTCGCCGAGATCGCCCGCGAGGTCGACGCCCGCCTCATGGTCGATATGGCCCACATCGCCGGGCTGATCGCCGCCGGGCTCCACCCGTCGCCGGTCGCTTACGCGGATGCCGTGACCACGACCACGCACAAGACGCTGCGCGGGCCGCGCGGCGGCCTGATTCTCTGCAAGGCCGAGCACGCCAAGGGCATCGATAAGAGCGTGTTCCCGGGCATGCAGGGCGGCCCATTGGTCCACGTCATCGCCGCCAAGGCCGTGGCGCTGAAGGAGGCGATGAGCGACGAGTTCAAGGAATACTCGCGCCAGGTCATCGCCAACGCCCAGGCGCTCGGCGCCACGCTGGTCGAGCGCGGCTACCAGCTCGTCTCGGGCGGTACCGACAACCATCTGCTGCTCGTCGACCTCAGGAACACCGAACTGACGGGCAAAGACGCCGAGGAGGCGCTGGGCCGCGCCCATATCACCGTCAACAAGAACACCGTACCGTTCGAGACCCGCTCGCCGTTCGTCACCTCCGGCATCCGGATCGGCACCCCCGCCCTGACGACCCGTGGGATGAAGGAGGGCGAGATGCGGCAGATCGCCGGCTGGATCGACGAGATCCTGAAGGCGCCGGCCGACGCGGCCGTGGCGGACCGGGTCCGCGGGGAGGTCGGCACCCTCTGCCGGGCCCATCCGCTGTACGAGGAGTGGGTGGAAGGCAGCTTTACGCGGCCGGCGGGGCTGGGAAGGAACGATAGGGGAACGTAGGGAACGTGTTGGGAATTGGGGAATCGGGGAGTAGGGGAATCGGGGAGTAGGGGAATCGGGGAGTAGGGAAGTGTTATCTGGCGCCTTCCGGTTCCGACACCTCCCGAATTCCCTGACTCACCCAATCCCCGAATCCCCAATTCCCAGCCCCTTGACGGGAATCGCGCGGCGCGAAAGGTTTCGGGGGTAAGGTAACGCGGAGTGTGAGGTAGCGGATGAGAGGAGCGGGCAAGCTGATTCTGGGGCCACGTGCCTGACGGAACGGGTGGGGCTGAATGGTAGGACAGAACCTGCTGGCGAAGCTCCGGGAACTGAATCCGCGTTATTCGGATGCTGCCTACCTCTTTGTCCTTTCTGCACTTCAGTGCGCCATCGACAAGCTGGACGAGCCGCGCCATATCTCGGGCCAGGAGCTGGCCGTGGGGGTCCGCGACCTGGCGATCGAGCGGTTCGGGCCTATGGCCCGCACCGTCCTGGAGCACTGGGGGATCCACGCGACCGCCGATATCGGCGCCATCGTCTATGGCCTGATCGACTGCCACGTGTTGATCAAGCAGGAGAGCGACAGCCGCGAAGACTTCCAGGACGTCTTCGACTTCGACGACGCCTTCGATAGCAACTATCCCTGGGGCAGGGTCGAGCGCCGCTAGCCCGCCCGGCCCCGGCCGCCGAACGGATCTGGACGACTACGCCTGGAGAGGGAGGGGGTGAAGTCAGTTGGACCGCGAGCGAGAGTTTCCAGCGTGCAAGAAGTGTGAGGCAGGGTCTCTGGTCCCACTGTCGGACTACGGGCGTGAAGGTGCGCCCATCATGTACAAGGCCTGGGTGTGTAGCAATCCGGATTGCGGCTACAACATCCGCATCGACAACGGCGAGATCAGCTTCGGCCGCAACATCCAGCAGTCCTACAAGTAACGCGCAGTCCGGCTCCGGACATCCGGTGATGCGATGAGCGACCTCTACGGTGTTGAGCGGCTGCCGCTGCCGCGTGCCCGCGAGATGGCCGAGATCGATCGGCGGGCCCGCGAGGAGCACGGCGTCCCCGAGCGGCTGCTCATGGAATGCGCCGGCCGCTCGATCGCCGAGCTCGTCCAACACTTCTTCCCTCACGGTAGAGTGGCCGCCGCGGTGGGCAGCGGCCACAACGGCGGCGACGCCTATATCGCGTTGCGCGTGCTGCGCGCCTGGGGCCGGCAGGTCGTGGCCGTCCAGGCCGGCAGCACCCCGCCCGACCCGGCGCTCGCCCACCGCTGGGACATCCCCGTGCAGCCGCCCGACAAAGCTACCACCGCCTTCAGCGCCGCCGCGGTCATCCTCGACGGGATCCTCGGCACTGGCACGTCGGGCAAGCCGCACGAGCGCGCCGCGCGCATCATCGAGGCGATGAACACGTCGAACGCCGTGCGCGTCGCCGTCGATGGACCGTCGGGGATCGACTTCTCGACCGGCGCCGTACCGGGCGTCTGCGTTCACGCCGACCTGAGCATCGCGCTCGGCTACCCGAAGGTCGGCCTCCTCTTCCAGCCGGCGCGCTCCATGTGCGGCCGGATCATCACGGCCGAGATCGGCTTCCAGCCGGTGGGCGACGATGACGTCTCGGCCTGCGTGATCACGCCCAATTGGGCGCGCGCCCACCTGCCGCGCCGCGCTCCCGACGCTCACAAGGGCGATGCGGGCTACCTCTTGATCGCGGCGGGCCGCAAAGGGATGGCCGGCGCCGGCGTGCTCGCCGCCCGCGGCGCCCTCGCCATGGGCGCCGGCATCGTGCGGATCGCGTCCGACGCGTCGAACCGCGAGATCTATCAGAGTGCCGTGCCCGAGGCGATCTTCGTCGATATCGATGACGACGCCGCCATGGCGGAGGCCGGCGGCTGGGCCCACGCGCTCGTCGTCGGTCCCGGCTTCGGCCAGGACAAGCTCGCCGCCAAGCGCCTCGAGCGCACGCTCGAGACGTCCGGCGCGCTGCCCGCGCTGATCGACGCCGACGGGCTCAACCTGCTGGCCGGCCGGCCCGGCGACCTGGCCGAGCTGGGCAAATCGCGGCCGATCGCTATCACGCCGCACCCTGGTGAGATGGCGCGGCTCATGAGCCTGCCGACCAAGGAAGCGCGCTCCGATCCCGTCGCCATCGCCAGCACCGCCGCCGGGCAGCTGCGCGCCGCCGTCCTCTTCAAGGGCGCGCCATCCGTCGTCGCGCTCAGCCACGAGCCGGTGCTCGTCACCTCGGCCGGATCGTCCGCCGCCGCCTCCGGCGGCTCGGGCGATGTCCTCTCCGGCGCCTGCGGCGCCATGCTCGCCGCCCGCATGCCACGTCGCGAGGCGCTCGCCGTCGCCCTCTTCTACTGCGGCCGTGCCGCTCAGCTCGGGCCGCCCATCGGACGCAGCTCGCTGGAGCTCGTGCAGGGCCTGCCCGCCGCGCTCGAGAACCCGGGCGCCAGCACGCCGCCCCTGCCTTTCGTCGTGTTCGACCAGCCGCCACCGCGGTGAGCTTCACCCGGCTTGGCCCCGGCGCCGAGTTCGACATCATCCGTCGCGTCCTCAAAGACGCCGCGCCGCCGGGCGACGATGTCGCGCTCGCCGCCGGCGACGACTGCGCTCTCGTCCGCGCCGGCGACGCCTTCCTCGCCGTCACCGTCGACCTCACCGTCGAGGCCGCTCACTTCCGCTCCGATTGGGGGACGCCCGAGCAGGTCGGCGGCCGCGCCGTCCGCGCCGCCCTCTCCGACCTGGCCGCCATGGCCGCCCGGCCGCTCGGCGTGCTCGTCGCGCTGGGTGTGCCCGCCGACGCCGGCGCGGCGCTGGCCGAGCAGGTGGGTGCCGGCTGCCGCGACACCGCCCAGGCGCTGGGCGCGCCGCTCATTGGCGGCGACCTGTCGCGCGGTGGGGGCGGCCTGGTGCTCGACGTCACCGCGCTGGGCAAGGTCGAGGAGCCGCTGCTCAGGAGCGGCGCCCGGCCCGGCGATGAGCTCTGGGTGACCGGCCGGCTGGGCGCCGCCGCCGCCGCCGTCCGCGCCTGGAAGTCGGGCGACAGGGTGCCGGCCGACTGGGGCGAGCGGTTCTGGCGGCCGGAGCCGCGGCTCGCCGAGGCGCGCTGGCTGGCCCAGCGCGGTGCTGTGGCGGCTATCGATCTCTCGGACGGTCTGATCGCCGATGCCGGCCATATCTCGGCCGCCTCGGCCGTCGCGATCGAGCTCGATTGGGAGAGCGTCCCCGCCGCGCCCGGCGTCGCGCCCGAGCTGGCCCTGGGCGGCGGCGAGGACTACGAATTGCTCGTCGCGCTCCCCGGTGGCATATTAACGGCAGAATCTGTCTCCGAGTTCGAACGGACTTTCGGCATCCCCCTGACCCGCGTTGGCCGAGCCGTGAGCGGCATCGGCGTGCGGGTTTTTCGTGGTGATGGCGAGCTAAGACTCGATTCGTCGGGTCACGACCACTTCGGCAACCGGTAATCGCTCTTGATTCGTTCGATCTGCGTCCTGATCGTCGGCTCGTCCCTGCTCCTGACCGTCGGCTCGCTCGGTGCGGTGGGCGCCTTCTTCGGCATGCCGCAGGGCTACTACCAGTGGATCTACCGCACCTTCAGCCGCGCCATGCTCTGGGCCGCCGGCACGCCGGTGCGGGTCAGCGGCCAGGAGAACATCGACCGCGAGAAGCCGCAGGTCATCGCCTGCAACCACCAGTCGATGTTCGACGTCTGGGCGGTCGCCGCCAACATCCCGGTCCGCTATCACTTCGTCGCCAAGAAAGAGCTCAAGAAGATCCCCATCTTCGGGCGTGCCGTCACGGCGGGCGGCAACGTCTTCATCGATCGCGGCAACTGGACGTCCGCCGTCGAGTCGTTGAAGGAGGCCGGCCGCCGGCTGCGCGAGGAGAAGAGCACCGCCGTCGTCTTTCCCGAGGGCACGCGCTCGCTGACCGGCGACCTGAAGAGGTTCAAGAAGGGGCCGTTCATCATGGCGATCGAGGCGGGCGTCCCCATCGTCCCCACCGTGATCGACGGCACGTTCGAGATACTGCCGAAGCGCGGCTTCGTGATCAAACCTCAACCCATCAGCGTGCGCTTCGGCGAGCCGATCGATGCGAGCCTCTACGCGCACGGCGATCGCGACGCGCTCATCGCTCGGGTGCATGCCCGGATGGCCGAGATGCTCGGCCAGCTCCGCGCGCCCCAAGGTTACAGCGGGCCCCAACGGCTCGCCGAAACTGTCGCTTGAACGAGTGAGCCATGTCCGAGATCAGTCACGTACAGGCGCGTGAGATCCTCGATTCCCGGGGCAATCCCACCATCGAGGCCGACGTCGTCCTCAAGAGCGGGATCCGCGGCCGCGCCGCCGTCCCCAGCGGCGCTTCCACCGGCGAGCACGAGGCCATCGAGCTGCGCGACGGTGATGAGCGCCGCTATCGCGGCAAGGGCGTGCTCAAGGCGGTAAAGAACGTCGAGGACACCATCGGGCCGGCCATCAAGGGCCTCGATCCGGTCGATCAAGTGGGGCTCGACCGCCGGCTGATCGAGCTCGACGGTACGCCCAACAAGGCGAAGCTCGGCGCCAACGCCATCCTCGCCGTCTCACTGGCCAGCGCCCGCGCCGCCGCCGAGCACCTGCGGCTGCCGCTCTACCGCTACCTGGGCGGCCCGCTCTCGCGCGTGTTGCCCGTCCCGCAGATGAACATCCTGAACGGCGGCGCCCATGCCAGCAACAACGTCGATATCCAGGAGTTCATGATCATGCCCATCGGCGCCACCTCGTTCAGTACCGCGCTGCGCTGGGGCGCCGAGGTGTTCGCCGCCTTGAAGGAGTTGCTCAAGGAAAAGAGGCTCTCGGTCGCGGTGGGCGACGAAGGCGGCTTCGCGCCCGACCTCGACTCGAACGAGCAGGCGCTCGAGTTCGTGATCGAGGCGGTCCAGCGGGCCGGCTACGTGCCCGGCAAGCAGATCGTTCTGGCGCTCGACGTCGCCGCCTCGGAGCTGGGCCAGGGTGGCGTCTACGCCATGGGTGCCGACGAGAACCTGAGCGCCACCGATCTCACCCAGATGTACAAACGTTGGACCGAGCGCTTCCCGATCCGCTCGATCGAGGACGGGCTCGGCGAAGACGACTGGGACGGTTGGAAAGAGCTGACCGGCTGGCTGGGCGACAAGATCCAGCTGGTCGGCGATGATATCTTCGTCACTAACACCGAGCGGCTGCTGCGCGGCATCGCCGCCGACGTCGCCAACTCGATCCTCATCAAGGTGAACCAGATCGGCACGCTGACCGAGACGCTGAAGGCGATCGAGCTGGCGCGAACCGCCGGCTACACCGCCGTCATCTCGCACCGCTCCGGCGAGACCGAGGATACGTTCATCGCCGACCTGGCGGTGGCGACTGCGGTGGGCCAGATCAAGACGGGGAGCCTCTCGCGCTCCGACCGCACCGCGAAGTACAACCGGCTCCTCCGGATCGAGGAGGAGCTGGGCGAGCGGGCCGAGTACGGCTCGAAACAGTTGCTGGTAAAAGGCTGGCTGAAGTAGTCGACATTGGGGGATGGGAGAGGGATAGATGGGGAAGAAGAAGAGGAAGGGGAAGGGGAGCGGCAAGAGGAAGCAGGCGCGCCGGGACCAGCAAAGCGGCACGCGCTTCATCGATATCGCCATCGTCGCGATGCTCTTTCTGGCGATCTACTTCGCCGTCTTCGGCGGCGAGTACTCGATCTTCGATCTCAAGCGGATCGAGGCTCTGGAGCGCGAGCGCGCCGCCGAGCTTGCCCGCACCGAGGCCGAGATCGACTCGCTGGCCGCCGTGGCCGAGCACCTCGAAACCGACCCCGAGGCCATCGAGCGCGAGGCCCGCGAGAGCTACGGCATGATCCGCGACGGCGAGATCCTCTATCGGTTCAGGGAGGCGGCGCCCGCCGACTCCACCACCGCGACCGAGGATGGGGAGGGGGGCGGCTGAGGCGGCGCTGGGAACCGCGGTATCCCATTAGGCGTTTCCTATCTAGGCTGCTTTGCCGGCAGCCGCGATCGAGCCCCAAACACCCCATACCATCTCAGGAGGTCGCAATGATTCGCCTGTTCGTGCGCCATCCCGTGGCCGACTTCACCAAATGGAAGCAGGCCTATGACGCTTTCGACGGAGAGCGGAAGGGCATGGGCGTGATAGGTGACGGCGTCTACAAGTCGGCGTCGGACCCCAACGACGTGACCGTCTGGCACGACTTCCAGACGCTACAGTCAGCGCGCGAGTTTGTGGGGTCGGAGCGCCTGCGCGAGGTGATGGACTCGGCCGGCGTGGCCGGCGAGCCGTCGATCTGGTTTACGACCCCGGTCTGAGCGCCGACCGAGCCCGGAGGTCCACCAGGGGATACGAGGCGCCAGCTACTGGCGCCTCTTTCCCATTGAAGTGTGACGGGAGTTAGTCAACCCGCTGAGGCCATCTCGCGCAGCATCCGCGCCCGCCTGGCGCTCGATTCGCCCGAAGCGCCCGTGGGATCGTGCGACTCGGACCGCTCGCCTCTATTATCTGTGGGCACGCCCCATCGACACTGAGCGAACCTTATCAGACGGAAAGGACATGCATATATCCACGGACCACCGGACCTCGAAGCGAGCGCAGCTGCTCGTAGGGTTGGTCTTGACCGTACTCGCGGCGCCCCTGACCGTGCCGCCACCGACACATGCCCAGACATCGCCTGTCCGGGTTCGCACCTATGAGCTGGATGTTCACCTACTACAGGACAGCGCGGCGCTGGCCGGACGCGCCGAAGTCACCTTCGAGCTCGTCGAAGAGCGCCCGGAGAAGCTCGTCTTCTTCTTGCATGGCGAGCTCCGTGCCGACTCGCTGGCCGTAGGAGGTCAGCCAGTTTCCAGCACGTCGGACAAGCAGTTCTACTACTTCGACTACTCCTTGGTAGCCACGCGCGTCGAGGTAGACGTCGCCGGGGTGCCGTTCGAGGAGGGGCTGACCATCTTCTACTCGGGCTACATGAGCCCTTCCCGCGCGCGAACGCCGTCCGATTACATGCGCATTGATGCCGATGGTGTCCTGTTGAGGTCTTACGGCTATTCGCTCTGGTTTCCCATCTTTCTGGGAGACCGGGAGACCAGCTATAGGGTCTCCTTCCCCCGAGTCACGCTCCGGACCCCGGCCGATTTCCGCGCCGTATTTGTCGGGCATCGGGTTCGGGAGTATGAGGAGGGCGACCAGCGCATAAGTGAGTGGAGCGCTGAGGACGTGGATCTCATCGACGTGCAGTGCACCGCTCGACGCTTCGATGTCACCTCGCGGGGCAGCTATAATGCCTATCACCTTCGCAACCTGGCGTCTGAGCAGGCGGGGCAGAGGATGTTAGGGTTCGTCGAGGCACTCGACACGCGCTACCGGGACTACTATCGGCGCGACGCCACGCCAGCAGAGATACACATCATGGAGATGCCCCGCTACGGCAACATCTCCAGCGACAACGTGGTGGGGATCACGTCGGAGTACTGGCTCGACTACGACGCCACCTTTAGCTCTCGGAGTCTCCTGGCCCACGAGCTCGTCCACCCGCACGTGATGTACAATCTGGACCGCGAAGACCCCATGTGGGTGATGGCGATCGAGGGGTTCCCCAAGTACTTCTACCTCCCGGTGCTGGCCGAGCTCGAAGGCGAAGCGGTCTACCAGGAGCACTTCGAGCGGGTCGAGGCTGCCTACCTCAGACGGAAGGAAACCGGGAAAGACCGCCGGGGTAGAGCGCTGCCGCTCGAGAAGCCGCTGCTCGAGATCACCGCCGACGAGATCGGCCTCTACAAGGACGGCTTCGTGCTGGGCGATCGATCGCAGCTCTTCTTCAACTACCTCAGGGCGCGGATGGGCCCCGAACGCTTCTTCGAGTTCACCCGGCAGCTGTTCAGTCAGGAGCGGATGAACCTTGGCGTGCTCGAGGACGTCGTGCTGAGGTACCTGCCTGACGCGCGAGCCGACATCCGTATCTGGCTGACGACATCCGAGTATCCCGCTCGGTTCCGCCTGCAAGCCCTGGAAGGACCAGCCGATGACTGAATCGAGGCCCGACGGCCTTTGGGTCAGGCGAACATGGGCCCTTTGATGGGGCTTCCTTGGGTAGAATGATCGTGTAGATTCGGCGTGAGGGACCGTGGATCAGAAGGTTTGACGGGTCTAAGGTCCTTGGATAATTTTGGCTTCCGAAAAGCACTGGCAGGGTAGCTCAACCGGCAGAGCAGCGGAATCATAATCCGTGGGTTGCGAGTTCGAGTCTCGCCCCTGCCACTATCATCCGCACAACTAGGCGACTTTTCCGCCCCTGGCGACCCCAGGAACGCGCATAGGTACGGGTAGTACCGCCTACCGTACCGCCTACCGCGAACCGCCGACAATCGGGTCCCAGGGGGTGAAAGGTCCGCGTTCAAGAACAGAAGGAGGCGCAAATGGAAGGTCAAGCCGTACCGCTCGCCCCGAAGGTGTTCTACGCTGACGACGGCGTGTGGGCGAGCATGGATCACGAGGATCTCGTCGCGAATCTGACCGTTCGCGAGCGACTCTTCCTAGAGGGGATCTTCGAGGTCGTCCGCGAGTCGCGGTGGGAGATCGAAATCACGACCCAGGACGGGAGGCGGTTCCGCGTGGCCTGGTCGTCAGGTTGTTGCGACCCGGACCCGGAGGATGTGGAACGCTAGTCCCAGGTGGACTCGACGCCTGACCATGGACGAAGGCCCCCGGATCCGGGGGCCTTTCGTTCGCCCGATAGTCTGCCCGCCCTCGTTGCCCGCCCCTTTCCAGCATCCCATCTTTGAGCAGAACCGGGTGCCCGTAATCCCACATACCTCAGGCCGCAGGTGGCAGGTGGCGGGCTCCTACCCGGCAAGCACTGCACAGAGGAAAGGGGCGGCTCCGGTGAAGCCGCCCCTCTTGGTTACCGACCCCTAGTTCACTTGGATCTGGACGTTGCCCGCCTCGACGTCGTACAAGATGACAGAGAGCGGCAAGACGCCGAACGGCGGCCCGAAGTCGAGGGCGTCCGGCATGTCGTCGCAGAAGTCCTGGGCGAAACCGGCCTCATAACCCCAGTCCGATGCGACAATATTCAGACCCATCTGGTCGGGAGGGTCGCCCGCGCCCTCCCCATTGTCCACGGCCTGAAATCCCACGTCGTTCGGTTCGGCCAATGCCGGCTCGTAACCGCCGATCCAGACCTTGTTGCCGACACGTGTGAAGCACGTGATGACGCCCTTACCCTTGTCCGCGACCCCCTCGCGGTGAACTGTCCGGACATAGTGGCCCTTGACCGACCCGTCCGCGTATTTGCGAGCCGTCATGCTGAAGGTGCGCCACGCCCCGGCACTGGCGCCGATGTCGGGGATGAAGTGACCGGAGCCCGTCACCATCTCGATCACGGGGCCGGCTGATGCGCTCAACTCGAGTGGCGCGACGCCGCCTTCGGTCGGTGCCGGCTGGTCAGAGCAGCCGAGCAGCAGGGCGGCGATGCCGACGGCGGAGATGATGTTGTTGCGTCGCATGAGATACCTCCTTCGATAGGGTATTAAATCCCTCTTCGGACCGGCCAGCCCTCCTCCGTTGTCCCGAGTCGCGGCCACTTCGTTCGCTGCGCAGCACTCCTGGCCTAAACGGGACTGTGGGCCTAAGATGAAAGCGAAGCGTCTGCTAATTATCCGCGAAAAATCCTCCGCGACGCGTTCCGGAGGCTCCAGCTGATGTATCGGCTCATACTTCTGGGTGGACTCTCACTCGAAGGACCTTCCGGCCCGTTGTCGGGCCCCGCTGTTCAGCAGAAGCGACTGTCCCTTTTGGCTCTGCTCGCGGCATCCGCGGGGAATGGCCTGAGCCGCGGAAAGCTGGTGGGGTACCTGTGGCCGGACACCGATGAGGAGCACGCGCGCCACCGTCTCTCCGACACCGTGCACGTGCTGCGCAAGGAACTCGGTGATGAGGTCGTGCTCGCTTCAGGTGAGATGCTGCGGTTGAACGCCGAGGTCGTGTGGACCGACGTGCGCGAGCTGGAAGACGCGTTGGACCGTGGCGAACCGGGTGCGGCGGTGGCGGTGTATGCGGGTCCGTTCCTGGATGGGGTTCACCCGGCGGAAGCATTGGAGTTCGAGCGCTGGGTTGAGGCCGAGCGGGAACGCTACGCGGGGCTCTACGCGCGGGCGCTGGAGACCCTGGCGCTGAAGGCGGAAGACGAGGGGGACTACGGGCAGGCGGCGGAGTGGTGGAAGCGGGTGGCGGCACAAGATCCCTACGATTCGCGGTTGGCCGTGCGGGTGATGGAGGCTTTGGCGGCGGCGGGCGACGTGGCGAACGCGCTTCAGCACGCCCGGGCGCATGAATTGATCTTGCGCGAAGAATTGGAGGTCGAGCCGTCGGCGGAGTTGTTGGAGGCGGTGGGGCGGTTACGGGAGGAAAGCGCCGCGAGGCCGGTGGCCGAGCGAGCGTTGCGGCCGATCGAAGCGGATCTCGCAGCACCAATGGAAGGACCCGTCAAGCGAGCGGCTTACCGGTTTGCCTTGGGGCGCAGGGCGTTCGTGGCGGGTGCCTTGATCGCTGTCGTCCTCGGCGCGTTCGCTCTGCTCGGGGAGTGGCCGACTTTCCGGGAACCGGCAGCCGAGCGGCCGTCGGTGGCCGTGCTGCCGCTCGTCGGTGCCGACCCCGGGAACGAGTACTTCAGCGACGGGATCACGGGCGAAGTTACGACCCTCCTTGCGAAGATCTCCGGCCTCAAGGTGATCTCTCGCCGTTCGAGCATGGAGTACAAGGGCAGCGAGAAGAGCCTGCGTGAGATCGCTGAAGAGCTGGGCGTCGCTTACATTCTCGAACTCGGTGTGCGGCGAGAGGGTGATCGTGTCCGCATAAGCGCGCAGCTGGTCGATGCAAGAAGCGGCGAGCTCCTATGGGCGGAGCAGTACAACCGCGAGATGACGGACATCTTCGCAGTCCAGAGCGATGCCGCTCAGCGGATCGTCGTTGCCTTGAGGGCGACGCTCACCCCGGCAGAGGAGGAACGGATCGCACAGGTGCCGACCGATGACCTGGAGGCCTATGAGTACTATCTGCGTGGCAATGATTACTACTATCGAAGTAGCGAGTGTTACGTGGTGGAGGATTGTCGGATAGCCCTGCAGATGTACGAGCAGGCGGTTGGGCTCGATCCCAACTTTGCCCTCGCGTATGCCAAACTCTCGGACATGCATAGCCTTATCCGATTCTGGGCTCATGACCCGAGTAGCGAACGCCTGGCGAAGGCCTGGGAGGCTGTCGACAGAGCCTTTCAACTCGAACCTGATCTACCCGAAGCGCATCTGGCCGTCGGGGATTACTACTACTTCAGCCGAGACTACACCCGCGCCCTGGCGCACTACCGCACCGCTCTCGAGAGCCAGCCCAACAACAGCGAGATTCTCCTTCTTATCGGCCAGGTGCGGAGGCGCTGGGGCGAATGGGAGCGGGCGGCGACGAACATGAGGGAGGCTTCAGAACTCGACCCTCGCAGCGCGTTGTACGCTTGGGAGCTTGCCGTAACCTACACATTCATGAGAAACTACGCTGAGGCCGAGCGGTACTATAACCGTGCTATCTGGTTGACGCCCGATG
>JBDHKD010000092.1:0-9958 GCA_039586575.1 Gemmatimonadota bacterium | reverse complement strand
GTCTCGCTCCAGGCTCACGTAACCCGCGTGACCCCAGTACGACTCGCCGTCGAACGCGGCGGTGTGGCCGTCCCCGAAGATCAGGTCGTTTACGCCCTCGGTCAGCGTCGTATCATCCGGCTCCCGCGTGTAGCTCGCCAGCGCCTGATACTCGACGCTGTACTTGCCGAAGCGGAACCGCCCGTCGGCCCCGCCCGTCGTGCCGGAGCCGCCGTTGTCCTGCCAGCGCCGGTCCGTCAGGATCGCGCCGACGTACGAGTCCCTCCAGAATGATTGCTGGAAACGGCCGATGTTCGAGAAGCTCCTGCTCCCCATCCCCACAAAGCTTCGCTCCTGAAACGGCAGTAGGATGGGCGAGTTCTCGTCGACGGCGCCCAGGTAGGCGAGCGTGGTCCGGCTCAGCCGCCCGATCAGCTTGCCGGTCACGATGGGATCGTTGATCTGACGGGTGTAGACGACGTCATAGTAAGACTCGAATAGGTCGATCCCCTCCTGGAAGAATGGACGTCGCTCGGGGAAGAAGAGGGCGAAGGTCCTGTTCACATCGATCTGTGCTACGTCCGACTCCACCTGGCTGAAGTCGGGATTGAGCGCCCCTTCCGTCGTCAGCCCGCCCGAGAACGGATAGCGGACGAACAGCGACAGCTCGCCCTCCGGATCTTGGTTGTCGAAGTTCGAATCCGGGTCGTCGGCGTCCTCGCGCGTGCCGCTCTGCGACGCGACCGCCGCCGGCATCAACTCGAGCGCACCGCCGGGCTTGACGCCCTCGATCCCGGTGAGCGTACCAAACTGGCAGAGGTGGCAGGGGTCATCCCGATCGATGTAGGCCCAGGTGTGCTGCGCGCGGCTATCGCGCGGCCAGGTGCGCCAGAAGGTGGCGCGCCAGGTCTGCTCGTCCCGGTTCGGGAAGCGCAGGCTCTTGAAGGGGATCGCCATCTCGATCACGTAGCCGAAGTCCGTGATCTTCCCCTCCGAGTAATAGATGATGTCGAAGCTCGAGTCTTCGCCGGCGTTGCTCGAATACCGCTCGTCCCCTTGCACGCCGAGTGGATTCGCGAACAGGTAGTAAGCCCACGACGCGTCGCCGTACGTGTCCAGCATGATGCCGACGAAGTCGTCCTGCCACATCTCGTCCCGATCGCGCAGCGAGGCGCGAATCTGGGTCGGGTCATCGTAGGCGAGGAAGGCCAGGTACAGGTTGTCCTCATCATACGTGACCCAAACCTCGCTCTCCACCGGAGGGCGCGTGCCCTCGTTCGGAAAGTGCTCGGAGAAGTTGGTCGCCCGCGCGGCATCCACCCAGCCCGCGTCCTCCATCTCTCCATCCACCTCGATGGGGCCGGCGGCTCGCGTCACCTGCAGGGTAGGGAGCGAATTCGGCGTGAACCCGTCCGGCCGCGCGTTGCTCGTCGAGTCCGGCGATTGGGCCCGTAGCGGGCCGCTAGTGAGTATCGGTACCAGAAAGAGAGGGGCGGCTAGGAAGAGACCGTGCAGGGCCGCGACTCTACACCGCGCAGTCGGACACCCGTTGCGCATTGTAGCTACTCCCGGGATGAGTACTTAGGCGATCGGCCTACTCAACCCTTTAGACGTCACGAGACTGCCCCAGCGTTGGCACCCGTCTTCCCATCCCTACGACGCGCATCCTGGCCGGTTTCACCTGCACGAAAAAAACGCCGGGTCTTTCGACCCGGCGCGCGCGATCTTGGTTGTGGGCTCTGCTAAGGGTTCATTCTGGAAGAGGTGGCGCGTCGCGCTTCGCTCACCGGTCCTCAACCTGGGAAAAACGGCAAACAACCTCTAATGCCCTAGTGATACGCTACCACCTTCTGCTGGGGCCGCATCCATTCGTCATCCTCGTCCACCAGGTACTTGGCTTGGACTTCCGTCCAGCGGACCCGGCGCTGGCAGAACTGGCAGATCACCCAGTCCTTACCGAACCCGACCCAGACGCAGGCACCCACGTTGTGGCAGTGTGGGCATCGCATGATGTGCTCCCTTTCCATTTCTACTTCGCTCCACAGGGGCCAACCATCTAACCTCCAGCCTCCCAGATGAGCACGGGGTGTACCAGAACGCGGCCTGCGTCGCTAAGCCTATATGGTGAAAAGATTTAGACTGTCCGTCCGGCCTCTGGGAAGAGTCGCTCGGCACCCCTGACAGTTACCGTACGGTAACGAACCCGGGAACGGTTACGGCTGGGGGGGCGGCGCGGTCGCCGCTAGGAGCCGGCGTCCCGGGTCAGGAGGGGCTGTTCGCCGAAGCGCTGGGCGAGGGCCCGGAGGTAGGACTCGAGGGTCCGGTGGTAGCCGAAGACGAAGCGCGCCAGGAAGCGGAAGTAAGGGTTGTAGATCTGGCCGGCCTCGGTCGAGGTAATCTGGCAGCCGTCGGGAGTTGGCTCGATCTCGTGGGTCCAGGTGCCGCCGAACGGCAGGTTCTGGGCGATGATCACGGTGGTCAGCCGGTGCGGTGGCTCGGCATTCCAGACCATGAGCGGCATCGCCTGGCCGTGCGGGTCGGATTGCAGCCAGACCTCGTGGCTCTCGCGGTCGGGCAACCGCTCCATCGACTCGACGTCCGGCCACCAATCGGGGTAGCTGCCGAGGTCCCGGATGGCGTGCCAGACCGAGTCAGCCGGCTGGTTGAGCGTCATCGAGACGCGGGCCACGTGCTCGGTGGGGATGAGCGCACCGACGACAGCGACGGCGACAACTGCGAGTACCAGGGCAGCGAGGACGCCGGCGACCCATTTCATCATTGCCATCCTCCGGCTGGCTAGCCAAGAAGGTTGCGGGCGAGAAAGAGCACGTTGGCCGGCCGCTCGGCCAGGCGGCGCATGTACCAGGGGAACCAGGAGTCGCCGTAGCTGATCAGCACCCGCATGCGGTAGCCCTGGGCGGCGAGCTCGAGTTGGAGCTGGCGCTGGATCCCATAGAGCATCTGGATCTCGTAGGCATCGCGCGGTAGCCCGAGCTCTTCGCTACGCCTGGCGACGCCCTCGATCATGCGTGGATCGTGAGTTCCGAAGATGATGCGGAGCCCGCCCCCGTCACGCTGCCGCTCCAGCAGCGTGCCGGCCAGTCTCAAGAAGGCGGAGTTCATGTCTCGTTTGCCGCGGCAGGCGATATCACGAGACTCGGTGTAGGCGCCTTTGACGAGCCGGATCGTCGGTTTCAGCGGGAGTAGGTCATCGATGTCCTTGGGGGCACGGTGAAGATAGGCCTGCAGGCATATGGCCACGTTGGCGTGCTCGGCACGCAGGCGCCGGTAGAGCTCGAGGGTGCGATCGACGTAGGAGCTGTCTTCCATGTCGATCGCGACATCGCGGCCGTACCTCGCGGCGTGCTGCACCAGATCCTTGACCCTGCGGTAGGTGCCCTCGAGTTCGAGATCGAGTCCGAGATGCGTCGGCTTGATGGAGATATCCGCGTCGTACCCGCGTTCGGCGCTGCGGTCCAACACCTCGATGAAGTGTCGCGCGACAGTGTCCGCTTCCCCGGTATCGGTCACGTTCTCGCCCAGCAGCGTGAGGATCGAGGGGATGCCTGACTCACGTAGCTGGCCGGCGGCACCGAGAGCCGAGTCGAGGTCCTCGCCGGGCATAAAGCGGCGCACGGCCCTGCGGGTGAAGCCGCGCCGCGTCAGCTGGCGGGCCAGCCACTCGCTCTTCGACGCCCTGAGCAACAACTCCCGGGTTAGACCCATCGTAGGCTGATTCTACCGCGCGTCGGCGGCCGATACCAGAGCCTAGCGCTCGACCGGGTTTCCGGCGGCGGCCCAGGCCCGGATGCCGCCCTTGAGGTTCACGACGTTGTGGATCCCGTTCGCCTGGAGCAGGCTAGTGGCGATAGCGGAGCGCCAACCCTCCTCGCAGTGGAGCACCAGCGGAATGTCGCGGGGCAGCTCGGCGAGGCGGTCGGTGAGATGGCCGAGCGGGATGTTGGGAACGCCCGGGATGCGACCGGCCTCCCATTCCGCCTGGCCGCGGACATCGAGCACGGCCAGGTCGCCGCCTTTCATGCGCGCCCCCAGCTCCTCGGCGCTGATCTCGTCGGTCCTGGCAAGCGCCCGGCCGTCCTCCGGCCAGGTGTCGATCGCGGCGCTGCCGAAGTAACCTGTGATACGGTCGAGGCCGATGAGCATGAGGTCGCGAGCCGCCTCATCGATAGCGTGCGGGTCGGCCTCGTCTTCGACGATCAGGTAGAAATCGCGGTTGAACGGTAGCAGCCAACCGGCCCAGGTGGTGAAGGAGCGATCCAGCGGGATGTTGACAGTCCCGGGAACATGGCCCAGAGCGTAGTCGGCGCTCTGACGCGTATCGATGATCAGTGCCTCTTCGTCCAGCAGGTGGGGCAGTCGCGACTCGGGCAGGCGCTGCGGCCGCCGAAAGCCGCCCAGGATACGCGGTCCCTCCTTGTTGATCCGCTTCATCTCGGCGAAGTATTTCGGAGGTTCCGGTTGGCCGGCCAGCACGTCACGCACGAAGTCGGCCTCGCGCTCGTGGCTGAACGACCAGTTGAACATGCGCTCGTAGCCCAAAGTCGATTGGGGAACGGCGCCCAGCGCTTTCCCGCAAGCGGATCCGGCTCCGTGGCCGGGCCACAATTGTAGATAGTCGGGCAGTTCGCTGAAGCGGCGGATCGATCGATACAGCGTGCGGGCCGCCTCCTCCATGGTGTCCTGAATGCCGGCCGCCTTCTCCAGCAGGTCGGGTCGCCCGACGTCGCCCACGAAGACGAAGTCACCCGTGAACACTCCCATCGGCCGGTCGGCGGCGGCGGTGTCGGTCAGCACGAAGCTCAAATGCTCGGGCGTGTGGCCAGGGGTGTGCAGCGCCTCGATGCGCAGGTTGCCCACCTTGAACGTGTCTCCGTCCTTCAGCAGTGTGGCCCGATCCGCCGCGGCAAACTCGTATCGCCAATCCGCATCCCCCTCATCGGACAGGAGCAATGTGGCACCGGTCCGCCGGGCCAGCTCGCGAGAGCCCGACACAAAATCGGCGTGAATGTGCGTCTCCGTCACGTGGGTGATCCGCAGTCCTTCCTGCTCCGCCGCCCGCACGTAGCACTCAACCTCTCGGTGCGGATCGATCACCAACGCCTCGCCGGTCGCCGCACAGCCGACCAGATAACTCGCCTGGGCTAGCTTCTCATCATAGAAGCGCTTGAGGAGCATGCGTCCTCCATTTGCAGACACTCGGTTTCGCTGATCATCGATAACCGCCAACGGCACCCCGGTTCGCGTACAGAATCCCCGCTCCTGGCAGGCCGAGCGATAGGCCGATCTAACAGCCCCAGACTGACTCCGAGGATGGACAAGCGGCGGCCCCCGATCCCGTTAGAAGGACTCAGCAAGATAACACGTCAGGCAACCGCAAAGTGCCCGTCCCCAAGCTGTCAACCGATTGTCAACGATGATAATTGACGAGGGACCGACAGATGCGCTACAATGGCTCCATGAACGCCAAGAATCCGGACAGCAGCCGTAAGCGCCACCCGATTCAGGTTGTGGCACGCAGGACGGGCTTGACGGCCGACGTGCTGCGCGCTTGGGAGAAGCGGTACGGGGTCGTCGAGCCGGGCCGGTCGGAAGGCGGACGCCGGCTCTACTCGGACGATGATATCGAGCGCTTGCGACTGTTGCGGCGGGCCAGCGCCGCGGGCCGTCGAATCAGCCAGATCGCCGGTCTGGCTTCGGGCGAGCTGGCCGAACTCGTCCGCGAGGACGAGCGTGAGGAAGCCGTCGTGGTGAGCGAGCCGGGTATCGATATCGCCCGGGTGGCGGCTGTATACGTGCAGGAGTCGATAGCGGCGGTCGCGCGACTCGACGCACGCGAGCTGGAGTCGGTGCTGAACCGCGCGATGGTGACGCTCAGCGGGCCGGTGTTCGTCGAGCAGGTAGCGGCGCCACTGATGCGCCGGATCGGCGAGCTGTGGAGCAACGGCGAGGTAAGGCCGGCCCACGAGCACCTCGCCACCCCGGTGATGACGCGGGTACTGGGCAAGATGATCGAGGCGACTGAGCCAACGAGCTCGGGACTGAACCTCGTTGTGGCGACGCCCGCCCACGAGGTACACGAGCTCGGTGCGTTGTTTGTCGCGGTGACGGCGGCCAGTGAAGGTTGGCGCGTCACCTACCTGGGGTGCGATCTGCCGGCGGACGACATAGCGGCGGCAGCGCGCGACACGAACGCCGATGCAGTGGCCCTCAGCATGGTCTACGCCGGCGACGCCGTGAGCCTGGCGTCCGAGCTCAAGGGCTTGCGACAGAAGCTGCCCGTAAACGCTCCACTGCTCGTCGGCGGGGCGGCGATCAAGTCGCTGGGCAACGTCCTGGAGGGAGTCGAGGCGATACAGCTATCGAATATGGAGGAGCTGCGCGCGATCCTCGCGCAGCTCAGCTGATGTCTCGTCCTTTCCCGGAGTCGCTCAGGCTCATCAGAGCCGGTGGATACGGCTCGAAGAACGTCTGCGGCATCAAGTAGTCTTCCTCGAACCTGACGATCCACGCCCGCAATATCGAGCTGAGCGCGCTCACCGGTACCTGCCGGTTACGATAGCGTTCCAGTGCCGTACGATAGTAAGACTTCTCTCCGCGACTCAGCTGCTTCGAGAAGTAGCCGGCAGCATGCTCGAGCACGTTGATCACCGAGGTATAACGCGGTGTCCGTGCCAGTGCCGCCTGGAAATGCCTCTCGTAGGCCCCCACCACTTCGTCCAGCCCCAGCCTGTCATGATTGGCGACGACCCGACCCAGCTCCCGCATCTCCTTTTGATTGTAGGCCATCAACAGGAACTTGTTCTCGGCGTGGAAGCGCACCAGATCCCGCATTGCCAGCGACTTCTTGAGCTCCCGGAATCGGGCCAGGGCGAATAGCCGGGTCAGGAAATGCTCCCGGATCGTGTAGTTGCGAAGCCGCCCTTCATCTTCAATCGCCAGCCCGGGATACAGCTCGAGCACTCGGCCGCCAAAAAAACCGGCCCCACGCGTCGACGAAGCCGACTTGTCCAACCCCTGAAAGATCTTCACATCCGTGATCCCGCAGGACGGCGAGCGGTTCTTCAGCAGGAACCCGTCCACCTCGCCCAGCGACCCGAGAAACTCATCCGAAAAACTCCGCATCGCCTCCGTGACGTCGCGCCCCGTGTCCGGCTGCAGCAGATGCGCCTCACCATCCAGCTCGACGATCCGAATCGGGTCGCGCGGCACACCCAAGCCGATCTCCACCTCGGGGCAAATCGGCACGAACTCGACCCACGGCTCCAGCTCGCGCACGAACTCGTACGGAATCACCTGTCCGTTGTAACGTACGGGATCCAGCTCTAGGCAGCGGCTTAGTACCACCACCGGCTTCGGCCAGTCGCTCATATCGGCCTCGCCATTCGCGTGATTGCCTGATTACCGATCCCCGAAGCCTAAGCTTCTGTCTAATGTCTGTCAAGTTTCAGGCCGTCCGGAGGGGTTGACATCTCGGCGGCCGCGCCGTATTGTCTTAGACATAAACTGGACAGTAAGGACGCCCAAGGGATGGCTATCATGGACAGCAGCGTTTCGAAGCGGGACGGTTTGGGTGAGGCGGGCGCCCGCATCTTGCTGACGGGCGCCAGTGGGTACGTGGGTGGTCGTCTGCTAGGCGCACTGGAGGGTCGTGGCGAGCGGCTTCGCTGTCTGGCGCGCCGACCGGAGTACATGCAGTCGAAGGTGAGTCCGGGGACGGAAGTAGTGCAGGGCGATGTCTTGGACGTCGACTCGTTGCGGCGGGCGATGGAAGGGATCGAGATCGCCTATTACATGGTGCACTCGATGGGGTCGGGCGGCGACTTCGAGGAAGAGGATCGGCGGGCGGCGCTGAATTTCGCGGCGGCGGCAAGCGCGGCGGGGGTGAAGCGGATCATCTACCTGGGTGGGCTGGGTCGTGGGCCTGACTTATCGCCACACCTGCGCAGCCGGCAGGAAGTGGGTCGGCTGTTACGCGAGTCTGGCGTACCGACGATCGAGTTCCGTGCTTCGGTCATCATAGGGTCGGGCAGCCTGTCATTCGAAATGATACGAGCGTTGGTGGACAAGCTGCCGGTGATGATTACGCCGCGCTGGGTCAGCGTACCGGCGCAGCCGCTGGCGATCGAGGATCTCATCGACTACTTGCTGGCGGCGCTCGCCGGGCGAGTCGAGGGGAGCGCGGTTTACGAGATCGGGGGTGCCGATCGCGTATCCTATGCGGAGATCATGCAGGAGTACGCGCGGCAGCGCGGACTGAAGCGGTTGATGATCAAGGTGCCGGTTCTCAGCCCGCGACTTTCGAGCCTGTGGCTCGGTCTGGTGACACCGGTCTACGCTCGCATCGGTCGCAAGCTGATCGACAGTGTGCGCAACGCCACGGTGGTGAACGACGAAGCTGCTCTCGAAACGTTCGACGTCCGGCCGCGTGGGATCGGTGAGGCGATCGAGCGGGCTCTGAAGAAAGAGGACGGCGAGTTCGCCGCGACCCGCTGGTCCGACGCGCTGTCCTCGGGTGCAACCAGCAGTTGGGGAGGAGAGAAGTACGGTTCGCGTATCATCGACTCTCGCTCCGTGCAGGTGCCTTGTTCGCCTCAGGAGGCGTTTCGGCCGATTCGCAGGCTAGGTGGCAGTGTTGGTTGGTACTTCGCCGATTGGTTGTGGCGTCTCCGAGGCTTTCTCGATCTCCTGGTCGGGGGTGTGGGCACGCGGCGCGGCCGGCGCGACCCGGAGCATCTCGTCCCCGGCGAAACAGTGGATTTCTGGCGCGTCGAGGCCTACCTGCCCGGCGAGCTGCTGCGGTTCATCGCCGAAATGAAACTGCCGGGTCGCGCCTGGCTGCAGTTCGAGGTCAAGCCGGCGGAAACGGGTTGTACCGTGTATCAGACGGTGATCTTCGACCCGGCCGGTCTTTTCGGCTTGCTCTACTGGTATGCCTTCTATCCACTACATCAAATCGTCTTCAAGGGCATGCTGCGCGGCCTCGTGCGCGCCATGGAGGGGAAGGGCGAACCTAGCCTGCCGCAGTTCGCCTGAGTGTGGCCGCGTCCTGACACGAGGGGCAAAAGTAGGTCGTACGCTTCAGCTGTCCCTGCCGTAGCATTTCGATCGGGGTGCCACAGCGGAAGCAAGGCTTTCCGCGCCGGCGATACACCCAGTAGCGTTCTCCACCGCGCCGCAGGCTTCCGTGCAATGTGAGGATCGGCCCTGAGCGCCGCGCGTTGCTCGCCATCATCGGGATAAGGAGATCCCACAGTCGCTCGATCGAGTCGCGGGCAACCAGTCCGACGGGCGATCGCGGGTCGAGACCGGCCACAAACAGTCCTTCCGACTTGAAGATGTTGCCGACGCCGGCGACGATGCGTTGGTCGAGGAGCGCTTCGCCCAAGGCGCGACGCCGATGGCGCTGCAGCCGACGCCAGGTGTCGTCGCGGTCGAAATCATCGTGGAGCAAGTCGGGTCCGAGCGCGGCGAGTTTGTCGTGACCCGCGAGCTCCGCAGCCGTCAAGAATTCGACGACCGGACCGTTGAAGAAGACGGCTTCGCGACGCCCCGTCCGCAGGCGCAGCCGCACCTGTTTGGCCGGTTTGCGCAGCCCCATGCCCGGGGCGCCGAACTGCCAGGACCCATACATCATCGCATGGCAGTGAATGGTCAGGTCGATCGAGGAATGGAGAAGCAGGTGCTTGCCGTGCGTTCCGATCGCCGTGAGCCGTTCGCCTCGGAGTGCGGCAGCGCGCTCCGCCCAACGTTGCGGTGTCTCGACGAGCTCCAAGGGCTCGCCGACCAGCGCGCGTAGTGCGCGCGCCCAGCGCACGATGCTGTGACCTTCGGCCACCGCTCAATCCTTCGCGGCGGGCGGCGCGGCCTCCGGTCGCAGCTCGCGGCCGTCGGCCAGCGTGTCGCTCACCCGGTCGAATACCAGAGCGTCACGCTCGCGGAGCGAGTCCGCTCGCTTGCT
>JBDHKD010000091.1:0-15023 GCA_039586575.1 Gemmatimonadota bacterium | reverse complement strand
CGCGGGCCTCAAAGTCAGCGGCGACCGGTCGGTGCAGTTCGGATATGCCGAGGAGAGCCGCTGGGGCGTGGTCGTTCCTCGGTTCGAGAGCACGGAAGTCACGCTCGAGCTTCCCGCCGAGACCACCCGCTTCAAGCTCCGCACCGATGACGGAGTCATCTTGGAGGTCCAGGGCGGGCGCGGCCGCGCCTACTGCGAGCCGGTGGCCGAGATCCGGGACCGCGCCGGCCGCGACACTTGGGTCTTCACTCCCATAGACGGCCGCCTCGAGTGCCCGCCGAGGGGACCCAGCGAGTCGCGCCTCGCCATAGGAGCCGAGTGACGCCAACAGCGGCTCTGAAGAGTTAGCCTTTGAGGGACAGCAGGCGGCCGCTCTCACACACGCCAGGCTGACGACCACGCTCGTTGATGTGCTCGTGGCCACATAAAGTATTTCGAAGCTAGCCCGATCCCGGGAGTCACTCCCTCGGGCTCAGCTCGCTGGAGACGCCATCTCCGAAATAGTGGACCTCCTGAAGGCTGCGCTCGCCGACCGCTACACGGTCGAGCGGGAGTTCCGGCCCCCAAACCAGCCAAAGCGATAGTGAGTCCGCATTTCTGTTGCACACCGCTGGCTGATGCCGCATAGTGGACACAGTCACACCCACCCACGTTCCTGGAGCGGAAGGAGGTAGCAGCATGTTCGCTCCACGGACCGCCTGCCTCGTCGTCGTGTTCGCCCTTACAGCGTCGGTCAATCTCTTTGCCCAGCAGGAATCACCGATCTCGCAAGGTGATCGTGCGGGTGTAGCGGTTCGCCTCGTGCCGGGTATTCTGTACGGCCACGCCAGCTTCGGAGACGACGATCCCGAGTCCACGGAAGAGTTCGGGTTCAACATCGGGGGCCAGCTCTGGGTACCGATGAGTCGTTCCCTTGCCTTTGTCCTCCAGGGCCTCTGGCAGCCGACTGAAGTGGAAAATCCCCACGAGTTCATCGACGAGGCGTTCAGCGCCTTCTACTTGCTCGTGGGACTCGAGTTTGGGAATGCCCCCTATGTGCGACCCAGTGTTGGGCCTGTCTTTCTCTCTTGGTCTGGTGCCGATGCGTCCGAGGGGACCGAGTTGGGGGGATTCGTCCTGGGGTTCGCGGTCGGCAGCGAGCTGCCGCTCGGCGGGCCTTTCCATATCTCGCCGGAGCTGGAGCTGCGTGTGGCTCCGTTTGAGGCATACGGGGTTGCATTGCAGGTGCCTATCGGTTGGCGGCCTGCTGGTCAGCGTTAGGTGGGGTGCAGCCGCTGCAACTTCAAGCGGCGGGCTCTTCGTGTAGCCGTTCTGTTTGGGGTTCAGTGGTTCAAAAGCGACTCCGAGTACCAAGAACCCGGCGGTCCCACTCAGCGCTGGGAGTCGACGGAGCGTGACCGGTCCCCGGGTGTGGCAGCGGGTTTCGACTTGGCACTCAGCGGTGGGCTGTGGCTGACGCTCTCTGTTCTGACGTCTCGCGGTGACGCGCCCGAGTATACGAAGAACCGCGTCGCTTATCGACTGGGCGCGAAATACGCCTTCCTGGGCATTTGACCCCCCGCAGCCATAGAAGAACCCGGGCGTGCCGGCGCGCTGGTTACGGCCCTGGTTAATGTGACTCGCTTGCCGCCGGCCACCGGACACGCCCGGACCGGCCACGGCAGGCTCGACCCACATCCAGCCCGCACCGCTTGCCCACCGCGGCCAGTGACTCCACAATACGTCGACCCGTCAACAGATCTTCAAAGGGAAGAGGCGCGTGATACACGACCCGCTACTGATCGCGGCGCTGATCGCCGGGACGACGGCGTTGGCCTTCTGGCTCGACCATCGCTATGCGGTGGCCTCCAAGGTGGGCGCGGCGCTCTTGGCCATATTCCTGGGCGCTGTGCTCTCCAACACGGGGATCCTGCCGCAGGACTCGACGGTCTACAGCATCATCGAGGGGCCGGTCGTCTCGCTGGCCATCGTCTACCTGCTGCTCTCGGTCAGGCTGGGGGACCTCAAGCAGGCGGGCCCCATGATGGTGGCCCTCTTCCTGTTGGCCAGCGTCGGCACCGCGCTGGGGGCGCTGGTGGGCGGCCTCCTGTTCAGCGGCACGTTCGAGGAGATCACCTGGAAGCTGGCCGGCACCTTCACCGGGACCTACACGGGCGGCAGCCTCAACTTCGCCGCGGTGGGCCGCGGGCTCGAGCTGCCCTCCTATATCTTCGCCGCCGCCGCGGCGGCCGATAACGTGACCACGGCCCTCTGGATGGCCATCGTCCTCATGGCGCCCGTACTACTGGCCCGCTTCGGATCCGACACGGCGGCCGCCGCCCGCGACGCCCAGGCCTTCGCCGCGGCGGCCGCCGACGACCCGGAAGGCGGCGAGCCGGGTGCCGACGCCCACCCCTACTGGAGCCGCGTGCCGGTCTCGCTCTTCGACCTGGTGCTCCTGGCGGCGCTCGGCATGGCGGTCCTGGTGGCGGCGCGCTGGCTGGGAGATGAGGTCGGCCTGGTCCCGTCGATCCTCTGGCTGACGACGATCGCCCTCATCCTCGCCCAGCTGCCGCGCATCCGCGCCCTGAGCGGCGCCCAGCAGCTCGGCAACCTGGGGCTCCACCTCTTCTTCGTGGTGATCGGCACGCGCTCGCTCTTCCGGGCGATCCTCCAGGTCGGGCCCGAAGTCTTCTTCTACACCCTCGTCGTCGTCGCCATTCATGGTATCTTTCTCTTTCTCGTAAGCCGGGCGATCCGCGGCCCGCTGCCGATGGTCGCCGTCGCGTCGCAGGCCGCGATCGGCGGTCCGTCCTCGGCGATGGCGGTCGCCGTGGCACGCGGCTGGCCGGCGCTGGTGCTGCCGGGCATCGCGGTGGGGCTCCTCGGCTACGCCATAGGCAACTACGCCGGGTTCGGCATCGCCTACCTGGTTCGCGCGCTACTCGGAGGTTGACGGTGACGGAAGAGAACGGAGGACAGGAGCTGCCCAAGGCCCGCGTGGCCACCCGGCCGGGTGCCAGCGGGATCGCCGAGCGCCGCCGGCGTCTCTACCAGAGGCACCTGCTCTTGTTTCTCGCGGTGAACGTCGGGTTGGTGGCCGCCGACCTCTTCACTTCGCCCGGCCTCGACTGGGCCCACTTCCTGGCGGTCCCCTGGGTTCTGATCTTTCTGCTACACACCGCCGGGCTCAGGTCGCGTGGCTACTCGTTCGGCGAGCTCTTCATCCCGCCGCGCGACCCGCCGGTCCGCGAGGTCTACACCGTCACGCTCGACTACGAGCTGGTCCGCGCCCGCCAGCTGCACGACGGCGTGCTGACCGCCGCCGCCGCCGTCCGCGACAAAGACCTCCAGCTCATCGACTCGCTCACCGACGCGGTCGACGGGGTGCTCGCCGCCACCGAGAGCATGGTCGCAGCGGTGCGCAGCGCCAAGACGCACAAAGACGAGCGCGCCCAGAAGGCGGTCCCGGAAGCGCAAGCCGCCCTGGAAGAGCTCGATCGATTGCACCACGAATTGATCCGCGCCGGTGTGACGGAGGGATCGCTGGAGGGGATCTCCGTAGACGCGCTTCAGGAGCGGACCGCAGCGCTCCGCAAGCTCAGCGAATAGAGAAAGGACGGGCCGTGGCCCGTCCCCTTTTCATCCTACCGCCTGAAGCTTCCTTCTACTCGCTCGGCATCGGGATGCGCAGCACCTGGCCGACGTAGATCTTGTCGGGATCGCTGAGCATCGGGCGATTCGCCTCGAAGATCTGCGGATACTTCATCGCATCGCCGTAGTGCTTCTTGGCCAGCTTGGAGAGCGTGTCGCCGCGCACCACCGTGTGGTAGATCGCCCCCGGCTCCGCCTTGATGACCTGGATCATGTCGTCGACCTGCGAGACGCCTTCCACGTTACCCACCGCCAGCACGACCTTCTCGTGCTCGGCCTGCGTCTCCGTCTTGCCCGCGACGATGGCCATTCCGCCATCGTAGTCGATCCGCAGGTCGTCGATCTTCAGCTCCAGCCCCATCACGTGCTGCATCAGCAGGTTGCCCTTGCGCCGCTCCTGAAACTCCTCGGTCTGGGTCGGGTCCTTCTCGCCCAGGCCGAGCTTGGCGCCGGCCTACGCCTACTTGCGGCGGCGCAGCAACTTACCCAGAAGGCCTATGCCCTTCTCAGCCACGTCGTCGGCGATCGAGCCGTCGCGGTCGGAGTCGAGCAGCATCGTCAATAGATCGCTCGTGCCCGCTGACATGCTCTCGGCCCGCTGACCCTCGCCCGACAGCATCGAGGCGAGGCCGCCGATATCGAGCTGGTCCTGCCGCTTCGCCTTGCCCAAGGCACCCATGACGATCGGTGCCAGGATGGGCAGTAGCTTACTGATCGAGCCCACGTCGAGACCGGTCTGGCGGCCCAGCTCCTGCTCGACGGCGCTGCGCTGCCCGCCCAGCGTGTGACGCAGGATGCCGTCGCCCGATTGTGTGTCGGGGCTGCTGAGAAAGCCGCCGATGTCGTCGAGGATGCTGCCGTCGTGATCGCGGTCCAGGGCGCCGGCCAGCGACGAGGCGCCCTCGCCGCGTGAGGCGTTCTGGGCCAGCGCGCCCATCAGCAGTGGCAGGGCGGCGGCGATCGCCTTGCCGGCCGTTCCTTCGTCCGTTCCCAGCTGGCTGCCGATCCGTGCCGTCGGTTCGCCGGCCAGCTGGTCGGTCAACATGTCGAGTACGGACATCTCACACCTCTCGGATTAGGTCCATGCTGCAGCCACCTCACCGTCCCGCTCCCAGTGGGGCGCCCAGGCGAGCGCCACCAGATTGACGGCGATGTCTTTCTTCTTCGGTCGCACGACGACGGTTTCCAGGTCCTCGAGCGCCGGATCGTAGGTCTGCCGCACTTCTTCCGTCTCCGCCTCGAACTCGGCCTCCAGGTCGGCCAGCCGTTTCTGCGTTGCCTCGACAGTCTCCCGGGCCCGCTCCACGTCCTGCGCCTCCTTCATCGAGCGACCCATGCCGCGCGCCGCGGTCGTCGCCCGGCCCATCGACGAGCGGCTCAGCGCCTTGCGGCCCAGCACGGCGCTGAGCATCGTCGCCCCGACCGAGATCGCCGTCTGCATCTTCTGTTGCTTCGCCTGCTCGGCCTCGCGCTCTACCGCCTGTTCCGCCCGGCGGATGCGCTCCTCGAGGGTCGCCAGCTTCGGCGCGTATTTCTTGCGCAACTTCTCCAGCGCCTCGTCTCGCGCCTCACGCGCCGACTGGCCGAGCCGCAACCGGAATTCCTGCTCCGACTCGCCGGGCTTCGAAAACTCGCCGAGCGTCGGGCTCAGGTAGAGTTCCAGCGAGCGGTTCCGGTACAGCCAATCCGCGAACTCCTTCTTCCAGGCGGTGAAGCTCGTCTTCTTGGCGGCGGCCGCCGGCAGCTCGCCGTAGCGCGCCGCCGCTTCCGGTGCGTCGATCAGGTCGCCGACATCGACATCGACCTCTAGCGCCTCGGCCCAATCGACGGCCAGCGCTTCGCCGGCCAGCGGGGTCAAGGTCACCAGCTCCTCGGACGCTTCGACTTTGGTCTTGCGGTCCGCGAAGTGCACGCGGCCCGCCGCCAGCACCATCGGCCGGTAAACCAGCTCGTGACCGGGCGCCGCGTTGCCGCGCAGCGGGACGAAATGTTGCGGGATGTCCGGCGGCAGCATCGGCCGCCCGGCGGCGGCCGCACCCGGCGCCGGCCGCGTCGCTGTGGCCGCGCCGCTCGCGGCAGCCGCTGCAGTCGCCGCCGCCGCCCGCCGCGGGTCCGTGAGCCGTCTTATCTGCTCGCGGGTCAGCGGTCCCCTCAGGTACGACATCACCCAACGCGTCTCGAAGACCACGGGCTCGTCCTCGTGGACGTTGTTGAGCAGGAAGACCCGCTTGCCGAGCCCGGCCAGCGTCTCCTCCATGGCGCCGCGATCGAAGCGCTGGCCGCTGCCGGCGGCCACACCCTCGAGCCCCTCCAGCACGCGCGCCTTGTCCCGCTCGGTCTGCAGCCGGCCGATGAACCACGTCCCCGTGTTCGACAGGCCCTTGTAGTCGAGGTCGACCGGGTTCTGCGTGGCGAGGACGACGCCCAAGCCGTAAGCGCGCCCCTGCTTGAGTAACGTCAAGAGCGGCGCCTTGGACGGCGGGTTCGCCACCGGTGGGAAGTAGCCGAAGATCTCGTCCATATAGACCAGCGCCCGGAGGCTCGTCGTGCCCGACTGGCCGCGCATCCAGCCCAGTACCTGGTTGAGCAGGAGCGAGACGAAGAACATGCGCTCCGCATCGCCCAGGTGGGCGATCGAGAAGATCGCGACCCGCGGCTTCCCCTCCGCGGTGTACAGCATGCGGTCGATCTCCAGCGGCTCGCCTTCCATCCAGGCCGCGAAGCCGGGCGCCGCCAGCAGGTTGTTCAGCGCCATCGCCAGCTCGAACCGCTCGCCCGCCGGGTAGAAGGTCTCCAGGTCGAGCACCCCGACCTTGCCCAGGCCCGGCGTCTGGATCGCCCCGATCAGCGACGCCAGGTCGAGATCACGGCCGGCGCGCCAGGCGGCGTCGAGGATCGTCGACAAGAGGATGTGCTCGCGGCTCTTGATCGGATCGGCCTCGATTCCCAAAAGCCCCAAGAGGCTCGACACCGTCGTCGCCACCCGGTCGCTCAACAGCTCGCGATCGTCGACCAGCGCCGCCGGCGGCGCCGCGAACGACGACAGGATCGAGACCGGCAGCCCGGCCGTGCTGCCCGGCGTGTAGACGGCGAAGTCCGCCGCCTCGCGCAAGCGCCGGATCCGCGCGCCGCTCTGCCCCCAATCGGCCAGCCCCTTCTTCCACAGCTCCGCCTGCTGCGACCCGTACTCGTCGACGCTCAGCCCCTTCTTGCGCGCGTCGTCCTCGTTCACCCAGGGCATGAAGTCCGCCGGCTCGAGCTCGGGGAACGTCAGCAGCAGGTTGGGCAGGTCGCCCTTCGGGTCGATGACGATCGCCGGGATCCCGTCGATCGCCGCTTCCTCCAACAGACCGATGCATAGACCGGTCTTGCCGCTACCGGTCATCCCCACGCAGACCGCGTGGGTCACCAGGTCCTTCGAGTCGTAGAGCAGGAGCTCGCCTTCCCGCCCCTGCTTGGCGGCCAGATCGTAGGGCCGGCCGAGGTAGAAGGCCCCCAGCTTCTCGTAGTTGTCCACCTGATATTCCTCCACTACCGCGTTTGACGCCGTTGGCCCGTCGCTCCTAGTACTCGATCATCCGCGGTAGCGTCTTCGCCTGTTCGATCCATTCGGTTACCATCTTCTCCGTGGGCACCTGGCGCGTGAGCTTCTTCTGCTCGTTCACCTCGGCCAGCTTCGCACAGAGGTTGGCGGCGTTCCGCTGACCCAGCTCCGGCACCGTGTCGACGCCCGCCGCCTCCAACAGATCGGCGTACTCCTCGCCCACGCCCTTGATGCGGAAGAGGTCGACGTGGTTCGTCCAGCGCAGGACCAGCTTCTCGCTGATGCCGGTATTCTCCGCGATCTGCTGCCGGCCCTTGGGCGACTTGCAGTGCTCGAGCAGCTTGTCGGTCGTGTCGATTCCCGCGGCCTGAAGCTTCTCGGCATACGACGGGCCGATGCCCTCGACTTCCGTTATCTTCGCCATTTCTCTTTCTCCTTCCGTGCTTCTACGTCTCGCAGCGCAGCCGGCCAACGGCGTCGCGCGCAAGGTAATCGACTAGGCGGCCCTGAGCTCCGATGTGCAATTGGGGCAGCGCGTCGCTTTGATCGCGATCTCCGACACGCAGTACGGGCACTGCTTGGTCGTCGGCTCGGCCGGTGGCGCTTCCTCCTTCTTCTTGAAGCGATTCACCTGGCGGATCAGCAGAAAGACGGCGAACGCCACGATCAAAAAGTTGAGGACGGTGTTCAGAAAGACGCCGTAGTTGATGGTCGCCGCGCCAGCCTCCTGTGCCGCCGCCAGCGACGGGAAGTCCGTGCCCGACAGGTTGATGTACAGGTTCGAGAAATCGACCTTACCCAAGAGCAGGCCCAGCGGCGGCATGATGATGTCTTTGACCAGCGAGTTCACGATCCCGCCGAAGGCCACTCCGATGATGATCCCGACCGCCATGTCGAGCACGTTGCCCCGCATGGCGAACTCCTTGAACTCTTTCAGCATGGCGTCCCTCCCGGGTAAGTCGACAGACCGATAACACGGCGGCGGCGCTCACGGCTTCGCCGCCGGCGCGATGGGCGATACGGTTTTCTTTTCGGGCTGGGTTGGCAAAAGCGATACTAGCTTGCGCGGACGGGGCGAGCAAGGCGCGGCCGGGAAACAAATGTTGTCGCCCGGCCGCGCCCCCTTAGAAGAACTTCAAGTAGTACGACAGCGCCATCGTCTCGTACCTCAGCCGCCAGCCGGTCACCAGGCTGTGCTCCATACGGAAGTAGCGCAGCGGCCTGCCGTCGGGCGGGTCGCGGCCGGCGACCCGGATCTCGACCTTGACGGCGACGTCGTCGCCGCGGCCGCGGGCGCTGATCGAGGTGAACTCGATATCGCCCAGCTCGAGCAGCTCCGCGCCCATCGCCTCGGCCTGCTCGTCGGTCAGCTGCTCCGGGTCGACGCCGTGCATCTCCCGGGCCAGATACTCGCTGTGCAGCCAGAAGCGGAGCTCCTCGGCGGCCTCGGACTCGAGGGTGCGGCGCTCGGCCAGGTACTTACCGCCCACGACGGCGACGACCACCGCCAGCGCGGCGAACGCCTTCCAGCCTTTGAGCTCGAGCTTCATGATCAGAAGTTCTGGCCCAGCGCGATGTCGATGCCGCCGGTGAACTTGACCTGCTCGCTCCCGTCGATGGTGAACCCGATCTCGAAGAAGGGCGCGAAGCGGCTCAGCTTGTACTTCGTGCCGCCGATGATGTTGAGCCCGTACCGGGTGTCCGAGGTCTTCGCTCCGGTTTCCTCCCTGGTGGAAGAGAAGTCGGAGATGTTGAGGCCGAGCGCGAAGTAGGCGGCGGCGTAGCCGGCCGCGGCGCCATAGACGCGCTGCATGAACGCCGCGTTGATGTTGACCTCCCAGTAATCGAAGTCGTACAGAATGTTATCGCCCGGCCAGAAGTAGTTGTAGTTGCCGATGATGGCGACCGGGATGTCCCTGGGCGTCAGGTCCAGCGTGGCGCGGCCGCCGACGTACCAATCGTACCTGTCGCCCCAGCCGCCTTCGCCGCCGACGTATAGCTGGCCCAGCGCCGTGCTCGGCGCCAGCACCAGGCCGGCCAGCGCGATCGCCAATAGGGTTTTCCTCATCCGTCTGTCTCCCAGGCTCGGGTGGAACTGTCTCAGGCGCCGCCTTCCGCGGAAGGCGACCGGCCCGACCTGTTCTGGTGATTGGAGCGCCATGATGGCCCTCTGGCTGCTTCCCCGTCAAGGGTCGGCCCAGCCTGGGCTACGTTGCCGCCGGCCTGGTGGCGCGTTCTATTGAAGTCGATCGCTGTGACTCGAGACCGACCTCAGATCGGAGCGTGAACGGTGGAGACGGCTGTCCGTTGGATCGTGGGATTGGTGGTGGCGCTGCTGGTCGGCGGCCTGGTGACCGGCTGGTTCCTGGGCGGCCTGCGCTCTTACCTCAAGATCGCCAAGCCATCGGGCCGCGACGTGCCCAACTGGCTGATCGGGCTCAGCGAGCGGCTCTTCTTCACCGTCGTCGTCGCCTACAACATCTCGGGCGCCGCCGTGGCGATGATGGTGTGGATCGTGCTCAAGATAGTGCCCAACTGGGAGCTCTACGTCAGGCACGGTCCCTCCAACAAGCCGCTGGTCTGGTCGTCGATCCTGGCCAGCCTCTGCTCGATGTTCTTCGCCCTGTTGGGCGGCCTGATCATCCGCGGATTCCTCTGGTGGTGCTGGCTATCGTCAACGCCGTGATCACCGTCATCGAGGCCGGCCTCGCCCTGCTGGTCGCCTTCGGCCTCGACCTGACGCCCGGGCAAGTCGGTGCCGTCATGGCCTTCGTCGTAGCCCTGGGCGGCCTGATCGGTACGTTCGTCGTGCGCTCGCGCGTCACGTCGCTGGCCGATCCGCGCGACCGTGAAGGGCGGCGGCTGGTTCCCGAGCAGGCGTGAGGAGAAATCCAAACTCCCAACTTGTTCTCCCGCTCAAACGCTCTATTCTTCCCTCACGATGCGACTCCTCAAGTGGGCTCTGCCTGCCGTCCTGCTCGTCGCCGGCGCCGCGCTGGCCGTCGTCTTCGCGCGCGGCCAGTACCCGGGCCAGCCGGTGGACGGGCCGCCCCTGGCGCTGGTCGGCGCGCGTGTCTACGACCCGGGGCGCGACACGCTAATCGACCCGGCGACGGTGATCATCCGGGGCCGCGAGATCGCCGCGGTCGGCGCCTACGAGCCGGTGCCCGACAGCGCCCGGGTGCTCTATGTGGACGGGCTCACCTTGCTGCCCGGCTTCATCGACAGCCACGTGCACCTGAGCGGCATCCGCTCGCGGATTCCGGACGGCCGGCGCGAGCTCGGCTGGCTGCGCTATTTGTGGCGCTTCGTCCGGCGTTTCCCCGAGCGGCGCGAGGCGCTGATCCGCTCGGGGATCACGACGGTGAAGAGCCTGGGCGATCCCTATCCCTGGGTGTTCGGCCTGGCCGAGCGTATCGACCGGCACGAGCTGGGCGGCCCGCGCGTCTACGCCTCGGGTCCCATGTTCACGGCACTGGGCGGCCACCCGGTGGCGCGACTCCGCCGCGCCGGGCAGGGCGACACGTCGTTCATCGCCCAGGTGACGCGCCAGGTGATCGGGCCGGCCGAAGCGGAGACGGCGGTGAACCAGTTGGCGCGCCAGGTGAACTTCTTGAGCGTGGTGCTGGAGCGACGCGGCGACCCCGAGCTGCCGCGGCTCAAGCCGTCCGTCCTCTACAAGGTCACCGCCACCGCCCACACACACGGCCTCCAGGTGCTCGCCCACGTCAGCACGCTCGAGGACCTGGCCCTCGCCCTCGCCGCCGGTGTCGACGGTATCGAGCACCTGCCCTTCGACCGGCCGATCGACTCGCTCACCCTGGCGGAATTGCGCCAGCGCCAGATCGTCGTCGCTCCCACACTGCAGGCGCTCGAGCAGCAGATCGGCGAGCTCGAGGGCGACACGGCGAGCGCACGTCAGGCGCGCGACAACCTGCGCCGGCTGATCGGCGCCGGCGTGCCGGTGGTCGCCGGCAGCGATGCGCCGAGCCCCGGCACCACGTTCGGCTACACTCTGCACGAGGAGTTGCGCAACCTGGTGGAGGCCGGCCTCACGCCGCGCCAGGCGATCGCCGCCGCCACCACCGTCGCCGCCCGGCACCTCGGCCACGCCGACCGGCTCGGCGCCATCGCACCGGGGATGCTCGCCGACATCATCGCCGTGCCCGGCGATCCGCTCGCCGACATCCGGGCCACCGGCGCCGTCTACCTGGTGATCGCCGACGGCCAGGTCCTGCTCGACCGGCTGAGCGAGGTGCGGCGGCCCGGCACCGTCGTGCTCGGCCCCGCCACGCCGGCCGCCGCGCAGCGCCCGGCCCGGGAGGTGATCGATTGAGCGCTCGCTACCGCGGAATACTCTTCGACCTGGACGGCACGCTGGTCGACTCGCTCGAGCTGATCCTCGCCTCTTTCCGGCACACCATGGCGACCCATCTGGGCCGCGTGCCGCCCGACGACGAGTGGAAGAAGACGATGGGCACGCCGCTGCGCGAGCAGCTCAAGGCGTTCAGCGACGATCCGGCCCTGCGCGAGGCGATGTTCCAGACCTACATCGAGCACAACCAGGCCCATCACGAGCGGCTGATCCGGCCCTTCCCCGGCCTCGGCGACGCGGTGACCGCCGTGCACCGCGCCGGTTACCGCCTGGGCGTCGTGACCAGCAAGATCCGCGAGCACGCCCTGCGCGAGCTGCGCTCGCTCGACCTGGACGGCCTGTTCGACGGCCTGGTGAGCGCCAGCGACGTCCAGCGGCCCAAGCCCGACCCGCAGCCCGTCGTCCTCGGACTGCAGAGCCTCGAGCTGGAACCCGACGCGGCGCTCTTGGTCGGCGACAGCCTCTACGACCTGCAGTCCGGGCGTGCGGCGGGCGTCGACACCGCGGCGGCGCTCTGGGGACCGTTCGAGCGCAGCCAGCTCGAGCCCGGCGCGCCCGACTACTGGTTGGAAGACGCCGGCTCGCTGCTCGCGCTACTCGACATCCGACCCGCGGAGGTGGACCGTGGCTAGCCGGCGTGCCGCCAGGCTCAAGGTCCAGCTCGCCCAGGGGCGCGATCGCTGGCGCCGCTGGGTGATGCTGGCACAGGGCGCCTACTACGTCATCACCGGACTCTGGCCGCTCGTCCACTTTCCCAGTTTCGCCGAGGTCGTCGGCCAGCAGATCAACCCGTTCCAGGCGCAGGCCTTCGGCGCCGTCATCATCGTCGTCGGCGCCGCCCTCATCGAGGCGGCGCGCCGTGAGCCGCCCGGCGCCTATCCGACGATGCTCGGCACCGCGGTGGCCGGCGCCATCGCCATCGTCAGCCTGTTCTGGCTACCGCGCAGCGCCACGTCCAGCGGCCTCTGGCTCGACTTCATCGTCGAGGTCGCGATCGCCGCGGCGCTCATCCTGTTGTACCCGCGCCCGCTAGCCGAGCGTGGGCGACCCACCACACGCAGACGCTGAGGAACGATGAGGATCAACCCCTTCCGCATGGAGCGCTGGCAGTCGACCTGGGAGAACCGCGTTGAGTTCAACCTCTCGGAGAGTGGCGTCCATCCGATGACGCCCGCCGAGCTGTTGGAGCTGGCCGGCGCCGACCCGCACGAGCTCTTGAGCCAGCGGCTGCTCTACAACCAGTCGAACGGTACCGAGGCGCTACGCGAGTTGATCGCCGCGCTCTACCCGGGCGCAACGATCGACAACGTGCTGGTCAGTAACGGCGGCTCGGAGGCCAACTACGTGACGACCTGGAGCCTGCTGGAGCCCGGTGACAGCGTGGTGATGGAGGTGCCGAACTACATGCAGCTCTGGGGCGCCTCCCAAGCGTTCGCCCGCGAGGTGCGGCCCTTCCAGCTGCTGGAAGAAAGCGGCTGGGCGCCGGACCTGGACGAGCTGGACGAGCGGCTCGATCCCTCCGTCCGGGTCATCATCGTCACCAACCCCAACAACCCGACGGGCGCCATCCTCAGCGAGGACGAGATCGAGGGCATCATCCTCGGCGCCGAGCGGAACGGCGCCTGGATCATCGCCGACGAGATCTACAACGGCGCCGAGCTGGACGGCCGGCGCGCGCCGAGCTTCTGGGGTCGCTATGACCGGCTGATCATCACCGCCGGCCTCTCGAAGGCCTACGGCCTGCCGGGGCTACGCATCGGCTGGGCCGTCGGTCCCAAGGACTTCATCCGCGACCTCTGGTCCTACAAGGACTACACCTCGATCGCGCCGAACACGCTCAGCGACCTCTGCGCCCGCATCGCCTTGAGTCCGGCGACCAAGCCCAAGATCTACGAGCGCACGCACGCTATTCTGAACCAGAACCTGCAACCGTTGGAGGAATGGCTGGCCGAGCGCTCCGACATATTCAGCTACCTGCCGCCGCGCGCCGGCGCCATCTGCTATACCCGCTACGACCTCGACATAGGCTCCAGCGAGCTGGCCCAGCGGTTGAAGGACGAGGTTAGCGTGCTGATCGTGCCGGGCGACCACTTTAACATGGACGGCTACATGCGGATCGGCTACGGCGTGCCGCGCCCCGAGCTGATCGAGGCGCTCGACCGCATCGAGACGGTCATCCGCTCGCTGACGGGCTAGAGGGAACGGGGGCGGGCGCGGGAGCGGCGCGCGGCTCGAGCCGTGCCGCCACGCTCAGCGCGTAGCAGAAGAAGCAGATCGCGCCGGCCAGCTCCAGACTTTCCTCCAGGGTCGGCGGCCGCGCCGCCAGCTCGAACAGGCCCGCCTCCGCCGCCGCGCCGCCGACCAGGAAGCCGAGTCCGACGACGACCCAGAGGAAGTCGGCGCGGGCGAACATGGCGAGGATCGCCCGCGGCTGCAGGTAGCCCGACCCGGCGAGCACGATCACCAGGAGCAGGAAGAGCGCGGCGATGATCGCCCAGGCCGCCGGGCTCAGCGCGCCCTCGACGGCCAGAATCACCAGGTCGTGCAGCGAGCCGGCGTAGATGCCTTGCACGCGCCCGATCAGGCCTCCGAAGATCCCCAAATAGTCTATCTCTTCCAGCCCCATGATCAGGTAGAGCCCGGCGATCAACCGCCAGTGCCGCCGCTCGCCGGCCGCCAGCTTCGCCGCCACGCCCAGCAAGAGCAGCGCCGCCGCCAGGTAGAGGAAAAGCGTCAGCGGCTCCCACAGCCCTTCTTCCCGCGAGAAGCGCATGTACAGCGCCGGCGACAGCCAGCGCACCGCCAGTGCCAGAACGAAAGTGCCGGCCGCGCCACCCAGCCCGATCGCCCAGCGCCGCCCTGCGCTCAGGCCGGCCCAGCCGCGGGCGGCTGCCGCGTGCCGGCGAACCCACTCGACCAGCAGCAGCGCCACCGCCGGATACGCGGTCAGGTAGTCCCAGAGCGAGCCTTTGACGTCAGGCGGCAGCGGTGGGAGGCAGAGCAGGACGATATGGACGAGAAAAAGGGCCAGTCCCGCAACTCCCCAGCGAGACAGGCCCTTCTTTGATATCAGCGCGTCGGGATCTTGCACGCCAGTTTCTTACCCTGGCGGACGAACACGAACTCGGCGTCTCGCGCTCCACGCCGCGCCTCCAGCAGGCGGGCCCGCAGGTCGCTCACCGTCGACACCCGCTCCCGATCGACGGAGATGACCACGTCACCCTCACGCAGCCCGGCGACGTAGGCCGGCGTGTCCTCGATGACCCGGACCACGAGCAGCCCTTCTTCGATACCCGGCAAAACGCTAAGCCAGGGACTGCCGGCCCCCAACTCCTCGAATCGCGCGCCCGCTACCGCGTCGGAGTAGACCGTGATCGTCTGCGCTTCCGTCGCCGGCATGGCCGTCGCGATCTCCGGCAGCGCCAAGTCCACTCTCTCCGAGGGCAGAACCAGCGTGTGTACCGCCAGCGA
>JBDHKD010000026.1:0-36212 GCA_039586575.1 Gemmatimonadota bacterium | reverse complement strand
CGTGTTTGACATACTGGAGGGCATCAATGCCCGCCCCAGACCATTCGAGTTCTACACCGCTCGCGAGCTATGGACGAATCAGCATACGTCAGAGCGTATGCTCGCGTTCCATCTGGATGAGAACATCGATGTATCCTCGCGCAGACTGGGCTTTATCAACCGCTCCGTTGAATGGATCACCGCCCACTTCAGCATCGGCGCGGAGACAAGGATTGTCGACTTCGGCTGCGGCCCAGGGTTGTACGCAGAGAGGTTCGCTGAGCGGCACGCCACGGTGACTGGTGTAGACTTCTCGAAGCGTTCAATCGAGTACGCCCAGGAGGTTGCCGCCAGGAAGGGCCTGAACATTCACTATGTGAATCAGGATTACCTAGAGTATGAAACGCCTGACTCGTTCGATCTCATCCTGATGATCATGTGTGACTTCTGTGCCCTCAGTCCGACCCAGCGCAAAGCGATGCTCGGGAAGTTTCTCGGTATGCTCAAACCTGGCGGTGCGGTTCTCCTTGACGTGTATTCAACGACAGCCTTTGACCAGCGCGAAGAGACTGCGAAGTACGAGGTCAATCTGCTGGATGGCTTCTGGTCACCTGACAAGTACTACGGGTTCTTGAACACGTTCAAGTATGAAGAAGAGAAAGTGGTGCTTGACAAGTACACACTGGTCGAACGGTCAGGTACACGCACGGTTTACAACTGGCTGCAATACTTCAGCGCCGACGGGCTGGAGAGAGAGTTTGTTGACGCGGGATTAGCAATTGAGGCATTCTACGCTGACGTGGCGGGCTCGCCATTCGACGCGGACGGCACCGAATTCGCCGTGGTAGCCAGGAAGGTGGCCGCCTAACAGGCGGATGAAGCTGTCAGGCGAGAACGATTGGATTGGTTTGTGCGCATGGTGAGATCGAGAAATCGAACGGAGTCCCGGAAGCTGAGGGTATGAGCCTGCAGCTCATGCGCTGATCCGTTAGGCAGCAAGAGGAACACATGCTCGATACGCTGGCCAGTCTTGGAGAGTTTCTCGGTGGCATGGCGGTGATCGGAGGTGTGATCTTCGCCGTGATCCAGCTTCGGCACCACCGCCAGCGAAGGCGGGACGCAGCAGCTATCGAGCTAGTGCACGCGGTAGCTGGCTATAAGCTGAAGTCTTTAGATCAGCTGCGCCGCTCGTTCCTCAGGGCGCAGCTGAAACGCAATGTCCCTAGGCGGTGCGTGTACCCTCTGATCCCGGAGAAACTCCGATGGGCCCTGACCGAAGAGCGAAAACAGCGCGAAACCTTGGCTACATCTGCGTGGTGGTCGGTGCGCTGAATCTTGTGCTTGCAGGCATGCTGGCGCTCCGCGATGAGACACTGGTGGAATTCCCTCTCCTCGGAGCTGGCCTTGGCGCACTGACCCTAGGTATCATCATGTTGTATCTGGGAAAGCAACGGCCCAAGTCAGCAGGCTAGCGTTCTTCGAACGCCGCTCGTTCCTCACGGCGCGCCTGGAACGCTGATCCGTTAGGCTGCTCACACTTGGGGCGGTGCCGAACAAGGCGATCGAGGCTTTGCCGTTCTTGACGCAAGGGCAGTGTAGTTGATGCAGCGTATCCCCGACGCAGTATCTCCGGTGCTTGCCAAGCTTACGCACGAGCTGCCGAACCTGTTGGGCGCGGATTTAGTTGGCCTCTACGTTTACGGTTCGGTGCTGGATTCAGAGTTTGATCCGGCCCGCAGCGACGTCGATTGCATTGCCGTAACGCAACGAGCGCTGGACGAAGCGGCATTCGGCCGGGTCAATGGATGGTTGATGGATGCAGCGCTAGAGGAGCCTTGGTTCAAGCGACTGCAGATGCTTCTCTTGGTCAAGCAAAGCGTCCTGGTCGAGGATCGACGGGCGTGCCTCTACCAATCCGGGGTATTGAAACGCAGTGGCTCGGACGGGAATCCTATCATATGGATGGATTTCTTTCAGCGTGGCCGCACGCTACTCGGCCCTCATCCTGAGTCATTCGTCCCGGAGATCACTGCTGAGATTCTTCACCGGGCGTTGGTTCGAGAAGTCGGCTATCTGCGAGAAAAACTCGTTGCCAAGCCGGACAGCGAGTGGCGAGACGTCCCATACTATCGCGGCTACGCCGTTCTAACGCTGTGTAGGATCCTCTACTCACTCAGGACCGGCGAAGTCACGCCGAAGTCGCGAGCTGCCCGGTGGGCAATAGACCATGGCCCAACGGAGTGGCATGATCTGATCCACCACGCACTCGCAGTTCGTGAGACGGGCGGGTTAGAGGGCTTGCCGCTCTCTCGAATCGGGGCGTTTATCGATTACGTGCACGCTCAACTCGATCTCGAGACTACGACCGGCTAATAGGCGCGCTGACGGCGCGGCGAGCAGCCTAACCAGCGTTTGCACCTGACGCGGGCACCGTTCGCGGTGTTTGCCTGAAATTGTTTCTAGTCGTGTTCAGTGGCCCGGCTGCGCCCGTGATTGAGCGTGGTCGTTGCCGCGCAGCTGAAAGGCATATCCGTTAAATAGGAGGGTTTGACCATGGTCAAAAACAGTTGGTGGCTCTGTCCCGAGTCCGTGACGTTGGCTTTCCTATGCCTGGCTATCGCTGCAAGCGGCTGCGAGAGTCAACGTGCCGGGGAAGATGAGTCATCGAGCAGTTCTTCACCACATGTCGTCGCGTCGTCCGTGATCGAGGCAGGCCGCTATCTGGTGATTGTGGCGGGTTGTAACGACTGTCACACTGAAGGCTACATGGCGTTGGGGGACGCGGTGCCTGAGGAAGCCTGGCTGAGTGGGTCTCGGTTGGGATGGCGTGGCCCATGGGGTACGACCTATCCATCGAATCTTCGCTTACGGGCTCAGGATCTGTCCGAAGAGGAATGGGTCACCATGCTTCAGACACGGAAAGCTCTTCCGCCACATCCCTGGGTCAACACCAATCGGCTCTCTGTGTCTGACGCCGCGGCGATGTACCAGTACATACGTTCTCTGGGGCCGGCGGGTGAGCCTGTGCCGGTCGTGGTCGCGCCAGACCGTGACCCGACAACAGCGTATCTGTCTATGATTCCGGTTGAGCCACCCGAGGAGTAAGCGTTCATGGCATGCCGCCCAACAAAGGTTTGCAGCTGGCGCCGCATGCTTCCCGTAGACTGCCTGTGTTCGGTGATGTCCATAAACATGGCTGGCTGCGAACTGAAGTCCTTAGATCAGCTGCGCCGCTAGTTCCGTCGCGGCGCAGCTGAAACGCTAACGCGTTAGAGAGCTGCAGCAGTCGCGATACCGCGTTGAGGCTTGGCACGAACCTGCCGTGCCATCGATTTGGAGGGTAGAGATGCCTCGCACTGCAATTCTTCTCGTTATCGCCGCCGTCGCTTGCACACCGCGCGCGGATCTCGATGCTGAGCGCACTGCCATCGCAGTGGCCGATAGCGCCTGGCTTGCTGCCGTGCAAAGCGGGGACGTCGATAGTGCGCTCTCGTTTTGGGCTGAGGACGCGCACGTAATCGCACCCGGGGAACCGCCATACATCGGTCGGGACGCGATCCGGCAGATGTTGTTGGCTGGCTTGGCAACACTGGGATTCTCGGTGACGTGGGAAACCACAGATATTGTGGTGGCTCCGTCAGGGGACGTCGCATACTCCTTTGGCACTAATGCTTTCACCATCCCGAGTCCAGACGGGAGCCTCGCCACGCTGGAAGGCCAAGGAGTGGTTGTGTGGCGAAAGGGGGAAGATGGCCGTTGGCGCTGTGTGGTGGACATTTGGAATGCTCGGGGCGACAGTCGTTGACGCGGCTGTCTAACAAGCGTTTGCAGCTGGCGTTGTAGTGTTTCGGGTTAGGCCGTAGTTTCGTGGTTGCTGCGAGTCTTTCACGCGTGGTTGGCACGGTGCAGGCCGCCTCTGCTGCGTCGAAGCTGAGCGTTTTTCGCATCGCAGCTGAAACGCTGATCCGTTAGACCGCCTTCGAGTCGGAGATCTTGATCGTGATTAGTCGTGTCTGGCATGGTTGGACGACAGCCGCGAACGCACCGGTTTACGAGCGGCTTCTCCAGACGGAGATTCTGCCTGCGATTGCTGCGAAAAAGCTTCCGGGGTATCACGGAGCGCATCTGTTGCGGCGGGACCTCGATGGGGAGGTCGAGTTCGTGACAATCTTGTGGTTCGAATCCCTGGACGGAGTACGTGCCTTGTCGGGCGAAGATTATGAGGTGGCCTATGTCCCGCCCCAGGCGCGAGCTGTGCTGTCGCGCTTCGATGAGAGGTCGCAGCACTATGATACGTTGTTGACCCCCAGTCGCGATGCGGTCTAACAAGCGTTTGCGGCGGGCGCCCCCGCATCGCTGAGCCGTTAGGCAGCGCGACTACCCCAGCCGGAAGGTCTGACGATCGGTAAATGGACGAGCAGGATCGCATAGACAAGGCGACCAAGCGCTGGACTTGGAGCTGGATCGCGCTTGCCTTGGCCCTGAGCCTCCATGTTGCGGATGAGGCTGCACACGACTTCCTGTCGTTCTGGAATCCGCTGGTGCGGTCGCTGCGCCAGGAGCTCCCGGCGCTCCCGCTCCCCACGTTCCGCTTCGCGCTATGGCTTGGCGGCCTGAGCACCGCTGTGGTGCTCCTGCTAGCCCTCACATGGTTCGTCCGCCGCGGCGCGGCTTGGATGCGTCCCGTGTCCTATGTTCTGGCAGTGCTCATGCTGGGAAACGGGATGCTCCATATTGCAGGGACCGTCTACCAAGGCCGGGCCGTGCCTGGCGTGTACTCGTCGCCGATTCTCCTGATTATGGCGGGGCTGCTGCTTGCTGCTGCCTGGCGACATCGCAACGCGAGCCGACCGGAGCCAGGCGCTGGCTAACCAGCGTTTGCAGCTGGCGCTGCAGCCTTGCGGGCAACAGCCTTTGTTCCGTGAGAAGCGAATGCCGTGGCCGTGGAGCTGGCGAAGCTGGGGCAGCAGTTGGACCGGCTGTGCTTGGGCGACCAAGAACGAGGAGCATCCAGATTGCCAAGCGTGAGAAGCCGGATTGTCTATCTGCTTCTAAAGTATCAGGCCTCGAAGGCTGGCAAGAACGCGACCTTGCAGAAGAAACGGGCGGTTCTCGAGTACGGTGCACGCTACCTTCCAATGCCGCCCCATGTGGATGTGAATCAGACTACTGTTGGGAATATCGCTGCCGAGTGGCTTCGACCCGTCGGCACGACTGATGACCGAGCAATTCTGTACTTGCATGGCGGTGCCTACGCGATGGGATCGTGCGCAACGCATCGGGCGCTGGCATCTCGAATAGCCGTAGCCAGTCAAACTCCAGCGTTGCTGCCTGAGTTTCGCCTGGCACCCGAGTATCCCTTCCCGGCAGCACTTGAAGATGGTGTGGCTGTCTATCGCTGGCTGATAGAGCAGGGTGTGTCACCACAGAAGATCGTTGTCGTAGGTGATTCGTCTGGCGGCGGTCTGGCAATAGCTCTGACGGTTCTGCTGCGCGACAAGGGTGTTCCGCTTCCGGTCGCCATCACTTGCATGTCGCCGTGGGCTGATCTTGCGCTGACGGGCGAATCGCTTAGGAGTCACGCAAAGGTCGATCCCATCTGCAGCTTCGAAGAAAGTCAATTGCATTCTGCTTACTACATCGGTGAACACGATGCACGAGAGCCACTCGTTTCACCGATCTACGCAGATCTACATGATTTGCCGCCAATACTCATCCAGGTCGGCGACAGAGAGATTCTGTTGAGTGATTCGGCCCGACTGACAGAGCGTGCTCGCAAAGACGGTGTCCATGTAGAGCTGGAAGTATGGCGTGGCATGTGGCATGTATGGCATCTATTCGCCAGGTACATGCCAGAAGGTCAGCGAGCGATCGACAGAATCGGTGCTTTCATCCGCAAGCACCTAGACTGAACGGATCGGCCGCATCGGGAAATTTGAGCTGCGGCTTCACGGCAATTCTAGCGACGGCAGACTCTCCTATAAGGGTTGGGTGACCTAAGATCGGACCGCGCCAACCAGCCTCCAGTGGCCTAAGACGACGGTATTAGAACGGGCAGGGACGCCTAGCAAGCGTTCTGCGGGCTGAGCCTATCAAAGCCGAGGTGTGCGACATGACGCTTGCGAGGGCAGTAACTGTCTGCACAGCGGGAAGCGTGGCCGGCCTGCTTGTGATGGACCTGGTCATGGTCGTGGAGTTCTCGATCGCAGACTTGCCGGCTCTTACGTACCTCGAACTCATCGGCTCTGTATTCGGGCGTGGGGCATTGGCTGGTGTATTCGCGCATCTTGCGCTTGGCGCGGTCATCGGTATAGGGCTCGGTGTTGCGGTAGCGAAGATCGCTGCTCTGAGAATCAACACTCTGGGCAAAGGTATGTTGGTCGGAGTGTTGGCAGGGGCAGTCACAATACCGTTCGGCTGCGTGCCATTCGCGGTGTTGATTGGGCAGCCTGTAATCCAGGTTCTCAGCTTCTCGACGATACCTCATCTGGTATGGGGTCTGGTGCTGGGACTTGTAGCGGGCATCACTCTGAGGCCGGCGTGACCCGTGACGTCCCTTGCACGCAGCCTAAAAAGCGTTTGCCGCCTTTTGGTTTGCCTTTCTGCGGTCGCGTCGCTAAATCCTTACGGCGCAGCTGAAATCGCTGGTCCGTTGGGCCGCCCACAGGCTTGCTCCATGGGCCAGGCTTGCGGTGATTACGTTTGAGGAATGCCAAATGATTGAGCTTGGCATCTTCATTCTGCTTTCGATTCTGCTCATTGCCTTCACGCTGACAAGGTCGGGCCGGCATCGATTCCCTCGTCTGTTCGCGTTAGAGAGCCTTATTGCTCTCGTTCTACTCAATGCTGGCAGATGGTTCGAGGATCCGTTGTCACCCCGCCAGATTTTCTCTTGGATATTCCTAGCTGGTTCGCTAGCCCTGGCAATGCACGGGTTCAGACTCATTCGTGTAGCTGGGGCTCCAGCGGGTGACGTCGAGAATACGACCCGGTTAGTAACCACAGGGGCTTATCGATATATTCGTCATCCGCTGTACTGCACACTTCTCTTGTGTGGCGTTGGTGTAATTCTGAAAGGGTCATCGGCTCTGGCATTCGTTCTTCTGGTGGCCCTGGTTGTCGCTGTGTTCATTACAGCGAGAGTGGAAGAACAGGACAACATCAAGAGATTTGGTGAGGGGTATGTCGCTTATAGGGCGGCCACGAAGATGTTTCTCCCTTACGTGGTCTAGTGTGAACAGAAGAATTCGAGATCCAAACAGGCAAGGAGGGCGGGTGGCCGAGCCAGTGTACCCATGGGCAATGCCAATCTCTTAGACGGTGCCAGACGGCGCCAGTGGTTCTTGGGGGAAACATGGCCACGCTAGAACGTACGGTTGAGATTCGTGCCCCTGCCGAAGCGGTCTTCGATGTTGTCGTCGCCGAGTGGGAATCGGGTATGAGTTTCTGGCAGGGCGGTGTCTACGACTGGACACCGCTGAGCGACGGCCGGATGGGAGATGGCTTCCGGGTGAGTTACGTCGCCCGGATGCTCGGGGTCGGTTTCCATATCGAGATGGAAGTTCAGGGTTTCGTGAGGTATGAGGGATGGGTTGCGGTGTCCCGCAAGGGGCCGTCCGCCGAAGGCCGCTGGCGGTTTGTATCTGACGACGGAAGGACGATGTTCACTTATGGGCTGTCCTACGATCTACCGCCGCCGGTCCTCGGGCCGTTGATGGACAAGCTGCTTATGAAGCGGCTGTGGTCCAGGGCGATCGACCGCTCGCTGGTGAATCTCAAGCGCCTGATAGAGAGTGGAGACAATGACAGGCCGCTAGACGGCTCCGCCTGACAAGCGTCTGCAGCTGGCTGGCGCCGTCGATCAGGCGAGGGCCAGCGCGTTGAGGTCGTCGATCACTGCGGAGGGCAAAATGTCACTTGAGAGGCGTCCTATTCTGGCATTCCGAAGCGATAAGCTACTCCATTAACGTGTACTGCGCCTGACAATTTGATGATGATCTGGCTACTGCTGATCACACTGCTTGATACCGCTGTCTTCGGTATCGGGCCTCAGTCACAGTGCCCTGAGGATTTCACTCTAGTGGGTGTGTGGGACCTGCGGTCAGCACGTGCTCCGGCTCGGCTGGTCATCCGGGAAAACGGTGCGGGCTACATACGAGACCAGGTCGAAGCGATACCGTTTGCCTATAGGCTCGATCTTTCGAGGGACCCGATCTGGTTCGACCTTCAGTTTCGAGATGCGACGATCGACAGCTGGGAGACGTTGTTGCGGTGCGAAAGCAGAAGTGATGGCACCGTGTTGAAGTGGGTGCTGCGACCCGAGGACGGTACCCGTCCTGTATGGCCGCGAGACGAGGGTAGCGCGCCAGCAGGGGTGAGCGTAATAGGGTTGTGGCGAGTCGAACAGGCAGACTCCTTGCCGTAGGGGCTGCGAAACAAGGTCGCGAACGCGCAGGCACCAGCTCGGTGCCGGACTGCCAACATGATAGTTGGCCTGTTGTCGGTCCTACTATCGGGGAGGTTGTGCACAAGTCTGGGCGGCGCTCGAGAAATCAAGATGGTTGCCGAACCATGCGAGTTGGACGCTCGGCCACGTCATCTATAGTTGCTAGGAGATGGCAGGGGAACTGGGTGTCGACGCTTGGTTGCCGGACACATGGGCATCGGTCTTCGGGACGGACAGCATGCCGACGTCGTTGAAGTCTGATTATCCGTGCAAGGCAGATCTGCTCACGCTCTTGGCCGCTGCCGAAGGTCGTCTTCGTCAGGCTCTCCTGGCCACGGATGAGTCTGTCTTGGGACAGGCGCTTCCGGACGTGCAGGTTCGTGAGATATTGCCGACATTGGGTCATGCCTTTCTGCAGGTACTCGCAGCACACACTGCCTTCCACGCGGGTCAGCTGGCTGTGTGGCACCGCGCGATCGGCGCACCACCCATCGCAGGTCTGGTCTAGCTGGGGACTGTGAACGAGGCTGAGCTTAAGACTTGGCTTGAAGGATACCGGCTGGCGTGGGAGGCCCGTGATCCGGAGGCGGCAGCCGCGCTGTTCAGTGAGGATGCGCGGTACTATGAGACTCCTTTCTTAGGGCCGGCACGGGGCCGGGACGGCGTTCGTGACTACTGGGTGAACGCGACTCGAAACCAATCCGACGTTACCTTCTCATATGAAATAGTATTTGTATCTGGTGACCGAGGGGTCGTCAGATGGTGGGCTAGGTTCAGGCGCGTTTCGTCCGGTGTCACGGCAAGCTTGGACGGAGTTTTTCTGCTAGAGTTCAACGACGAGGGGCTCTGTCGCGAGCTCCGAGAGTGGTGGCACAGAGCGGAAAACGAGGGAAGACCATGGATAAGCGAGTCATCACCACCGGACTGATGGCTGGGCTCGTGGTTCAGGGTACGGTATGCTGAGGGTCCGCTGTTTAGGGTGCACTCTCTTCGTAGGGGAGCCGGGGGTTCACCTCACGTTCTGCTTCCGATCCTCGCATTGCTGGTGGCGCCGCTCATCCCGACTTGGTTGGTGTGGAAGCTCTGCCAACGGGGAGGACCGGAATTCGGCATGCGCGTCGTCGTTGTGGCGCTGTTCGGCGTATTCTTGGCGCTCACAACCGACCTGCGGCTCTGGGGAATGGAACTGTATCCTCTCAGCTACTCGCTGTTGCTTGCGTTCGGCAGCGTGAGTACCTGGATCCTTGCTGGTCTGGTGGTGGCCTGGAGGATTAGGCCAGGCCTCGACTGTACGGTCGAATCCCTGCAGGCATCTGCCTGACAAGCGTGGGAGACTGCTAGGCGTCGTGAGTCCATTGGTTGACGCACATAGAGAGATCAATGCTCCGCCTGGGTCCCTAGAAGCTGGCAGGGACTCGCCTGCAGCCTACGCGCCGGGCCCGTCTCGTCTGGAGGTCTAATTGCGCAAGGTGCGGTACTCCGTTGCGATGAGCCTCGATGCCTTCATCGCAGGTCCTACCGGGGACCACGACTGGATCGTCATGGACCCGGCGATCGACTTCGCCGCCTTCTTCGATACTGTCGATACGGTTATCATGGGGCGTAGGACTTTCGAAGTTGTGCTGCAGCAAGGCACCGCGGCCGCGATGCCCGAGAAGCGGATGTACGTGTTCTCGAGAACGCTGAGTCCAGAGGATTTTCCGAACGTGACCGTCGTTGCGGATGACGCAGCCTCCACAGTCGCTGCATTGCGTGCTGAGGACGGAAAGGACATCTGGCTCATGGGCGGTGGACTGTTGTTTCGAGGCCTGCTCGAGGCCGACCTTGTCGATACAGTAGAGGTGGGCGTGATCCCAGTATTGCTAGGCCAAGGCGTCCCACTTCTGCCGGCTGTTCCCAAATCAGTGCGCCTCAAGCTTACGGGTACTGAGGTGTTTCCGAGCGGAATCGTTCTACTCAAGTACGCGGTGCTGCGGCGCCGCTGAATCGGTGATCCGTTAAACAGCGCGGACGCTGAATCTCAAAAAGATTCATTGTCAGGGGCACGAGTCGGCACAACACTGGGGCTTTAGCGTACCGACGGCTGAACATGACCAGTACGAGATCTTCACGGAGAGGCAGGTGAGTATGGTCAGGACTATGTTCTCAAGGGGAGAGTTCTCGATCTTGGTACTGTTGCTTTTGGCGACAGGAGGATTCTGGGGCCTTTGGAGGCGGGTCTTGTTCTTTTCTTGGGAACTCTTACACGTGTTCGGTTTGTTGGAACCACCACTGGGCGGCGGGACATCGACACTGGATATCTTCGCGGTGGTCCTCTTGAGTGCTGTGGTTTTTGCCGGATGGGTTTTCTTCGTTGCGCGACGGGGAATGCCCCTCATCTCTGGTCCAGCTGCGAGGAGATTTCGGGTCGCCACGCTAGTCTTTGTCATTCTGTTATCCCTGTGGTTCATTGGGTCTCTTTATTGGTTCCTCGATATGGCGCGGCAGCCAGCGCAACTGTTGACGAACTGAGTTGAAGAGTCCCGAGCCAGCGAGCGGAACGCCAGGAGGACCACTGATGCTGCGCCTTTGTTATGGGCTCTTTGTGATCGGCCTTGCCTGCTATGTAGCCGCGGTGTTCTTCATCGGCTCCGACACGGGCGAGACGCTTTCGGACATCGGCAATGGCGTGCTGCTGGTCACCATTGTCCTCCTTCTGCTCCGGATGTCTGGCAGGAGGGGCCTGGGGACCACCGGCTGACGCCGGTACTCTTGTCGCGGTTCGGTCATCTGCCCGGCGGCCTCCGGATCGATTCCTGTAAGTGAACCGGCGCGACGGGCGGTTCCGGAACCCCTGGGCGATCGCGTCGTCGAATCGTTTCGGCGGCTTCCTGCGCTGGGTACTGTTCGAGCGGCTGACGAAGGAGCTGCCGGAGGACCCGCACCCCTCGGTCTTCAAAGTGGCAAAGCATGCCTTCCGCACGCCGCGGGCGGCGGCGGACGAGCTGACCGTCACTTGGGTGGGCCACGCCACCGTACTGCTGCAGCTGGGCGACTTGAACGTGCTCACCGATCCGCACTGGTCGAAGCGTGCCTCGCCGGTGCAGTTCGCCGGCCCGGCGCGTTGGGTGCCGCCGGGCATCCCGTTCGATGAGCTGCCGCCGATCGACTTGGTCCTCATCTCGCACAACCACTACGACCATCTCGATGACGGTACGGTGCGCAGGTTGGCGGCGGCGTTTCCTAACGCGGCTTGGCGTGTGCCGCTCGGTCTGGCGAGTTTCGTGGCGAGGCGCGGCGGCCGTGATGTGGAGGAGCAGGACTGGTGGACCGAGACGAGGGTGGGCGGCGCTCGCGTGACGTGTACGCCTGCGCAGCACTTCAGCGCCCGGACGGTTATCGACCGCAACAGGACGCTCTGGTGCGGTTGGGCGCTGGCGCGTGAGGAGAGCCGCGTCTTCTTCGCCGGTGATACGGGCTTGCATCCGGAGTTCGGCGAGATCGGCGAACGGCTCGGCCCGTTCGATATGGCGCTGCTGCCGGTGGGCGCCTACGAGCCGCGCTGGTTCATGCAACCGGTGCACATGAACCCTGAGGAGGCAGTCGGCGCTTTTGGGGAGCTGAGTGCCGGCACTGACGGCTGTGTCATGGTGCCGATCCACTGGGGTACTTTCAAGCTGACCGATGAAGCGATGGACGAGCCGCCGCGACGAACGACCGCTGCGTGGGCGGAGGCCGGACTTCCGGGCGATCGGCTCTGGATACTGGCTCACGGCGAGTCGCGGCGGACCGCAGCGGAGCCGAGACGGAGTGGGCAATAGATGGCCGCCGCCGTTTTCATGAGAGGGTTCAATGTGGGAGGGCACAGGCCGTTCCGACCGGCGGCCTTTGCCAAGGAGTTGTCCGCCTTCGATGTCGTGAGCATCGGTGCCGCAGGGACTTTCATCGTCCACAAGCCGGTAAACCAGGCCACGCTACGCGCCGAGCTGCTCCGCCGACTTCCGTTCGAGGCCGAGCTCATGATCTGCCGGGCGCGCGATATCATGGATCTCGTGTCCGCGCACCCGTTTCCACGCGAGGCCTCAGGCACGGGGGTGCGCCGCTTCGTGAGCGTGCTCGCGAGGCGCCCTCGTACGGTGCCTGGCTTTCCAATCCGTCACCCTGCAGGCAGGGCTTGGCAGGTCAAGGTCATCGGGCTACGTGGAAGGTTCGCCTTGAGCTTTGGGCGACGCACGGGAGGAGCGATGGTGTATCCGAACGAAGTCGTGGAGAAGGAACTGGGCATCCCAGCCACGACTCGCAATTGGGATACGATCTCCAAGATTCACGACATCCTCCGAGGCAGTTAACAACCGATGAAGCTCTCCTTCACGCACGGCCAGTTCTTGGGGTGCAATGCTGATCCGTTAGCTAGCGAAGCCAAGAGGAGCAGATGTGAGCGACCCCTGCGTAGCTTGGTACTCTGCTGTTCCTTCATCGCTGGGTGTGCATCTTCCGGTCCACCACCAGGTGATTCCGCCCAGACTCAACGCATCCTGAGCGACGGGCGGTACGAATGGCTGACGATCGAAACCGCTAACACTCGAATCCACTTCCCAGTCGGGAGCTACGCTGAGGCAAACCAGTCCGCTCTCGCAGAGCGCGTGGAGGAGTCGAGAACCACCGTGCTACATCGGCTAGATGAGCCGGATTATTCGAGCACCCTCGACTTGTTCTACATCGACAGTCGGCGCGACATGGAGAACCTGACTGGAAGGCCGGTGACCGGGTTTGCCTACTACGATGATGACGCGGTCGTGCTGGTGTTCAACGAGAGTTGGCGGGCGTTTGAGCGTCATGAGCTGACGCATGTCATCACACTCGGGACATGGCCGGGTCCTGCGGGAATGGCGTCCGTGGAGGGTTTGGCCACCTATGTCGATGGAGATTGTGGGGGTTACGAGAACGGGAGAGTGGCTCGAGCGATCCTCGATAGGGGTGCGCTGATCCCGTTGGAGGTTCTAGCCGCAGACTTTCGAGGCCAAGACGACCTGGTTGCCTACCTGCAGGCTGCGAGCACGGTTGAATTCGTGGTGGAGCGCCAGGGCCCCGAAGCGATACGCTTGCTGTGGGTCCAGGGGTTACAGGCGATCCCGGCTCTGTTGGGGATCTCCCCGGCTGAATTCGAACTGCAATTCGAAGAGTGGCTTTCAACGACGTACGATCCCGTACCTGCTGCTGCCTGGGACGCCATCCGCGGCGAGGGCTGCGGTATCGATGCTTGTCCGGCGGGCTCGTCATGATAGGACGCGCACTTCTTGTCTGGCTCCTACTCCTTGTTGTGGCGGTGCTTGCGGCTGCTCTCAGGACAAGTCTGCTCGAGCCACGTCTCGGTGAATCGCGCGCCCACGTGGTCGGCACGATCGCTGTTGTGGCTGTGTTTGCACTGCTCATTTGGCTGGTAGTTGGATGGATCACTCCGACACTTCGCCCTGCGAATCTTCTGATCGTTGGTCTGCTATGGCTCGTTCTGACGGTAACCTTCGAGTTCGGCTTCGGTCACTATGTCATGGGCCACCCGTGGTCCAGGTTGCACGCCGACTACAACATCTTTGCTGGTAGACTGTGGGTATTGGTGCTACTGACCGTGCTTATCTGGCCACTGTTGGCAGGCGTGTTGAGAGGGAGATCGGTGGCACCCTAGCGACGTGCCGCTGGCAGAGTTCGAGCATGAATAGCCACTGGTGTCGGGTCGGGACATAGGCCCAGAGACTGCGAGTCGAACTCGAATGGGGTGGTACCATGGCGCTGAGTGTGTTCGAGGACAAGGCGAAGAAGCCGCAAGAGCGGCGGCTTTGGCAAGAACTCGGTCGAAGTTCGGGCGCGTGGCAGGCGCTCACGGAATGGCTTGCTGAACAGTACGATCCGGTTGTGGAGGAATGGGTCTACTTCGCCAAGGAGTGGGGCTGGTCGCTCAGACTCAAGCACAAGAAACGGACGGTGCTTTACCTGACACCGTGTAACAAGCATTTCCTGGTCGGTTTCGTCCTGGGTGAAAGGGCAGTTGCCGCTGCGCTGGAGATGCGCCTTCCCCGGGGTGTAGCTGAGAGTATCAAGACGGCAAAGAAGTACGTTGAGGGCCGCGGTATCCGACTTGTCGTTAGGTACAAGAAGGATCTTGCGGCCGTCAAACGGCTCACAGAAGCCAAGATGGCGAACTGAGCGTTGCGTCTTGCATTGCCCATATTGTTTGTCGTAGGATCGTTCTCAACTGCATGCTCGGTGGGCGACTATGAGCGGGAAGCGAGCTTTACCGTTCTTTGCGGTGCTCTTGGTTGGTCTGTCAGTCCAGGCGCCGGCTCAGGATAGTACGTCCGTCAGCGGCCCAGTCGAACACATATATGCCTCGCCGGGGGGTCTCGACCTGAAGGCTTACGTGTTCCGGCCGACGGGCGAAGACGCGAACGGGCCGCGGTCCGCCATCGTGGTTCTCCACGGTGGCGGTTGGCACATCGGGTCCCCGGAGTGGGCGTTCTCGAGGGCGGTGCACTTTGCCGAGCTGGGCATGGTCGCGATCGCGGTGCAGTATCGTCTGTCGGACCAGGAGTCGATCACACCGCTCGAAGCCATGGCAGATGCGCAGGCGGCGATCCGCTGGACCCGATCGAATGCGGCCGCCTTGGGAATAGCAGCCGATCGGATCGCGGCGTACGGTTGGTCGGCGGGCGCGCACCTGGCAACATGTGCGGCGATCTTCGATGACTCGCTCACAAGTGCACACAGCAGTGGCGCGCCCGATGCGCTGATCCTCGTGTCGCCTGCTGTGTCGCTCGAGAATGACAGCTGGCCCCAGAGATTATTGGGTGACAGGGCAAGCGCTAGTCAGATCTCACCGGACGAGCACGTTCGTAAGGGGCTTCCCCCCACGATCATCCTCGAGGGGCGTACGGATAGCGTGACACCGCTGGCTGGTGTGCAGAGGTTCTGCGACCGCATGCGCGAGGCCGGCAATCGTTGTGATCTTCACGTCTACGATGGGGTCGGTCATCTCTTCACTCCGTCAACTGAGCCGGACGATGGATTGCCGAACCCCGATCCGGAAGTACAGGCAGCGGCATATCACGCAGCGGACGAATTCTTACGGTCGCTGGGATTCATAATGTGAACGGCCAGAGGGAGCAGCGACGGCCTGATGAGGAATCGGCGGGTCGCGGCTCTGCGCAGCGCTGAACCGTGAGGCTGCGGGGAAGGGGTTTCTGGTCATGATCGATCCTGGGCTGCTGGGCAGAGTCGCCTTGATTACCGGTGGCAACAACCCGCACGGGATCGGAGCGGCCACCGCGAAGGCATTTGCCGCGCAGGGCGCAGTGGTTCTCATCCACTTCTTTCGTCAACCGACCGACGTACCGGAGGGATTGGCAGGCGAGAGCGGTGGCTCGGGGAGTCCCGGCCTGGAGTACTTCACGGCCATGCAGGCCAAGTCTGCAGATGAGGTTGTCCAGACGATTCGCGACCAGGGAGGTCGGGCCGAATCGTGGGAGGCCGACCTCGCCGATCCGGCGGTGATCCCCGAGCTGTTTGACCGGGCGGAGCAGGCGTTTGGGCCCGTGGATATTCTCGTCAATAACGCGGCGGACTACGAGGCCGACACGTTCTTGCCGGAGACCAGCTTCGAGCGAGGCGACCGGGCACTGTGGGCCGAGGGGCCCATCACGTCCACGGTCACGGCGGAAAGCCATGACCGACATTTCGCGGTCAACACGCGGGCCGTGGCTCTGATGACCGCGGAATTCGTCCGCAGACACCGTCAGAGCGAGCGCAGCTGGGGCCGCATCATCAACGTGAGCGCGGACTGTTCGGCGGGCTGTCCCGGCGAGATCTCCTATCGGGCGAGCAAGTATGCGCTGGAATCCTACAGTCGCAGTGCGGCGGCGGAGCTGGGTCCGTTTGGCATCACTGTGAACGTCGTCTCTCCGGGTCCGGTTCAGACGGGTTACATAGCGCCAGAGATCGAGCGGGCCCTGGTTGACGACATCCCGTTACGGCGCCTCGGCCGGCCGGAGGACATAGCCGATGTGATCGTCTTCCTCGCTTCGGAGCAGGCCGGCTGGGTTACCGGACAAGTGCTGGTCGTTCACGGTGGGCACCGGATGTCACCGGGTCTCTAGCTGGCGCTGGCCGCCATCGGATAGCCATGAAAGCATGATGCGAACCGCCGCTTTTCTCTTGGTGCTGCTCGTCGGTGGGCTCCCCCCATGTGTTGGGACGCTTACCGGTCAGGATACTGCGATCAGCGACTCCATCTATAGCGTCGCCGTGTACGACCCGAGCCGCGACCCCGTCGCCGATCTGCAGTTGACGATCGAGCGTGCCGAGGCGGAAGGCAAGCGGATTCTCCTGGAAATCGGTGGCACATGGTGTATCGATTGTCGTCTCCTCGACCTCTTCATCGAGGGGAACGCCGCGGTAGCCCAGACGTTGCAAGAGAATTTCGTGGTCCTCAAGGTCAACGTAAATCCGGAAAACGAGAACGAGGCCTTTCTCTCGGAGTATCCGGAGATCGAGTGGTACCCGCACATCTTCGTTCTCGAGAGCGACGGCTCGTTTCTGCACTCGCAAGATACGCGTGAACTGCAGGATAACCGAATCTTCCGAGGAACACCGTTTCTTCAGTTCCTCGATGACTGGACTCCGGGGGAGGGCGGCTGAGTACGAGGTGAGTTTCTGCGTAATGGAGGGCATCATGCGACACAGGACCCTGATTCCCGCGTTCGCGCTGGCAACGCTGGTTGCCGGCTGCGGCGCCCCGGCCACGACACAGCTCGAGGCCAACAAGGAGCTGGTCCGCCGGTTCGGCGAAGCTGTGAACGCTGCCGATTGGGACGCGCTGGACGAGCTGATGACGGAAGATTTCCGCCGGCACAGCCAGGCGACTACCGAGATGCAGGTGAACTCGCTCGCCGACTTCAAGCAGCTCCAGCAGATGTATCTGGCGAGCATGCCCGACCAGCGCGTGACGATGGAGATGATGATCGCCGAGGGTGACAAGGTTGCTGTGTACGCAACCTACGCCGGTACGAATACCGGGCCGCTGGGGGATGTTCCGGCCACCGGGAGAGCGGCTGCGGTCAAGTTCCTGGCCATGTTCCGTATCGAGGAGGGGAAGATCGCGGAGCTCTGGGTGGAGTGGGACAACATGGCGATGCTCACGCAGTTGGGCCTCTTCCCACCCCCGACCCAGGTGGAGGGCGAGTGATCCCGGGCGCGTGAGTCGCTTATCCGGTAGGCGGCGAACGTAGTGTCGCTAGAGCGATGTTGTTGAACGAATTCCAGGCGCAGGCAAGGCGCTACCGCCGGGCCGCATGGAGGCGGGTACTGGCTGTCATCGGCTTCGTCGTTCTATACACAGTGCTCGCCTTGGTACTGGCCGGCCCACTCATCGGTCCACCTGCCCCAGAAGGTCGCTTCCTACTGCTCTACAGCGCGGGCTTGTTCATCGTCGTCGGCTGGCTGCTCGGGTCGAGCCGGGCCTGGAACACCAAGTGGGGCGTGCGCTGCCCGCTGTGCTGTCGGTCGATCGGCGATCGGTGGCGGAGCGTAGTGAGGTCCGGCCGTTGCCCGTACTGCAGAGAGCAGGTCGTCTCCGAGTCGAGCGAGGGCGGGCCGCTGTAGGATAGCGTGGCCGGAAACTACCGTTCGTGTGGCAGGCTGGCGGTGCTGCAGGAGAGGAGAACGATGCGAACAAGAGTCCTCAGCCTGTCGGGACTCCTGGTGGTCGTCGTCATCGCCGCAGTCGCGATGACCCACGCTCTCCAGGTCGAGGGGCAGATCGCAAGTGATGTGGAGGAGATCCTGAGCCTCCACAGGGAATTGCTCGACTCACACATTCGGTATGACGTCGCGAGTGTGCTGGCGTCGGAGTCGGACCCTGTCGTGGTGGTGAGTCGAGGCGAAGTGCGATTCCCGACGAGAGCGGAACGCCTGTCTCAGTATGAGCGCTACCTGACGAGCGTCGAGTTCGAGGAGTATGGTGACCTGATCAGCCCGATCGTAAAGGTGTCGAAGGACGGTACGTTGGGATGGTTGATCGCGCGGGTGAGGATTGCGGGAACACAGGCCAATGGCGATGATGCAGGCGTTCCGTTCGATGCTGTCTGGGCGTGGATCGAGCTCTATGAGAAACAGGCCGGTCGCTGGATCCGTATTGGTGAGGTCTCGAGCCTGAGACCGGCGAATGGTTCTTGACGAGTCGGATATCCCTGATCGCCTGGAGAGGGGGTGCGAATAGACATGAGAGGTAGATCGCGCGAGAGACGACGAGAGAGGAAACCCCTGCTCGTGCGGTTGCTTTCGCGACGGCTGCCGACGCGCGGTTGCTATCCCGAGGGCGGTGTGCGAGACCGGGGTTGCTATCCCGAGGGCGGTCTAAGGGGACGCGGCTGTTACCCCGGCAGTCGTCCAGGGCGCAAGCGCCGGTAAGCAGTTTCCGCCATGCTTCCGAGCGATCTTCACGATCTGCTGCGGCACATGGAGTGGGCGGACTCGCTGGTCTGGAACGCGGTACTGTCGCTGCCCGAGGCGACTTCCGATGCCGGGATGCGGGAACGTCTGTATCACACGCACCTCGTGCAGTGGGCCTACCTGCAGATCTGGCGTGGTCTGCCGCTCGACATGCGAGATGTATCCAGCTTCGAGGGCATCGATGCCATCCATACCTGGGTTCGCGACTACTACGGCCAGCTGGCCGAGTATCTCGAGGCCGTCGCTACGGAGACGTTCGAGCGGCACATCGAGTTTCCGTGGGCGGAGCAGCTGGTGGAGCGGTTTGGTGATGTACAGCAGGCGACTTTTGCGGAGACTATACTTCAGATCACCTCTCATACAACGTATCATCGCGGCCAGGTCAACACGCGGTTGCGCGAGCTCGGTGGCGAGCCGCCGTTGACCGACTTCATCGCCTGGATCTGGATGGGCAGGCCGAGCTCAGCCTGGGCCGTCTCGTGAATAAGAGAGGCCTACGCGCACTGTTCAGCGAGTTCCCCGGTGTGCTGCTGGTGCTCGCGGTGTCGGGCGATGCCGTCGGTCAGACTACCGTGAGTGATGTCGACGGCAACGTCTACCGAGTAGTCGAGATCGGCGAACAGGCCTGGCTGGCAACGAACCTGCGGGTGACGCGGACGCCGACGGGAGAGCCGATCGGGAGTTTCTTCTTCAATGATGACTCGCTGGGCCATGCACGCGATGGCCGACTGTACACCTGGGATGTCGCGATGAACGAATCGGTCGCACCCGGCGTCCAGGGTATCTGCCCGGACGGTTGGCATCTGCCGACGGACGAGGAGTGGAGGGAGCTGTTCGCCTACGTGGACTCCGCGGGCGCCGAGCTCCTGGTTGGGGGTTCGACAGGTTTCGACGCCCTGCTCGCCGGGGGCGCGGACTTCCGGGGAAACTACCTTTACTATGATACGATTGCGCTCTTCTGGAGCTCGACGGAGGTCAGTCAGGATAGGGCCTATCATCATCACGTGGATCGGGACGGAGCGGTCGGGAACTTCGCGGCGATGAAAGGTGCCCGAATCTTCGTTCGCTGTATCAGAGATTGAGAACCGAGGGGGCGGCCACCCGACGAGTTTTCCGGCCGCCGCCAAGAGCAAGGGTTGCCACATGGAGCTAGCAATACTCGAAACCATCGCACCGGTACTCGTTTTTCTCGGTCTCAGCAGTGCCGTGCTCATCGGTATGAAGATGCGCTACACCCACATCCAGCGTACCAAGGTCGGCGGCAGTTCGCAGGAGGATGTGAAACGTTTGACCGACGTGGTGAGCGTTCTGCACGATGAGGTACGACTACTGCGCGAGGATTATCACGAACTGAACGAGCGCGTGCTGTTCACCGAGCGCCTGCTTGAGCGGCCGAGGGGTGGCAAAGCGGACTCGAAAGAACTCCCGGGCCAGTAGCGTTGAGCGGTCCGGGCGCCACGCAGGCCGCCTCTAAATCTTCCGTATTCGTCGCGCCTTATCCTGACCTGGATCGTCTGCGGGTCACGATCCACGAGGCAACGTACTAACACCCTGGAGGGACATCATGACGTTCTTGCGGATATCGGTTGCGGTGTCGTTGCTCGTATTCGCGACGGCGGGGCCGGGCACGCTATGAGCGGATCGACCGTGGAGTTTCGGGACGCAGGCGCGAGCACGCGCGAGCTTTGGCCGGTCGCTGCGTTTACACTTTCGTACCTGTTTGTCGCACTGGTATTCGCCCTGGTCCGCGGCAACCTGGAGTTCCTGTTCTATATCGGGGTCATGCTCGCATTGATTGCCGTCGTGTGGACGGTGCATCGATACGTCGGGCTGAGCCGGGGCGTCTTGTGGGGTCTCAGCGTCTGGGGGCTCTTACACATGGCCGGTGGTCTCTTGGTGGTCCCCGAAGCTTGGCCGGTGAGTTCCCATAGCCGGGTGCTGTATACCCTGTGGTTGATTCCCGAGCGGCTGAAGTATGACCAGGTGGTGCATGCCTACGGGTTCGGGATGACCACCTGGGTGTGCTGGCAGGGCTTGCGCGCGGCGATTCGCCGTCGCGGCGGGAGCGCAGCACCGACCCTTGGACTGATGGTGTTGTCGGCGACCGCCGGCATGGGGTTCGGGGCGCTCAACGAGGTCGTCGAGTTTGTCGCCACGCTGGTGCTGCCCGAGACGAACGTTGGCGGATATCGGAATACCGGGTGGGACCTGGTGGCGAATCTGTGTGGCGCGACGTTGGCCGCAACACTCATCTGGCTATACGACCATGAGATACGAGACTGAGGGCAAGGCGCCCCGGATACATGAATCGGCTACCGTGGCGCCAACCGCCGTGATCAGCGGCGATGTCGGCGTGGGGCCGCACGCTCATATATCGTTCGGAGCAGTGATCCTCGGGGATGACGGGCCTGTGACGATCGGGGAGCAGAGCGTCATACGGGAAAACGTGGTCATTCGCGCCTCGAAATTACATCCCGTGTCTGTGGGCGATTACGTGCTTATCGGCGCACGTTCGGCACTCTACGGGTGCACGATCGGGGATGAGGTCTTTCTGGCCACCGGCGTGACAATCTTCCACGGTGCGCGAGTGGGCCGCCGCGCCGAAGTACGCATCAACGGCATCGTTCACGTGAACACTTCGCTTCCGCCCGAGACGACCGTCCCCATCGGCTGGATCGCGGTCGGCGATCCCGCGACGGTCCTGCCGCCCGGCGAGCACGAGCGGATCTGGGCGATCCAGGAGCCCCTGAACTTCCCCAGAGCGGCCTACGGACTGGAAAGAGGGCCCGACGGCGGCGTCGACATGAAGGCAGTAACCGAGCGGGCGAAGGGTTCATCGGGGCGGCGGGTCTGGCGCGAGTGCCCGCTGGACAGCGGGGACACATAGACAGGGACGGTGCCGAGATACGACTACGTGTGCCAGGACTGCGGTGCGGCCTAGGTTTGGGCGGCAGACGCGGCTACTGGGCCAGCCATGGTGCTGGCCGTTTTCTTGGTGATCGCTGTGGGGCGGGTTGGTCGACGGCCGGGGCGGGGCGTATTGTTAAGGCAAACTCGTTGACGGTGTAGGAGGTAGAGGACGATGATCGAGCTAGAGCAGCGAGCTGATATGCGCCCCGTGTGTCCGCACTGCTTGACCGAGCTTCGCGCGGTCTGTTACCAACAGCTCAAGGGTTTGTTGGGCCGGCGGTACATCTACTTCTGCGGCACCTGTCGGAAAGTGCTGGGCGTATCGCACCGTAAAGGCTTTTGGATGGGCTGATGCTGAGAAACGCAGCGATCGTCGTGCCGGTAGCGCTGCTGGTCCTGCTGGGCGGTGTCGCAGCGCTGCGGTTCGATCTGCCCATAGGCCCGGTGGTGCTGGCGCTCGGGCTGCTGCCGCTATCGGTGCTGGTGCTCGCCGGCCGCAGGCTGAGCGGGGCCGTACCCGATCTGGTGTTCGGAGGCATCGACACGGGGCTCTTGGCGGTACCGGCGCTGTTCGGCGGGCTGGCCTTTGGGATAGCGGGTGCAATTGCCGGTGGCGTTATCGGCGATTCGATCACCGACGCGGTTGCCGGTTATTTCGAGGGCCATGTCGCCGAGTGGCTTCGCGCGCGGGGCTTCGATGAGTCGCGGGAGCCGGTGACGACATCTCTGGGCAAGATGGCGGGGTGTCTGCTGGGCAGTGGGGCCGTCCTCTCACTGGCGTTGCTGTTCGGGATTTGGCCGGATGTTGGTTCGTGAGTATGGGACCGCGGGGCCGTTCGTAGTCCTGTTGCACGGTGGGCCAGGAGCGCCGGGGCACATGGCACCGGTGGCCCGCGGGTTGGCCGACCGCTTCCGGGTACTCGAGCCGTGGCAGCGCGGTTGCGGTGCGGAGCCGCTGACCGTAGCCCGGCATGTGGAGGACCTGCACGAGCTGGTGACTTCGCGTTGCGCTGGAGTGCGACTGGCCCTCGTCGGATCTTCCTGGGGCGCGATGCTCGCCCTGGCCTATGCGGCGGAACATCCCGAGGCGGCGGGCCGGCTGGTGCTGATCGGCTGCGGGACCTTTGATCGCGCCGCGCGCGCGCGATTGCACGCGACGGTCGAGGAGCGCATGGATGACGAGCTGCGGCGTCGGCTCGAGCGGCTGTCGGCGGAAGTCTCGGACCCCGATGAGCGGCTGAGACTCTATGGCGAGCTCGTCCTGCCGGTGTACTCGTGCGACCTGATGACGACCGAGACCGAGACCGAAGCCGTGGACGCGCGGGCGCACGAGGAGACGTGGGCGGATATGCTGCGCCTGCAGGATGAAGGGGTGTATCCCGCGGCATTCGCGGCGATCGCGGGGCCGGTGCTCATGCTGCATGGAGCGGTCGATCCGCACCCGGGCGAGATGGTGCGCGCCACTCTCGCGCAGTATATCCCGCAGCTCGAGTACCGGGAGTGGGAGCGCTGCGGGCACTACCCATGGCTGGAGCGGGCGACGCACCGGGAATTCTTCGAGGTTCTTCGTGAGTGGCTAGGCTGAGGATGCGGTTGCCACCCTGGAAGTATGTCGGAGTGCTGGCGTGGCGGACGCTGATCGTCTGGTTGGCCCTGCACGTCATGATCCGCGCGATGGGCGGCCCGCTGGTCTACACGGCCCAGGGGATGCTCTTTGCACTGGCGGTCATCCTGGTGGTCGTGCTGGCGGATGCCGAGCGTCGCAGAGAGCGCCGGTTCCTGGGCAACCTGGGAGTCTCGCGCGCCGGAATGGGAGCGGTGGTCGTCGGCGCGGATCTCGTTCTTGAGGGTCTCATGGGGATATTCGCTGGAGGGCTGCCGCTATAGCGAGGGAGATCTTGGCGGTCGACTCGGCCGTGAAGGCGTTCGGGGGGCGCGCCGTGCTGAAGGCGGCGTCCTTCTGGGCACGGGAAGGCCAGATCACGACGCTCCTGGGCCGGAACGGTTCCGGCAAGACGACCCTGTTGCGGATCGCGGTGGGTGAGGTCCGGGCGGAGACCGGTGCGGTGCGTTTCCTGTCGAAGGTGTACGAGCGACCGCGGTTGGCAGTGCTGGCGCGTGGTGGGCTCTACTATCTGGAGGAGCGTGCGCATTTGCCGCGCACGTTCAAGGTCAAGACGCAGCTGGAGATGATCCGTCGAGCACACGGCGGTAGATCGCTCGACGAGGTCGCGGCCCGGCTTGGCCTCGATGGTCTGTTGGACAAGCGGGACTACGAGTTGTCGGGCGGTGAAAGCAAGCGCGCGGCCCTGGCTGGGGCGGTGATCCGTGCACCGATGTGCCTGCTGGCCGACGAGCCGTTCGCGGGGCTGGCCCCCAAGGACCAGGAGACGATCGGCCGGGTGCTGCGCGAGTTGGCGGCAGAGGGAGTCGCGATCGTGACGACCGGGCACGACGTGTCGCCGCTTTTGCGCACGGCGGACGAGGTGATCTGGTGTGTTGCGGGGACGACACACGTACTGGGGCGGCCGGAAGAGGCGCGCGCGCATCCGCAGTTCGTCAGAGAGTACCTGGGTTGGCACGACCGGATCGTCGGTCGGCGAAGCGCTGGAGACGAGTGAATGGAGCCACTGAAGGTGGCGCTGACGTTTGTTGAAGCGATCAACTCCGGACGGGCCGGCGAGCTGGCGGCGCTGATGACGGCAGATCATGTATTCGTCGATTCAGATGGGACCGAGGTGTCGGGCCGCGAGAGGATGCGGGAAGGTTGGGAGAGCTACTTCGCGATGGTGCCCGACTTCCGAATCGAGGTCGAGCGGACTTTCGCCGAGGGTGACACCGTCGTACTGCTGGGCAGGTCGAGCGGCACGTTCGCGCACGAAGGGCGACTCGACCCCGCGAACGGCTGGTCCGCTCCCGCCGCCTGGCGCGCCGTGGTGGCGGGCGATCGGGTGGCGCGCTGGCAAGTGTACGTTAACCCGGAAGCGATGGTTGAGATCCTGGATCGATTGCAGTCGGTCTAGAGCGACGCCGGGGTGTAGAGATGAGGCGATACCGAGTTTACCAGGTCGATGCGTTCACCACGCTGAAGTTCCAGGGCAACCCGGCGGGCGTGGTACCGAACGCCGACGGGCTGACCGACGCGGAGATGCAGGCGATCGCCCGCGAGCTGAACAACTCGGAGACGGCGTTCATCCTGTCCGCCGATGCGGCCGACCACGATGTGCGGGTACGATTCTTCACGCCGACGATCGAAGTACCCTCCTGCGGGCACGCAACGATCGCCGCCCATTACGTCCGGGCGGTGGAGAAAGGTCTCCCGTCCTGTACGGTCGTACAGAAGATCGGTGTCGGGATCTTGCCGGTAGAGGTGGTGCGTGACGGTTCGGAGTACCGGATCGTGATGACGCAGGGTGCCGTAGAGTTCGCCGAGCCATTAGTGGCGGCGCTGGCAGAAGAGGTGCTGGCGGCGTTGGGCCTGACGCCGGCCGACCTGGACGACCGCTGCCCGATCCGGGTCGTGTCGACCGGCCACTCGAAGGTCATGGTTGGGATACGCTCGAAGGACAAACTCGACGCGCTCACACCGGAGCTGGCGCGGCTGACGGAGCTGAGCGGCCGCATCGGCTGCAACGGCTACTACGTCTTCGTGTTGAGTGCGTCGAGCGCCGACGTCCTGGCGCACGGGCGCATGTTCGCGCCGGCGATCGGGATACCCGAGGATCCCGTCACGGGCAACGCGAACGGGCCGTTGGGGGCGTACCTGGTGAAGCACGGGCTGGCGGCACCGCAGGATGGAATTTTGTCCTTTCGGGCCCGGCAGGGGGAAGCGATGGGCCGGCCGGGCACGGTGGAGGTCACCGTCGTAGTGGAAGGCGGGGAGGCGAAGCTCGTGAAGGTGGCGGGCCGAGCGGTGATCGCCTATCGCACGGAGCTCGAGCTGTGACCTCAGAGAACAGGTGAGCGCGGGAGGGATCTATGGTATCGATAGGCAGGGGGTTCTTCTTCGGATTCCTCATCTGGCTCGTGGCGTTCGTCGTGGCGTTTCTCATCTTCCCGTTGCGTGAGTCGGCGCGGCCGCTGTTCGAGTCGATCATGCCCGTCGTGGTGACGACCGCCACGGTCGTTTTCGCGGTGCTCTATTATAGGAGGGTCCGCGCAGATTACATCAGAGAGGGGATCCTGCTGGGCTGCTTGTGGTTCGCCATCAACGTGCTGATCGATCTGCCGCTCATGCTGACGGACCCGATCGGTATGAGCTTGGGCGAGTACTGGGCGGACGTCGGCCTGACGTACCTGATCATCCCGGCGGTCACCGTTGGGATCGGGCTGGGCAGCGCACTGGTGGCGCGCACGGCTAGCCCCGGCGCGCAGGAGTAATCGGCGTGAGTGAGCTGGAGGTCCAGATCGTACGACTCGATCCCATGCGGGTCGCCAGCGTCCAGGCGGTGAGCCGGTCGCCCGAGCGTGACGCGTGGACGAAGCTCAAGGCGTGGGCTGAGCCGCAGGGGTTGCTGGCCGATGTGGAGCGACACCCTGTCTTTGGGTTCAACAACCCGCCGCCCGTCATGGAAGGTGAGGAGTACGGGTACGAGCTGTGGATCCGGGTCGGTCCGGAGGTCGACGGCGAGGGCGAAGTCGAGGTGAAGGACTTCCCGGGTGGCCGCTACGCGGTAACCACGTGTAAGCTACACGGCGATCCGCGCGGGCCGTTGCCCGAGGTCTGGAAGGAGCTGTGGCACTGGGTCCGCGAGTCCGGCGAGTTCGAGTGGCGGCACACGCACGAACTGGAGAAGGTGCACGATCCAACGGCGGCGGAGGCGGACCTGGTACTCGATCTCTATCTGCCCATCGAGGGGTGACCCAAAGCGGTTGCAGATCTCGGCAGCGCCGAGAAGATTGACCTGGCGATGGAAGAAAAGAGGCTCCTACCGCCGGTGTACCTGCTTATCGCGATCCTGCTCGTGATCGTGCTCCACCTGGCGGTGCCGCTCGGCCGGATCGTCCCGGCGCCGTGGAACCTGCTGGGGATCGTCCCACTGGCCGCCGGGATACTGATCAACGTCATCGCCGACCGGGCCTTCAGGTCGGTAGGGACGACGGTCAAGCCGTTCGAGCCGTCAAGCGCCCTGGTCACGACGGGCGTCTACCGGATCAGCCGTCACCCCATGTACCTGGGACTCGTGCTGATCGTCTTGGGTCTCGCCGGCTTGCTGGGATCGGCGTTGCCGCTTGCCGTCGTGGTAATCTTCGCACTGCTCCTCGACCGGCGGTTCATCGAGGTCGAGGAGCGGATACTGGCGGATCGGTTCGGCGCGGACTGGGAGGAGTACCGGCGGCGCGTGCGGCGCTGGTTGTGAAGCGATCGATGAGCCAGCTCACACCGGAGGACAAGCAGCAGCTGCTGCGCTTGGCGCGGGAGACGCTTCGCGACTACCTGCGGGGCGGCGAGCTTCGCGAGCCTCCCAGCGAGCCGGCGGCGCTCGTGGAACCGCGAGCGACGTTCGTCACCCTCTGGGAAGCTGACAGCGGCGATCTGCGAGGTTGCCGCGGTGAGCCGACGGCGCGGAGGCCGCTGGCCGAGTCGGTGGTGCAGATGGCGATCGCCGCTGCGACGGACGACCCACGCTTCCCGCCGGTGACGATCGAGGAGCTGGCGGATCTGCGGATCGAGATCAGCGCGCTGACGCCACTGCAGCCGATTCGGCCCGGAGAAGTCGAGGTGGGCCGGCACGGGCTGATGATCATCAAGGGTGCACGCTCGGGATTGTTGCTGCCGCACGTGCCGGTACGCTACGGTTGGGATCGGGAGAAGTTCCTGATATGGACCTGCCGCAAAGCGGGGCTGCCGGACGACGCCTGGCAAGAGGCGGATGCGGCGCTCTTCGGCTTCGAGACCGAGTCGTGGGGCGAAGCGGACTGAGTCGGCGGAGGTAGCGGAGAATGGAGTGCAAGGTCGACTTCGAGGCGCTTCCCTGGGAGAGTCCGCTCGAGGGGATGCGCCACAAGCTGGTACGACATGGTGGTCGGCAGCTGCGCCTGGTGGAGTACAGCGAGGCGATGGAGCCCCACTGGTGTGAGCGGGGCCACATCGGGTGCGTTCTGGAAGGGCGGTTCGAGATCACCGTGGGCGATGAGGTCCTGATCTTCGGCCCCGGTGATGGCGTCTTCCTGCCCGCCGGGCCCGCACACCGTCACATGGGGCGAGTCTTGGGAGGGCCGGTTCGCGCACTGTTCGTCGAGGACGCGTAGCGATGGCCGGTTCCAGTAAGCGGCAGCGTTTCACCGCCACGATCTACAAGGTGGGCATCAACCGCTGCGTGGATGTGCCGGAGCGGGTCACGGCGGTGTTGGGCGCGGGGCGCGCCGTGCCGGTGCTGGCCAGGGTCAAGCAGAGAAGTGTTCGGACGAACCTGGTCCCACGAGGTGGCGGGCTGCATCGACTGTTCCTCGACACAGAGATGCGCCGGGCGGCGGGCGCCGATGCCGGCGATCGGGTGACGGTCGAGTTGGAACTGGATGAGCGGTCGCGCAAGGCGAAGCTGCCGCCGGATGTCGCGAGGGCTTTGCGGAGCACGAAGGGTGGTCGAGCAGCGTTCGCTGAACTGACGCAGAACCAACAGCGAGAGTTCCTGAGCTATATCGAGCAGGCGAAGAAGAAGGAGACCCGCGAGCGGCGTATCGATCAGGGAGTCGAGCTGATTCTCGGGATGAGTGCTCGCAAGCGGAGGAAGCGAAGCAGGCCTTGACCGAAATATCACGTCCCGTACTTGCTGCGCTCGACTTCGGGTCTCATTTATAGTAAAGATCCGCTTCGCCGCAGGGCGCCGTCGAGGCAGCAGGAGACCCGGCCGCCGGGCCCAACAGCGCCGCCAGGAGAGACAGCCATGGCGTTCACGATCCGCCGCGTCAGCTACTTCTATACCGCGATCCAGGACCGACCTGGAGAGGCTTACAAGCTTCTCTCGCAGCTCGCGGAGTTCGGCATCAACCTCCTCGCCATGACAGCGATCCCGGTCGGACCCGTACGAACGCAGCTGACGATATTCCCGGAGGACGCGCTGAAGATGGAGAGCGAGGCGAGGAAAGCGGGCCTGGAGCTGGACGGCCCGTATCCCGCTTTGCTCGTTCAGGGCGATGACGAGCTGGGCGCGCTGGTCGGCATCCACGAGCAGCTCTACCAGGCGAACGTGAACGTGGTGGCCGCCACGGGTGTGACGGACGGCAGGGGTAACTACGGCTACGTAATGTACTTCAGGCCGGAAGATATTGAGCACGCGGCCAAGGCGCTCGCGGTCTGAGGACGAATGATGGCAAGCGAGTCCGAGTCGAAAGTCGTGTGCCTGGCCTGTCGCAAGGGAGATGACGCGACGCCGCTCGTCCGCCTCCAGTACCGAGGCTCCGATTTCTGGATCTGCCCCCAGCACTTACCGGTCTTGATCCACGATCCGGCGCAGCTGATTGGCAAGCTGCCTGGCGCGGAGCACCTGAGACCGGCGGACCATCGTGACTGAGGGACCGACCCCGCGCGGGCGGTTGCAGGCAGACCGCGAGTAGGTCCGGAGATCGAAAGAGTGAGGTGGCCCGGTTGGGAGGTGCCTTCCACTGGGCCATCGGCGTTTGACGGGTTGGCGGAGGTAAAGCCGTGCTCAGGATGGTGTGGATCGCTCTAATCGTAGCTCTCGTCGTGGGTCCCCGGGTGGAGTGCCTGGCGCAGACGCCGGGCGCCTACCTGGGCGAGCTGACGTGGCCGGACGCGGAGGCAAGGCTTCGCGAGGCGCCGCTGGTCGTCATACCGTTCGGTGCGGGCGCCAAGGAACACGGGCCTCACCTGCCGCTGAACGCCGATCAGCGTGTGATGGAGTATCTGTGCCAGCGGGCGATCGACTCGCTGCCCGTCGTTGTGGCGCCGCCCATCCTGCATGGGTGGTTCCCGGCCTTCCGCGACTTCCCGGGCACCGAGGTCGCCGACGCCGACCTGTTCGCGCGCTACGTCCACGAGGTGGCGCGCTCGCTGGTGCGGCACGGAGCCCAGCGGATCGTCTTCCTCAATACGGGGATCACCCGAGCGACGGGCCTGCCGCTCGCCATCGCGGCGCGCGAGCTGAGGGTGGAGCTGGGGACGCCGACGCTCGTGGTCTCCTGGGATGACCTGGAGACGGAAGAGGTCGCGGCGCTCGCGGACCAACGTGCCGGCGGCCATGCCGACGAGATCGAGACCTCGATCCATCTCTACCTGCAGCCCGAGCTGGTGAGCCCGGCGTTGCCGGCGGCCGACTACCGCGGAGTGGGAGGCAAAGACTACCCCGGTTACCAGCCCGGCCTCTTCTCCCGGGATCCGGGCGACCCGGCCTACTCGGAGACGGGCTACTTCGGTGATCCGAGCCTGGCGAGCGCCGAGAAGGGCGAGGCGGTGCTGGCGATCATGACGCGAAGCTGGCTTGCGGCGCTCCGCGGGTTCGCGCAGGCGCCGCTGCCGGCGAAGCCGTGATGGAGGTCAAGCGATGATCTGGAACGCGTTGGACAAGTATCGTGATATCGGTCTTCTCATCCTGCGCCTCGGTTTCGGTCTGGGCTTCATCTACTTCCACGGCTGGGACAAGCTGACGGGCGGGCCGGAACGGTGGGCCGGGGTCGGCGGCGCGATGAGCAATTTCGGGATCGGCTTCGGCCACGCGTTCTTCGGGTTCCTGGCCGCGCTGGCCGAGACGCTGGGCGCCCTCTGCATCGCGGCGGGTCTCTTCTTCCGGCCGGCCTGTGCCGTATTGGCGTTCACCATGTTCGTGGCCACGGTGAATCATCTCGTTAGCGGCCGGGGCAGCCCGGGCCATGCGTTCAAGAACTTCTGGTTGTTCGTGGGACTGATGATGGTGGGTCCGGGTCGGTACAGCATAGATGCGCTGTGGAGTCGGAAGCGTGCCGGAGGTGTCGGTGAAGTCTAGCGGCTCGAGACACGGCCTCGGCGCCGTTTGCGCCATGTTGGCGCTGGCGTCCGCTCTGCAGCTCGCGTCGGCTGAGGCGCACGCGCAGGCCTCGTACGAGCCGACGCCGGAGAACCTCGCGGCGCGCACCTGGTTCCAGGACGCCAAGTTCGGGCTCTTCGTACACTGGGGCATCTACAGCGTGCTGGGCTCCGGCGAGTGGGTGATGGAGGTGCGCCGGATACCGGTGAGCGACTACGAGAAGCTGGCAGACCAGTTCAATCCGATCCGCTTCGACGCCGCCGAGTGGGTCGCCTTGGTCAAGGCGGCCGGCATGCGATACATCACCATCACAGCGAAGCATCACGATGGGTTCGCCATGTACGACTCGCCGGTGTCGGACTGGGACATCGTCGATCGCACACCGTACGCCAAGGATGTTCTGGCGGAGCTGGCCGAGGAATGCCGGCGCCAAGGCATCAAGCTCTTCTTCTACTACTCTCAACTGGACTGGCATCACCCCGATTACTACCCGCGCGGGCGAACCGGACACAGCGCGGCGCGGCCGGCCGAGGGCGACTGGTATCGCTACCTGGACTATATGGACGAGCAGCTGGGCGAGCTGCTCAGCGACTACGGTGAGATCGGCGGCATCTGGTTCGATGGCATGTGGGATCGCCCCGAAGCGGACTGGCGGCTGGAGCGGACCTACTCATTGATTCATGAGCTCCAGCCGCAGGCGCTCATCGGCTCGAACCACCACCAGGTTCCTATCTCGGGTGAGGACTTCCAGATGTTCGAGAAGGATCTGCCGGGACAGAACACGGCCGGGTTCAACACCGCTGAGGTGAGCCGGTTGCCTCTGGAGACGGCGGAGACGATGAACCGGTCGTGGGGGTTCAATCTGACCGACCGCAGCTACAAGAGCCCCCGCGAGCTGGTGCGGTATCTGGTACGTGCGGCGGGTGCCAACGCCAACTTCCTGCTCAACGTCGGCCCGATGCCGAACGGCGAGATCCAGCCGGAGTTCGTGGTGCGACTGAAGGAGATGGGGGCCTGGCTGGAGCGCTACGGCGAGTCGATCTACGGGACCCGGGGCGGCCCGCTGGCGCCGGCGTTATGGGGAGTCACGACGCAGCGGGACGACAAGGTCTACGTCCATGTGCTCGACTGGGAAGCGGCGCTGCTTGCCGTGCCGCCGCTGCCGGGTCGAGTGCGCTCGGCCCGGCTGCTGCGCGACGGTAGCGCGGTGAAGTTCGAGGACAGAGAGGACGGACTGTTGTTGAGCCTGCCGCCGCGTGACGGTGATGTGATCGATGAGATCGTCGTCCTGGAGGTCGGCGAGTAAGTCTTCTAGAGCGACTCGAAGCGACCCTGAAAGAAGCGAAGCTTCGCGGGCTCGTAGACGAACTTCAGCCCCTTGATCTCTTCCCTACGATCGAAGACCCGCTTGATCCCCTCGGCGACCGCTCTCATGTGATCGTTGGTGTAGACGCGGCGCGGGATGGTGAGCCGCACGAGCTCGAGGGCGGGTCGGTAGTTCTGGCCGGTCTCCGGGTCGCGGCCCTTCGAGACGTTGCCGCGCTCCATGGCGCGGACGCCGGTCTCGACGTAGATCTCGGCCGCCAAGCGCTGGGCCGGGAACTCGTCCTGGTCGATGTGGGGCAGGAAGCGCTTGGCGTCGAGGAAGACGGCGTGGCTGCCCGGCGGCGTGACGATGGGGATGCCCATCTCGAGCAGCAGCCGTCCCAGATACTGGGTCTGCTCGACGCGTGAGCGAATGTAGCGATCGTCGACCATCTCCTCGATTCCGCGGGCGATCGCTGCGAGGTCGGCGGTGGCGAGGCCACCGTCGGTGATGTTGCCTTCGTAGATGCGAAGCATCTGCTGGGCCTTGTCGGCCCACTCGGCGTTCTCACGGAAGCAGAGCACACCGCCGATGTTGATGAGGAAGTCTTTCTTGCCGCTGACCGTACAGCCGTCGCCGTAGAGCATCATCTCGCGGAGGATGTCCTTGATCTTGGTAGCGCGATAGCGCGGATCGCGTGCCTGTATCATGTAAGCGTTTTCGGCGAAGCGGGTGGCGTCGAAGAAGACGGGGATGCCCAGCGCGCTACAGTACTCGTAGACCTCCTTCATGTTGTCCATACTGCACGGCTGGCCGCCCGCCATGTTGACGGAGTGCTCAAAGGAGATGTAGGCGATCTGCTCGGCGCCGTGCTGGTCGACCAGCGCTTGGAGCTTCGCGAGGTCGATGTTTCCCTTCCAGGAGAAATCGCTCTCCGGGTTGTGGGCTTCGTCGACGATGATGTCGACGAACACGCCGCCGGCCAGCTCCTGGTGCAGCTTCGTCGTGGTGAAGTACATGTTGCCGGGTACGAGCTGGCCTTTCTTAATCATGATCTGGCTGAGGATATGCTCGGCCGCACGTCCCTGGTGGGTGGGGATGATGTACTCGTAGCCGGTCACATCCTGCAGCACCTCGACGAGGCGGTAATACTCGTCACTGGTGGTCGCGCTGGCGCGAACGCCGTCGTAGGCGGCCCACTGGTCGGAGCTCATGGCCGTTGTGCCGGAATCGGTCAACAGATCGATGGTCACGTCAGCCGAGCGCAGCAGGAATGTGTTGTAGCCCGCCTTGCGGATCGCCTTTTCGCGCTGGCCGCGAGTGAGCGCGCCGACCTTCTCGATGGTGTGGATTTCGTAGGGGAAGGTGTCGAAGGCGTGCGGTTCGAGGTCGGGAAAGACCCAGCGGTACGACATCTCGTCGCGCCAGGTCCCGGTCGCGATCGCCTGCAAGGCGTTCACCTTATCGCGGTGCTGGTGGAGGCTGATGATCGCGTCGGCCACCTGATCGAGCTGTTCCGTGGTCATGGCGAGTCGTGGGATCTGCACGGGCAGCAGGTTGTCACGACCCACCAGGCCCTGCGCCGTCGCCCTCACACCGGAGATCAGGTAGAGAGAGGCGGACAGCGTGTCCTGCTGGTGCTCGTCGAGGTGGGTCAGGAACTCATCGGCCTTGAGATAGGCGCCGTCGCAGCCCCGTTCGAGGGGAACGCCGCCGTCACGCAGCCTCTGGGTGAAGTGCTCTGTTTGGTGCATGACCCAGTGGACCTCGGCCTCGTCACACATCTCCATGATGCCACGGGCGAGTACTTCCATGGTGCGCCCGGCCATGCCGCCGTAGGTGTGCAGGCCCTCGAAAACGACCACCTCGTTCATGAATCTCTCGTGATCGTCGGGGTTATCGGTGGTCAAGATGCCGCCGGTATTGCACTTGGGGTCCTGGGCGCCGTCGACCAGGAAGACGTGGCAGGTCTTGACGATCTGCTTGACGATGTCGGCGATGGCGCGGTCGGCCTGGCCGGACTCGTGCCGCTGGATGTACCAGGCGTTCTCGATAACGCGCGACCCGTCGCAGACCAGCCGCTTGCCGTACTTGTCGGCGAGGGCGCGGATGCGCCGCAGGTTCTCGAGGCTGAACGGGTGCTGGCCATCGGCGAAGGCCTGGAGACCGACGATGGCGACGCCGCCCGCCTCGAGGGTCGCCTCGAGTGCGCCGAGGTCCATGTTGCCGGTGAACACGGGCTCGTCGTGGTTGCGGACGTCGGGGTACTCGATGCCCCGCGGGTTCAGGATATCGAGCTTGGTGCGGGCGTTGCTGGGCACCACGGAACCGGGCGGCAGCATGGTCGAGACGACCAGCTTGACGGAGCCGAGGTTGTTGTGCGTGGGGCAGACGTAGGAATGTCCGAGGACCTCGTGGACCGCCTTTTCGAGCGCCTCGAAGTTGCGCGAACCGGCGTAGGCCTCGTCGCCGACTAACTGTCCTGCCAGCTGCTCCTGACTGACCGCGTTGGTGCCCAGCGAGCACATGTCGAAGGTTACCTGAGTCGGGGTCAGGTACCAGACGTTGAAGCCGGCGTCGGCGAGGTACTTCTTGCGCTCGTCGATGGTCGGGCATGATAACAGCCTGACTGTCTTTATCTTATGTGGTTCGTGGCTGACCATGGACCTCTCCCTGGGATCCTCCGTTGCGTTGGGTTGGGAACCGCGATAACCGCGGTACCCCAACCTACTGGCGGGCTGGGCTCTGCAAAAGAGCGCTGCTGGCTTCGCCAAGAGGTCCGGCCTATCTTCTCGAAACACTTATCGGGGTGAGGGGACAGAGAGAGACGCCGGGATCGCCTAGCGGAGGGAAGGAAACACTATGCAGCGGTCGCTGACATTGGATGGCGCGGGTTGGCCGCGCTTGCTCAGCTTCTCTTGCGGGATCGGGATGATGGTCTTCTCGTTCCTGACGATCGACCACTACTACGCCGCGAACTTCCCGACAACGATCTTCGAGGGCTCGTTCTGCGATATCAGCGCGTTCTTGAACTGCGACAGCTCGGCCTACAGCGCGATCGCCGAGATCGGCGGTGTGCCGCTAGGCTACTTCGGCGTGATCGTCGGTGCCCTGGTTTCTCTGGGCGCCGTCTTCCCGTCGGCGGCATTCGAGAGGAGCAATAAGTTCATCTCGCTGTTCAACGCTGTCGGCGCGGTCGCCCTGTTCTGCTACGCGGTGTTCGTTACCGGCACCCTCTGCCTGCTGTGCAGTGGCTTCTATGTGTTCGCGCTCGTCAGCTTCGCGTTGTTCTGGAGGTACGGGATCGGCGGGGACAGGGATTTCATGGCGAGCTGGTTCCGGCCATCGATCAAGCACCTGGCGGCTTATGCGGTGATCCTGCTGTTGGGCGCGTATGGCTTCAGCTTCTATACGGATGCGCGGAGAGAAGCGCAGTCGGGCGGTGTGGCGGCGCGGGCGGTGAAGGAGTACTACAACCTGGACACGGTCGAGTGGCCGAGCTTCATCTCGCCGCTCTGGACGGTGAGGTCGACGGAGAGATTCGAGGACGCGCCGATTCGGATCGTCGAGTACGGCGACCTTTTGTGCTCGGACTGTCTGTACCTGTACCAGCAGTTCGAGAGGTTGAAGGTCGAGTTCGAGGGGAAGATGAACGTTGCGTTCCAGCTGTTCCCACTGGAGGCGAAGTGTAACGACGTGGTGGAGAAGGATCTGCATCCCGGAGCTTGCGACGTGTCGTACATGGCGGCGTACGATTCGGAGAAGTTTCTGGCCATCCACGACGAGATCTTCGACAACTTCCGGCAGGCGCGGAGGGAAGCGGACTGGCGGGCCGAGTTGGCGCGACGTTACGACGTGGAGGCGGCGCTCAGCGACTCGGCGACCATCGCGCTGGTCGACCGGATGATCGAGACCGGGCGCGAGTACGAGAAGACGCACGAGCGCTACTCGCACGGCATCCGGTCGACGCCGACGATGATCGTGAACAATCGAATGATCATCGGGACGCTGCCCTACGAGCAGCTGCGCGCGATCCTGCAGGCGCTGGTCGATGAGGCGGAGGTGGGCGACCGGCGCTTCCTGGAGAACTGGGTGGAGTAGTGGGAGCGCTGGCAGCGGCGATCGGAGT
>JBDHKD010000090.1:0-12461 GCA_039586575.1 Gemmatimonadota bacterium | reverse complement strand
ATCGACTCATGCACAACATCGGGCAGGACATCCGCTACGGCCTTCGCAATCTGGCCCGGACGCCGGCCTTCGCCGCCATCGCCATCCTGACCCTCGCAGTCGGCATCGGTGCGAACACGGTCATCTTCAGCGTGGTGAACGGGGTGCTGCTGGATCCGCTGCCCTACGACGAGCCCGATGATCTGGTGGCGATCTACACCTACTTCGCGCCGGAGAGCGGATACGATTTCCCGCAGTACGCGGTCGGCTCGCCCGAGTACTTCGACTACCTCGCTCAGAACCGGACGATGGAGAGTGTGGCGGCGATCTCCACCGAAGCGCTGACGATCAGCGCCGGTACCGGCGAGCCCGAGATCGTCACCGCCGGCTACGTCTCCTCGAGCATGTTCACCGTGCTACGCGCCCCTCCCCTTCTCGGCCGCACGCTCGTCGCGGAAGACGACGGCGCCGAGCCGCAGCCGGTCTTCGTCTTGAGCTACGACTTCTGGCAGCGGCGCTTCGGCGGCGACTCGGCCGTCATCGGTCAGCTGCTCGATGTCGGCCTCGAGGTCGCCTCGTACGGCAGCGCCGGCCGCATCGTCGGCGTAATGCCCGAGGGCTTCGCGTTCCCGACTCCGGACACCGAGCTCTGGACCCAGCTGCCCCTCGACCCGGCGCGTACCTGGCGTGGCGGCCACTGGTTCCACATGATCGGCCGCCTGGCGCCCAACGTCTCGCTCGAGCAATCCGCAGCCGAGATGGAAACGCTGAACGCGCAGTGGGCGGTCGACTACCCGGACCATCACGTCGGCCACGGCCTCTTCCTCATGCCGCTGCTCGATGACTATGTGGGGGCCGTCCGCTCGGCGTTGATCCTCCTCCTGGGCGCCGTGAGCTTCGTCTTGCTGATCGCCTGCGCCAACGTGGCCAACCTGCTGCTGGCGCGCGCCGAGGGCCGCCGCCGCGAGCTGGCGGTCCGCGGTGCGCTGGGCGCGGGACGCGGCCGCCTCCTCCAGCAACTGCTCACCGAGAGCCTCGTCCTGGCGGTCATCGGAGGAGCCCTCGGCCTTCTGCTCGCCGTACTGGGCCTCAAGGTTCTGCTCGCGCTCCAGGCCGGCACGATCCCGCGCGCGGCGAACGTCGGGCTCGACGCCCGCGTCCTGCTCTTCGTCGGCGGCGCCGTCCTCTTGACGACGGTGATCTTCGGGCTACTGCCCGCGCAGCGCGCCGCATCCGCCGAGCTCTCTCGAGCGCTCAAGGAAGCGAGTCGATCGGCGAGCGCTGGAAAGGAGCGCCTGAGCCTGAGACGGCTGCTCGTCGTTACCGAGATCGCCCTCGCGGTGCTGCTCGTGGTCGGCGCCGGACTCACCGTGAAGAGCTTCTGGCGGCTGTTCCACGAGGACCCGGGCTTCCGCAAGGACAACCTGTTGGTCGCCCAGTTCTCGCTTCCGGCCTCCCAGTACACGACGGAGCGGGCGGTCGCGTTCTACTCCGAGCTGGTCGAGCGCGTCGAGGCTTTGCCGCGTGTGGAGGGCGCGGCGACCGCCTCCCGCCCTCCCATCCTCTACGACCGGTCGCAGAGCCGCTTCCACATCGATGGGTGGTCGCGCGCCCAAGCGGGTGAGTTCTGCTGTACAGCCAGTTCGGTCGGTGTGAGCGAGGGCGCGTTCGAGACGCTCGGAATACCGCTGATTCGCGGCCAGCTACCCGACGATGTCGCCGGCACGCAGCCGGTGGCCGTCGTCGATGAACGGCTGGCTAGCCAATTCTGGCCGGGCGAAGATCCAATCGGGCAACGGATACGCTTCGCGGCGACGGATGGCCCCTGGCATACGGTCGTCGGCATCGTCGGCAACGTGCGCTACGACGGACTGGACGAGGAGAACCCCACGTTCTACTTCGCCTACGAGCGCTGGCCGGAGATCGTCCACTTCATGTTGGGCTCGATGAGCATCGTCGTGCGCACCAGCGGCGATCCCGAGGCCGTGGCCGGTCCGCTACGCGACCTGGTCCGCTCGCTCGACCCCAACCTGGTCATCCTCCGCATGAAGACGATGGACGACATCGTCTCCGCCTCCGTCGCAGAGCCCCGGTTCCTGATGAGCGCGCTCGGCGCCTTTGCCGCTGTTGCGCTGCTGCTCGGCATGATCGGCGTCTACGGCGTCGTCTCGCAGCGCTCAGAGCCACGAGGTCGTCGCCTTGGTGATCCGACAGGGGATGGTCACCGCGCTCATCGGGGCGGGAATCGGCCTCGCCGCCGCGCTCGCCGCCACCCGCGTGATGACCGGGCTTTTGCACGACGTGAGCCCTACCGATCCCGGGACGCTCGGTCTGGTATCGGCGGCTGTGGTCCTCGTCGCCCTGCTGGCCAGCTACGTCCCGGCGCGGCGAGCGAGTCGCGTCGATCCTCTGGAGGCGTTGCGAGTGGAATAGAGCAGGTCCGATCCTCAGACTCCGATTGCGCTCCACGGTTTTCGTCGGTGGCCCTGCAGCGCCATTCGCCGCAGGGCCTACCGATCTGCTCTCGCACTGAGCGCTACCTCTACTGAGCGTCAGTGTCGGTGTAGGTGATGAGGTCTGCGCCGGTCTTCTCGAACAACCAGTCGTAAGCCAGCTCGCCTTCATCGTAGTCGCAAGGCGGATCGCACCACAGACGCGTCTCCGTTACGTCCGTCAGGCCGCTGGCGTTCCGATTGTTGGTCAGCCGCGGCACGCCGTCCGGGTTCGTGCGATGCTCGAACCCGTCGCCCTCACAGTCGACCCAGTCGGCTCGCACGATCCACATCTTCGCGTCCGCGAGGTTCCCGTTGAAGTCGTAGCTACCCCTGAGCTTCAGGCTCCCCTGCTTGTTGGGGATGCCGTCCCCGAGGCAGATCAGGTCACGTCCCGGCCAGGGGTCGGGATAGTAGACGAGCACGTAACGATGGTGAGGCCCGAACGGGCCACGCAGTGGAGGAACGAACCCGTTGCCCGCGAACTCCCACTCGAACTCCGGGCTCTCGGGAGTATACTCGAATGTACCGTACGGCAACGCTCTTCCGGCCGGCGAGGTTGCGTCGCAGGAACAGCCGCTACTGGGCACTGTGCCAACCGCCCCATCCGCCTTGTCCCGGTTCGCCCCGTTGAGATAGTCGACGACACCCATCTTGGCACAGAGCTGGACCTCTACTGTCACCGCCCCGTCGTCAGGCGGTTCCGGCTCTTCGTCACCCGAGCACTTCGGGTGGTTCTGGAACTTCTCGAGGGTACAGTCCACGGCGAGCTGCGGTCCGTCGCGCGGTACCGTGGGCGCGTCCTCGTTGCAGGCTACCGCCACGAATGCCAGCAGCACAAAGGGAATGATGCGCTTCATGGTCTCGCTCCTTTCGCTGGGCGGGCATTCGCGCATACAGCGCGGCTGCCCCGCTCGATGGTTAGTGGCACGATGTGTGTCCCCTCATCTTCTACGTGCGGCGGCGTGCCGTATTGTGACAGGTTGCCGCAGGCTGGGTTCGGTTTGACGACGATCCCTGATAGCACGAGCCCAGTCTCTCAGCGGAAAGACTGGGCTCGAAGGCAGTACCGTTGCCTTGGCTAGGGTTTGCCCAGGGACCTCACTTGGTCCACAGCACGGCCTGCGATCGTCCTTTTGCCTCTCTATTTCCGACGATGTGACCGACGCTGTTGATCACCAACGCGTTACCGTACTTCTCGTTCAGCAGCTCGCTGCTCGCTCCGTTCTCGAACCAGACGAGCGGCTGGACGTTGTAGCGATCCACATCATGGGTTCCAACGGCCTCCCAACCGCCAGCGACGCGCCTGACATCCATGGCCCTGGAGTACCGGCCTGCCGGAGCGCCGGCGATCGGCTCATAGGTGAAGCCGCCCCCGTCTGGGCCGCAGTTTGCGACGTCCACCGTCCACACGGCCGGCTGCTGCTGGGATACCCGCCCCGCGATCAGAACTTCCGTGCCAGACCGCTCTTCCATACGCCACACGATGCTGCTGCTTTCGCCTTGCGGGTGCAGGTTGCAGTAGGTGCCCTCGGCCGTCCACAAGGCCGCGGTGATAACGCCCGCGCTGTTGACGCCGCCCGACACATCGCCAGCGTTGTTGAGGCCCCGGGCGAAGCTAATATCCCCGGGCGGCGTGTAGAGCTGAACAGGATCCGCGGTCGGCGATGGCCAGACCACGGCGATGCCAGTCGGTCCGAAGTACAACCTGCCGGCGATCTTACCGTCGTCGTTGACGTGGCTGGCGTGGCCGCTGTCCGCGGCGGCTAGCGCCAACACCCGGCCGACCTGCCAACCACCACCGGCGGCAGGTTCCCATACCACGGGAGCCTTCGGGGACCGCCCGAACGCCGTACCCACGATCGTGTATGGCGGGTCGTCGTTGATCCCGTTTGGTGTGCTCCCGTAGTAGCCTTCCGGCAACTCGAGGACGACAGGATCCACGTCGCCGATGTCGGCGGGCGTGCCCGTCCACACGACCGGAATTTCGGGGCTCTCGTTCCGATAGACCCAGCCCACCACGTGCAGCTGTTCGCCCTGTGGCTCACTGATGTCATGAGCGACGCCCTGGCACAGTATGTACGGGCACTCGAGGTCGATGGCGGTGTACACGTCGCCGTCCGGCGGCGGCTCTTCGCCCGAGCACTGCGGGTGATCCGGACGCTTCTCGCAATCGAGCGCCAAAGCCGGACCGTCCAGCGGGACGGTGGGGCCGTCCTTCTCGCAGCCCAGCGCGACGAAGGCCAGCGCCAAGAAGGGAATGATTCGCTTCATGTTTCTCGCTCCTTTCGCGTGCCAGGCACCCGTGCACCGGGCGAATCCGCCCATGCTTGCTTCTCGGTGGTACGATGTCCGTCCCCTTATCCATCTAGTCCGCCGGCGCTTACTATCGTGACACCTCACCCGCAGACCGCCTCTGTGCCGCGCCCAACGGCCAAGGTTGCGTAAGGCCCGGGCCGACCCAATGTTGTAAGCAAGGCTCCAGTCATCGCTGTAGTCCTGAGCCCGGTCGGCCCAGCCGGGCGCTTTGCTCGCCGCGTCCCAGCGCCCGACCGGGGAGGCAGTTGTGCTGTCCCCCAACGCCGGGCCGCAGTCCGATGCCCTCCAGCAGCTGCGCTCCGGCCTGCAGATGATGGCGCTGCGCGCGCTTGGTGACCTGGAAGCCGCCGAGGAGGCGGTCCAGGAGACGCTGGTGCGCGCCCTGGAGTCGCTGCGGGATAACCGGCTGCGGGACCCCGACAAGCTAGGCGCCTACGTCTGGGGGATCGCCCGTCACGTCATCGCCAAGACTCGAGACGCCCGCCGCCGCGTCGTCCCATTGGACGCGCTGCCGGAAGCGCAGCGCGGCACCAACCCGACCGATCCGCTCGCCGCTCTGGTCACCGCCGAAGAACGGGAACGTGTCCGTCGGTCGCTCGCTCAGCTCTCGGCGGGCGACCGCGAGATCCTGCATCTGTCGTTCTTCGAGGGGCTCACTGCGGTGGAGATCGCCGAGCGATTGGGTGAGCCGGCACTGAGGATCAGGAAGCGGAAGTCGCGCGCCCTACGCCGGCTACGTCAAGCATTCCTTCGTGCAGGTGATGGGCGTCACGAATCGAGTACTCCCAGGACTAGTGAATAGGGAGAAGCGAGACAGTGCTCACGTCGGGAGGGGGAGTTGGCTGAGAGACTGACCTGTGACACGATCGTCGATCGCGGGTTGAAGGAACGCTACCTGGCCGGGAGGCTCTCCGAGGCCGAGGTCGAGGACTTCGAGTCGCATTACCTGACCTGTCCCCGCTGCCAGACCGATCTGCGGTTGGCGGCGGCGATCCGCGATACGCTCCCCGAGGTTGACCAGGCTCGAGCGGCCGCCGCGGCGACACCGGCCGGAGTGAGGCCGTGGTGGTCTGGTCGCCGCGCAAAGCTCGGCGCTGTCGCCGCCGCGGCCATCGCCGCTCTGCTCGCTGGGGTCCTGCTCGTGCAGCCGTCCCGTCTGGACAGCCCGCGGCATCGCGATGTGCGGAGGGAGACGGGAGCGGTACCGACCCTGCAGGCACCGATCGGCGAGGTCGGAGCGGTCGACGAGTTCCGTTGGACGGCGGTGACCAACGCTGACCTGTATCGGGTCACGCTGTATGACGCCGCCGGTGACGTAATTTGGGAGACCGATACACGTGAGACCGCCGTCGCACTGGCCGACACGGTGCGGCTCGAGCGCGGCAAGGTCTATCTCTGGCAGGTGAGCGCCCGTGTGGGCTGGGACCGCTGGGTGAACTCGGAGCTCGCACGCTTCACGATTCCCCAACCCTAGGCAGGACGCGGCATGCGCAACCTCGCTATCACGGCCCTGCTTTGGCCACTGCTCGCCTTCGGCCCAAGTGTGACGAGCGCCCAGGAGCCGACCGGCGACTCGGGCATCGTCGCTCTGCTCGATGCGAACGAGGAGGCCCGGCTGCTCGAACAGGTTCGCGCCCGGCCCGACGATACTCGTGACGCGCTCGCCCACCTCTTCCAGCTCACCGCCCAGGCGGACGACGCCGTGGACCGTGTACGCCGGCTCGATCAGGCCCGGTCGCTGGCTCGGGCCTACGCGCAGGCCTGGTCCGACTCGTTTCTCGTCCGCAAGGTCGAGCAATTCACGCGCTGGTCGACCGAAGAGCGTGCCGAGCGGATGGAGGCGGACAGCGCGCGCCGCGCCGGTGTCGAGGCTTACTACCGAGAAGGGCCCGGCGCCGCCATGCGCTGCTGGGAGCGGAGCCTGACCATCTGCCGCGCGCTCAACGATCGCGCCTGTCAGGCCGCCGTGCTCGGCAACATCGGCGCCGCGCACTACGCGCTGGGCGATCTCGACCGCGCGCTCCGCTATTACGAGCATGCCCTCGAGCTGGCGGCGGCGGCGGGCGACCACCGCACTCGCGGCAACGCGCTGGGCAATATGGCGAGCGTGTACAAGGACCGCGGCGAGCTCGCATTCGCCGCGCAGTATTACGAAGGAGCACTGGATGCGCGTGCGCTGACCGGCGACCGCCGCGGCGAGGCGGTGGACCTCAACAACTTGGGGCTGGTGAGCGAGTCGCTGGGCGATCTCGAGGGCGCGGCCGAGTTGTACCACCGCGCGCTCGCGCTGAACCGCGAGGACGGCCGTGATCGCGCGGCGGCCGACAACCTGACCAACCTGGCCAACCTGGCCACGCGACGCGGGCGCTACGAGGAGGCGCTCGACCTGTACAACGAAGCGCTGGCGCTGAGACTGCAGACCGGCGACCGCCAGGGTGAGGCCCTGGACCGTCAGAACCTGGGGTTGCTTCAGCTCAGCTGGGGCGACTACCCGGCGGCGCTTCAATCGCTCGAGGCATCGCTCGCCATCCTCGAGGAGCTCGAAATCCCGATCTGGCACGCCGAGGTGCGCGCCGACATCGCGGCCGTCTACACGGCAATGGGTTACCTGCAGGCCGCGCGGACCGAGCTGACCCAGGCCATCGCCGAGGCCGCCGGCGACGAATACCTGAGCCCCGCGCTCGCCATGCAACGCGCCGACCTGCAGACCGAGCTCAACGAGCTGGATCAGGCCGCCGAGCGCTACCGGGAAGCCGGGTCCGGCTACGAGCGGCTCGGTGATGCGACCGGCCAGGCCGAGGCCGAGACCGGGCTCGGGTATCTCCAGCTGGCGCGCGGCGACTACGATGCCGCTGAAGAGGCCTTCGCTCGCGCGCTACGAGTGCACGAGAGCCTCGGCGACGTGCGACCGGCGGCGATGGCGCGGCTGCGCCTGGGCGATGTGCGCTTCCTGCGCGGCGACACGAGTGCCGCACGGCTGGCTTACGAGGACGCGCTCGCCGCCTTCCGGACGTTCGACGATCCCGTCGGCCAGGCAGCCACGATCGGCGCGCTGGCCGACCTCGACCTCGAAATCGGCGCCTTCGCCCGTGCCGAGCGCCGCTACGCGACAGCCCTCGACCAGCTCGAGGGCCTGCCGGTCGGACCGCTGCGCTGGCACCTGCGGCTCGGGTACGGCCTGGCACTGCGCGGGCACGGTAGAATCGACGAGGCCGTGACCGAGCTCCGCACGGCCGCCGGAGAAGTGGAGGAGATCGGCGCCACACTGCTGAGCGACGAGCGTCGCTACGGTTTCATGGAGGACAAGTGGCGTGTCTATGCCGAGCTCGCCAAGACCGAGTACGACCGCGGGCGTCCGGCCGCGGCGTTCGAGGCCAGTGAGCGGATGCGCGCGCGCCAGCTCGTCGATCTCCTGGCGCGCGGCCGGATGGCCGCCCAGATGCCGGAACTCGCTCTCGTTCGCGAGGAAGAGAACCTGCGCCGGGAGATCGCGCGCCTCAGCGATCAGCTCTACAGCTCGCTTAGCACCGATCTCGGTCACCGCGATGTCGGGGAGCCGAACCCCGGGCCCGACGAGCTCCGCGAATCACTGGCCGCCGCGCGCCAGCGCTACCAGCGACTCGTGGCCGGGCTCCAGGAGTCGCAGCCGGGTTATGCCGCCCTCCTCTCCGGATCCCTGGCAACGGCTTCCACCGTACAGGGCCTATTGCAGCCGCGCGTGGTGTTAATCGAGTATCTGGTGTCCGACGACTGGACGCTCGCGTTCGTCGTCTCCCGCGACGACTTCGAGGCGATCGAGCTACCGGTCGACCGCGAGACTCTAGACCAGCTGACGCGATTTCTCCGCGGTGCCCTGAGGCCTGACGACCGTGACGAGCTGTGGCGCACGCCGCTCAGGCGACTCCATCGCGAGTTGATCGCGCCGCTCGAAGCCGCCGGCTATCTCGACGGGGTGCAGCTCCTCGTCTTGGTTCCCCACGCCGAGCTGCACTACGTCCCCTTCCAGGCGCTCCTACGCTCGGCGGGGTCCGACGCCGGCTTCCTGATCGAATCGTACGACGTCGCCTACGCGCCGTCGGCCTCGGTATGGGTCGAGCTGGCGCGACGCGATCGCACTGTCGCCCAACACCGCCTGCTCGCCATGGCTCCGCGTCCCGACGCGCTCCCCTACTCGGCCGCCGAAGTGCGCGCGATCGGCCGCGCCGACTCGGCAGAGGAGGTCATCATCGGGCCGCCGGCGACGGAGGGACGATTCAATAGGCTCGCTCCGGATCGCGCGGTCCTCCATCTCGCCACACTCGGTGTCTTGAACACGAGGAACCCGCTCTTCTCCTATCTCCAGCTCAACCCCGATGAGGAGAGCGACGGCCGGCTGGAGGCCCACGAGGTCTTCAACCTGCGACTCAAGGCCGATCTCGTGGTGCTGAGCGCCTGCGCGACCGGTCTCGGCAGCGGTGTGCGTCACGACGTGCCGCCCGGCGACGACTGGGTCGGCCTGGTCCGCGCCTTCCTCTACGCCGGAGCACACTCCGTTGTGGCGAGCCTGTGGCCCGTCGACGATCGGGCGACCGCGGGGTTGATGCAGAGTTTCTACGCCGGACTGGAGAGCGGTCGCTCGAAGGCCCGGTCGCTGGCAGACGCCCAGCGAGCGATGCTCAGCGAATCGGGTCACGCGAGTCCGTTCTACTGGGCGGCGTTCCAATTGTCGGGCGGAGTGGAATAGCGGGCGGCGCAAGCTGGCGAATGGCCTGCCGCAATGCCCGGCCGTAGGGAGGCAATCATGGCTGCGTCTGAGTTCTGGAAGGTGGAGATCGCCAAGGGCGCGACCTGGCTCCTGGTGGCAGCGGCGGCACTCGCCGCCGGGCTCACCAGCTGCGACCACGAGTCGACGGGGCTCTCGCGAGACCCCGAAGCGACCAGCAAGTTTCCGGGGCTCACCGTCTCAGACGTCCGCGATGCCCCTGCCGGTGCCGCCCGCCTCGCCGCCGTGACTGGCGTGGCATACGTCTCGGCCAGCCCCGGCACCTTCTCTTGGAACGTCGACTCGGTCACCGTCACCAACCACGCCAGCGGCGCGACCCGCACCGTCATCCCAGTGGACGGCGGGTTCGATCCGTTGCCGCTGGCCGCCGAGCCCGACGACGAGATCGAGGTCCTCGTCCACCTGTACGACGGCAGGACCGGCAGATACGTGACGCGGGTGCCCGTGCGCAAGCGGCCGCGTGTGGTGCGCACCATGCCGCCGAAGGGCGCTACCCAGGTCGCCCTCACGGCTACGGCCATGATCATCTTCAGCGAGCCGGTGGACGGGAGCACCGTCACGACGGAAACCATCAAGCTCGCATTCGACAGCGAGCTGGTGCTCGGGGAACGCACGCTGCGTGAAGACGGCCTGGAGGTCGAGTTCACTCCGGCCACGGAGCTGCGCGGCTCGACCACCTACACGCTCGTGATTACCACCGGAGTGCGCGACCTGGGCGGCGATCCGCTGGAAGCAGAGGTGCAGACCACATTCACGACGCAGAACTCACCACCGACCGCCACGATCGCGTCGCCGGCGGACGGCGACAGCATCATGGAAGGCCACGTGATCCGGTTCAGCGGCTCGGGTATCGATCCGGAAGAGGGCGTCCTCACCGGCGATGCCTTGACCTGGACCTCGAGCCTGGACGAAGAGATCGGGACCGATACCGCGTTCACGCGACTCAGCCTATCCGTCGGCGATCACGTCATCATATTCACGAGCACCGACTCGCGGGGGGCAACGGGAAGCGATACAGTGGCCATCACCGTGACAGCGGCGGGGCCCAGCGGGTACACCGTGAACGAGCTCGTTTCCCTGGTCAATCGGCCCGCCTGCGGGGTCTTCGGCCTCGGCGAGCCGGCCGCCGGGACGGTGCTGGCGGTCGGCAGCTGTGCCCTAACCTCCAGGGTCCAGGATTACCAGACGCCCACCGTCTGGACGGTGACGCTCGATGCCTCCGGCGCAGTCACAGGATCCGAGGTGGTGGACCTGCCGGTGCCAACCGGCTTCAGCTACGGGGAAGCGCGCGCGATCAATGACGCCGGCGATGTCATTGCGGGCGGTGGCCAGGGTCTCGATCTACCCGATGCTGAGCGAGGGCCGCCTGTCGTGTGGTCGGGCACCCCCTGGAGCTTGACCGAGCTGGCACCGCTACCCGGGCAGGAGGGCGGAGTCGCCAGGGACGTCAACGACGAGGGCCTGATCGTGGGCACCAGCGGAGGTAACTTCGCCACGGTCTGGAGGCTGACGGATCCGGCGAATCCGACGGAGCTACCCGCACCGCTGGGTGGCGACAGTCGGGCCCTCGCCGTCAACAACCAGGGCCACGTCGTGGGGGACTGCACGACCCCCGACGTGAACGCCGACCCCTGGCACGCCATCCTCTGGCGGCCTCCCTACACGGACGACGACGCGTGTGACCTGCACGTCGCGAGCGGTTGGCCTTTCAACGTGGGAAAGACCTTCGCCTTGAGCGTCTCAGACGTGAATCCCAGCGACGGGACGGTCCTGGTCGGCGGCATCAGTTGGGACGACCGAGCCGTGGTCTGGCAGGTAAGGGTGGCGGACTGCGGTCTCGTCGCCGTCAGCACCATGGACCCATTCGGGGTCGGTTCGGCCTACGTCAACGGCATCAGGCCGCTGGACGATGGCTGGGAGGCGATCGGCGCCAATGGGGTATACAACGCGTTTGCGCTCATCCAAGAGATCAGGCCGGTTATCTGGCAGCAGAACGGCGAGGTCTTTCAGGTGGTCCTCCCCGCGCCGGCGGGTTACCGGGGCGCAGCCTTCGCGCTCAACTCGGCGGGCCTGATCGGCGGCTGGGCCGAGACGGCCGCTGGAAAACGGGCCGTTCTGTGGCATCGGTGACCACCGCTCGAGGGCCGGCCGATCCGCCGAAGTCTCGCGACAGTGCTTCGCCGATCCTGTAGCGCCGCCGCACTGAATCGCGAGCGCCGCCGGGCGTCTCCTCCACGCAGCTCTCGGTCCCGCAACGCCTTGCCGAGACTAGCCGCCACTGGTCCGGGTGATGCATTGGGGTGGGGCCGGCGTGGAGACCTCCCCCCTGCCGCGCCGGCGGCGCGTCCGACCCACCGCAGCCGTACCCGCCACGGTATGCCTGCGAGACCATGGGCCGAAACTCACCGACAATCTCCGAGCTGTACCAGAGCGATCTCGAGCGGCATCTGTTTGCCCCCGAGTCGCGCAGCCGGCGGCGGCCGCGCCAGGGCCGGCTGCCGGGCTGGCTCAGCATCGCGGCGGCGCTCGTGGCCTGGGGGCTCTCCTTCGGGCGCTAGCCCGGGGGCAGCGGGGCAGCCGTCGACCCGATCGAGGAGCTGCGCTACGAGTAAGCCCCGAGCGGTCGATGCCACACCCAGCTGGGCTGTGGACAGCAAGAGGCCTCCCGCAGACTACGCAGGAGGCCTTTCTTGCAGGACTGATTCTCTCAGGTGTTGTCGACGCAAGCATCGGCTTCCGCACCGCCGACGCGCTCTCCCGCAACACCCTGACTGTCCCAGGGCCAGCCCTGGTTGAAGTTCACCGAATACGGGTAGACCAAACCCGAACAATCCGAGGTGCCGCAGCCTTCACCGTCACACGATCGCAGCGTCCAATCCAGCCGGTCCACTGTGGGATGCGTGCCGGGT
>JBDHKD010000169.1:0-2525 GCA_039586575.1 Gemmatimonadota bacterium | reverse complement strand
CGCGCCTCGTTCTACCTGTACAACGACCGTGATGATGTGGACGCGCTGTGCGAGGGATTGAAGACGGCGATCGAGTTTTTCAGCTAGGAGGAACCGGAGGCGGGAGGACCACTCGCTACGTGCTCCCGCCACCTACCGGATGCGACCGCAGGGTTCCGGCGTGAGCTCGCGAACTGCGCGAGGTGGTCCTCCCGCCGCCTCCCTGAGACTGGACACGTCGCGGCGGTGGCGAAGCCGCCGTTCCCGCAAACGAGGAGGTAGGCATGGCCGGCAAGAAGATACTGCAGTTGGTGGGGGACTTCGTCGAGGACTACGAGGTGATGGTTCCTTTCCAGGCGCTCCAGATGGTGGGCCACACGGTGCACGCCGTCTGCCCGGACAAGAAGGCGGGCCAGGCGGTGCGGACGGCGATCCATGACTTCGAGGGCGATCAGACGTACAGCGAGAAGCGGGGTCACGACTTCGCGCTGAACGCCACGTTCGCCGACGTGAAGGTGGCGGACTACGATGCGCTGGTCATCTCCGGCGGCCGGGCGCCCGAGTACATCCGGCTGAACGACCGGGTGTTGGAGATCGTGCGCGAGTTCGCGAAGGCGGACAAGCCGATCGCGGCGATCTGCCATGGCGCCCAGGTGCTGACGGCGGCGGGCGTGGTCGAGGGGAAGACTGTCTCGGCCTATCCGGCGGTGGCACCGGAGGTCAGGGTCGCGGGCGGCGAGTACGCCGATATCGGGATGAATGAGGCGCACGTGGACGGTAAGCTGGTGACGGCGCCCGCCTGGCCGGCCCACCCGGCGTGGTTAAGCAAGTTCCTCACGGTGCTCGGTACCAAGATCGAGTTGTAGGAAGGGAGGAGTCGGGAGGACCACTCGCTCCGTGCTCCCGCCACCTACCGGATGCGACCGCAGGGCTCCGGTGTGTGCTCGCGAACTACGCGAGGTGGTCCTCCCGACTCCTCCCTCAGACACGACGACCGGCGGAGTAGGCTAACCTGAGTGCTTGCGGCGTGTGGGGCCTGTGCCCGGGAGGGAGCCGACGGGTGTCGTCGAGCGCAGCTTGGAGCGCGGCGGCGGCGAAGCCGCCGTTCCCGCAATCGAGCCGCGCGACGCGAAGTGAGGCGACCCCGTCGGCGACCGTCAGCGGCTGAAGACGGCGCTCACCGCTGCCCTGGCTCGTCCTCGTTCCCGCCTAGCAGCTTCCCGCGCTTCAGCGCATTGTTACCGAACTTGTCCGACACGCGGTCCATAAGGTCGGCGACGCGGCGGGGGTTCTTGCCCTGTCCCCCTTCGTCGAACAGACCGAGCTGGGGCTCGGGCGCGCGCTCGTGCAGGCCGGCGACGCCGACGCCGATCAGCCGGATGTCGCGGTCGCCGGGGTCCGCCGCCTCCAGGAGCTTGAGGGCGATCGGGTAGATAGCCTCGGTGGTGGTGAGGTCGGTCTCGACCGTCTTCTGGCGGGTCAGCGTGTCGAAGGGCGCCAGCCGCAGCTTGAGCGTGACGGTGCGGGCGGCGAGCCCGCGGCGGCGGAGGCGCGCCGAGACCTCCTCGGTCAGCGCCAGCAGCGTGCGCTCGACGTACTCGCGGTCGTCGGTATCGGTCAGGAAGGTCGTCTCGCGGCTGATCTGCTTCCGCTCCTGCCCCACTTCCACCGGCCGCTCGTCCTCACCGACGGCGAGCGCGAGGAGGTGGGCAGCGTGACCGTGGCCCAGGTGGCGCTCCAGCCGGTCGGCGGGGAAGACGGCCAGGTCGCCGATCGTCTGGACGCCCAGCGCGTGCAGCTGGCCCGCCGTCTTGGGGCCGACGCCCCAGAGCCGTTCGACGGGTAGCGGCTCGAGGAACTCGCGCTCGCGGCCGGGCTCGACTACGACGAGGCCGTCGGGCTTCTCGAGGTCGGAGGCGAGCTTGGCCAGGAACTTGTTGGGCGCGACGCCGACGGAGACGGTGAGCCTTTCCTCGTCCCACACTTGCTGCTTGATCTTGCGGGCGATGGTCGCGCCGTCGCCGAACAGTTGGGTCGAGGCGGTGACGTCGAGGAAGGCCTCATCGATCGAGAGCTTCTCGACCAGCTCGGTGTAGCCCTCGAGGATCGCCATGATCCGCTCGGAGACCTCGGCGTAGAGCTTCATGCGGGGGTGCAGGTAGACGGCGTCGGGGCAGCGCCGGTACGCCTCGGAGATCGGCATGGCCGAGTGGATGCCGAACTCGCGGGCCGCGTAGTTGCAGGCGGCGACCACGCCGCGGCCGCGGCCGCCGCGCGGGTCGGCGCCCACGACGATGGGCCGGTCGGCGATCGACGGATCCTCGCGCGCCTCGACGGCGGCGAAGAAGGCGTCCATGTCGGCGTGGAGAATCGTTCTGATCACATCGTGCTCCGTTGACCCCTCCCCGCGCCCCATCTAACGTACTACACGCGATTATGAAAGACGCAACACTTGGCGGGTACTGGGACGAACACGAGCGGCCGCCGGCCTTCGCGGCGCCGGACGGCGACTCGTATACAGCGGAGATCATCGCCGAGCAGCCGGA
>JBDHKD010000089.1:0-12633 GCA_039586575.1 Gemmatimonadota bacterium | reverse complement strand
CGTATGCCGAAGCGCGCTTCGAGCTCGGAGGCGGCGAGCAGTTCGTTCTGACCGCGGGTATCGCGGTCCGGCTCACCGCGGCCACGGGAATCCGCTAGCGTCCACCCGGCGGTCTCCCACCTGAGCGAAGAGGGCGCCTCCAGGGCGCCCTCTCTATTCTTGGACAGGCACTTCTTGGACAGGCAGGCGCTAGCGCGCCGGCAGCTCCAGCGGCTCAAGCGGCTCGAGGAAGCTGAGCCCCACACCTCTTCGGCGAAGATCCGGTTGAGATCGAGGAGCACTTCCTCGGTTTGCGCCTCGGCGGCTTCCAGGTACGCCTGCTGAGCGGGCGTAGGACCGTCCCACGACGAGCCCAGCGAGTCGATCACGTAATCGATGCGACGGTAAGGCTTGTCGCTGCGCACGATGCCCTTGGTGCTTCCCGGCGGATCCCAGAGCCGCACCCCCCCCGCGCCCTCATCCTGCAGCAACTCGAGGACAGCGTCGATCTCCGACCGCGTGTCCCTGACGCGATTGATCGCCTCGACCACGACCTCCTGCACCGCACCGGCGTGCATGACCGCTGCCTGCTTCGCCTCGCGCTCCGCCATCGGGATGTCGTAGCGCGGATCCGGCAACACGGCGACCGAGCCGCTCGCCTCGTGCTCTTCGTACTTGATGCGCACGCCGTAGGTGCCCGGCAGCACCTCGGGTCCGCTGCGCTCGAAGAACGACTCCTCCTCGCGGCCTGTGCGCGGCCGCTCGAACGCGTCGCGTCGCAGGTTCCAGGCGACCCGGTTGATGCCCAGCTCCGCCGGGCCCTCGAAGGTGCGGATCACCGTACCATCGGCGTCGCTGATCTCGACCGTCACCCTCGGCCCGCGTTCGCGATCTCGAGAGGCGGCCTCGTCCTCGGCCGCTTCTGCGGCTGGCGCCGCTCGCTCGGCCGCCTTTCGCTCGCGCTCGACATCCTCGTTCGGGTGCGGCAGGCCCTCGAGGTTGAGGGAGTAGGTGATCAGTGCTCCATACGGCCGGTTCTCGCCGCGGAACTCGCCGTGGCCCGGCGAGCCTTCGCCGAACGACTGGTTGTAGCTGTACTGCAGGGCGTCGGGGATATCGAACAGGTGGAGCGGTGCCGCCAGCGTCGCGGCGCTCAGCGTCCGCAGCGGCCGAATATCATCGATGATATATGCCGAGCGGCCGTGCGTCCCGATCACCAGGTCGTGCTCCCGCGGATGTACCACCAGCGCCATCATCGAGGCGGTCGGCAAGCCGTGCGTCCACTTCATCCAGCTGCGGCCGCCGTCCAGGGTGAGGTAGAGGCCGAACTCGGTGCCGAGGAATAGCAGGTCCCGCTTCACCGGGTCCTGCTCGATGACCAGCGCGTAGCCCCAGATATCGTCGCCGGCCAGGCTGCGCCAGTTACGGCCGTAGTCCCGGGTGACGTAGACATAGGGCGTCCAATCGGAACGCCGGTGGTTGTCGAAGACGACGTAGGCGGTGGCCGCGTCGAACTTGGAGGGCTCGATGTGTGGGACCCAGGTGTTGGCCGGCAGGCCACGGATCCGCTCCTCGATGCTCGTCCAGCTGGCGCCGCCGTCGCGCGTCACGTGCACACGCCCGTCATCGGTCCCCACCCAGATCACGCCTTGCTCTACCGGGCTGGGGGCGATCGTGATGATCGACGTAAAATTCTCCGCGCCGGTCACGTCATAGGTCAGGCCGCCGCTCTCTCCCTGCCTCTGCCATTCCGGGTTGTTCGTGGTCAGGTCCGGGCTGATCGTCGTCCACGAATCGCCGCGGTCACGCGACATGTGGACGTACTGGCTGCCATAGTAGACCGTGGCCGCATCAAAGGGATCGATGGCGATGGCCGCGTTCCAGTTGAAGCGCAGCTCGAAGGGCTCCGGCCCCGCCGGGCGGATGTCCTTGGACTCGCCGTTCTCGAGGTTCCAGCGCTGCAGGTAGCCCTGCTGGCTCATCGAGTAGCCGATCGCCGGATCGGTCGGGTCGGCCAGCACGGCGAACCCGTCGCCGCCGCCGACGCGCTGCCAGTGATGGTTGCGGATGCCGCCCCGCTCCCAGGCGGTGCTCGGCCCGCGCCACGACCCGTTATCCTGCATACCGCCGATCACGTTATACGGCGTCTCCATATCGACGTTGACGTGGTAATACTGGGCCAGCGGCAGGTTGGTGACGAAGCGCCAGGTCGTGCCGCGATCGCGGCTGACGTACACGCCGCCGTCGTTGCCGTCGTAGATGTGCGACGGGTACTGCGAATCAGGACGTCGAAGCTCGCGCCGCCATCAGTCGACACGCTCACCCGCGAGTACAAGCTGTAGACGCGGTTCGGGTCCTGCGGGTCGACCCGCAGGTCGAAGTAATAAAACGGCCGGTTACCGATGTCGTCATCGGTGCTGTGTTTCCGCCACGTGTAGCCGCCGTCTTCAGACTTGTAAAGCGCGTTCTCCTTCGCCTCGATCAGCGCGTAGACGACATTGGGATCGGACGGCGCGATCGCCAGGCCGATGCGGCCCAGGTCGCCTTCCGGTAGCCCGTCCTCCGGCGTCAGCCGCTTCCAGTTGCGGCCGCCGTCCACCGTCAGATAGAGGCCCGACCCCGGGCCGCCGGAGCGGAAGAACCACGGCCAACGCCGGTAGTCCCACATCGCCACGATGAGCTTGTTGGGGTTCGTCGGGTCCATTTCCATGTCGCCGACACCGGTCCGCTGATCGACGTAGAGGATCTTCTGCCACGTCGCCCCACCGTCTACCGTCTTGAACACGCCGCGCTCCGGGTTCTCGCCCCATTCCCTGCCCATCGCGCCGACATAGGCGACCGCGGGGTCGGTCGGATCGAGCGCGATACGGTGGATGCGCTCCGTCGCTTCGAGTCCCAGGTGCGTCCAGCTCCGGCCACCGTCCATCGACTTGTAGACGCCGTTGCCGCCGCCCGACACGCTGTTCCGCGGGTTTCCCTCGCCCGTCCCCACCCAGACGATATCGGGGCTCGCCTGGTAGACCTCGACCGCGCCGATCGCGTGCACCGGCTGATCGTCGAACAGCGGCTCGAACGTCAGACCCCCGTTCGCCGATTTCCACACGCCGCCCGTCGCGGTCCCCACGTAGACGATTTCCGGGTTCGACTCGACCGCCTCGATGTCGGCTATCCGGCCGCTCATCCCCGCCGGCCCGATCGAACGGGCAGCCATGCCGGCCAACATCTCGGGATCGATCTGTGCCTCGAGCGGTGCGGCGATGAGCACGAGCACCGCGGCGGCAGAGAGTACACAGCGCATCATGAGCCTCCAGCGTTGCGATTCGGTCTGTTGGTTGGTTGGGTCGAGTCAAGTTAGAGGCTGGACGATGGGGCGGCCAGCGGCCCGTCTCACTTTGGACATCCCGATCCGACAAAACAGAACAATTCCAGTTTTTCATGGACAGGTCGGAAATAGGACACTAGCTTGGTTACTCTCTTGGTTCCCAGTCAGAACCTTCCCGCCACCGGGCGGTAACGCGGAACGCGGGGGGTGATGCCCATGATCCAATGACCGCTCAGCCTTGCAAGCGCCCCGCCCCGGGGTGCGGGTGGGCGGAACGGAGGAAGGGATCCGAGAACGCAGTGACCGGGAGAGTCCAATGAAAGTCAGAAGTTTTGCGGCGCTGGTGGCGGCCCTCGCGCTGCTCGCCGTCGGCTGCCAGGACGAGCCGGCGGCGCCGGAGGAGTTCGATGTGTCGCTGGCGCAGGGTGGCAAGTATGCCGGTTGCGTCACTATCCCTGGTGGCGAGCTATACACGAGCGACGGTCTGCTAATCGTGCCTGGTTACGACGAGTGGGGGTATAGCTACCAGGCTCTCATGTTCAACGGCGGCTACTGTGATGCGTACCGTGACGCCGCTTGGTGCCAGCCGTGGAAGGACGTCGAGCTGATCATGAAGTGGAACGACGCCTGGCTGAGCAACAAGGACTGCGACGGCGATGGACTACTGGATCGCTACTACGGGTTCCCGAGCTACATTGGCTCCGGCGCCTGGCTGACGAATTACCAGGCCGGTGAGTACGATGGCGCCGACGGGCAGAACTGCGACTGGAACTACTTCGTCAAGATCGTGGCCGCGCCGAACGATGCAGTAATAGTCGACGGCCTATGGCACAGCGTTGATGGTACGGAGATCGGACCGGTAATCTGGGGAATGTTTGCGATTGTCCAGCAGGTCGAGAACGACCCCTGCGCCGGCATCCAAGGCGTCAGCTACGTCAGCCCAGACCACCCCGGCTTCGGCGGATGGTAGGACACGCCCTCAGTGGCTCTCTTAGTCAACCAAGAAGTGTGGGGGCGGTTCATCGCTGAACCGCCCCCGCATAGTTCCGACTCTCGCCGCTACGCGACCGCGCCGAATGCCGTGAAGCCTCCCTTCAGTCCTCCTTGCCCTGCAGTCGCGCCAAGCGCGCCTCGGCATCCTCGACCAGCGGCCTGAGCTCCGGGTCGCACTCCTGCCAGAGCTCGACGAAGCGGGCGTAGTGCTCCGCCGCCTGCTGGGGCTCACCTAGACGGTCGTGGATCTGGGCACGGCGCAGGTGCGCCGGCGCTACGTACGCGATCTCGTAGGCCTGCAGGTCACCCAAAGAAGCGAACCAGCTCAGCGCTTCCCGGCTACGGCCGACGGCATCGAGGAGCTCACCCATTAGGTAGCGCTCCGCGGCCATCGAAATCACCGGCGAGGAATAGACCTCGTCGTAGTGGCCCTCGAAAGACGCGGCCTCGAGCATGCGCAGCGCTTCCTCCGCTTCACCGCGTGCACCGGCCAGAGCCGCGCGAATCCCCGGGACCAGTGTCGCTGACAGATTGCCGCCCACCGTCCACTCCACGCTCTCCAGACGGTCAGCGTACCCCAGCGCTTCTGATTCCCGACCGAGGCGCGCGTTCAATAGGCCCAGCAGGTATAGCCGGATCGCTCGCTGCACTTCGATTGGAGGAAACAACAACGGGATCATGCTGGGCGGCAAGGCGTCCGCATCCCAAGCCTCGACCTCCGCCAGCCGCACTTCCAACGCGCCCCGCTGATACGGCGCGAACGGGAGCACGGCGAGGTAAGCGCGGTGGCTCGCGCCGACGGGATACAACCGATCAACCTCCAGTAGTTGCCGTTCGGCCTCGGCCAAGCGCCCGCGGGCTGCGACAAGGTAAGCCAGCAGTGCATGGCCCGCGGCCCGCACCTGGTTGGGCCGGTGCGGCGCCGTCATCGCCTCCACGACCCATTGGCCCTCTCGCGGTTCATGGAAGAACGAGGTGGCCGCCATCGCCGACGAGAACAATCCCAGGGTTTCCACCGACTGGAGTTCGGCCGCAGCCTCCACCCGCAGAGCACGGTCACCGCTGGCGAGTGCCTGAATGACGCGTATCGTTGTGGCGAACCAATGAGCTGGATCCGTCGCCAGAGCCCGGCCCAACAGAGAGTCCGCCGCGGCCCGGTCCCCTCGCTTTATGCCCAGCACCGCGAGATGATGGAGGACCAGGACGTCGTGCGGGCTCACGGCCAACGCACGCTCGAACGGAACACGAGCGCGCTGCATCGAGCGTCCGTGAGTCGGGCCGAGGTGCCAGAGCGTCTCCCCCAACATGTAGTTCGCTTCGAACTCGTCCGGATATTCTCCCAGCACGGCACCGTACGCCTCTTCCGCGGTCTCCAAATCACCGGTGAGGAAGGCCTGATGACCCACAAGGAGTCGCCGTTCCCGAGGCGGTAACTCGGCACTGTCACGCAGGGCGCGAGCGGCGTGAGCACGACCGGCTGCTCCGCCTTCCCAGGATGTCACCACGGCGAGTTTGTAGCGGGCCAGAACGAAGGCGCTGTCCAGATCCAGCGCTCTCCCGAACGCAGCCATCGCGGCATCCAAATCGCCGTGCCCGAGCGCAACCTGACCCTCCAGATAGGCTTTCAGCGCAGGTACCGACTGGGTTGTCCGCGCGGCGAGGCGAACCAACCGATCCCCGGGCCTGCCTGCCAACCCCACGACGAGATTCCGTGCGAGACTGTCGACGAGCGCCTGAAGCTCCGCCTCCCGCCCCGGCACAGCCTCGGCTACGGTTCGCTCACCGCTGGTGACATCGTAGAGCGATGCCGTCATCTCCATCCGCTCCGCAGAGCCCACGACACTGCCCAATACATAGAGACCGGCCCCGTAGCGAGCGGAGACGGCGGCCGCCGTCTCCGGATCGGGCGCGTCATCTTGGTCCAGCGTCAGACGGCTCAGCAGCGCGTGCGGGTCCACCGTACGGAGCTCACCAGCACCATCCAGCGCGCTGCTCAGCAGGTGGACCATGCCCTCGTGCAGGTACGACAGGTCTTCAGCGCCCCGAACCGCGAAGGGAAAGACCGCGATGCGATTGGCGGACAGATCCGTCTGTGGCGAGGGTCGAGCTGCCCACATCCACCACGCCCCGACGATCACGACCAGCACGACCGCTGCCGCGGCTGCGAGACGGAACGGGCGGAACCGGGCGACCTCCGAGACTTCACCCGTCGCGGGAACCGTGCGACGCACTCCCTCCGGCGTGATGTCGAACGCCCAGGCGAGTACGACCGCGATGGGAAAGCCGACGAGAGTGAGGACGACTACCAGCGTGAGGGCCCACTCGGGAAGTTTGAGCGCCGGGAAGGCGATCTCGGCCGCCTGCCAGATGACGAAGGCGACGGCGGCGTAGACCACGGCGACGCGGTAGACACGGCGACGCTTGAGCTCGGAGAAGAACGCGCGGAGACTCATGCCTCGAGCCCGGCCGGCTGCCCGCCCTCACCGCCGCGTGGCCCTGGCCTCGCCGGCCAGGATCCAGGGGCCGCCATCGATCGATAGCTCACTCGTCCACGTCACCACGCCGGGTGAGGTGTCGGTGACCGTCCAGCGGAAAGCGACGTGCGTGCCCTCGGCCTCGAACTCGGCCAGGTAGGTGAAGACGTTGTCCTCGGCTGGGCCGGTGAACACCATGTTACCGCCCAGCCCGTCGATAGCGTAGTTGAAGTACTCTCCGTTGACCTGATCGTAGCCCATGATGTTGAGCTCGGCGTATGGTCCCAACGCGCCAGTCCAATTGTAGCGGCAGAGAACCTGGAACCCGCCCTCGAACCACTCGGCGGTCATCGTGGCGTTGTAAGGTCCTTCGGGGAACAAGGGGTTGGGTTTCGCCTCCGCCTCGATCGTCCACTCGCCGATCCAGAACGCGAGCTTCTGGTGCTTGGGGCCCGGCTTCGCCTCCTGAGCCTGGCCGGCGGCTGCGGCAACCAGCAGCGCCGTGGTCGCTACGATCGGTGCGCGCTTCATCGTGAGTCCCTCCAAATGAGCGTGTAGCGTCGAGCCCACTCCTTCACTCGATGAGCTCCGAGAGGCCGATGGATCGGAGCAGCTCCTTGTATCTTGGATCCGACTGCATCGAGTCGATTACCGGGTCCACCGGAAAGAAGAGCGGCCAATCGGTCCGCGCCTCGGTGGCCCGGTACAGCCATTCAATCGCCTCGTCGTTCTCGCCAAGGCCGATATATATGATCGCGATGTAGTCGGGGTTAACGAACCGTTTGGCTGACAACTCCTGAAGCTCACGTATCACTCGCTCCGCATCGCTTCTTCTACCGGCACGCGCGTACGCAAAGCCCAGGTAGGCGGCTGGGATCAAGTTTCGCTCTCCAAGCATCTCTGTAACGAACTCGAGATCCGCTATGCCCTCTTCGAGCCTTCCAAGCTGCACGTAGACGGGACCCCGAAGTGCGCGCACAATGGCATTGGAGTCGGCTCGTATGGCATCATTGTATACCCCGAGCGCCTGGTCGTACTGCCGAGAGACGTAAAGGAGGTATCCCACGTTCATCTTGACGTAGGCTGACTGGGGATCCAGCGCCAGAGCCCGCTGGACCGCCTGACTCGCCTCCGCAAAACGAGCCCGAGAATAAAGCGAAATCGCCAGCCAGTGCGGCGCCGGCGCGTAGTTCGGATTGAGGTCGACCGCCCGCCGGAAAGCGGCCTCGGCGGCTTCGAAATCCCAATCGTAGAATAGCTGGACACCTCCCAGTGATGTGTGCGCCTCCGCAAGCGTCGGGTCCAACTCCAGCGCCCGCTCTGCCGCCTCACGCGCCTGGGGAAATACATCCCGCGGCGCCAGGCCCCAGCCTTGCGTCTGGATCATGTAAGTGTCGGCGAGACCGCTGTACGCCAGCGCGAAATCGGGATCGAGATCCAGCGCTCGTTCGAAATACTCGATGGCGCGCTCGAGCCCCTCGGCGCTCAGCTGGTTCCAGTAGTAGCGGCCGAGCAGATAGAGGTCGTAGGCGGCGAGGCTCTCGGTCGGGTGCCGCTCGATCCGCTGGCGCTCGGATACGCTGAGCTCGACCTCGAGGGCGGACGCGACTTCTTCCGCCACTTCGCTTTGTATCTCGAAGAGGTGTGCGGCTGTCAGGTCCCGGTCGTACTCCTCTGCCCACACGTGCTCGTCGCGATCGGCATCGATGAGCTGCACCGTGAGCCGCACCCTATCTTCGGCCTTACGCGCGCTGCCTGCCAGCAAGTAGTTGACGCTCAACTCCGCTGCGATATCACGGACCGGCTTTCTCGCCTCGCGGTACTGCATCACCGACGTCCGGGAGATCACCCGTATCGCCGATACCTGGGAAAGCTGCGAGGTGATCTGTTCATGCATCCCATCGGCGAAGTAGGCATCGCTGGGATCAGGACTGATATTTTCGAAGGGGAGCACCGCGACGGCAGGTTTACCATCCTCCACCGCCAGCATCGGTTCGGAGGTCCTAACCGCTTCTTCTTTCGGCCGCACGATGGTGAGCAAGATGGCGGCGATCGCCAACAGCACGGCGATCATCAGTAGCTCCGGGCCGCTGGCACGCTGGCGCCCCTTCTCGCCGTGGTACCAGGCCAGCACCAGCGTGACGAAGAAGCCGACGACGAGAAGAAGATGGATAGTCCTCTGCAGTGCAGTGGAGAGGTTCCAGGGATCCGCCATCACTTCGATGCCCTGGAAGACCAACCACGCTCCCGCGAGATAGGCCAACGCCCACTGGGCCAGTCTGCGTTCCTTCAGCCGCTCGAGCAGCGAGGTCATGCCACCATCCGGTCAAGGCCTCAGGCCCATCTCGCCCAACAGTTCCTGGTACCGCAGGTCGTCATCGAGCGTCTTGAAGGACGGCTGAAAGAAGTAGTACAAGAGTCCCACCTCCCTGATCTCGTAGGCGGTTCTCAACGCATCAACGGCTTCCCGTTTGCGGCCCAGGCGCTCGTAGGCGATAGCCTGGCAGTAGTGGCAGGGAAGCGCCGTCGAAAAAGAGATATCGGCGAGCCAGAGATTCTCCCAATCCAAGCCCTGCCATCTCCCCTCATAGGCTCGCGCCGACTCCGGGTCCGTTCCGGTACGAACCATCGTCTCCACCAGAGCCTCGAGGGCGTCGTCATAACTAAGGCCCATCTCGTGGTGGAGTTGGACATGGGGATAGTAACTTGGTGGCACCTCAAGCCAGGTCTCTTCGTCCCGGAACGGCGCGATGGTGTTTGGGAGCGGCGCGACGGCCTCGAACAGCTCGGCCGCCTCGGTCAGCCTGCCCGCACCCCAAAGGGCGGTGGCGAGGTTCCACTGGTGGAGCGAGGACAGCGGATCGAGCTCCAAGGCCTTGGCCTTCACCGGTATCGCCTCATCCCAGCGTCGCCTGAACATGAGAAGATCGCCGTAGAAGTTGTGCGCTGTGACGTAGCCCGGGTTGAGCTCGATGGCGATCAGAAACTCGCTCTCCGCCTCTTCCCAGTCGTGCTCCACATACGTCAGCACGACGCCCAGTGCCGTGTGAGCTTCGGCGGAAGCGCTGTCGAGAGCCACGGCCCTGCGTGCCGCCCAGGCGGCGACCGAGTCCGCGGCCTGGATCTCCGAGCGCCTGGCGCTCGGCGAGGCGTCCGGATCGAAGCTCCAGAAGAAGGGGCGCGGGCCGCAGAGAATCGCCAACCCGCTGTAGGCGAGGGCGAACCCACTGTCCGCTTCGATCGCCCGACCGTAGAACTCGGCGGCCCGCTCGAGTCCGTCCCTCCTCTCGGTGAGGCGGGTGTTGAAGTGATAACGGCCCAACATGTAGAGCTCGTAGGCCGCCAGGTTGTCAGTGGGCTGCGATTCGACACGTCGTCTCTCCTCCGGCGACAGTTGGGCCGCCAGAGAAGCGGCGACACGGCTGGCCACGTCATCCTGGATCTCGAACAGGTTGACAACCGTCAGACGCCGGTCGTATTGCTCCGCCCACAGGTGGGCATCCGCGCCGGTTTCGATCAGCTGCACCGTCAGACGGACCTGATCCCCGGCCTTGCGGGCACTCCCCTCCAGCAGGTAATCAACCCCCAGCTCGCCGGCGATCTCCCGTACCGGCGGCCGCGCCTCGCGATACTGCATCACCGAGGTCCGCGAGATGACCTTGATCGCCGAGATGCGTGAGAGCTGCGTGATGATCTCCTCGTGCATCCCGTCGGCGAAGAAGGCGTCGTCCGGATTCGGGCTGAAGTTGTCGAACGGGAGCACGGCGATGGCCGGCTTCTCGCCTTCAGCCGGCAACCCGACATGCGGTGTGGTGGGCGCTTCTGCTTCCGGCCTCAGGATGGCAAGCAGGATGGCGGCGATCGCCAACAGCGCCGCGATCATCAATAGCTCCGGCCCGCTGGCACGCTGGCGCCCCTTCTCGCCGTGGTACCAGGCGATGACGAGGGCGACGAAGAAGCCGACGACCAGCAGGATCGTGATGCCGCGCTGCAGCGCCAGCGGCCAGCCGAAGGGCTCGGCCGTGACCTCCATGGCCTGCAGCACGAGCCAGGCCCCGGCCAGGTAAGCGAGCGCCCACTGGACGATCTTTCGCTCCCTCAGACGTCTGAGCAGCGGCGCCATCATGTACCGACCGTTCTCGTCATGCGTCGAAGTGCTCCCACTCGCGCTTGGCCCTGGCCGCGATATCCCGGAAGCGCGGCTCGCCGCGAATCGGCTCCAGAAGTGGGTCGTGCTCGGCGATGAAGGGGTAGTTGATGAACCCACGGTCCACGGCGTTCGACAGCCAATCCAGAGCTTCCTCCTTGAGCCCTGCAAGCGCATGGAAGTCGGCCACGAAATACGAATACTGCGGATCGCGCCGCGCCCACTTCTCGAAGTCTTCGGTCACGATTTCGTGGAATCTCGAGCTGTCGCCGTCCAAGGCGCCCTCGAGAAGAAGGGTCATACGCGTGATCTGGTCTTCGAGGTCCGCTCGGACGTTTCCCCGGATCAACTCGCGCGCTTCGTCGTAGCGGGAACAGTACGTCAGGGGCACGGCGCAGAACTGCAAAGCAGCCGGGGTCTGGGGCTCCAATCGAAACCACTTGGTCACCTCCTCGGAGGGCGCATCAAACCGCCCTCCCATCACATCAAGGAAGGTCTTTGCATATATCGACAGCGGGGTAAGCGGGTCCACCCGTGCCAGCCGCTCGGCCAACGGATACGCCTCATCCACCCTGCCCACGAGAGTATGGACTACCGCCAGCCAGAAAAGCACGTGGGGATCGTCCGGCTTCCTGGCGAGTGCCTGCTTCAGGTGGTAGAAGGCCTTTTTCGGGTCCCCTCGAAAAGCCAAAGGGGTGCAGCCGAGGACCATGTGGGCCTCAGCGGATTCGGGGTCCTGCTCAAGCGCCTTCCTGGCGTACTCCTCCGCCTTCTCGATGTACTCCTCGTGTCCCACCCCGATGTTGGCATACTGGTAGTACACGTACCCCATTCCCGCCAAGAGGAGCGCGTTCTCTCCAATGATGTCCAGACCGTTCTGCAGATGCTGCCGCGCACGGTCCAGCGCATCTTTCGTCCACAGCCAGATCTCCTGCCGCGCCCGCAAATAGCACTCGTACGCCTGTACGTTTTCGATCGGCCGCTCTGCCAGCCGCCGCTCTTCCTCCGGGCTGAGCTCGAGCATCAGCGCATCGACGATCAAGCGGGAGAGCCGCTCCTGCATGTCGAACACGGCATCGAGCGTGCCGCTGTAACGCTCCGACCAGAGGTGCTCGTCAGTCCTACCATCGATCAGCTGGGCGGTGATGCGGAGATCGCTTCCCGCTTTCCGCACGCTCCCCTCGAGCACGTACTGGACGTCGAGCTCCCGCGCGATGGTACGCGTGTCCTTCTGTGTCCCCTTTAGCACCCTGGCCGAGTTGCGCGAGATCACGCGCAGGGGACGGCAACAGGAGAGGCCGGTGATGATCTCCTCGGTGAGCCCGTCGCTCAGGTACGCATCTGCAGGATCAGGGCTCATGTTGTCGAACGGCAGCACGACGATCGATTTGCGCTCCGCCGCGCCTTCTACGGTCGGTACCGCCGGCCGCTCGACCGCCGCGCTCTCCGCCTCTGTGCGCTTCACACCCTCCGGCGTGATGTCGAACGCCCAGGCGAGCGCGATGGCGATGGGAAACCCGAGAACTGTTAGCAGGATGACGGCCGTCAGGACCACGTTGGGGAGGTTCAGGCCGGGGACGGCGATCTCGGCGACCTGCCAGATGACGAAGGCGACGGCCGCGTACACGACGGCCACGCGGAAGACACGCCGCCGCTTCAGTTCCTCCAGCAGCCGCTGCAGACGACTCATATCAGCTCCGGCGGCCACGGAATGCCAG
>JBDHKD010000168.1:0-2544 GCA_039586575.1 Gemmatimonadota bacterium | reverse complement strand
TATCGATGTGCGAACCGGTGACGCCCGCGTGCTAGTTCGCGAGGGGCACGTTCGCTCGCCGTCGTACGCCGATGGCCGAATCGTCTTCGGCATGGACCATCTCCGCTCGCCGGTAGAGCTGTACTCGGCGAGCCGTGATGGCTCTGATATGCGGGCGATCACGCGGTTCAACTACGAGCGCCTGGCGCGCATCGAGTTCGGCGAGCCCGAGCAGTTCTCGTTCAGCGGCTGGAACGACGAAACGGTTTACGCCTGGCTGGTGAAGCCGACCGGCTTCGACCCCAGCAGAAAGTACCCTATCGCCTTTGTGATCCATGGCGGACCGCAGGGTTCATCCGATAACGACTTCCACTATCGCTGGAATCCACAGATCTATGCCGGGGCCGGCTACGCGGCGATCTTGGTCGACTTCCATGGTTCCACCGGCTACGGTCAGGCGTTCACCGACGCGATCAGAGGCGACTGGGGTGGCAAGCCACTGGAGGATCTGCAGAAGGGAATGGCCGCGGCGCTCGAGCGGTACGACTGGCTCGATGGGAACCGGGCATGTGCGCTCGGCGCTTCCTACGGCGGCTACATGATCAACTGGATCGCCGGTAACTGGAACGACGGCTTCCGCTGCCTGGTGAACCACGACGGCGTCTTCGATCAGCGGATGATGTACTATGCGACGGAAGAGCTGTGGTTCCCCGAGTGGGAGCACGGCGGCACCTACTGGGCGAACCCCGAGGGCCACGAGAGGCACAATCCGGCGCGTTTCGTCGAGAACTGGCAGACGCCGATGCTCGTGATCCACGGCGCGCTCGACTACCGCGTGCCGCTCGAGCAGGGGGTCGGCGCGTTTACGGCGTTGCAGCGGAAGGGTGTCCCCAGTCGGTTCCTCTACTTCCCGGACGAGAATCACTGGGTACTGAGCCCCGCTAACAGCGTCCAGTGGCACGAGACGGTACTGGACTGGTTGGCGCGCTGGCTGGAAGAGCCGCGCTTCTGAGTATTGATCGAGGGGCACCGGCGTGCGGTGCCCCTCGGCATCATCATCGCGGCGCGTGCCGAGCCAACGCTCTGAGGCCCTCGTTCATCATGGTCACGGAGAAGCGCGCGATCGAGCCGGGCTGGCCCTCGAGCGACGCCAGCATCGCGACGTCCGGCTCGCCGATCTCCGGGGCGTGGACGCGATACCAGCCTGTGGTTCGCACCAGGTAGCTGCGAGCCGTGCCTTCCTGCGCGGGTGGCACACGGAACACGAGCTCGGCAAAGTCGCCCGGTTCGAGTACGTAGTGCTCGCCGTCGATCGCGCTCAACGGCGCGCGCACGTCGTGGCCGAAGGTGTCGATGGCCGCCTCGGCGTACAGTTCGCGGACCTCGAACGGTGGGTCGCCGGAGAAGTCGATAGCAACCTGGTCGATGAGCCAGAGGGAGGGTATCGACTCTAGGCGAACCCTGACGCTGTCGCCCTCCACCTGGGAGAGGTCGAGCGCCAGGACCTGCCGCTTGGGGGACTCCGGACCCACGCCCCAGATGAATCCTTGCGGCAGCCAGTCATCTCCCGTCCACACCCCGACGCGCAGAAATGACTCCATGGCCATCTTGGCGCCGAGGCGCTGGGTCCGCACAGGGTCGGCGCGCATCGAATCGTGCCAGGCGCTCAGCTGCTGCCCGTGCAGGGCCATGTACGTCTTCATCAGGTAGGGGGCCCAGGGCGTGTCGCTCCCATCGACCAGCAACTTGGCGGTACCCGCTCCTACGGGCCGCGGAAAGACGAGCTCGAGCCCGTCCACCAGGTCAGCGGCGCGGCTCGTGTCGCGCAACGCCGGCGCGGATTCCCAGTTCCAGCCGTCGGCCGCCACAACGCGCGGAAGCGCATCCCGGCCGCGATAGTCGCGGGCGCTCGCCGGCCCGATGAGTGTGGCGTAGCTGTGCAGGCGACCGGAGTGGTCGGGTGCGACCCGTAGACCCGGGGCGTGGTCGACGGCCAGCACTGATATGGCGTCGACGTAGTCGGTCTCGGCCAGCTCGTTGGCGAGCTTCAGCCTCAGCCGTCCCTGCACCGTCCGGGCGAACTCGAGGTTGTCAGTGTCCGTCCGCGCCAGCCCCGGCAGGATCGCGCCGGCGAACGTGCCCGAGTCGAGCCGCCAGTCCCGGCCGTCGAAGCTGTAGACGAGTGGGCAGGAAACCGGATCCGGCGGCGGCGGCTCTTCCTCTTCCGCGAGGGCGCCGGCGACGATCGCGGCCACCCCGGCCACGGCTGCCAAGAACATGATAGTCCCAGCCACATCGGTCTTTCTGAGCTCGACGGTCCTCACGTCGTCCACGGGGATCGCGATCTTCGGCGGCCTGCTGAGGCCCGCGCCCGGCACAAGCTCAGCCGCGTAGCCGAAGAGGGTGTCGTGAGCGATCCAGGGGTTGTAAAGCTCCGTGCTGCTCCTGTCGGAGCGTTTCACACGTACGTGGGTGGGTGGTTTCTCCTGCTGGAGGAGCTGCTCTGAGGGCTGACTCGTGACCTTCCACGTAGAACACGCCGCGAGCCAGGCCGCGAGGACGAAC
>JBDHKD010000167.1:0-2564 GCA_039586575.1 Gemmatimonadota bacterium | reverse complement strand
CGAGACGACCCTCAGCACCCCCTAACCCTAGACTTGACGCGCCGCCTGCACCACGGGCTGGCGCGCCGCCCGGCGCGCCGGGAAGAACCCACCGATCAGACCCATCACGAGGGCAAAGACCACTCCGCGCAGCAGCAGGTCGGGCGTGACGCGGAAGGCGAAGGCGATCTCGCTCATCGACGCCCAGTTGGTCGTGCTGGTCATGATGCCGTTGAGCGGCAGCGAGAAGAGACAGCCCAGGACCCCGCCGATGAACGCGATGACCAGCGCCTCGACCAGGAACGACGACAGGACGCTCAGCGGCCGGAAACCCAGAGTGAGCAGCACGGCGATCTCCGGCGCCCGGGCGCCGACCGCCGCGTACATCGTGTTCACGGCGCCGAACACCGCGCCGACCGCCATGATCCCGGCGATGAAGATCGCCGCGAAGGTCAGGACCCGCGTCAGCAGCACCGACTGGTTGGCGTAGAAGTCGAACTCGCGGTAGGCGCTCACCGGCAGGCGCGGGTCATCCTCGAGCGCACGCCTGATGGCCTCGAAGGCCGACGGGTCGTCCATCCGGAAGGTGATCGACTGGAAGACTTCGCCACGGAAGGCGGGCATGAACTGTTCGTTCTCGCCCCAGATCTCCGACTCGAAGGCCGACCCGCCGGCGGCGAAGTGGCCCACGACGGTCCAGTCGCGGTTGGCGAAGGTCAGCTTCTCGCCGATCTCGGTATCCGCGAAGCGGCCGACGATGCTCTTGCCCACCAGGACCTCCGAGGCCCCGGGTGCAATCATGCGGCCGGCGATGATCTCGACGTTCTTGCGAACATCGAACGCCTCCCTGCCTACACCGCGGGCGACGACCAACGCGTCGCCGCCGTCCAGCCGGTCGAGGCTGACCAGCACGTAGACCTCGGGGCTCGCCAGCGGCCGGCCGTTCGCACCCCTAGCCACGAAGGGGAGGCTGGTAACGGTTTGGCTCGTTGCGCGGCTGAGCCCGCTCATCAACTCGTTGTCGGCGCCGCTGCGTACCACCATCACGTTGTCGCGCGAGCCCGTCTCGACGACGGCAGCGCGGAACCCGCGCGAAAGCGCCATCATGGCGATGAAGACGAGAACGACCAGCGCCATCCCGAAAGCGGTGGTCAGCGTGGAGACGGGCCGCTGCCTGACGCTGCGGATGTTGTAGATGAGTGGGATCTTCATCGCGACCTCACGCGACGCGCCGCAGCGTATGCGCCACCGGGAGCCGCGCCGCCTGCCAGGCCGGCATGAGCCCGCTGATCAGTCCCAGCAAGAGGGCGATCGCCATCCCCAGCGCCGCGGTACTCAGCTTGACCTCGAAACCGGGGAGAAAGCCCAGTCCCTGGAACCCCGTCCCCTCGAACAACAGCTTTGCGCCGAACACGCCCAGCAGTCCTCCGACCAGCGTGATCGTCGCGGCCTCGGCCAGCACCAGACCGAACAACAGACGGTCGCTGAAACCTAGCGTCTTGAGCACGGCGACTTCGCTGGCCCGCTCGCGCGCCGCCATGACCATCGTGTTGGCGGCGACCAGCAGGATGGCGAAGAACACGGCGAGGCCGACCACGTTCAGCAAGAGCCCGACGTTCCCGTACATCGAGACCATACCGGTCTGGAAAGCGCGCTCGGTCTCGGTGCGGGTGGCGAACCGCGAGTTCTCGTAGTGAGCGTCGACGGTCTCGGCCACCGTCGCTGCGAGCGACGGATCCTCGAGCTGCAATATGTACCAGCCGGGCTGCGCCCACTCCGACATCTCGTAGAGGTAGTCGTAGTGAAAGTAGAAGACGTCGTCGCTCCAACCGGGGAGCGGCGTGTACACCGCACGGATCGTGAACGGCCACGCATTGTCGGGGCTGTAGATCATGCTGGTCAGGTTGATCGTCTGACCGAGCCGCCAGCCGTAGCGCTCCATAAGGTTGGTGCCGACCATCGCCGCCGTACGCTCTCGCATGAACGCCTGCTTCTGCTCCTCGGGGACTACCACCTCCGGGTAGATGTCGAAATAGCTGTCCACGTCGACCGCGAAGCTGGGGAAGAAGTCCCGCGGATCACCGCGATAGATTCCGTGGAACCAATTGCCCCACGAAACGCGCCGCACGCCGGGCACGTTCGAGAGCCACGCGTAGTAAGCTTCCGGCAGTTGGAAGACGATGGAGATGGCGTTGCGCGTCACCATGCGCGACTCGCTACCCACCTCCCGCGCGTCATCCAGAGTCGTGTTGACCGACCGCAGCGCCACGAACAGAAAGAGCGCCGCCGCCACGCTCAGCATGGTCAGGATCGTGCGCCGCTTGTTGCGCATGAGGTTCACCCCGACGAGTCGCGCGTACTTCATCGCGTCAGCACCCCCTTGTCGAGGTGCATGACCGCATGCCCGCGCTCGGCGGCTCGCTGATCGTGCGTCACGAGTAGGATCGTCTTTGTGTACTCGTCGTTCAGCCGCTGCATCAGCGTGAGAATCTCGTCCGCCGACTGCGCATCCAGATCGCCGGTCGGCTCGTCGGCGAGTATCAGCGTGGGGTCGCTGACGATGGCGCGCCCGATGGCAACGCGCT
>JBDHKD010000166.1:0-2576 GCA_039586575.1 Gemmatimonadota bacterium | reverse complement strand
GCGCGTATCGACGCGCTGCGAAAGCAGCAGATGATCGGCGCGATGGGCGGTGTTATGGATGTGCCCGGCACGCAGAAGATGGGGCAGGCCATGTTCCAGCAAGCCAGCGACCAGCTAGGTGAGCTCCAGAGCCCCGACCGCCCGCTGGCACGGGCCCTGACCCAGGCGAAGGTCGCGGAGGCGTTGAGCGGCATTGGCGGCACTGACGACTGGAAGATCATCAACGATCAGGCAACCGGCGGCATTTACGCGGTGAACAAGAAAGACCCCACCCGGGTGCGTATGCTGACGCGCCCGGAGGGTGGGACCGTGGGCGGCGTCGGTGCCGGCGGGTACGATCCGCGGATGAACATCAAAGCGACCGAGGGCGAGCGGAAAAGCGGCGCGCTGGCCGGCACGTCCCTGGCGTCGCTCGAGGACACCGCCGCGGTCCTGGAGCGCGATCCGTCGGCTACCTCGCCGGGGCTGTTCGAGGGCGCGGCGCGTCTGATGAACATGCCGGAGATGTGGACCAACGCGATCGCCGGCTTAGAGAGCGGCCCCGATCGGCAGCTCTACACTCAGGCGGCTCGGTCGGCGGTTGATTCAATACTGACCTCGGTGACCGGCGCGGCGTACACCCCCGCTCAGCTTGACTCGTATCTGCAGCGGTACTTCCCGCAGCCAGGTGATGACCCGAGGAACTTGCCGGCTAAAACACGCGCCTTCATGGACATGGTGCGCACTCAGGCTAGAGCGGCGGGGCGGACGTGGTCGCCAGAAGACGACGCCAGGCTCTCGGCGGCAGTTGATCGGATGAATCGCGCGCTGAGCTCCGGGCAGCAAAGCGCGCGAGCTCCGCAGAACACGGCCCCGGTGGCCGGTGCTCGGCAGGCGCCTGACGGAAATTGGTACGTTGAACGTGACGGGAAATATTACAAGGTAGAGCCATGAAGCTGACCCCAGTTGACGGCGATCCGTTTGCCCAAACTCCGGTTGAGGGTGACCCCTTCAAGGACGAGGAGATCCCGCTCGACTGGGCCAAGGTCGCCAAAAGTGCGCCAGGCAGCTTTTTCGGCGTCATGGAAGACATCGGCCGCACGCTTGCGCACCCCGTAGATACCGCGAAGGGGCTATGGGGTCTCGGCTCCGGCGCGGTGCAAAAACTTATCCCAGGGGAGCAGGAGAACGAACGCTACGCGGACGCGGCGTGGGAAGCGCTGAAAAACCGTTACGGGTCGGTCGAGCGGGCAAAGCGCACCCTCGAGTCGGACCCCTTCGGCGTTGCGTCTGACGTTGCACTCCCGCTGACCTTGGGCTCCGCCCTCCCGGGTAAGGCGGGGCGCTGGTCAGGTGCCGCCGCATCGGTGGTTGATCCCGCGTCGCTCGCCACCCGCACCGCGGCCACGGCTACGCCGACTGCGCTTCCGCGCAGTCTTTATGGCAGCGCGTTTAAGCCCGGCACCACCATCCCACGGCAGCAGAAAGCGCAGATGATCGACACCGCGCTCGAGGAGGGCATCATGCCCACCTACGCAGGCGCGGAGAAGCTGACCGATACGATCACTGGGCTCGATGCGCAGATCGGGCGCATTATCGAGGCTGCGGACGCGACCGGGCAGATGATCCCGGCCAACGTGGTGCTGCGGGGCATCAACGATCTCAAGCGCGAAGTCGGTGGCCCGCGCGTAGACGCGGCGCAGGACCTGGCCGACATCAACACCGTGATCGAGGCCTTCCAGGACCACATGCAGCGCATCGGGCGCGACTCGTTCACGCCGCGCGAGCTCCAGGACTTCAAGGTCGATGCCTACAAGCGGATCGACTTTAACCGGAAGCAGCAGAAGGCGACCCCTGGCGGGGAGCAGGCCCGCCGCAGCATGGCGTCCGAAGCACGCAAGGAGCTCGAGCAGCGCGTGCCAGGCATTGCGGAGATCAATCAGCGTGAGGCGCGGCTGCGTGATCTGCGTGATCCGCTCGAGCGCGCAGCAGGGCGCGTCGAGAATCGCGACGTGATCGGGCTCGGTTCAACTGCGAAGATCGGGGGCGGCGCCGCCGCCGGTGGTTGGCCTGGCGCACTCGTCGGTCTGGGGCTCTCGGTTCTCGACGCGCCGAAACCAAAAGCCCGGCTGGCCCTCGCCCTCGAGGCTCTACGCAAGCGGGGCGTTATTGGCGGCGACGCTGGCCGGCTCCCAGTGCTTAGTCAGACACTACAGAGAGCCGGCCAGACCGGGCAGCTTGAAGATGAACTCAACCGCGATTTAATGCCATAAAGATGATCAGGCAGACGACAAACGCGGTGAGGCACTCAGCGAAAGTGAAACCGAGCAACATCAGAGGAACTCCTCGAGCGGACGCTGCTTCTTGTAGTAGAGGTACTTGTCATACGCGCGCTTGCACGCTCGGCAATGCCGCATGCCGCGATACTCATACACGTTATCACCGGACAGTGGATGCCCCCGCTTACAGTGGGTCTGGGCGTGTTTCTTCGCTGCCGCGGCGGCGACCGCTTTCTTGTTCGATTCTGCGTTGTTGTACTGGCGTTTCGGCGACACCACGCGCTCGAGGGGCCAGCCCTGCTTCGCTCGATAGTAGAT
>JBDHKD010000088.1:0-11829 GCA_039586575.1 Gemmatimonadota bacterium | reverse complement strand
CCTGAGAGCTGGGCGATCGACACGCCCGAGATGGCCGGGTTGTCGGGGTGCACGGCCGGCAGTTGCTCGCGCGCCGCCTGCCGCAGCATCGATCCGATGCGGGCGATCGCGCGACCTTCCCCGGGCAGCAACCGCAGGCCGAAGCGTTCGGCGTCGGCGATGACGTAAAACATCCCACCGTACGCGACATCGACCACGACCGGCCCCAGCTTCGGAACCTCGATCTCGGCATCCAGGTGGACGGCGAACGCCGGCACGTTCTCGAACGTCACCTTCGTGACCTTGCCACTCGCCACCTCGGCGCGGATCGGTATGAGGCCAGCCGGCGCCTCCAGCACCAGCTCGGTCACCGGCTCGCGCGCCGCGACCATCCCCGTCTCGATCAGCACCGTCGCCACACAGATCGTGTTGCTGCCCGACATGGGCGGGTACTCGGTCTGCTCCATGATGACAAAACCGGCATCGGCGTCCGGATGCGTGGGAGGCAGGACGACGTTGCAGCAGAGCGCCGGGTAGCCGCGCGGCTCGCGCAACATCCGCCGGCGTAGCTCGTCCCCATGCTCCTCGAGGTAGACCCTCTTCTCGAACATCGTGGAACCCGGGACGTCCGGTACCCCGCCGACGATCACCCGGCCCGGCTCACCACAGGCGTGGGCGTCGACCGCCGTGATCATGCTCGATAGACGCATGGCGCTCCCCTGGTTCTGGTGCCCGCATAAGATGCCAGGGGCGACGGCGGCGGCGAAAGGGACCTGTCGTAATAGGCCCGACCGGAGGCCGTAGTATCCCGAGGTGCGATGTGGTTTGACTTACCCCGGGCGCTCCGGTAAACGTTCTTTCCCTTTGTCGCATCTAACTAAGTGAGGCCGGTTCGAAGCGGCTGCGAAACTCGGCCCGGCTGCAATCCGTAGAGAATATTGTGGGCAGTTCAAGACCAAATCATTAACCGCTGGAGATCGAGGAGTGTCCGAGCTTAGCTGGGTGTTCTGGCTGCTGATCATCTTCCTGTTCGCAGAGAGCTGGGCGCGCGTTTGGGCCGCATACCGCGACGCCGCGCGAGCCGCCCCACCGCAGGACGGCATCTCAACGGACTGCTGTCCCTAGCGACTTATCTCTACTGAAGCGACCGCGGCGTCGACGCGGTCTTTTTCTTTCTGGCTGAGCCGATCCGACATCAGCTGCAAGAGCGCGATTGCATCGTCGCGCGCGCCGGGGTCGGATGCACGGAGGTCTGAGAGGAGAGCCAGCTTGATGGCATCGATCTCGTCATCGGTCACGCTGAACAGGTTGTTGAAGGCGGGGCCGCTGAGCCCGCTGATCACGTCGGGCAGGGGTCGACGCGGGCTGGCGGCCTCGAGGATGTGGTGGAGCGGCTCGTCGATGCCACCGCGCTCGAGCTGCCCGAAGAGGTTGGTGACCGCCTGAGTGGAGGCGAAGTAATAACCGACGCCTTCAGCCGGGATGTCTTCCCCCCAAAGCAGGATGTCGTCTCCCAGCAGCCAGAGCCACACTTTGCCGGCGTACACGTCGCGCTCGGTTCGCGGCACGTCCTGGCGGCTCTGCCACGCCTGGGCGACGTAGTTGGCCGTGCCCTCGAAGAACCAGCGACACCCTTCCTTGTGATTGATGTCCCCGAGCTCGTTAACGAGAGCCAGCTCGACCATCTCGTGGGTGAGGACGAAGGTCGCGGGCTGGTAGTAGAAATCGGTCCCGGGCGACGGAGCATCCTGGAAGGGTAACGGGAAGCGAGCGGTTCCGAACGTGCGGGCCTCGCCGTCCCGCGGCTCGCGATACTTATGTTCGTAGACCAGCTTCGCCCGTTTCGGTACGTGGAGCAGGTAGAACTCCATGTCGGGTATGCGGCTGCTACGTAAGAGCTCGTAGGCCGTGTTGCGCATCGAGATGACGTGGGCGAAGGCGGCCTCCGCTTCCCGCTCGAGAGCGGGGTGGTGGTAGAGCACGATTCGCGAGACGCCGGCGGTGTCGGCTTTCGAGTTCATACCGGCCGTATCGACCAGCGACATGAGGTCGATCTCGGCCCGGGCGCTACCATTGCCGTAGATCGCGGTCGTCGTGTAGGTGGGCGCGCAGCCGGCGAGCCCGAGGGCAAGGGCGAGCGCGACGAGGTAGAGTCTGCGAGCTGACAGGATGGCCTCCCGGCTGCGTTTACGGGCCACGGGCTTCGGGGTTAGAACTCATCCGCCGGCCACTGGGTTCCGCAGCGTCCCCACCCCCTCGAGCTCGATCTCGACGACGTCGCCGGGCTTCATGGCGTCGGTGGAGCCGGGCGTGCCGGTGAAGATGAGGTCACCGGGCAGCAGGGTGACGTAGCGGCTGGCGAAACTGACGATCGTCGCGACGTCGAAGATCAGATCGCGCGTGCGCTCCGACTGCCGTAGCTCACCGTTCAGGCGTGTCTGGAGCGCCAAATCGCCATAGTCCAATCCCGTGGCGATCGCCGGCCCCAGCGGCGCGAAGGTGTCGCACCCCTTGGCACGAACCCACTGGAGATCGGAGCGCTGCCAATTGCGCTCGCTGATGTCGTTCCCCGCCGTGACCCCGAAGATGTGGTGTGCTGCGGCGGTCGCCGAGACGTTCTTCGCCGTCTTCCCGATGACCACGACCAGCTCGCCCTCGTAGTGGACGCTCTGCGCGTCGGGAGGGACTACTATCGCGTCGTCCGGTCCAATCACCGAAGAGGGAAACTTGGCGAAGAGACCGGGATATTCCGGCTCGGGCCGCCCTTTCAGGTGGCTGCGGTAGTTGAGTCCCACCGCCAGGACCTTCGACGGCTCGCAGGGGGCCAGAAGCCGCGCCGCCGCCAGCGGGATCACTGTGCCCGTCTCTTGGGTCGAAGCGAAGAGATCACCTTGCAGCTCGTGGATCTCCTCGGCGATCAACCTCCCGTAGCCGACGCGTCCCCCGTAAGAAAAGCGCACGTACAGTCCGACCGCGTTCTCCATGACCGCACTCCTATCACAGCCCGACGATAACACCACCTGCGACCGTCCGACCGACCGGCTTGCCCTCTGCCGCCGAAGGGCCATCATGTACGGGCGATCCACAGCTTCTCATGACCGACCCGGAGGATAGCATGCACCGAACCTTATGGCGGCGAGCGCAGGAGTATCTCATCGGCGCGATTCTGGCAAGCCTGGCCGCCCTGACGGCGGCCGGCTGCGCGCGGCAGGCGGTCGAGACGACGGCGTATCATGCGTACATCGAGCGGCTCGGCGTCGACACCATGTCGGTGGAGGCCTACACGCGCACCGACTCTTCGTTCGAGGGCGAGGTGGGGATCCGATCCCCCGTGACCCGGGTGGCCCACTACCGGGCAACCCTCAACCCGGATGGGACGATCGCGCGCCTGGATGTCGAGTGGCGCACCCCGCCCGAGAACCCCGGTGGCGAGCCGGCTTTCGGGTTCACCGTCACTATCGAAGGCGACAGCGCGACGGTCGAGCGCCGGGGCGGCGGCGACCCGGGCACGACCCGCATGGCGGTCCCGCCCGGCGTCATCCCGCTGATCGGCAAGACACCGATGGCCTTCGCCGTATTCGAGCAAGCGGCCCGGCAGGCAGCGGCCAGCGAGGCCGACAGCTTTCCAGTCAGCTTCTTGTCAGTCAGCCGCGGCCGGATCCTCCCCAACGCCGTCATCCGTGTCGCACCGGACAGCGTGAGCATCGACTTCTTCGGCAGTCCACTGCTGGCCCAGGTGGGCCCCGACGGTCGTGTGCTGGGCCGCACGGGAGAGCGCACGACGCTCAAGATGGTCGGCGAGCGGATCGCTGATGTCGACTTGGGAGCGCTCGCCGCCGATTTCGCCGGCCGCGATGCACGCGGCGCCGGACTTGGCGTGGCCTCACCGCAGGTGACGGTCGAGACCCGGGTCGGCGAGACGAACCTGCGGGTCGTCTACAGCCGCCCGGCCAAGCGCGGGCGTGAGATCTGGGGCGCCCTCGTCCCCTACGACGAGATCTGGCGGACCGGGGCGAACGCGGCGACCGCGTTCAGCACCGACCGCGACGTGCGCATCGGTGGCGCGCTGGTGCCCGCCGGCGAGTACACGCTCTACAGCCTGTACACGCCCGATTCGGCACAGCTCATCATCAACCGGCAAACCGGCCAGTGGGGGACGGTCTATAACCGAGCCATGGATCTGGCACGGGTGAACATGACGAGCGACAGTCTGGCCCAGCCGGTCGAGCGCTTCACGATCTCCATCGTGCCCACGGCAGACGGTGGCCGGCTGCAGCTCACCTGGGACCGGACACGGTTCTCCGTGCCCCTGCGGGAGAGGTAGGCGACCCGCTCGGTAGCGAGCCATGAAGCGCGTCGTCGTGACGAGGCGGGGGGCGCGCCGCTGGGCGGCGGGCCACCCGTGGATCTACCAGAGCGACGTCGAGCGCGAGCCGGAGCCGCGCGAGCCGGGGGTAGTCGAGGTGCTCGACCCGCGCGAGCGCTGTCTCGGCTCGGCGCTCTACTCGCCGCACTCCGAGATCCGGGTGCGGATGCTGACTCGCGAGCGCGAGACCATCGACCGGGCCTGGTGGACCGCTCGCCTCGCCGCGGCCCACAACCGCCGGGCCGGCATCGCCGCTACAGCCTACCGGGTGACCCACGCCGAGGCCGACGGTGTGCCTTCGCTGGTCGTCGACCGTTACGGGCCTTACCTGGCCGCCCAACTCCTATCGGCAGGACTCGAGTCCTGCCGTCCCGACATCCTGGCCGCGCTGAGCGACGTGCTGCGGCCTGAAGGCATCATCCTGAGGAACGATGCGCCGGTTCGCCGGCATGAGGGACTGCCACAAACGGTCGAGGTCGTGCTGGGCAGCGTGCCGGACGTGGTCGAGGTGGAGGAACACGGTGTCCGCTATCGCGCCGCGCTGCACACCGGTCAGAAGACCGGCGCCTTTCTGGACCAGCGAGAGAACCGGGCGCTGGCGGGCTCCCTGGCCAGAGGGCAAGCCTTGGACGTCTTCACTTATCACGGGTCATTCGCGCTGCATATGGCGGGCGGAGCCGATCGGGTTCTGGCGGTAGACCAGTCGGCGGAGGCGCTCGACCGCGGACGGCAGAACGCCGAGCTCAACGAGCTGACCAACATCGAGTGGATCGAAGCGAACGCCTTCGACTACCTGCGCGAGCTGGAGCGCGAGGCGGCGCGCTTCGATGCGATCGTCCTCGATCCGCCCGCCTTCGCCCGGACGAAGGAGCGAGTCGAGAGCGCGCTGGCCGGGTACAAGGAGCTCAATCTGCGGGCGCTCACGCTACTGCAACCCGGCGGACACTTGCTCACCTTCTCGTGCAGCTACCATGTGGGGCGCGAGCGCTTCATGGCGATGCTGGCCGACGCCGCCCGCGATTGCGGCCGCCGTGTGGCCGTGGAGCGCTTGTTGGGCCAACCACTCGACCACCCCGAGATCCTCAGCATACCGGAGAGCGGTTACCTGAAGGGCGCCCTGCTGCGGGCCACCGACTGATCGAGCCGGCGTCACCCGGGGCGATTGCCCTCCCAGCGTCGGCTTCGCATCTTCCCAGCCAACGTCCGCGGGGTGCGGGACGGGGCCCCACTGACATCCCTTCTCACGCCAGCAGAGGTTCCAGATGATGAACGACACACAGGGCACTACCCTGGCGCCGCCGCCAGTGGTCTACCGCTGGGCCGTGCTGGTCGTCATCAGCCTCGCGATGTTCGGGAACTACTACGTCTACGACTCCATCGCGCCGATCGCCGACATCTTGAAGGCCGACCTGGGGTTCAGCGACGAGAACATCGGACAGCTCTATTCCGTCTACAGCATCGCGGCCGTACTCGTGCTGCTGGTCGGCGGCGTGGTCATCGATCGCTTCGGCACGGCCGTGTCGACTGTCTTCTTCGGAGCCGTGTGCACCGTCGCGGCGATCGTCAACGCGGTCTCGTCAGACCTCACGATCATGTTGGTGGCCCGGTTCCTCCTCGGCTTCGGCTCCGAGCCGCTCATCGTGGCCATCACCACCGCGCTGGCGAAATGGTTCAAGGGGAAGGAGTTGAGCTTCGCGTTCGGGCTCAACCTGACCATTGCCCGGCTGGGCTCGGTGGCGGCCGACAATTCACCGACCTGGGCCGGCTTCGCCTACACCGGCTGGAGAGGCCCGCTCGTCGTCGCCGCCGTGCTCGGCCTGCTCTGCCTGATCGCCGCCCTCGCCTACGGCGGACTCGAGGTGGGCGCCAGGCGTCGCTACCGGCTGGGTGAAGCGGGCGAGACCGACAGGCTCGTGTGGTCCGAGATGTTCCGCTTCGATCGCTCGTTCTGGCTGGTGGTCGCCCTGTGCGTGACGTTCTACTCGGCGATCTTCCCGTTCCGCAGCTTCGCCATCAAGTTCTTCATCGAGGGGCACGACCTGACTCGCGAGGCCGCGGGCGCCATGAACAGCATCCTGCCACTCACGGCGATGTTCGCCACGCCGCTGTTCGGGCTCTTGGTCGACCGGTTCGGCAGGCGCGCCCTCTTCATGGCTGTGGGCTCGTTCTTGCTCATGCCGGTCTACCTGATGATGGCCTACAAGCTCACGCCGCTAGGCATTCCGGTCGCGATGATGGGTGTCGCCTTCTCGCTGATCCCCGCCGTGATGTGGCCGTCGGTGGCGTACATCGTGCCCGAGCGGCGGCTCGGCACGGCGTATGCCCTGATGACGCTGGTGCAGCAACTCGGTGTGGCGGCGATGAACTGGATTATCGGGCGGGCGAACGACACGTTCGAGGCGAGCGCCGCCAACCCCGAGGGTTACGTGGCCGGCATGTGGATCTTCTCGATCCTCGGCTTCCTGGCCTTCCTCTTCGCGGTGCTGCTACGCCGCGCGGAAACCGGCCCCAAGGCGCACGGGCTCGAGACGATCACGGTCAAGACGACCCAGGAGGCGGAGCGGCGGCAGCAGGAGTAGACCGCGAACCGCTCGCGTCGTCATCAGGCCGGGCCAGACGCTGGCTGCTTAGACGGTGGCTTTGTGGATCTGTCGTTTCAGACGCTTGATCCGCTTGCGAAGGACCTTGAGCTGCGCAAAGTCGCGGGCCTCCAACGCCGCATCCCTCTGCTTCTTCAGCTCGCGAATCGTCGCTTTGACCTTGGACTTGTCGATGCCGACGACCTCGTGATGCGCGTGCTCGTCGAGGCTGAGCGCCTGGCAGAGGGCGTGCACTAGCTCGGCCTTGTGCATCGTCGAGTAGCCACGCAGCGCCTCATGGTCCAACCCCTTGGCGATCTCTCTCAGCTGCGCGACCGTCGTCTTGCGGAGCTCGTCATACGTATAGGCCACTCGCGTTCCTCCTCGTTCAGACTCCTGCCCTAGCCCTTCGCGATCACCTGGATCACACCGCCCCCATGATCCGCTCCGTAGCGGTTCACCGCCGACCGGCCATCGATGAAGCGAATCTCTCTGATCTCGGGAGCGCCGATCGTCCGCAGACGCTCCAGGTCGGCCAGCTGGAAGTTGTCGAGATAAGCCTGTGGCAGCTGCGGCACCGCGTCCTGGGTCGACACCGCCCCGCGCGAGCGCAGCCACTGCGGCCGCAACTGCTCGACCGCCTCGTAGGCGTTGCGGGCTCCCGAGCCGGCGATCTCCTCGGCCGTGATCAGATCACTCCGGCCTCCGCTCTGACCACCGCCGCTCGTGGTCCCGGCGCAGGCGGCCGCGAACGCGATCAGTACGATCAACAAGGTGTAACGCATGATACATCCTCCCGGTGGCGAGCGGGCGATCGGCGACACCGCCCTGCGCCCGGCATGCCCCGGCCCTGGAACTCGTCCAGCGACGGGGTGTCTGTTGATGCAGGAGGCGAGGTCGCACGCCCTGGCACGGACACCTTTTGCGTGGGGCTCAGCAGTAGTATGAGCCGCGTCTCCAGCGCCGGCAAGGACACATTCGTGGTGCTGACCACGTAGTGAGGTGTGGACGGCAGCCGAATTGCTTTCGGACACGGCCGGCGCGATATTTGAATTGGTCTCCCGAAGACCTCGTCGTGCAACGGCAGACATCAGGCAGGGGCTTGAAGTGAGGACTGTAGTATGACTCCCTTCAGCAGCGAAGCTTCGCCGAGCGTCCGCGCGCGCCTAACGCTGCTCGGACCCGGGATCCTTGCGTGTCTGCTTGCCACGCCCGCCCCGATTCCTGCCCAGGAGTTGGAAACCGACGCCCGGATGGTCGGGCTCGTTGTGGACCAGCTAGCTGGCCTGCCGGCGGTTGCTGCCGAGATCGTCATCGTCAGCATCGAACGTCGCACGCTGACCAACGAGGAGGGTTGGTTCGTTCTCGACGGCCTGCGTCCCGGCGAGTACGTGGTGGAGGTCAGATACCTGGGCCTCACGTCGGCGGAATACCCGGTCTATCTACCAGCCGGCACCACACGAGTCGATTTCGCAATCTCGGCGCCGCCGTTCGAGCTCGAAGAGCTGGTCGTCGAGATACAGGCGCACCGGATGGTGAAGTTGCAGGAGTTCGAGGTCAGGCGCACGCGGGAGCGCGGATACTTCATCGATCGAGAGACGATAGAGCGGAGCGCGCCCGTATTCATCAGCGACCTGCTTCGCCATATCCCTAACGTCAGCGTCGAATGGACCTGGGAGGGCAACGTGCGGGTCGTGATGGGTCACGGTCTCTCGGTCTGCGAGCCCGACCTGTACATCGATGGCAGCCCATCGCATGCCGCGCGACTCAACGACTGGCTGCCCAACCTGATCGAGGCCATCGAAGTCTATAACCGGTCGTTTGACCGGCCTTCGGCGTTCCGCTCGGAGGGTTGCGGCGCGATCCTCATCTGGACGCGCGAGCGGATGTAGACGATAGCCACAAGCGCAAGCAGACCGATAAACGAAAGGGGACATCCGAGTCGGATGTCCCCTTTGCTCTTCAAGGCCGGCGGACGGCGCCTCGTGTACTGGCTAGTTGACAGCCGCCCCTACGTTGATCCGCCCCTTGCCGTAGAACGGATCGGTGCCGCGCTGGCCGAGGTCATCGGCCGTCTGTTGGATAAGGGTCTTGATACGACCGGGTCGCCGGCCGACGTCCTCAACCAACAGGGACGCCAACCCTGAGACGTGAGGTGCTGCCATCGAAGTGCCGCTGGCACCTACAATGTAGATCCCCGTCTGGCAGATCGGGATGACCAGGCTCGTCTGCGAGCAGGCGGCCCAGACCCATCCAGCACTGTTAACTATGGATTCACCGCCGGGTGCCGCGACGTTGATCGCCGAACGCCCGTAGTTCGTGTAAGGAGCCGGGGCATCGACATCTGTCCACGGCCCGTTGACACCCGCGCCTGCCGCAGGCGCGGTCGCCGACACGCAGATCGTGTTCGGCGCGTAGCAATACGTCTTAAAGGAGTTACCGTCGTGATCCAGGTCAGCTTCCGCGTTACCTGCGGAGACCACGACCGTCACGCCTTTGCTGTTGGCGTAGTTGAACACCTTGTTGATGAAGCCGACCAATCCGGGGTACTCGTTCTTCGCGAAATAGCCGCCCAGGCTCATGTTGATGACGTCGGCGCCGTTATCCACAGCGTAGAGGAAGCCTTCGATGACGTCGCTGAAGAAACAGCGGTTGAAAACGTCACACACCTTCACGCCCATCAAGGTGGTCTGGGTCGTGACGCCAGCGGTGATATAGGAATTGCTCACGGCCGTCGAAGCCACGTGAGTGCCGTGGAAGTAGATATCGGTTATGAGATGCCTACCGGGGAAGAACAAATTCACGTAAAAGTCATCAGTCTCGGAGAACGAAACAGAGCGGCTGAGATCCACAAGGCCAACGAGGTCCGGGTACGTGTAGTCGATTCCAGTGTCCAAAATGGCGAGCGTAACGTTCGATGAGCCGAATCTCCCAGCGGCCCACGCCTCGTCGGCGTCAATAGCCCGCATATTCCACTGCCGTGGGTAGCGCGAAGCGTCCGTTGGATCCGTTGGGCTCTCCACCACGTCACCGACGAACTCCACGGCGTCCGCATCGAATAGCGGATCGAGCTCGAAGCTGTCGTCGCGCAAGAATTCCTTGACCGCGTCGTCGCCGGCGAGCCGGGCGGCCGCGGCGTCGCTGAGCCCGCTGACCACGGCGAAGCCGATACGGTGCGAGTACTCGACCTCACCCCCCAGCTTCTCGACCTTCTTCGCGAAATTCGACTGGCGCCCGCCGAAGAGGACCAGGTACTGATCGCTGACGTCGACGCCGGCCTGCGAGAGGCTGGGCGTCAGGTCGCCTGGGGCCAGGCTGTCGACGCCGGCTGGCTCCTCGGCGCACGATACCGCCAGCAGCGCCACGAAGGCTCCGACGACCACCGACAATGAACGGGGTGTCCGCCTCATGTGAGATCTCCTTCCCGGTGAGGGTTAGGACTGTAACGAGATTCTAGCCACGGCCTGGCTGACCGGAGCACGGCTGCCACAGTCGGCTCGACGATTATGGCAGGAGGCGATGACTACGTTCTTGATGGAGAAGCGTACTCTCCGACGCCTTGCATTATCCGATCCACCGCTCAGGGTGGCAAGTGCCGTGCCTGGTGCCGTGGTCACGGCCGGCCTATACTGCCGGCGCGACTGCCCTGCCGGGTTCGAGGAGGCCGAGACTGCGCCTGACCCACAAGAGGATCTTCATCTTCTGGGCGCCGCTGGCGGCGACCTGGCTGATGATGGCGTTGGAGGGGCCGTTCCTGGCGGCCGTGATCGCGCGCCTGCCGGACCCGAAGTTCAACCTGGCGGCCTGGGGCGTGGCGTTCGCCTTCGCGGTACTGGTGGAGGCGCCGATCATCATGATCATGAGCGCCGCCACCGCGCTGGCGGAAGACGCCGCCAGCTTCTTCAAGCTGCGCAACTTCACCTACATCCTGAACGCGGCGATCACCGCGGTGATGCTGGTCGTGCTGGTGCCGCCGGTCTTCGATCTGATCGTCGAGGACCTCATCGGCCTGCCGCTGGAAGTTGCGCGACTGACCTACACGGCGCTCTTCCTGATGCTGCCCTGGCCCGCGGCGATCGGCTACCGGCGCTTCTTCCAGGGCCTGCTGATCCGCGACAGCCGGACCCGTTTGGTGGCTTACGGGACGGTCGTTCGCCTGTCGTCGATGGCGGCGAGCGCGCTCATCCTCTTCACGCAATTCACGTTGCCCGGGGCCTACGTGGGGGCGGCGGCGCTCTCGGTGGGCGTCTGCCTGGAGGCGCTCGCCACCCGGCTCATGGCGCGCGGCACGGTGCGGCGGCTGCGCGCGACGGCGCCGGCCGAGGCGGCGGCCGGTGAGCCGCTCAGCTACCGCCGGATCACCGGGTTCTACTATCCGCTCGCCCTGACCTCGGTCCTGGCGCTGGCGGTCCACCCGATGGTGACCTTTCTGTTGGGCCGCGCCCGCTACCCGGTCGAGTCGCTGGCGGTCATGCCGGTCGTGAACTCGCTCTCCTTCATCTTCCGGGCGCTGGGGCTGAGTTATCAGGAAGTGGCGATAGCACTACTGGGCAAGCAGCGGGAGCACGTGAAGGAGCTAGGCCGCTTTGCGCTGGTTCTGGGCATCGCCTCGTCGGCGGGCCTGGCGCTGGTCGGCTTCACGCCGCTGGCCGGGGTCTGGTTCGAGACGATCTCCGGGCTGACGCACGAGCTGACGGCGTTCGCCATCGCGCCGACACGGATACTGGTCTTGTTGCCGGCGCTGTCGGTGCTTCTTTCTTTCCAACGCGGCCTGCTTGTCCATGGCCGCTTCACGCGTCCCATCACCTGGGCGACGGCGATCGAGGTGTGTGTGATCTTCCTCGTGCTGATGATCCTGACCCGCGGGCTCGACATGGTGGGCGCGACCGCCGCGGCGATCGCCTT
>JBDHKD010000165.1:0-3042 GCA_039586575.1 Gemmatimonadota bacterium | reverse complement strand
TCGATGTTCTCGACGCTGCCGACGAACGCGGCCAGCGCTTCGTTGGCGCGACGCGTGCGCGCGGCGTTCGTCGTGTCGCCCTCGACTATGTGCGTGTTGGACGCCCACTCGGCCTTGGCCGACTCGTAGTACAACGGCTGCAGCGTCGACTCGTACTCGGCGATGTAGGCGTCGACCTCCGACCGCAGTGGATCCTCCACACACGCATAGAGCGACGCAAACACCAGTAAGGCGAAGACGTTGCGTTTCATGGTGCACCCTCTGGTTATAGGCGGTCTGGAGGTAGGGCGTGCTCCCTACCTCCCAGCTCCCCGTCTCCCCCCCGTATCTCGGGCCGTGGCCGACGCTCCACCGCACGAGCCGTGGCGAACGATGTTGAGGGAGCCGGGAAGAAGGTAACGGCGCCCGGATCGTCTCTCCGAGTCGCCCAGGCCGGCCATTCGTTCGCACAAGTTATTTGCAGTCAATCGTTTGCAGTACAGGCGCCCGCAGGCCTCCGCTGGCACGATGCTCGCCTTAGAGAGAGGCGAATTCGCGTAGTCCGTTCGACACCACCGCGACCCCGAGGGGGGCCCATGCTCGAGGCGATCGACCTGACCAAGCGATACGAGGACGGCCTGCTAGCCCTCGATCATCTCAACCTGACGGTCGAGCCGGGCGAGATCTTCTGCCTGCTGGGCGCCAACGGCGCCGGCAAGACGACGACGATCAACCTGTTCTTCGACTTCATCGTTCCGACGGACGGGGCGGCGCGGATCGACGGAATCGAGGTGGCGAAGGAGCCGCTCGCCGCGAAGCGCAACGCCGCCTACGTGTCGGAGAACGTGATGCTTTACGGTAACTTCACGGCGCGTCAGAACCTGGACTTTTTCGCCCAGTTGAGCGGGCGCCACGACCTGAGCCGCGAGGACTACTTCATGGTGCTGCGGCGCGTGGGGCTTCAGGAGAAGGCGTTCGAGCAGCGCGTGAAGACGTTCTCGAAGGGAATGAGGCAGAAGCTGGGGATCGCCATCGCCATCGTGAAGGACGCGCCCAACGTGCTGCTCGACGAGCCGACCTCCGGCCTCGATCCGAAAGCGGGTGCCGAGTTCATGGCGCTGCTGGGCGAGTTGCGTGACGAGGGTAAGACGATCTTCATGAGCACGCACGACATTTTCCGGGCGAAGGAGCACGCCGACCGCGTGGGGATCATGAAGGAAGGTCGACTGGTGATGGTCCGCACGCGCCGCGAGCTGGGCGAGGAGGACCTCGAGCGGCTCTATCTCGACTACATGGAGGTGGAGGCAGCGGCATGATCTGGACGATTGCCCGACGCGAGATATCGGAAGCGCTGTTCACCGGGCGGACGCTGGTGCTGTTCGTCATCGCGCTGGCGCTGCTCGGCACCGGCCTCTACGTGATGGACCGCGACTACGATGCACGCCGCGCCAACTACGATGTGATACGGCCCGATCCAACGCAGCCCATCGCCGTCTTGCCGCCGAACCCGCTGTCGGTCTTCGCGCGCGGGCTAGACGACGCGATGGGCCGCAGCTTCGAGGTCAATGTGATCGGCGTGAACATCGGCGGCAGCCAGGCCTCGGCGAACCCCCTGTTCAGTCTCTTCCCGACACCCGACTGGCTCTACCTGTTCAGGGTGGTCTTCGCGCTCATCGCGTTCCTCTTCGGTTTCGATCTCATATGCGGTGACAAGGAACGCGGCACCCTGAAGCTGATGGTCTCGAGCGGCGCATCACGCGGCGCCATCGCCCTGGGCAAGTGGCTGGGCGGCTGGCTCGCCTTCTTGACTCCCATCGCCCTGGCCACCGCGCTATGGCTGGTGCTGGTGCGTCCTGTCTTCGGGGGCGCGCTGCGCGGCGACGATTGGGGAAGGACCCTCGCCTTCCTGGCGCTCGCCGCCGTCTACCTCTCGGTCTGCTTCAGCATCGCCGTGGCGATCTCGGCGCTCTTCCACCGTTCCGGTACGGCGCTGGTCGCGGCGCTCTTCACCTGGGTCGTGGTCGTCTTCGTCATCCCGAGCTTCGGCGTGCTGGCCGCGCGACAGGTGGTACACGTGAGGCCGCTGGCGCTGGTGTCGGCGGAGCGCAACCGGATATTCGGCAGCGAGATGATGAAGGGGTTCGAGGAGCGACGCGCCGGTCGCACGGGTGCGGTCTTCCCGGAGCACTGGGCGGAGATGCACCGGCAGGGCGAGCAGGTGAGCGACCGCGTCGCCGGCGAGCTGGGCGGGCTGGCCCGGGCATCGGCGGTTCTCGTACGTGTGTCGCCGGCCGGCGCCTTCGACGGGTTGGCGACGCGCATGCTCGGCACCTCGGTGGTGGACGAGGCGAGGCTGAAGCGGGACGTGCGGAGGCATACGAGCGCGATCCTGCCCCTCGTCTTCGATCAGCGGAGCGGCGGCGCCGAGGTCGAGTACCCGGCGTTCACGGCGAGCCGCGCTTCGCTGGGGCAGGTGTTGGCGGACGGTCGCGCCGATCTCGCCGCCATCGTGGTGATCGGGGCGCTGGCCACCATGGTCCTCTTCGTCGCTCTCAACCGGTACGACATCCGATGAACGTGCAAGCTTCTTCGTCCTGGCACTTGGTGGCATGGAAGGAATGCCGTGAGCTTCTGGTCAGCGGCCGGTTCCTCGTGGCGGCCCTCATCGTCTTCGGCCTCGTCGCGACGACCGTCACGGTGCTCACCCGCAGCTACGCTCGCGAGCTCGCCGACTACGGTACCGCGATGGCCGACAGGCAGGAATCGCTGCGCCAGCACGGCCACCTGAACCGGCTCGGCGCCTGGTCCATGCCCGATCGACCCAATCCGATGACGTCGGTGGTGAGGGGACTGCATCAGAACGCCAACCTCGAGTCGTTCGACAACGACCCGCTGGCCGTGGCCTATCCGCTGCCCGACCTGGCCGTCGTCGTGGGCGTGCTTTTCAGCTTGCTGGCCCTTCTGTTCGCCCACGATGCGATGAGCGGCGAGCGCGAGGATGGGACCCTGAGACTGCTCGTCGCCCACGACATCTCGCGGGTGAGCATAGTGGTCGGCAAGGCC
>JBDHKD010000025.1:0-57912 GCA_039586575.1 Gemmatimonadota bacterium | reverse complement strand
TCATTATGACGGGATTATCCACTTCGCAGACACCAACCCCACGACGCCGATCACGTTCTAGCGATCGATGCGGTGAATCTTGGCGGCGAGGCCGGCCACGGTCGACGCCGGAGGCGTCGACAGCGATGCCGACCCGCTGTGTGCCCGGCATGGTGGGATTCCGCCGCGCGGTTGCGGGGACCGGAGTCAGCGATTGGTGGGACAACGGCGCCAACGCGATCGCCTTCTCGCGGGGCGACCGCGGGTTCGTGGCGCTCAACCTGGAGGACACCACGGTCGTCGTGGACGTGACCTCACCACTGGCGCCAGGCACCTACTGCGATGCGCTGACGGGAGGCCGCGCGGGCGGGGCTTGCGCGGGCCGCAGCATCGCCGTCGATTCGGACGGCCGTGTGCAGCTGGATCTGGAAGCGGGCACGGCGGTCGCGGTTCACGTGGGGACACGCCTGTGATCGGGGTCGCGCATGGATGAACTGAAAGCCCTTAGGTCGCTCGCCAAAGCGCTGGGTGTCTATACCCGCTACACGGATGGGCTGGGCAAGCGCGTGACCGTAGCACCCGAAACGCTGGTCCGCGTCTGCGCCGCGCTCGGTGCCGCCGTGGACCGACCCGAGGATGCCGCCGAAGCCCTGCGAGCCCGCAAGGCGACCAAAGAGGCCGAGCTCCTTCCGCCCGTCCTCGTCGCCTGGGACGGAACGCTACCCAAAGTCACGATCTCCACTAACAGTCCCGTCAGTGCGGAGCTCCTGCTCGAGGATGGCGATGTTGCCCCGCTCGAGATCGGCGGCGCCGAGCTTCGGGCGACCGACCCGCTGCCTTTCGGCTACCACTGCCTTCCCGTCGAGGCCTCGGGGGTAAGCGAGACGTGCACGGTCATCGCGGCGCCTCTACAAGCGTGGCGTCGGCCCGGGAAGCAGCGCAGCTGGGGGGTGGGCACCCATCTCGCCGCCCTGCGCTCGGCTCGCAGCCGCTCGCTGGGCGACCTGCGGGACTTGGAGTCTCTGTGCCGCTGGGTGGGCGAGCGGGGCGGCGATCTGGTGACGGTCCTGCCGCTGCTTCCCACCTTCAACTCGGAGCCACCCGAGCCCAGCCCCTACTCCTCGGTGAGCCGCCTCTTCTGGTCCGAGCTGATGCTCGATCTCGGGGATGCCCACCGGCCGACGGACCCTCCCACCATCCTGGACGTGACCCGGGCTGACGCCGAGGTGCGAGCCGCTCTGGCAGGGCGCCCCGCTCCGCACCCGTCGCTTCTGGCCGACGAGCTGGTCCGCTACGCGCGGTTCCGTGGCGCTCAGGCGCGGCTGGGCAGGAACTGGCGCGATTGGCCGGCGGGGGCGCGGGCGGGAACGCTCGAGCCCGAGCACATCGATCGAGAGGAGGAGCGCTTCCACCTGGTGGCTCAGACGCTGGTGCGCCAGCAGCTCGACGAGTTGCGACAGCGCCTGAGCGACTCCGGGATTCGCTTGGGGCCTGACCTGGTGGTGGGCGTCCACCCCGACGGCTACGACCCGTGGTCCCGGCAGACGCTCTTCGGCGAGGGGGTGTCGGTGGGTGCCCCACCGGACGAAGCCTTCCCGAGCGGACAGGACTGGGGCTTCGCGCCGGTGCTTCCCGAGGCGTCGCGCCGCGACGGTCACCGATATCTGGCGGCGTCGATCGCCCACCAGGCGGCGATCTCGGGGGTGCTCCGCGTCGACCACATCATGGCCTGCACGCGCCTCTACTGGATTCCTCACGGGTTCGGGAAGCACGAAGGAACCTACGTCTCGTACAACGCCGAGGATCGCTTCGCCATCTTCGCGCTGGAGTCGAACCGCAACTGCTGTGAGGTGGTGGGCGAGAACCTGGGTACCGTGCCGCCGGAGATCGACGAGCTGCTGCCGCGCCACCGGATCTGGGGGATGTATCTGGCGCAATTCGAGGCTATGGAGCCGAAGATCGGGCCCCCCACCGCTACGGACGTGGCCCTGATCGGTACGCACGACACGCCCACGCTCGCCGGGTGGCTGGCCGGCGTGGACATCGACGAGCGGGTGCGGTGCGGCCTCCTGGCCAAGGACGACGTTCCGAGCGTTCGGGAGCAACGATCGGCCGAGACGCATAAGCTCGCCGAGCTGCTGGGTTGCCGCGTCGACGAGCCTCGCGCCTTGCTGGCCGAGCTGTTGGAGTGGCTCGGCCGCTCCGACAGCCCGTTGGTCGTACCCTGGATCGAGGATATCTGGTTGGAGGAAGAGGGAGTGAACCTCCCGGGGACGCGGTCCTCGGAGCGCCCCAACTGGCAGCGCCCGATGCGGATGCTGCTCGACGAGATCTTCACCGACCCCGAGGTCGACGAGCTGGTCCGTCGCCTCCAGCGAGCTCGAAACCGCTAACCAGGCCCAGGTCTGCCATGGAATCACGCGCTGGCTCCGCTCCCGTCGCCGTCCGGCCCAAGCCGCGCCTGTCGTTCTGGGACATCTGGAACATGAGCTTCGGCTTCCTGGGCATTCAGTTCGGCTTCGCGCTGCAGAACGCGAACGTGAGTCGGATCTTCGAGACGCTGGGCGCCCGCGTGGAGAACATCCCCATCCTGTGAATCGCCGCGCCAGCGACCGGGCTGCTGGTTCAGCCGATCGTCGGCTACTTCAGCGACCGCACCTGGAACCGGCTGGGCCGCCGGCGTCCCTACTTCCTGGGTGGCGCGATCTTCGCCTCGCTGGCCCTGATCGCGATGCCGAACTCACCGGCGCTCTGGGTGGCGGCCGGCATGCTCTGGATCATGGACGCCTCCATCAACATCTCGATGGAGCCGTTCCGCGCCTTCGTCGGTGACAACCTGCCCTCGGAGCAGCGAACCACCGGTTTCGCCATGCAGAGCTTCTTCATCGGGACCGGCGCCGTGGTGGCGTCGTCGTAGCCGTGATAACTGGGCGACGCGGCTATGGGCATGAGCCAGATGCAGCGCGCGCCCAGATCCTTGCGGCCCTCGGGGTCGCCGTCGTTGACATAGTCGAGCTTCTGGATGAGGCCCTCGAGGTCGCCCACCCCATCGCCGTCACTGTCGTAGAAGGAGCGGACGAAGATCTCGTAGCAGGTCCCGCCGTCCCTCCAGTCGGAGTCGTCGGTGTCCAGCCCTTGCGCGGCGGCGCGGGGTACGGAGAAAAGGACGGTGGCGCAGAGCGCCGCGATGACGATGCGTTCCATGAGTGGTGCTGGGTGGTCGGGGTCAACCGTTGCTTGCCGAAAGGTAAGGTGGCCGCCGCGGCAGAAAGCGGCAAGGATCGACGGCTGGGCGGTGGGTGCCTGAGGCGCTACTGTCGCACGACCGCGCCGCCTTTCATCACGAAGCGCACGCGTCGGAGCGCAGTGATGTCTTGGGTCGGGTCGCCCTCGACGGCGACGAGATCGGCGAGCGTACCCTCGCGCACCACGCCCCGGTCGTCGAGGCCGAGGATCGCCGCGTTGCCCGACGTGGCGGCGATCGTTGCCTGGAGCGGCGTCATCCCGTACTCGACCATCAGCTCGAGCTCCCAAACGTTGTCGCCGTGCGCGAAGACACCCACGTCGCCGCCAAAGCAGATCGACACGCCCGCATCGAGCGCCGCCCGGAAAGCCCGCTTCTTGACCGTGATCCGCTCGGGCTCGGGGTCGAACCCTTTGCGCCAGCCGGCATAGGCGGTGACGGCCTCGGCGGCGCCCAGCGTCGGGCAGAGCGCGACGCCGCGCTCGGCCATCAAGTCGAAGACCTCCGGCGTGCCGCCGTCGCCGTGCTCGATGCTGGCGACGCCGGCCAGTGTGGCCCGGCGCATCGCCTCGGGGCTCGAGGCATGCGCGGCGACCACCCGGCCGGAGCTGCGCGCGACCTCGACGATCAGATCGAGCTCCTGCTGCGTGAAGGTCGGCCGCGCTTCGCCGTTGGGGCCCCAGCGGTAGTCGGCGTAGACTTTGACCTGATCGGCCCCGCGTCCGATCTGATCGCGCACGACGCGGATCAGGTCGTCGTGGCCGTCCGCCGCCTCGGCGCCCTTCGGCAGTTCCAGCTCCGGGGCGCCCTTGGGGCCGTAGCTTCCCGTCGCCACTATGGCCGGACCGACCACGATCAGTCGCGGGCCAGGAATGACACCCTGCTCAATCGCCTGCTTGAGCCCGACGTCGGCGTAACCGGCACCCTCGGTTCCCAGATCGCGCTCGGTGGTGATCCCCGCCGAGAGCGTCTGCTCGGCGGCCACCACGGCCCGTGCCACGCGCAGCGCCAGCGGCTCACGCAGGACCTGGTCGGTCCAGCTCGTCTCGTCGTACGGGTGCAGGAGCAGGTGGGAGTGACCCTCGATGAGCCCCGGCATGAGCGTCAGCCCCGGCAGGTCGATCACCCAGGCTTCGGACGGGCGCGGCACCCGGCCCTCCGGCCCGGCGGCGGCGATCCGCTCGCCCGCCACGACCACGACCCAGTCGCTGTGGAGTCCCGGCGTCACGCCGTCGAAGACGCGATCGGGGCGCAGCACGATGACCTCCGGTGTCTGGGCCGCGGACGGACGCGCGAATGCGGCCGGCACGGCGAGCAGAGCCAATAGGCTCAAGATGCGCTTGGCTGACATAGCCGATCTCTGTTCGGGCCGAGGTGAGTCGGTGCCAGGTACGTCTGTTCGCACGTCAAGGTGGGGCGTCGAGGGACCGTTTGCCAGAGCCGCCCTCCCGACTTGCTTTTTCAGCGCCCGTGACCCAACCTGCCTCACCTATGAGACGCCACAAGCTCGTCGTTTCGGCCCTCGTGTTCTTGTCGCTCCTGTCGAGCTCCCCGCTCCTCGCACAGCGAACCAAGCAGCTCGTGGTGCAGGTTTACGGTGCCAATGTCTTCGCGAGCGAGGGCGTGCTGCTCGACCGCGGCCTCAGCGCCGGCGCATTGCTCGGCCTGCGAACCCTTCCCCAGACCTGGCTTATGGGGAGCTTCGCCTACGGCTGGCACGAGGGCGAGGACGGGCTGCCCGCTTGGGACACGCAGAGCTACTTCGCGATGCTCGGCTACGACATCGTTCCGGCGGGCATGAACGGCAACTGGATCTTCTACGTCGGAGCCGGCGGCATCGCATTCGACCCGGAGGCCGCTGACGCCGAGCGACGAACGTACTTCGCGATGAACGGCGGCATGAAGCTGATCTTCGATGTCAGCCGTCACATGGCCTGGACGCTCGATCTCGGGTTCGCCGTGGCGTTCTCGGAAGAAGCGTACTCCGGTGGCGAGGTCTGGTTCTGGCCGCTGGGAATCGGGCTGGCCTACCACCTGCCTTGATGGGCAACGCCACCAGCGCACCGCACGTCCAACGGTAAAGGTCGTCTCCCCCGGCGCGGTACGAGGAGGAGTCCGGCCATGACCGGAAGGAGATCCAGCCGCCCGGCTGGGATTCGGGTTCTCCACTTCGCGGCATTCCTCTCGCTTCTCTCCGCCGCCTGCACCTCCAATGAGACCACGGGACCGGAGTCCGTTGTCTGCCCGGCAGGCCAGTGGGCCATCGACACCGGCAACCACCGTGCCTGGCCGCACGACTGCGAACCTTACGTCGCGGACCATTTCACGATCTACAGCGATGGCAGTAGCAGCGCGGCGAAGGCCACGCTGGCGGGTATTGCGGAGGGGATTTTCACCCAGCTGTCCCAAGAGTTCGAGATCGAGTCGGACGACGAGCTGGGGTTCGTGCCCGGATACACCTACTACATCTACGCCCTGAAAGATATCACGCCCCTGATTGCGGCACCCCGACCCAATGAGCGGCGTCCGACCTTCTACCGCTACCTGGTGAAGCACGAGATGACGCACGTCTTTCAGTTCACACTCACCGACTGCCCGAGTAACAGTGCCTGCCCCTACTGGCTCGACGTCTGGTTCAGGGAGGGGCAAGCGGTCTTCATGGGAGACTACTTTGCGATCCCGACTCTAGAGGAGTGGCGCACCTGGATGACCGACCCTACTCATATCAATCCGATTCTGATACGTCGCTGGCAGGACTTCCCCGATCCCGACCGGGCCGGCCAGTACTATCCCATGTTCTTGCTGGCTTACGCCTACCTGATGGATGGGGCGCGAGGTCATGGGGCGAGCATCGGGGACATGCGCGACTTATTTCGCTACATGGACGAGGGCGATCCCTTCACTGTCGCCTTCGAACGGACCTTGGGGATCAGCATCTCGTACTTCGAGCAGAACTTCTACCAGATCATCGAGGAATACCTCGAGTGATGGGCGGAGACTTGACGGGCGGCGCGTTGTCCGTACTCTACGGGACTTATGTCCCGAACTATCCCGCTCCGGGTCGTCAGCTTCAACGCATGGGCGCTCCCGATCACAATCCCTTCGCAGGGTAAGCGACGCCGTCTGGAGCGACTGCCCGAGGCGCTTACGGCGCTCGACGCCGACCTCATCGTGCTTCAGGAGCTCTTCGACGTGCGCGCCCGGCGCCGCTTGCTCGGCGAGCTCTGCCCACCCTACGCCACCCTGCCCGGTGCGACCCGCTCGCGACGGCTGCTCGGGCTCGTCCCGATAGACACGACGGGCGGACTGCTCGTGCTCTCGCGCTTCCCCATCGCCGGCAGCCGCTTCATCCCGCATCCGTCAGATCTGGGCAGCAAGCCGGACGAACGGCTGGGTCGCAAGGGAGCGCTGATCGTCCGTCTCGATACCCCGCTCGGGTACGTCACGCTGTTCGCGGTTCATCTGTACGCCGGAACCAAGCCCAAGGATGCCCGGGTTCGGACCGCCCAGCTGGCGCCGCTGCTCGAGGTCCTGGACGCCGAGGCCGGTGCCGACCCGGTCGTGTTGGCCGGCGACATCAATACGTCGCCGACCATGCGTTACCCGGAAGCGCCGGGCCCGTCGAATCCCTTCACCCCAGAGTACGCGGCGCTCGCCGCAGCCGGCTTCGTCGACCCGCTGCCTCCCAATCCCACCCCGGCCGCCCTCTCCGCCACCTGGGTCCCCAGCCGCAACCGCTACGCGGCTCTCCCCTACCAGGAGACGAAGACGGACGAGCGCTACGACTACGTGCTGGTGAGACCGGGCCGGTCGCACGAGTGGACGGTGCGGTCGGCGCGCACCGTGCTCGACGGGCCGAAGTCGCATCTCTCGGATCACGTCGGTGTGCTCGCAGAGCTCGACCTGGTTCCAGCCGATAGCCGGAAGTCCTAGCGTTTGCTTTCCCGCTCCCGTTGTGACAGCGTGGCTCTCGGCACCGCTACGGTTCTCTCGGCATCGGAGGTGGACTCATGGTAGCGAGCGGCAGATCACTCGGCGTTCGCGTCGTCCTCTCGACGTTTGCCCTTTGCGGCGTGACGAGCAATATCATCGCCCAGACCGGCGAGCGGGCTCAGTGGGAGGAGCGGTACCTGACGAGCCTGCACGCGACGGGGCAGGGGTTACAGACGTTCTACAGCGCGGAGTATGGCGGGCTCGAGCGTTTCGCGAACGTCCGCTACGCGGAGCTGGCCTGCAAGAACTGCCACGAGCCCAGCCTCACCGGTGGATGCGAGAGCTGCCACGATACGGCGGACCCGGGCCCCGGCGCGCAGGTCGATGACGGTGTGGCTGAGGGTCAGGCCTGCGCCGGTTGTCACGGCAGGCTGGCGCGCGAGACTGCGGCGGGCTTGAGCGATGTGCACGATGAGGCGGGGATGACCTGCATGGACTGCCACACTCTCGAGGACGTCATGGGTGATGGCAATAGCTACAGCTCGCTGCTCGAGGACGGGGCAATCGACGCCGAGTGCGAGGACTGCCACGCCGACCCGGCGAGCAACCCGTACCATGACGTGCATAGCAGCACCGTGGCCTGCGCCACCTGCCACATGCAGGGCATGGTCACCTGCCATAACTGCCACTACCTGTCCGACCTACCCGAGGGAGAGTCGCAGCTGCTGAAGCAGGTGACCGACTGGGTCTTCCTGGTGAACCGGGGCGGGAAAGTGCACCCGGCCAACCTGCACACGCTCATCTATCAGGGTAACAAGCTCTTGATCTTGGCGCCGGGCTACGGCCATACGATCTCCCGAAACGCGGTCTCGGCCTGCGGCGACTGTCACGGCAACGCACACGTCCTGGATCTGGACGATGACAGCGTCTTGGTCGTGGCCGGCTTCGACGGTGTGGGCGACGCGATCACGGCGCAGGGCTTCATCCCCGTGCCGTTCAACTTCGAGACGGCGCTCGTGGTCGATTTCCTCGAGTACGACGCCGAGACCGAGAGCTGGTCGCTGCTGGCGCGCGGGCAGGACGCGACCCAGTTCCTGTTCGCCGAGCCGCTGAGCGCCGAACAGTTGCAGAAACTGAAGTAGCACACGCGAGCTTCGTGGTCTTCACCGCCCGCCAGGCTCGGGCCCGTCCCAGTGTGGGTCGTTTCGGGACCTGACGTGACGCCAGCGCGCAGCCTGCGGGCGCCCTAATTGCATAATCCGTTTTCTAGCAACGACTTATGAGTCGACTCGCGCTGGCGCGAGGCTTGCGCTGCCTTAGAGGATCAGAGCGCTCGATTCCCGGTTGCTCATGCTAGGGCGTCTCGCTATTAAGAGGGCGACACGCCACGGCATCCTAGCTGCTCGACTTCACGGCAAGGAGAGAATCGACGAATGGCCAGTTCCGCAATCGATGTCGCCATAGCCGCACCAGCGCGGAGCCGGGTCGCCGCCTTCTTCGGGTCGACGGTGGGAAAGAAGATGGTGATGGCGGTGACCGGGATCTTCCTGGTGCTGTTCGTCATCGGCCACATGATCGGCAATCTGCAGGTGTATCTGGGGCCGGAATCGCTGAACCACTATGCCGAGTTGCTGCGCGAGCTCGGGCACGGTGGGCTCATCTGGGTCTTTCGTGGCACGATGCTCGGTGCGGTCGTCCTGCACGTCTGGGCCGCGACGGCCTTGACGCTGGGGAGCTGGGCGGCGCGGCCGCAGGGATACCGCCGTCGCCAGGAGTGGGTCGAGTCGACTTACGCGTCGCGGACGATGCGCTGGGGCGGTCCGCTACTGCTGATATTCATCATCTACCACCTGCTGCATCTGACCACCGGCCAGGCGCACTCGAGCTTCGTGGTCGGCGACGTCTATCACAATGTGGTTGCGGGGTTCAACATCTGGTGGGTCTCTGCGTTCTACATCGTCGCGCAGCTCGCCCTCGGTCTGCACCTCTACCACGGTGTGTGGAGCATGCTGCAGACGTTGGGGCTGAGCCACGCGAGCTACAATCGTGTACGAACGGTCATCGCGGTGCTGATCGCTCTCGTGGTCGTTATCGGCAATATCTCGATCCCGGTCGCCGTACTCACCGGCGTCGTGAGCTGAGAGCGAACGGAGATTAATCATGGAACTGAATGCGAAGATCCCGGCGGGTCCGATCGAGAAGAAGTGGGAGAAGCACCGCTTCGACATGAAGCTGGTGAACCCGGCTAACAAGCGGAAATACAGCGTGATCGTCGTCGGCTCCGGCTTGGCCGGCGCCTCGGGCGCCGCCTCGCTGGCGGAGCTGGGCTACAACGTGAAGTGCTTCTGCTATCAGGACAGCCCGCGCCGCGCTCATTCGATCGCCGCGCAGGGCGGTATCAACGCGGCCAAGAACTACCAGAACGACGGCGACAGCGTCTACCGCCTGTTCTATGACACGGTGAAGGGCGGTGACTACCGCTCGCGCGAGGCCAACGTCTACAGGCTCGCTGAACTCAGCGTCAACATCATCGACCAGTGTGTGGCGCAGGGTGTTCCCTTCGCGCGCGAGTACGGCGGGCTGCTGGCGAATCGCTCGTTCGGCGGCGCGCAGGTCTCGCGCACCTTCTACGCGCGCGGTCAAACGGGCCAGCAGTTGCTGCTGGGCGCCTACCAGGCGCTGGAGCGCCAGATCGGGCTGGGTAAAGTCAAGATGTACGCGCGCCACGAGATGCTGGAGCCCATCCTGATCGACGGTCGCGCCCGCGGCATCGTCGTGCGTGACATGGTGACCGGTGAGCTGGAGACGCATCTGGCCGACTCGGTCGTGCTCGCCACCGGCGGCTACGGCAACGTCTTCTTCCTGGCCACTTACGCGAAGGGCTGCAACGGCACGGCGATCTGGCGGTCCTACAAGAAAGGCGCCTGCTTCGCCAACCCGTGTTTCACGCAGATCCACCCGACGTGCATCCCGGTGCACGGTGACTATCAGTCGAAGCTGACGCTGATGAGCGAGTCGCTGCGCAACGACGGTCGTATCTGGGTGCCGAAGCGGGCCGACGACAAGCGGGCGCCCGGCGAGATCCCGGAAGAGGACCGAGACTATTACCTCGAGCGCATCTATCCCAGCTTCGGCAACCTCGCACCCAGGGACGTGTCGTCGCGCGCCGCCAAGCGGGTGGTGGATGAGGGGCGCGGTGTCGGGCCCACCGGCGTCGGCGTCTACCTCGATTTCGCCGACGCCATCGCGCGCTTGGGCGAGGATGTGATCGCCGAGCGCTACGGCAACCTGTTCGAGATGTACGAGCGGATCACCGACGAGGATCCTTACAAGGTACCGATGCGTATCTACCCGGCCACCCACTACACGATGGGCGGCCTCTGGGTCGACTACAATCTGGAAAGCACGATCCCCGGCCTCTTCGTGATCGGCGAGGCGAACTTCTCCGACCACGGCGCCAACCGCCTGGGCGCCAGCGCGCTGATGCAGGGCCTCGCCGACGGCTACTTCGTCATCCCCTACACGATGGGCGACTACCTGGCCCGCACCAAGTTCGAACCGGTGAGCGAGGACCATCCCGAGGTCGTGTCCGCTGTGGCGGACGTCGAGACGCGAGTGAACCGCCTGCTCTCGATCAACGGTAAGCGGACGGTCACATCCTTCCATCGCGAGCTCGGCCAGATCATGTGGGAGTACTGCGGAATGGCGCGGACTCGCGAGGGGCTGCAGGAGGCGCTGGGCAAGATCCCGGCCCTGCGCGAGGAGTTCTGGCAGAACGTGACCGTCCCCGGCTCGGCCGGCGAGCTCAATCAGTCGCTCGAGTACGCGGGCCGGGTGGCCGACTTCATCGAGATCGGCGAGCTCATGTGCCTGGACGCGCTGGAGCGCGAGGAATCGTGTGGCGCGCACCTGCGCGAAGAATACCAGACCGAGGACGGCGAAGCGCTGCGTGATGACGAGAACTGCTCGCACGTGGCGGCCTGGGAGTACGCCGGCGAAGGGAAGAAGCCGATCCGCAACGTGGAGCCCCTGGAATTCGAGTACGTCGAACTCGCGACACGGAGCTACAAGTGATGAAACTCACTCTTCATATCTGGCGTCAGGAGAACGCGAAGTCGAAGGGTCGTTTCGTCAAGTACGACCTCGATGACGTGAGCCCCGACATGTCCTTCCTCGAGATGCTGGACGTGCTCAACGAGCGGCTGATCATGGCAGGCGAGGACCCGGTGGCCTTCGACCACGATTGCCGCGAGGGGATCTGCGGCACCTGTGGCGTGGTGGTCAACGGCAGGGCGCACGGCCCGCGCGACCGCACGACGATGTGCCAGCTCCACATGCGCGAGTACAAGGACGGCGACACGCTGTGGATCGAGCCGTGGCGCGCCAAGGCGTTCCCCGTTTTGAGGGACCTGATCGTCGATCGCACGGCACTCGATCGCATCATCGCGGCGGGCGGCTTCATCGGCGCGCCCACCGGCTCGGCGCCCGACGCCAACGCGATCCCGATCCCAAAGGAAAACGCCGAGTTGGCGATGGACGCGGCGGCCTGCATCGGCTGCGGCGCCTGCGTGGCGGCTTGTCCCAACGCCTCGGCCATGCTGTTCACCGCGGCCAAGGTCTCGCAGTTCGCCAAGCTGCCGCAGGGCCAGCCGGAGCGTTACATGCGCGTGAAGGCGATGGTGCGGCAGATGGACTACGAGGGGTTCGGCAACTGCACGAACCACGGCGAGTGTACGGCGACTTGCCCGAAGGCGGTCAGCCTGGACCACATCGCCCAGCTGAACCGCGACTATCTGAGGTCGACGCTGCGGGCCGACCGCCGCATCGTCACCGAGGTGGGCGCCGGATAGCTAGGGCCAGTCGAGAACGAGCTGCGCGTAGCCCCACCAGGTCGTGTCTTTTCCATCCGCGAACGCCGGGAGGAGCGTCGTCGCCAGCTCCTCCGGCGCGAATACCCCGATCCCCACTTCCAGAACCCCGGGCGGCGCCAAGCGCCAGCGGCCCACCACATCGAGTTCGGTGCCCAGGCCCTTCTGGCCGTCGCGTTCTTCCGCGGTGGCGAAGCGGTGCAGGTCGAGTTGCAGCGAGGTGCTGGCGGAAGTGCTCAGCGTGCCGCGCAGGATGATATCGACCAGCCCGGCCTCGTCGAGCTGGCCGGGGATGTCGAGTAGGTAGTCCATGTAGCCGTAGAACTTGTGGTTCGTGGCGTACAGGGTGTTGAAGGCTCTTGTTTCGGCGTCCGTGAGATCGTCGTCGCCCGATAGATAGTCCAGCTGCGCAGCGACGGTGCCGCGGCCGATCGCGACGCCCGCCCTGCCGCTGGCGAACCAGGCGCTGCGGTCCGGGCTGAACTGGTACGCCGCCGCGCCTTCGTAGCGAATCATGCGTGTGCGTCCGTGACCCCGCAGGTTGAGCGTGTACGACTCGTCCGTGATCGCCTCCCGGTCGACCAGCGCTGTGAGCTCCGCGGTCACGTCGCCGAACCTCTTCGTCGCGAAGCCGCCGATCAGCCAACCGTCGTCGTTGACCCCCTGGTTGAGCTGCGGGTTCAGGCCGCCCGCTTGCAGCGAGTCGCGCTCGGCCACGTTGTACCAGAAGGCCGTCCAGTGGATGCCTGCGTGCACGCCCATCAGCCGCGCGCCGTCGAGCGAGCGGCCCGTGTTGGTCCAGTCCACCGCGCCCACGAGCCGCTCGTCGGCCAGCGGCATCACTTGCCGGCCCAGGCGCGCGCTGAACGCGTCGCTCGCGCCGAGCTCGACATAGACCTGGTGCATGTCGAACTGATCGGCATCGGCGTCGGTCAGCGTGTTGCTCTCCGAGCCCCAGGCGCGCGCGTCCTGGATCTGCCCGTAAACGCGGACCCAGTCCGCCAGGCTCGCCCGCACGCCGAAACGGATCCGCGACAGAGTGGCGAGGTCGGGATCCACACCTGCCGTCCGGCCGTCCGCCTCGCCGCGCAGCCGCAACTGACCGTCGAACCGGAACCGGGGATACTCACTCGCCTCTTGTGCGAGGGGCGATCCCGCACCGGCGAGTATGAGCGAGCACACGACCGGGAGCATCGCACTCGGCGCGCGCCACCGGCTCGGGCGGTCCAGCATACCGACCTCCAGGAAGGCGGTGAACGGCACACTCGGCTGCGCCAAGCTATTGACGCAGTGATTCGGTCGGCACAGAATGTGGACGACTTCATGAGAATTGGCAACCGCGGACCCGCTTCCGGGCCGAGAGCCTCGAGGATGGTGAAGATGGCTGACGAAGCGAAGCGCAGCGATGAGACCACGTCGCAGGGAACCGACCGGCGCGTTTTCCTGAGGAACGCGTCGCGGGCGGCGATGACGGCGGGGCTGGTCGGCGGCTACGGAGGCTTTGCGCTGGTCGCCGGACGGTACCTGTATCCGGCCCGGACGGACGATACCGTCTGGCAGTTCGTCACCGAGGTGGAGGGGATCGAGGTCGGCGAGGCGATCCGCTACCGGGGCCCGTCGGGCGAGACGATCAACATCACGCGGCGCGGCCGGGAAGGCGACGCGGGCGACTTCATCGCGCTCTCCAGCACCTGCCCGCACCTGGGGTGCCAGGTACGCTGGGAGGCGCAGAACAACCGCTTCTTCTGCCCGTGTCATAACGGTGTCTTCGACCCCTCCGGCAGGGCGATCGCCGGGCCGCCGGCGGAGGCGGGCCAGTCGCTCGGCCGCTACGACCTGAACGTGGAGAACGGTCTCCTGCACATCGCCGTGCCGCCGCCGCGCTTCGCCGCTGCCGAGGGCGCGGTGATCGACGGTGAGGAGCGCATCAGCGGGCCGGGCCACGATCCCTGCCTGGCCGGCCGGCCCCGACGGGACCGCTCCGAGGCTTGAGCCCGAAACGGCCGACAACCCGGATCGAGATACTCCGACGATGGGATACGTACGTCGCTGGTTCGGTGAGCGTCTTCCGGTAACGGGCCGTCAGTTCCGCGAGCTGACCAACGAGCCCGTACCGTATCACCTGAAGCGCTGGTGGTTCGCACTCGGCGGCACGCCGGCCTACCTGTTCATCGTCCAGATCTTCACCGGCATCCTGCTCGCCTTCTACTACGAGGCCTCGCCGACGACCGCCTACGAGTCGGTCGAGTACATCACACGCCAGGTCTCGTTCGGCTGGTACATCCGCAGCGTCCACAAGTGGGCGGCGACGCTGATGATCGTGGCGGTGATCCTGCACCAGATCCGCGTCTTCTTCACCGGCGCTTACCGGAAGCCGCGCGAGATCAACTGGATCGTCGGGATGTGCTTGCTGTTCTGCACTCTGATGACCGGGTTCACCGGCTACAGCCTGGTGTACGAGCAGCTCAGCTTCTGGGGCGCCACGGTGGGCGCCAACATCGCCGACACGGTGCCGCTGATCGGTGGCTTCATCAAGCGGATGATGCTCGGCGGCGCCAGCTACAACCAATCCACGCTGTCGCGCTTCTTCGTATTGCACGCCGCCATCCTGCCGGTGGCGATCGTATTCTTGGTCGCCCTGCACATTACCGTCATCCGCTTGCAGGGTGTCACCGAGTTCAGGTTCAAGGACGAGGACGAGGAGACGCCCAAGACGTTCAATTTCTTTCCAGACCATCTCTACACCGAGTTGATCATCGGCCTGGTGCTGATGGTCCTGCTCAGCGCGCTGGCCACCATCCTGCCGGCGACCTTGGGGCCGCCGGCCGATCCGCTGCAGACCCCCGAGGTCATCAAGCCCGAGTGGTTCTTCTACGTGGCCTTCCGCTGGCTGAAGCTGTTCAGCGGCACGGCGGCTGTCTTGAGCATGGGCTTCATCGTGTTTGTGATGTTCGCCTGGCCGTTCATCGATGGGTGGATCCGCAAGCACACGCGGTTCCAGGAGGCCAGCGTGTGGGTCGGTATCGCCGCCGCGCTGGCCATCATCGCCATGACCGTCTGGGAGGCGGTGGCTCGCCACTGAGGCACTGGCGAATCGGAGAGTTGATTCATGAGTCTCGAGACGAAACGCATAGTGATCGCCGCGCTGGGCGGCTTGTTCCTGCTCTCGCTCGTCTTCGTGCAGTGGATGGAGACGGCGCGCAAGGCGGAGGAGGCCGGCCTCAGGGCTCCGCACATCTCGATACCCGCCGCATCGCGGGAGTGCGTGAACTGTCACGCCGAGGAAAACCCGGGGATCATCGCTCACTGGGAGGGGAGCACCCATGCCGAGAAGGGCGTCGGGTGTGTGGAGTGCCACCAGGCGGCGCGCGAGGATGCGGACAGCTACCTGCACCACGGGGCGCAGATCGCGACGATCGTCACGCCGCGCGACTGCGCGCGCTGCCACGACCACGAGGCCGGCGAGTTCGCCCAGAGCCATCACGCGGCGGGCGGCAACATCCTCGCCTCGCTGGACAACTTCCTGGCCGAAACGGTCGAGGGCGCGCGCTTGGCGTTCGACCCGCACTCGCCGACGCCGGGCAAGGTGGTGGCATCGGTGAACGGGTTCGCCAGCGCCTTCTCCGGGTGCCAGCAGTGCCACGGCTCCAAGGTGGCCTTGCAGGCCACGGACGGCGGACGCCTCACGGTGGACGATCTCGAGCCCGATGCCGACGGCCGGCCCACCAACCTCGACGCCGTAGGGCGGATCGCGCGTGACGAGAACGGACGCCCGCTGATGCACGCCGGCACCTGGCCCAACACGGGGATCGGGCGGCTCAACCTGGACGGGTCGCGGGGCTCGTGCACCGCCTGTCACAGCCGTCACGACTTCTCGCCGCGGCGCGCCCGGCAGCCGGAGAACTGCGGCAAGTGTCATCTGGGGCCGGACCACCCGCAGAAGGAGATCTACGAGGAGTCGAAGCACGGCATCGCCTATCGCGATCTCAGGGACGACATGAATCTGGATGCGACGGATTGGGTGTTGGGCGTCGACTACGCCGCTGCACCGACATGCGCGACGTGTCACATGTCCGGCAACATACGGAATGGCGGCCGCGTGACGCACGATCCCGGCGAGCGTATTTCGTGGACGAACCGGCCGGCCGTCAGCCTGGTGATGGACACGGACATCAATCATGACATCGTCACCGAGAGGGACCCGGAGACGCGGCGCTCGTTGATCCACGACATGGCGGAGCAGAAGCGTGACCGGATGAAGGAAGTGTGCTCGCACTGCCATACCGATGACTACATCAACTCGTTCTATCGGCAGTACGATGACCTGGTGATTCTGTACAACGAGAAGTTCGCCAAGCCGGGGCTGGCGGTCATGGGTGCGCTGCTGTCCCACGGGCTGCGCACGCCGACGCAGTTCGACGAGGAGATCGAGTGGACCTGGTTCTACCTCTGGCATCACGAGGGTCGCCGGGCCCGGCACGGCGCTTCGATGATGGCGCCGGACTACACGCACTGGCACGGGATGTACGAGGTCGCCGAACGCTTCTACATGGAGCTCATCCCGCAGGCGCGTGAGATCGCCGACCACGCCAGGCAGCGGGGCGAGCGGGTCGAGGCCCGGGCTGTGGAGGCGGTGATCGACGAGATCCTCGCCCGGCCGGAGCACGCCTGGTTCGAGGAGGGGGCCGAGGCGCAGGCCGCCCGCATCCGCGAAGAGATGGAGCGTCGTTACGGGCGCGGCCAGCAGAACTGAAAGGTAGAGCCGTCATGAGACGAAGGAAGTTCCTGAAGACGCTGGGCGCCACGACCGCCGGCATCGCGGCGTTCTCGTGCGCCGATCGGGAAGGCGCCCGGCACGTCGACGGGGAGTCTGCGGCCGACGTCGACCTGACCTGGAGCAAGGCGCCCTGCCGCTACTGCGGCACCGGCTGCGGGGTCGAGGTCGGCGTCAAGGACGGGCGCGTGGTAGCGGTGCGCGGCGACGAGAAGAGCCCGGTGAACCGGGGCCTGTTGTGCGTGAAGGGGTACCACCTGCCCGGCATGCTGTACGGTGCGGACCGTTTGAAGTACCCGATGCTCCGCGCTGGCGATGGCTGGCGGAGGATTTCGTGGGACGAGGCGCTGGATCTCGTCGCGACGAAGTACCGCGAGGCCCTCGATCGGCACGGCCCCCAGTCGGTGGCGATCTACGGGTCGGGCCAGTGGACGGTGTTCGACGGCTACGCGGCGTCGAAGTGGTTCCGCGCTGGCCTGCGTAGCAACAACGTCGAGCCCAACGCGCGGCTCTGCATGGCCTCGGCGGTCACCGGGTTCATGTCGCAGTTCCAGAGCGACGAGCCGATGGGGTGCTACGAGGACTTCGAGTACGGTGACGACTTCGTCATGTGGGGCAACAACATGGCGGAGATGCACCCGGTGTTGTTCTCGCGCATCCTGGCCAACAAGCGGGACAACCCGGGGGTCCGCATCATCGACATCGCGACGCGGCGCACCCCGACCTCCGACTATGCCGACCTCTATGTCGAGTTCGTGCCCGGCAGCGACCTCGCGCTCGCCAACGGCATCCTCCACATCCTGCTTCGCGATGGCAAGGTGAACGACGCCTTCGTCCGCGAGAACGTCATCTTCAAGCGCGGGATCGAGGACCTGAACGCGATCGGCTTCGGCTGCTGGGGCGCGGACGGCCTCGCCACCGAGCCGTCGGCCGGGCCGGCCGAACGCTACGTCTTCCAGGACCGGGGACGCGACTCGTCTCTGGAAGAGCTGGAGGAGTTCCTCGCCGACTACGCGCCGGCACGCGTGAGCGAGATCTCCGGCGTACCGGTCCAGCAGATCGAGGCGCTGGGCGCGATCTACGGCGACGCGAATCGCGGGACGGTCAGCCTCTGGTGCATGGGCGTGAACCAGCACACGCGCGGCACCTGGATGAACAACCTGATCACGGACCTGCACCTCATCACTGGCAAGATCAGCCGCCCGGGCGCCAACCCGTTCAGCCTCACGGGCCAGCCGTCGGCCTGCGGTACGGTGCGTGAGGTGGGCACGCTGGCGCACCGGCTGCCGGCCGACATGGTGGTGACGAATGCCGAGCACCGGGCGCGGGCGGAAGAGATCTGGGGCCTGCCCGCCGGCACGATCCCCGAGCGGCCCGGCTATCACACGATGGACATGTTCCGGGCGTTCATGCGGGGCGACATCAAGGTGATGTGGACGCAGACGACGAATCCCTGGGTCAGCATCCCGAACCTCGGTCGCATCCAGCGCGAGCCGGGCGACGACCGCTTCCTGGTCGTGAGCGACATCTATCCGACGCCGTCGACCGAGGTGGCGGACCTGGTGCTGCCCTCGGCGGCCTGGGTGGAGCGTGAGGGAGTGTTCGGCAACTCCGAGCGTCGCACGCAGCATTGGGAGAAGGCGGTCGAGCCGCCGGGCGAGGCGATGGAGGACGCGTGGCAGATCATCCAGGTGGCGAAGCGGATGGGGATGGGTCAGCTGTTCCCGTGGCCGGACGACGACTGGCACGAGCCGATGTACGAGGAGTACCGGAGCTTCACGCTCGGCATCGGGAAGGATCTGGCGTCCTATGAGCAGCTCAAGCAGACGCGCGGCCTGCTGTGGCCCGTGGTCGATGGGGTGGAGACCCGCTACCGATACGCCGCCGGGCACGACCCGTATGTGGAGAAGAGCCGCGGCGTGCACTTCTACAAGGCGAAGGGCTACGGCGAGCGAGCGGCGTTCTGGCTGAGACCGTGGCATCCACCGGCCGAGTCGCCGGACGAGGAGTACCCGTTCTGGTTGTGCACGGGCCGGATACTCGAGCACTGGCACACCGGTTCGATGACGCGGCGCGTCAGACAGCTGCACCAGGCGGTCAGCGAGGGCTACGTGGAGGTGAACCGCGCCGACGCTCAGCGCCTCGGCGTGAGCCCCGGCGCGCTGGTGCGTGTGAGGAGTCGCCGGGGCAGCCTCGAGTTGCCGGCGATGATCGACGGCCGGGGCAGGCCACCGCCGGGCTCGGTCTTCATACCGTTCTTCGACGAGAACCGGCTGGCCAACGTGCTGACGCTCGATGCGATGGACAACATCAGCAAGGAACCGGACTTCAAGAAATGCGCGGTCCGAATCGAGCTCGTCTGACGCCCTGCATCCTGGCCGCGGTCGTGCTCACCGCCGCCGGCTGCCGTGATGCCACGGTCCCCGTCCCGGGCCGTGAAGGGGCCGAGAAGTCGGCCGCCCACGTGCGTGCGGCGCGGCGCGCCTACGACGGCGCGCCGCCGACCATCCCGCACGCTTCCTTCGGTATGCGCTGTGACGCCTGTCACAACGCGCGCGGTATGCCGGTCGACGGCGTCGGGTTCGCGCCCGCCTCGCCGCACGAGGGCACCGCGAAGGCCGGCGCGACGATCCGCTGCCGGCAGTGCCACGTCTTCGCCGCCGGGGATGACCTGTTCGTGGCGAGCGAGTTCGTCGGCTTGGAGCAGGATCTGCGGCGCGGCGGTCGAGCCACGCCGGGGGCGCCGCCCACCATCCCACACCGCACGCTGATGCGGGAAAACTGCGTGGCCTGCCACGACGGTCCCGGCGCGCGCGAGGAGATCCGCACCAATCACCCGGAGCGCTGGCGCTGCCGGCAGTGCCACGTGCCGGTCACGACGCGTGACGCCTTCTCCAGTGCGCTGGGGCAGGGCGTCGCAGGGGCGGAATAGCTCGTGGGAGATGCTTGAACATTCGACTGCCGACACGTCGACAGCCGAGTTTGGAGTTCTCGCTCAACGGTCGACATTCGCCGCTCGATGTTCCACGCTCGGCCGACGACGGGGTCGATCCACCTGAGTCGGATGTCGGGCGTCGGCAGTCGAGATGGAGCTGAAAGTCGACCGTCGGCTGCCGACTGTCGAATGTCGGAAAGGAATCCGATGATGAGTCAGCTACCCGACGCGATCGAGCTGGGACCCGAGGAAGAAGCGCGGCGCCTGTGGGCCGGAGCCCTCGAGGCCCGTAAAGCCGCCGACGCCGACCTGGTCTCGCTCTGCGAGTCGCTCGATCTCGGCCTGCACGCCGCCGAGATCCTGGTGATCCATCTTCTGCAACCGGTCAAGGACCGCTTCCCGGCGACGATCGGGCTGCAGCTCAACCTGCCCGACCCCGCGGTCGACCCGTATCGCGATGGCATCAGCGTCCCGAAGATCCTCGAGTTCACCGACGCGATCGATCTGCTGAGTGCGGAAGAGCTCGAGTGCGTGAGTCCCGGGCTGCACCGCGGATGGGAGGACCGCCGCTTCTCCTGCCGCCGCTCGCGGGCCGCGGCGCAGGAAACCATCGGCATCACGCTGTCGGCCGACGAGCAGGAGCAGCTGCTCCTGCTCGCCGCCTATCGCAACCGGCTGTTCCGCTGCCCGCCGCCCGTCCGCGTCGTGCCCGGCCTCATCCTGCCGGCCTTCCAAAGCCTGGAGCGGCTGGTCGAGAAGATGCTGGCGGCGGCCGGGTAGAGGGCGGCCGGACCGCTAGATGGCCTCCATGGTCGAGGGCGGCTTGGTCGCCAGATTGTAGGTCACGCTCACCACACCCGGCACCTCGGCGACTAGCCGGTCGGCGAGCCGGCGCTGGGCGCTCCAGGGAAGCTCGGTGGGCGTGCCCTCACGGGCGTCGACGCTGTCCCAACAGCGGAGCTCGATCTGCAGGCCGAAGTCGCGCTGCCCGGCGCGCATGCCCGTGACCCTGTCGTCGTGCAGAATCGCGAGCTTCAGGAAAGCATCGACATCGGCGAGCTCCTCCTCGGTGATCGCCGTAGCGATCCGCACCGCCTCGATGCGCTCGGGCGTCACTTCGCCGATCACACGTGCCGCCAGCGCAGGGCCGGGGAAGGGCATGCGATTCCAGACCGACTCCGGTAGCCCGAGCGCCTCGGCGACGCGGCGCACGCCGTCCTTACGAATCTGGACGAGCGGCTCGATGATCCGGTAGCCGAAGGCTTCCTCGGGATCGATCCCCAGCTGCTCGAACACGTTGTGCTGGCGCTTGATCCCCGCCACCGTCTCGTCGACATCGGTCAGGATGGTGCCCTGGAGGAGAAACCTCGCGCCGCTTTCCCGCACGAGCCGGCCGAAGACGTCGCGGTAGAAGGTCCGGGTGACGGCCTCGCGCTTCTCCTCGGGGTCGGTGATCCCCGCGAGCGCTGCAAAGAATTCCTCCCGGGCGTCGATGATCTCAACGTGCACACCGAATTTGCGGAACACCGACGCCACTTGCTCCGGCTCGCCCCGCCGCATTAGCCCGTTCTCGATGAAGCAGGTGGTCAGCCGCTCGCCCAGCGCCCGATGTCCAAGCAGAGTGACGGCACACGAATCGACGCCTCCCGACAGGGCGTTGATCGCCCTGCCGTCGCCGACGGCAGCGGCGATTTCCTCCACCTTCTCGGCGACGAACGCCTGCGGGTCCAGATCCTCGATCCTGATCTCCTCGATCATCGAGCTGCTCCTCGGTTGGTCTTGGCGATGCGACAATGGGGCTGAGCCCCCGGCACGGGGGCGCGCGAGCGTGCCGCGCACGATGAGGCCCGCACATCTTCGTTGCTGGGAAGCCCCATGTCAATTGGGTCGTCGGGCCTGGTGATTGAATCCGTCAGCTAATCGTGTTAGATGGTCGTGACGCGACACTAGTGGACCGTGCGCTTAACCAGAGCTTTCAGCGAGGACAAACATATGACGTTCTCTGCAACGCTGCTCCGCCGGGCTACCCCGCTGCTCGCCGGCGGGATCGCCGTCGCCGCGGCCTACGCTCAAGAGCCGGGCCCACCCACCACCGTCGAGCGCGTCGACCTGGCGCGCTACGTGGGGCTCTGGTACGAGATCGCCCGGATACCCAACAGTTTCCAGGATCAGTGCAGTCGGGACGTGACGGCCGAGTACGTCTTGCGCGATGATGGCAGGATCGACGTCATCAATCGCTGCATCAAGGACGACAGCGAGGTCGACGAGGCCAAAGGCCTGGCCCGGGTCGAGGACCGCGAATCGAACGCCAGGCTGAAAGTGAGCTTCTTCAGCATCCTCGGCTGGCGACCGATCTGGGGCGACTACTGGGTCATCGGCCTGGGCGCCGACTACGAGTACGCCATCGTCGGCACGCCGGACCGCAAGTACGGCTGGGTGCTGGCGCGCGAGCCGCAGATCGAAGCCGAGCTACTGGACTCCATCTACACCACGCTGCGCGAGCAGGGGTACGCGCCCGACGATTTCCGGCTGACACCCCAGGACCCGCTTGGCGGAGGGGGCGCTGACGGCTGAGGCGGGCTAGACGGGTTTGGCGCGCTCGACCAGCACTTCGCCGAAGGCGAGGTCCTCGGCGGCGAGCACGAAGAGGGTTGTCGGCAGCTCCTCGACGCGGTGCTGCAGCTTCTCGTAGTAGGCGACGAAGTCATCCTTTGGGTCGGCGATTCCCATCATCACGAGGTCAGCGCTGCGCGATGACTCCTTCAGGACCTCATCGAAGGGGCGCTCGCCGGTGATGAGGACCTCGAGTCGGAGCCCGGTGCGGCTGTGCGCGATGAGCTTCGAGACGTTGGCGCTGACCCCTTCGGCGGCCGCTTCCGTGGGCACGGCCATCTTGACGACGACATCGGCGTTTCGCCATTCGACGCTCGAGCGTAGCAGGTAGGCGAGCAGCATCATCAAGCCGCCGTTCCGCTTGAGGCCACCCCACCAGACATCGACTCGCTGACGGCGGCCGAAGCCGCGGTCCGGCACATCGCGAACGATGAGTACGTTACGCTGTGCTTTGTGGAAGGTCGAGATCATCCCGCAGTAGGCGGCGCGATGCTTCGGCTCCTCGCTGTCGCCCAACAGGATGGTATTGGGAGTGATCGAGCCGAGGCCGTAGGCGGAGATGAGGGTCTCGGCGCCGGCGAACGGGTCGCGAGCGGTGACCACGCGGACCAACCCGGGCACGCCGCGGCGCAGGAGGTATTCGCGGATCGTGCCCTCCATGTCGTATAGGCGGTCCGGCGTCACCGACTCTGATGCCAGCACGGTGGAGACGGTGAGCAGGCCGCGGTTGTGAGTCAGCGAGCTGGCGAGGTCGATCAGGTGCCAGCGGCTGGTAGGCGCGCCCGAGAGCACCAGCAGGTGGGGCCGCCAGTTGCGGGTGTCGGTGGTGCTGTCGGCCGGGCTGTCGATGCGCAGTAGCCCGGCGCGTGTCAGCGCCATCCAGATCCCGCGCCGCACGTCTCCCCAGGCCGTCTGCATCTCGCGCCGCTCCAGCCAGAGGAAGATGCCGGTGACGATCGCCGCCGAGACCAGGGTCGCGATCGGGTTGATGAGAAACATCACCGACACGCAGCCGATGGCGCCAGCCAACGAGAACGCCCAGTGGACGCGGAACTTCGGCCGGAAAGAGGGGCTCTCCAGGAAGCGCTCGATGCCGGCCGCCAGGTTGAGGGCGCCGTAGGTCGTCAGGAAGAACATCGTGAGCACTGGCGCGATGATGTTCAGGTTGCCCAGCCAGACGGCGGCGAGCGCGATCAGCAACGTCACGACGGTCCCGGCCCGCGGCTCATCGGCCGGCCCGCTGCCGCGGCCCAGCCAGCGCAGTGGGCGCGGCAACACGCCGTCCCGGGCGAGCGCCTGCAGCACGCGCGGCGCGCCCAGGATGCTGCCCACGGCGCTGGACAGCGTGGCGCCCCACACGCCCAGCACGATCGCTCCGCCCCAGAGCGCGATCCGTCGCATGATCAGCGGATCGGCGATCAGCGCGTCCGGGCTTGCCCGGCCTGCCAGTAGGATCGGCAGCGCCATGTAGATGACGTAGCCGGTGAGGACCGCGGCGAGGGTGCCCAGCGGGATCGCGCGGGCGGGGTTCTTCAAGTCGCCCGACATGTTGACCCCGGCCATGATTCCTGTGACGGCGGGGAAAAATACGGCGAACACGGCCCAGAAACCCGGGGCGAGTGTGGCGGCGCTGGTCGGCGTCGTGACCGCCGGATCCTCGAGCGGGCCGCCGAGCGCCAGAGAGAGCAGGGAGAGGGCGATGGCCGCCATGATGAAGTACTGGGCACGGATGGCGACACGCGCCGAGCGGATGGCGAGTGTGGCGACCAGGACCGTCGTCACGATGCCGACGGCCTTCTCGTTCAATATCGGGAAGATGGCGACGACGCTCTCGGCGAAGCCGACCGTGTAGAGCGCCACGGAGAGCGCCTGGGCGAAGAAGAGCGGGATGCCGACGGCGCCGCCGGTCTCGACGCCGATCGAGCGGCTGACCATATAGTAGGCGCCGCCGACTCGGACCCGCTGGTCGGTGGCGATCGCCGACACCGAGAGCGCGGTGAGCAAGGTGATCGAGGTCGATAGCGTGACGATGACGAGCGTGCCGGCCAGCCCGACGTGCCCCAGCACCCAGCCGAAGCGCAGGTACATGATCACGCCCAGGATCGTGAGAATGGAGGGCGTGAAGACCCCGCCGAACGTGCCCAGGCCGCCCGGCTTGGCCGGAACGACTTCCGCCGCCGTGGGCGGCTCGATCTTTATCTTGTCAGCCATGATCCGATCGGCCCAATCTCACGCCGGACCCTGCGGCGGGCAACTGGCGGCCGGGAATGCCGGCCATTACTGTGTACCCATACCGTACAAGAGTACCAGGAGTCAGTCGTCCACGATCAAGCTCGAGGGGCGGCTCTGGCGCCCGAGGGCAAACCGGGAGGTAAGCATGCAGATTCAGGATATCGTCAGCGATTCCGTCAGCGCGTTCTTGCGCGGGATCGGCGATGCGCTACCCAACATCTTGGCGGCGATCGTCATCCTCATCATCGGCTGGATCATCGCCAAGCTGCTGAAGGCGGGGGTCGGGCGGCTGCTCAGGCTGGTGAAGTTTCCCACCCTGACCAGCAAAGCCGGGATCGACGACTTCCTGGCCAAGGGAGATGTGAAGCAGTCGTCCACCGATCTCATCGCCGTGCTGGTCTACTGGCTGGTGATGCTGATCGTGCTGGTGACGGCGATCAACGCGCTGGGCCTCGAGGTGGCCTCGCGACTGTTGAACCAGATCCTCCTCTACATCCCCAACATCATCGTGGCGGTCATCGTAGTGGCGGTCGGCCTCTACGCCGCCAACTTCGTCTCCGCCCTGGTCAAGACGGCGGCGGCCAACGCCGGGATCGAGGAAGCGGCGATGGTGGCCGCGCTGTCCCGCTGGGCGCTAATCATCTTCACGCTCGCCATCGCGCTGGACCAGCTGCGGATCGGCCGTGACCTGGTGGTCAATGGCGTGCTCATCTGCTTTGGCGCGGCGGCGCTTGCCGCGGCGCTGGCGGTCGGGCTTGGTGCCCGCGAGGTCGTTCAGGGCTATCTGAACGAGCGGTTCGGCAAGAAGGGCGGCTGAGCTCGGACGCCTACCGGCCCTCGAGCGCCTCGCGCAGAAGCCGTACAGCCTGCTCGAGGGCCGGATCACGCACTGCCTGCACGTCCTCCACCGTGGGCTCGACGAGGACGTCCGGTTGGATCCCGATCCCGACGAAGTCGCGACCGTCGGGGTAGGTGTCGCGTTTGGTGCAGATATACGCCGAGCCGCCGCCCGGTAGCTCGAAGAAGAGGGGCTGGCCGGTGCTGCCGCCGCTCGGCCGGCCGACCGTGGTGATGTGCGGTATGGCGTCGATAGCGACCAGGAAGTCCTCCGCCGCCGAGAACGTCTCGTGCTCCTGCAGCACGACGGTAGGCACCGTGAGTCGCCGGCCCTCGGCCGGCGGCACATCGCCGTGTGTGCCGCCGTCGAACCAGGCGTTCATCTCCACATAGTCCTCTCGGCCCCACGCCTTGTAGGCGGCAATGTGCTGGCGGGTGCGCCAGCGCGAGGTCTGCAGCGTATCAGCGGTCAGGTATGCCGCGATCTCGTATCCGTTGCTGCTGTTACCGCCGCCGTTTTGCCGCACGTCGATCACCAGAGCCCGCGCGCGGTAGAGTTCGGGCAGCGCCGCCTCGAAATCGTCCACCACACCGGCGTCGTTGAAGGTGTTGAGCGCCACGTAGGCGATCTCATCGTCCAACCAGCGCAGCTCGAAGCGCGGACGGGTCGTTGAGGTGGCGAGCAGCCACTCGTCCTCCCGCGTGCGGCGGTCGCGGGCCAGGGTGCGCTCGCGCCTTTGGCCGCTCGGCGTGACGTAGGTGATCTGCACCGACCGGTCGGCGGGGCCGCGCAGTACCCAGCGCAGCGCCTCGTCCCAACGATGGTGCTCGGTGCTGGAGAAGACGTAAGGAAGCTGCTGTCCGGCCGCGTAGTCCGCCGCTGGCACGTTGTCGACCAACTCGATGACCGAGCCGATGGGAACGTCGGCTTCCAGCCCGCGCCCGACGTTCGTCACGATAGCCCGATCCTGCACGTTCCTGACCAGAATCCAGGGATAGGATTCGTGATTCTGGAGCGTCTGGGGCAAGCGCACTCCCGTGTGGCCATCCTCGAGCAGTGCCGCGAACCGCATGAGCGTGCGGTAGTAGTCGTAGGTGGATCGCGTGGCGAGCACCAGCGGGATGAACTCCTGGTAAGCGGCATCCCAGTCGAGGTCCGGGACCTGGTCGAAGAAGGCGAAGTTGTAGTTCGCCTCCTGCCAGATCAGCGATAGGCCGTAGAGCTTCTCGGCCCGCGACAGGGTGGGTGGGTTGACGGCCGGTTCTTGACCGGCGAGCGGGGGAGTCATCATCAGAGCAAGAGCCAGCAGGCTGGCGATAGACGATGGTCTGGCCACGACGTTCACTCCAGCGGGTCGTTGACGTTTCTGCCGTTCGGGTGATCTGTCGGTTACTAAGATGATGGACAGGCAGGGCGCTCGAAAGGTTGCAGGGTCGACGCTCCGGATGCGCGCCGCTCTTCTAGCTTCCCGCCGGGTACGTTTTAGCCCAGTATTCGTCGATACGCCAGCAATATGAACGCCGCGAGTGGATAACGTAGCGCACCGGAAACTGCAGCACGCTGTCCTTGACGACCACGGTGCCTTCGCAGGGGCGCGCCAGACACGGATCGCCGCGCAGGACGTGCGCGGCGTAGAAGTAGTAGAGGGAATCTCGCTCCGCGAAGTATGCCCTGAAGTTGGAACGGGTCGGGGCGAATCGGTGCCAACGGCTGGGAGGTCGGGCCGTCGCGCACGAGAGAAGGCCCGCCGCGGCCAGGCAGCTGATTCCTGTGAGCGCCAGGAGCTTACGCATCGTCATACCTCCGTTCCTGACGTCGACGCGGCATTGCGCGCCACATATAGGTTCACTCACCTCGGTCAAGCGGTGGTCAAGCGCCAGCAACAGCCGGTCGCTCCCACGCGTCTAAGTGGGTAGCTCCGTTCATGCCTTCCCAGCCGGAAGTCCAAGCGAGGAGGTCGAGATGAAGCATGCGATGTTCGCGTTGGTAGCGTGTTTGGCGGCCGGAGTCGTCGCTGCGGCCGCCGGCCCACCCGCCGTGGTCACCGACTGCGGAGCCGTCGAAGCGCCCTCGAAGCTGGGCGTCGTCTGGACCAGCGGCGACCGTGATGTCGCGCTGAAGATGGCCTTCATGTACACTTCGGTAGCGCAGCGGAACGGCTGGTGGGACGGGATCCGACTCATCATCTGGGGGCCGTCCTCGAAGCTGTTGTCGGAAGACGAGGAGTTGCAGGGTTCGGTCGCGGCGCTGCAGGAGTTGGGGGTCGAGGTGGTGGCGTGCAAGGCGTGCGCCGATCTGTACGGAGTGTCGGAGAAACTGGAGGAGCTGGGTATCGAGGTCAGGTACGTCGGTGGGACCCTGACCGAGCAACTCAAAGCTGAAGATTGGGTAACCACGACTTTCTGAGGCGCGACCGCCGGCCGGGCGGATTCGGGATGCGGATCGGCGGCGCGATCGTCGCCAGCGCGGTCGCGGCGCTGATCCTGTTCTCGTGTGACGAGGGGCCCACCGGGCCGCCGCCCGGACCCGGTGACCTCGAGGTCACCCTCGTCTCGCCGAACGGTCCCGAGGGTGCCGCGGTCTTCGAGTTGGCCGACGCGCAGACGGTCTATGTCACTTCCGAGGGCGGCCAGGTTGCTCACTGGTTGACCGGCACCGCGACCCGCATCGTGGTGCTGCTCGATGAGCCGGGCGCGATCCGCTTTACCATGCACGTGGATGACAGGAGCGCGGCGACCGGGCTCGAGGTCGTCGAGGTCGCGGACGGCGGGAACCAGCTACGCGATGACCTGTCAAGCTACGCTTTGTCTTTCAGCTGGTGACGGGAGGCGATGATGCTACCGACGCGTCGTTGGATCGCTCTGGTCATCGGGGTCGCCGCCTTCGCTCCGATCGATGCGGCGGCACAGGACATCGAGTATCCCGCGCGGGTGCCGGGCCGCGAGCTATCGGCCAGTCGCGTCGCCGAGCTCAAGCGTAACGCGCAGGCCTTTCGCGCGCTGGGCGGCTGGCCGGCACGGGTCGAGCGGTCCATGGCCGCAAGCGAGCCGGTGACCGGCGACCTGCCGATCGTAGCCATTCCGGCGCTCTTCGCCGATTCACCCGAGCCCGCCATCGGCGCCGCCGACTTGAGCCGGATACTCTTCGACGGGCCGGATCCGGACGGCACGCTGCGCGAGTACTACGATGAAGTGTCCGGTGGGCGGCTCAACATCTACGGCGCGGTGGCGCCGTGGGTGCGCACGAATTTGACGCTGAGCGAGGTTGTGGGTAGCGAGTACGGCCTGGGCGAAGATGCTCGGGTCGGTGAGTACCTGCTCGAGGCGTTGACGCTGGCCGACCCGGGCATCGATTTCGGGCTCTATGACAACGATGGCCCGGACAACATCCCCAACAGCGGCGACGACGACGGCATCGTCGATGCGTTGGCCTTCTATTTCATCGAGGTCTCGGCATCGTGCGGCGGACCGGGTATCTGGCCGCACTTCTTCGGGATCGCCGGCCAGACGGGCGACCCGTTCGAGACCGATGACCTGCAGCCCGGCGGCAGCCCGATCATCGTCGACCCCTACTTGGTCCAGAGCATCGTCACCTGCGACGGGACGGCCATCACGCCCATCACCACCGTCGCCCACGAGCTGGGCCACAACCTCGGCCTGCCCGACCTCTACCACGCCGTCGATGGGCTCACTCCCGAGAATCGCCGCTGGGTGGTCGGCTGCTGGTCGCTGATGGCGGCGGGCGCCTGGGGCTGCGGCACCACTGAGGACCGCGACGCCTGGCGGCGACCCACGCACCTGGGCGCCTGGGAGAAGTACCGGCTGGGTTGGCTGGACGAGATACGCGGGGTGCCGCCTACCGAGCTGGTCGAGCTGACGCTGACGCCGGTGCAGACCAGTCGCGAGATCCTGGCGATCCCGCTAGGCGTCGAAGAGTGGCTGCTCATCGAGTACCGGGAGCGCACAGGCTTCGATCTCAACCTCCCGGCCTCTGGCGTCCTGATCTATCGCACCAACGACACCATCCCGTTCCGCCCCTGCCGCGAATGCCCGCCGATCTACGCTGTCCAGTTGCTGGAAGCGGATGGCGACAGCACGCTGGTTCGCACGATGTTGCAGGGCGGCAATCGCGGCGAGGCTGGCGACGCCTACGGCGTGGACGGGGCGGGCGCGCTGACCAACCTGACCGAACCGTCGACTCGGTTGGACGGCGGGCTCGGCGCCGAGTCGAACGTCAACATCTACGAGGTCACTCTGGAGAACGGGTCGGCCCGGCTCCTCCTGTCCGCGGGGCCGATCTCGCTGACCCGGCTCTTGGCGCCCTTGCTGCTCGACGAGGCGAACCTGCTGAGCGAGCCCGAGGAGGCGTACCTCGACGGGCGCAACAACGGGAACGGGCGCTACGACGTCGGCGACCTGCGGGCCTACCTGCAACGCAGCGCTGACGGCTCCTGACTCGCGCTGCTTCGAGCGGCCTCTTACCTTTTCTAAGTCCCCATTCCTTACATCCCGGGAGGCTCTATGGTCTGCCAGCCACACGTGTCGGGCCTCTCAGTGAGCCACTGAGAATGCCGGCAACCGCTCTGGGGCTCGCGCCGGTCAACTTCCTCTACACGAACATCGGGCGCGGACATCCCTACTATCTGGACGGGATCGTCGAGTGCCTGTCACCCGACAGGGTCGGCGGGGTGACCGACGTCTTTGAAGCGACGAGTGGCCTCTCTAGACGTGGGTGGAAGCTGGCACGGTCCATCTACGAGGGTGGCGGTCGCGGTCGCTCCCATTCGCTTCTCTATAACTGGCTGCGAGGGCGCAGCGATTTTAACCGACCCGGTCTGGCACAGGAGATCATGGGGCGGCCGCTGCGCCGGACCTACCTGAACGACCCGGCGCCACTGGTCGTCGCTCATCCCGTGCTTGCGGCGATACTGAAGGACAAGCCGAACCTGTTCTATCAGCACGGCGAGATCGCGGCGCCGCGGGAGTCCTGGGTGAGGGGCAAACACCGCGTGTTCGTACCGATCTCGCAAACCGCCATCACATTGCTGGCCGCAGGTGCCGCCACCGAGAACATCTTCGTCTCCGGGCTGTGCATCGAGCCGGCGCTTGTGTCGCAGGCGGATGGTGCGTTCGATGCCAGACTGCAGCGGCTTGCCGGGTCGGATCCGCTGTGCGGCGCCTTCTTCTCCTCGGGCGCCGAGCCGCGGCAGCACGTAGACAGCCTGGTCGCCGCCGCGACTTCCGTGCTGAGCGCCGGTGGTCGCGCCCTGATCTTTGCCAAGCGATCCGGCGCCTTAGCCGCGCGGGCCTCGGCACGCCTCGCTCGGGAGGGTCAGGACTTCGAGGCCGTGCGCTCACCGGAGGATGCCCCTTCCAAAATGCCCCGGGCTCTGATGTGTGTGTACGAGGACCGCCATGAGCTGAACGAGTTCACTCGGAAGCTCTTCGCAAGCTTCGACTTCTTCGTCGCTCCGTCGCACGAGCGAACGAACTGGGCGCTGGGCCTCGGGCTGCCCATGTTCGTCGTCGACCCGCCGCTGGGCAGCTTCTCACCGCTCAACCGCGAGTTCCTGCTGGACAGCGGCGTGGCCAGCAGCCTACTGGATCTCGATGAAGCGGCTTCGTTCGGGGAAACGCTGACCGAGCTGCGCCGAAGCGGCGAGCTCCCGCGGATGGCAGAGGCTGGCTGGAGGCGCTTCGATATCCGCGGTTTCTTCAACATCGCCGAGCTGCTGGGCTCGTCGTAGCAAGCTGACCGAGGTCGGGGTTGACCCCGTGAGCACCACCCGCTTATCATACTGAGTAATACTCAGTATGAGGCTTCTATGGCCTATTCGCGTATCTCGATTACCGTTCCCGGTGACCTCGTCGCCTCTGCCGACCGCGTTGCGGCGAGACTCGATCGCTCTCGCAGCTGGGTCTTCGCCGAGGCCCTACGCCGCTACTTGGAGGCGGTGGGCACAGACGACGCGGGCGGCGCTGCGGCCGCCGTTGTGCGCGAGGTTGGGCCGGGTACCCAAGCTGGGCTCGGGCTCGGTGACTACCGCCGCAGGCAGCTGGAGGCCGACCTGGCGCTTACGCCGGAGCAGCGGGTCCGCGAGGCGGAGGAGACCTCGCGTCTGAGCGAGGTGAAGGGTCGGGGTTGGCGTGGAGACCGCCTGCTCACGTTCGATCGCTACGAGGACTACCTGGCGTGGGAGCGGTGGGTGGACCTCACGCCGCCGTGAACACCCTTGAGACCCGACTCGCCCGGGTCTGTGCGGCGCTCAACCGGCACGACGCCCGCTACATCGTCTTCGGGGCCTCGGCGCTTCAGCTCTGGGGCAGCGCCCGGGCCACCCGGGACATCGACATACTGATCGAACCGACGGCAGACAACGCGCGGCGCGTCCTCGCCGCACTGGCGGAGTTGGGCTTCGGCCTGGCGCAGGAGTGGCTGGCCGAAGAGGTGGCGAGCAAACCGGTGACGATTCTGGGTGATGCGCCGCGCGTAGACATACTCACCGTGGCGTGGACGGTGCGTTACGATGAGGCGCGGCCTGCCGTCAGCGTCTTCGAGGTGGAGGGAGTGGAAATCCCCGCGGCGTCGATCGACGACTTGATCGCGTCGAAGCGAACGGGCCGCCTGCAAGATGCGGCCGACATAGAAGTGCTGGAGCAGATCAAACGACTGCGGGGGCGGCGCTAGGTGCGGACGCCCCCGGTCAGCCGACTGCCGATCGGTCAGTCGCTCGTAACCAGCCGCTCGATCACCCTGAACAGATAGTCGTATCCCGGCCTGTCGAACGTGGTCTGGCTGTGGTACTTGAATTGGACCACGCCCTCGGCATCGAGGATGAAGATGGTCGGGATGTTCTGGTCGACTTCGGCCCGGTCCCAGCTAGTGGTGAACAGTCGGAGTCGCTGCGATACTTCGCGGTCCGCGTCGACGAGGATCGGGAAGGGAACCGGAATATCGTCGTCCTGGTAAGTGAAACGCTTCGGGAAGTAAGCCCTGGCGAGCTGCATCCAGCGACGTCGGCCGTCGGTCAGGTTCTCCTGATCGGGCGGGTTCTTCCAGCCTTCGATCACTGCCATCTGCTCGGGGAACTTGTCCACCCAGTCTCTGACCATCGCTTCGTCATAGGGGAGCACAAATAGGATCTCCAGGTTGTGCTTGCCGCGCAGGGCGAGCTCGGCCTCCAGCTCGACCAGTTCGGCGTACTGATAGTGGCAGATCTGGCACCAGTGATCGCCCACCAGACCGCGCGGGAAGATCAAGAGCACGTTCTTTCCCTGCAGGCTGGACAAGGTCACGGTTCCTCCCTGGATCGCCGGCAGGGTGAAGTCCGGCATCGGTTGCTCGACGATGACCGGCATTTGTGCCTCGAGCCTGAGCGGCAGGAGAAGCATGGCTGCGGCGGCTGCCGTCAAGGTGGTAGGCAGTGTGAGTCTCTTCATGGTCGTATCCTCTCGCTGTCTACTGCCCGCACCGCTCACCGATTGGGGCGCGGGGCGTCGGGGTTCGGGACCCAGAGCACGTTGATGATCTTCCACTCGCCGTTGACCCTGGCGATCTGGAGATGGTCGATGTACATGGCGGAGCTGACCTTCACCGCTGCGATGTCGTGCGAAATGTCGTAGATCTCGACATCGACGTTGCGGCTCTCCTCGTCGAGCGTACCCAGGCCTGCACGCGTCCCCTCGATCAGGTTGGATGCGCCCATCCTATAGAGGAAGGGCTCTCCCGTCTGCGGGTGGCGGGTCAGCAGCACCTTGGTCAGCTCGGGGTGCAGGGCGCGCTGCATGCGCTCGGCGTCCCCTGAAAAGGACCCCTCGATGTAGTCGAGCGCCGCTCGCTCCACGCTCGAGCTGTCGGTGGCACTGGGACCCGGCTGCGGCTCGGCGTCCGGCCGGTTCCGTGCCCAGAGAACGTTGACGATCTTCCACTCGCCATTGATCTTTGCCAGTTGCAAGAAGTCGTACCACACCGCGCCTACGGCCCGCGCTGCGGCGAGGTCGTCTCCGATGTCGAAGACGGTGACCTCGACCCCCTTGTCGACGTCGGCCAGCCTGTCCCCCAGCCCGCGGACGGTCTCGACCAGCCCGCTGTAGCCGCTGTAGCTCAGCGTCTGCCGGTCGCTCCGCGGCAGCGAACCCACGATCACTTTGGTGAGCTCGGTGTGCACTCCCCGACCCACGCGGTCGGCGTCGGCGTTGAGCGCGCCCTCCATGTAGTCGAGCGCGGCGCCCACGACGCCGTCCCTGTCGGCTTCGGACCCGTTGCTGCTCTGGGCGGCGGCGGGGACCGCGGCTAACGCGGCGATCAGAGCCGTGCGAGCCAGAATCCGCACGGCGTCTTGGATATTCCGAACCATGATTCCTCCCGTGTCACCTGTTCGCATAGAGGTTGCAGGTCTACAGGTGCAATGTTCGGGATTGGGAGGGGCGGGCAATCCACCTTGGGGTGAGCGGGCGAATCGGTGGGCTGGCCGGTGCGGCGCTGGGGCCGAACGGGGCCGCTCTACGCCATTTCGAAGTAGTCTGCCACCTGCTTGCCATAGCGGCGGCTCGATTCGAGCTGGGTGCCGTCGACCAGCGTGAACATGTAGCGGCCGTTGGCCAGCGGCTGTAGCTCCGTGACCTTTTCCACGTTGACCGCGTGGGAGCGGCTGATGCGCAGGAAGCGGCCCGCGTCGAGCTTCTCGAGCATGGCGGCCAACGTGTCGCGGGTCAGATAGCTCGCCTCGCCCGCCGCCAGGCGAACGTAGTTGCCTTGCACCTCGATCCAATCGATATCGGCTTGCTGGACGAAAGCGACGCGCCCGCGGTCCTTGATCAGGACGCGATCGGCACGGTAGAGGCGCGAGCTGTCGGGTGCGCCGGCGCTCAGGTGGCGGAGCAGGGCGAGCACCCGCTCGCTGAGCAGACCGACGCGGTCCTGCCGGATGTAGCGTTTGGCCCGCGCCAGCGAGTCCGTGAAGCGCCCGCGCTCGAAGGGTTTGAGCAGGTAGTCGACGGCATTGACCTCGAAGGCGCGGATGGCGTACTGGTCGTAAGCGGTGACGAAGACGATGGCAGGCAACTGGTCGGGCTCGAGGCGTTCGAGAACGCCGAAGCCATCGAGGTCCGGCATCTGCACGTCGAGGAAGACTAGGTCGGGCCACTCGCGCCGGATCGTGCTCACCGCATCGACGCCGTTCCCGCACTCGCCGATCACCTGGATGTCGGGATCGTCTTTGAGCAGGGCGCGCAAGCCGTTCCGGGCAATCGGTTCGTCGTCAACGATTACCGCGCGAATCATCACTTACCACCCTCCGCTGATCGACCCATCTCACCCCGCCGCCTGAACGGCAGCGTCAGGCGAACCACCAGGCCACCGCCCGGCGCCGGCACGAACTCCAGCCACTGGCCCGGACCGTAGAGGTGCTCGAGGCGGGCGCGCGTGTTGCGCAGCCCGAGCCCCGAGTCGCGATCCGGCTCCCAGTCTGCCGGCAGCCCGGGCCCGTCGTCGGCGACCTCGAGGACGAGTTTCTCGTTCTCGCGCTTCGCCCGCACCTCGACGGTACCGGCCGTCGAGCTTCTCGAGACCCCGTGCCGGATCGCGTTCTCGACCAGCGGCTGCAGTGCGAGGTTCGGCACCAGCGCGTCCTGGACGTCGTCGTCGAGCAGGAAGCTCACGGTCAGACGATCTTGGAAGCGAATGCGCTCAATCTCCAGGTAGCGGTCCAGGAAATCGATCTCGACCTCGAGCGGTACCTCCTGGGCGCCGCTATTGTCGAGCGTGACCCGCAATAGCTCGCTCAGCTTCACCAGCACGCGGTTCGCTTCGTCGGCGTCGGTGAGGTTCAACATCGATATCGAGTGCAGCGCGTTGAACAGGAAGTGCGGGTGCAGCTGCATCTTGAGCGCCTGCAGCTGTGACCTGGCCAGCTGCGCTTCGAGCTCCGAGGCGCGAACCTGCCGTTCGCGGTAGCGCCGGTAGTAGTCGAAGGCGTAGTAGATGCCGGCGAAGACCCAGTACTTCCACAGCGCGGTGACCGCCAGGAGCGGGAAGCCCATATGCATGTTGGACCTCATTGCAGCGACTCGCTCTGCCGGAAAGCTCAAGGCAGCGGTCACTGCCAGGTACTCGAGGGCATAGAAGCCGAAGACTTGGAAGAGCGCGAAGGCGAGCGCGGCGGAGAGGTGGATCCAGACGTTGCGTAGTGCGAGGCCGGGCTCGAGGCGAAAGCTCCGCACCATGTAAAGGAGGAAGGGGGTCGCCAAGACGAACGGGGTCCAGTACAGGTACTCGAACCCGACGGCCTGGACCCAACTGACCTCGCGGCCCGCCACCAGCAGGCGCACGACGTTCTGGGCGCTGAAGAACAGCGCGATCAGGGCCCAGATGCCGAGCCACAGTACGATGCGCTTGAGGCGCGACCTACTTATTGCACGTCCTCCAGAATTGAGCTCGAGTCTCTCGGCGGGTGTTCGTGCCCGGCTCCAGTGTAGCGCGTGGACCGTCGACGGCAAGGGTATGTGAGACGTTGTGCGCCGGGTCGGGGATGACCGGTCGGGTCGCCGGGTTGAGCGGTCGAGTATCCCGGGTATCTACGGGTAGATACGGTGCCAGGTCCGCGCGTCGCGCTCCGATAGCTCACGGCTGGCGCCGGGGAACCACAGCCAATCGTGCTTGACGACGACCGTACCCTCGAGCGTCTGGTTCGGCATCGGTCGGCCGAGGACGTCGCAATAGTAGAACCCGTACAGCGTGTCGACCGCCGTCTTGCGGAAAGCCATCACGACCGATCGATAGTCGCGGCGCCGCTCCGAGTCGCTGGTCACGGCGGTTGACGGGAGTTGCAGGGCGACGAACTCGTAGCCCGCGATAATCGTGTCACGTACGATAGCGGTATTCTCGCCGACTCCGGGCAGGCGCTCCCAGTACCAGATGCCTTCGATCCGGTCGAGACTTTCGCCGCGCTCGTCGTAGTGCTGCTTGGCGTTACCTCGTGTCGGCTGGAAGTGTCCGAAGTAGGTGGAGGAACCCGTCGCGGCGCAGGCCACGAGCAGCGCGCCGAGTATCGCCGCGGCGAGTGCCGCGAATGTACATCGCCGGGGAGCGGTTTCCAGCATCGCGATTTCCTCAGGGCTGCGTCCAACATATGGGTCGGGGCCGCTCGTGTCGAGCGGCCCCGCTTCTTGCTACAGCTTCACCACCAGGGCGAGGGTGAAGAAACTGTCGAGCTTGTTGAGGGGAACGGCGACCGTCTCGCCGGTCGGCGTGCCCAGGGGATTCTCGCGCGCGACCTCGACCAGCGAAGGCTCGTTCCGCCAGAACAGCCGGAGGCTGGGCTTGAAGGCGAGCTTGGCGCTGATCGATATGGGAAGCGCGTTGGCGAACTCGAAGCGCAGGTCGTCAGTGTTGTCCAGGTTCCAATCGGCGATGAGCTTGCTCTCGAAGTCGGTCGAGGCGGTCAGCTTCCACCAGAGGTCGTACGAGACCCGCAACCCGGGGAAGTTGGTCTTGACGAACGGGTTCTCGACCACGTCTTCTTGGAACGTGTAGGTGGCGCTGTAGTCCGTCTTGAAGCGGAGTCGCTCGCCGTCGGCCCACGTATTACCGGCCCCCGCCGCGAAGAGCAGCCGGCTGTCGATCCCGGCGAAGGTGTTCCTCAACCAGTCGGCGCCGCCGAAGGTGAAGAATCGCTCGCTCAACTGATAGTCGTAGCGGCCGCGCAGGTAGAAGTCTTCAGCCGTCTTCTCCGTCTTCGTCTCTTCCTGGAGCACGAAATCGTCGCTGGTGCCGACGGCGGTGCGGGTCGTGATACCCGACTCGGAGCGGACCGCGCCGCCCTCGAGCTTGACCTCCGAAAGCTCCCAGACGTTGCGCAGCGTGAAGGCCAGCCCCAGGGTATTGGACTCCGAGTTGCCGGCCGTCCAGACTCCGCTGAGCTCGGTGGTGAAGAACAGGCCGAGCGGTTTCTCGTCCTGTGCTCGGGCGGTGGTGGTCAGCGCCAGAACGGCGAGTGTGCCAGCCAATCCGGCTGACCAGTATCGGGTCTTCATGCGTCGTCTAAATCTCCCTGTTTGAGTGCGGCTAATGATTCTCGGGACTTTAGGCGGTTGGGCTTTGAACCTCAAGGGTCAAGCCGCGGACCCGGGTAGCCGGGCGGGGGTCGGGATGGTAGAATCCCCCCTGTCCTCAAAGCCGGGAGCCCCGACCGCGCCGGAACGTAAGATCAATCACAGACGAAGAAAGCGAGTGGCAAGATGGTCAAACTGCTGATCGGCGGCCGTAGGTCTGCCGGTTTCGCGACGCTGGTGGCCGCCCTGCTGACCGTGGTTCCGGCGGCGAGCCGGGCTCAGGAGGGTCAGGTCGAGCTCGACGCCGTGCGCGCCGACCGGTTCGACTTCGGAAAGATGTGGACCTTCGAGTACGCGCCCACCGAGTACTTCAGTGAGACGTATGGCTTCGAGGCGAGCCCGGCCTGGTTCGAGCGGGCCCGACTGTCGGTGCTGCGGCTCAGCGGCTGCTCGGCCTCGTTCATTTCGCCCAACGGGTTGGTAGCTACCAACCACCACTGCGTTCGCAGCGCCGTGGTCCGGGTGACGAGAGAAGGGGAGAGCCTGCTGGACGACGGCTTCTATGCGCCGTCGCTGGAGGAAGAGCGGCGCATCCCGAATTTCTACGCCGACCAGCTGATCGCCATCGAGGACGTGAGCGACGAGGTGTTCGCCGCCACGGACCGGGCCGCTGCGGAAGAGCGGGAGGAGATCCGCGAGGCGACGTTGGAGGGCATCGAGGCGCGACTGCTCGAGGCGTTCTCCGGAGAGGGCGACTCGATCTGGGTGCAGATGGTCGATCTGTATCACGGCGGGCGATACTCAGCGTACGTGTTCCAGCGTTTTACCGACGTGCGCCTGGTGGTGGCGGCCGAGCTGCAGATGGGCTTCTTCGGCGGCGACCATGACAACTTCACCTACCCGCGTTATGACCTCGACTTCGCGCTTCTGAGGATCTACGACGCCGACGGGAATCCTTACCGGCCCGGTCACTATTTCGGCTGGAGTCCCGAGGGCGTGGAGCAGGGCGACGTCGTCTTCGTGATCGGCAACCCCGGTTCGACCAACCGGCTGCGAACCATCGCGCAGCTCGAGTACCTGCGGGACGTCGAAACGCCGACACGGGTCGCTTACTACACGAGCCGACTGGACGTCCTCGATGCTTTCCGGCAGGAGGAACCCGAGCGGGCCGAGGCGATGAACGTTCGCAACATGATGTTCGGGTTGTCGAACTCGCTCAAGGCGCGGACCGGTCAGCTTGCGGCGCTGAGAGACCCGGTGATCATGGCGCGGAAGCGGGATGCCGAGCGTCAGTTGAAGGAGGCGATCGCGGCGGAGCGGGCGCTCAGCGAGCGGTATGGCGCGCTGTTCGGTCGGCTCGCCGAGATCCAGCGTGGTAAGTCCGCGCTCGCCGCGCCCTATGGCGCCTTCTACGAGCTGGGCAGCCCCAGGTACGGTTCCGTGACGCTGCGCCGCGCGGTGGCCGCCCACGCGTACCTGGAGGCCCTGTCGCAGAATGCTCCGGCGGCGCGGGTGGACAGCTTGAGGGGACGGCTGTTGGCGATTCGCGATCTGCCGAACGCGTTGGAGCATGGCTATCTGAAGGTGCGGTTCGAGGACCTCCAGAAGTACTTGGGAGCCGACCACGAGATGACGCGGGCGGCGCTCCAGGGTAGCGCACCGGCAGAGGCAGCGACGGCGCTGCTCGAGGCGTCTGCGCTGGCCGCGGCGGAGCGTACGCGGGAGGCGGTGGAGAACGGCAGACTGACGGTGGATGATCCGGCCGTGCAACTCGTCGCAGCCCTGATGCCGGGATACCGTGAGTTCATGGGGGCGTCCCGGGGTTATAGCCGCGAGGAGGAACGGCTGGAGAGCGATCTGGGTCGGGTGCGCTTCGAGGTGTACGGGCGCAGCATCCCGCCGGACGGCACGTTCTCGCCGCGCATCACCGACGGTGTGGTGAAGGGCTACGAGTTCAATGGTACGTTCGCTCCGCCCTACACCACGTTCTACGGCGTCTACGATCTGTATAGCTCGCACGGGCCGGGCAGCGAGTGGGATCTGCCGGAGCGCTGGCGTACGCCGCCCGTCGGTCTCGACCTGGCGACACCGCTGAATTTCTGCTCGACCGCCGACACCTACGGTGGTAACTCCGGCTCGCCGGCGGTGACGCCGGAGCTGGAGCTGGTGGGGTTGAACTTCGATCGTAACATCGAGGGCCTCTCGCGCGACTTCATCTACCTGCCCGAGCGCGGGCGGAACGTGATGGTCGATATGCGCGCGGTCCACGCGGCGCTCGATCACGTGTACGACGCCGATCGCATCGTGCTGGAGATCGAGACGGGACAGCTGTACGAGACGGAAGCGACCGCGGACGCGGCGCGCTGACCGCATATCGCGCGTGGGGCCGAGGGTGTCGTCGAGCGTAATTCGGAGCGCGGCGGCGGCGAAGCCGCCCTTTCCGCCAGCGAGCCGCGCGACATGGAGCGAGACGACCCCTCGGCCCCAGGGAACCGCTGGCAGGGCACAGACGGGTGATGTACGATCGTCGTACTGGACGATAGGACAACTAGCGAGAAGGGGCAGGTGCCAGTATGGGCAAGGGGCAGGATTTTCTGAAGAAGCTGGGGATCGCGGACACGAATCTGGGCGGCTTCGGCGGCGAGTGGGTGGGGTCGGGACCGGACCTGGAAGTCATCACTCCGATCGACGGCTCGCGGATCGCCACCGTTAGGCAGGTCACGGAAGAGGAGTACGACGAGATCGTGGAGCGCGCCCACGTGGCGTTCCTCAAGTGGCGGAAGGTGCCGGCGCCGAAGCGCGGCGAGGTCGTCCGCCAGTTGGGCAACCGTCTGCGGGAGCAGAAGGGTGAGCTGGCTAAGCTGGTCACGCTGGAGATGGGCAAGATCATTGCGGAAGGCGAAGGGGAAGTGCAGGAGATGATCGACATCTGCGACTTCGCCAACGGCCTCTCCCGCCAGTTGTACGGGCTAACGATGCAGTCGGAGCGGCCCGACCACCGCATGTTCGAGCAGTGGCACCCGCTCGGTGTGGTGGGGGTCATCACCGCGTTCAACTTCCCGGTTGCGGTCTGGAGCTGGAACACGGCGATCGCGGCGGTCTGCGGCGACAGCGTCCTCCTGAAACCTTCGAGCCAGACCCCACTTACCGCGATCGCCTGCATCAAGATCGCGGAGCAGGTCGCGCGCGAGAACGACTTGGACCCGGCGATCTTCTCGCTGGTGGTGGGTAAGGGTTCCACGGTGGGCGACCGGCTGCTGCACGACCGGCGCATCCCCCTCGTCTCGGCGACGGGCAGCTGCCAGATGGGCTATCGCGTGGGTTCTGTCGTGGGCAAGCGGCTCGGCCGGACGATTCTGGAGCTGGGCGGCAACAACGCCGTCATCGTGACGCCCAGTGCCAACATGGACATGGCGCTGCGGACGATTCTGTTCGGCGCGGTGGGCACCGCCGGGCAGCGCTGCACATCGACCCGGCGGATCATCGTTCACCAGTCCGTGAGAGACGAGCTGGTCAGCCGGCTGGTGAAGGCGTACGCAGGCATCCCGATTGGCGACCCGCGCGACCGCGACATCTTGATGGGCCCGCTCGTCACCAGCGGCGCGGTCCAGGACCTGCAGAACGCCATCAGACGGGTCGGAGAGGAGGGTGGCGAGATCCTTTACGGCGGCGAGCCGCTGGACGGCCCGGACTATCCGGGCGGCCACTACGTGAAGCCGTGCATCGCGGCGGCGAAGAACGAGTACGAGATTGTTCAAGAAGAGACCTTCGCGCCCATCCTCTATATCATAGGTTACGGAACCAAGTCCTCGACGCCGCAGCGGGCGGTCAACGAGATCGAGGAGGCCATCGCCCTGCATAATGGAGTGCCGCAGGGCCTCTCATCGTCGATCTTCACCCAGAACCTTCGCGAGGCCGAGCTCTTCCTTTCGCATCGCGGCAGCGACTGCGGCATCGCCAACGTCAACATCGGCACCAGCGGTGCCGAGATCGGTGGCGCCTTCGGCGGCGAGAAAGAGACAGGTGGCGGCCGCGAGTCCGGTTCCGACGCCTGGAAGGCGTACATGCGGCGGCAGACCAACACGGTCAACTGGAGTACCGAGCTGCCACTGGCGCAGGGGATCAAGTTCGGAGACTGAGGTCGCCGCGGCTCTCTAGGCCGTGCCCAGCTGTTCGAGCAGGTCGCAGGTTTGACTGACAGCGTCAGCCGAGTGCACTGCCTCTCGGTACCTGCGGCACGATTCCGCTACCTCGGGACTGGCGAGGAGCCCGCCGAGAACGTGCGCCACGCGTTTCGCGATGAACTGGCGCGGCGCGATCCAGCTTCCCACCCGCAAGCGCTCGAGCCGCAACGCGTTGTCCGGCTGATCGAAGCCCATCGGCATGGTCAGCTGCGGGATGCCGGCGGCCAGCCCCTGGGCGCAGGTGCCGACGCCGCCGTGGTGCACCAGCGCCGAGCAGCGCGCCAGGACGCGGGCGAGCGGCACCCACGATACGTGGCGTACGTTGGGAGGCAGCTCTCCCGGTAGCTGCTCGGGGTACCGAGTCAGTAACAGGGCTCGCCGGTTGAGCGCACGGGCGGCGCCGACCGCGGCCTTGAAGAAGGCGGGCGCTTGCCGGTTGGCCGAGCCGGGCGTGAAGACGATCGGTGGCTCGCCGGCGGCCAGGAAGTCGTCGAGCCGCGATTCGAGTTGGCCCGTCTCGTCGTCGAAGAGCGGGAAGCCCGTGGTGCGGAGTTGGGGTGGCCAATCGGGCTGCGGCGGTCCAAACCAGTCGGGGAACAGGCCGATGACCGCACGCGGCGAGTGTAACCACGAATCGAAGACGCGATCGACCGGAGGCAGACTCAGCTCCGCGCGCCAGCGGTTCAGCGCCGGCACGATGTGCGGATCGAGGAAGTAGCGGTCACCCACCCAGAACAGCATGCGCCTCAGCCACAGCGGCCAGCCCGAGATATCGCGAGCGGGCGGCAGGCCGGGAGGCGCATAGAGCGAACGGATCGCGCCAGGCGCCGGATGGAGCGTCGCTGCCGGAGCGCTATGCATTTCCTCGAATACTCGGCTAGCGAAGGCGAGGGGATGGCCAACCAGGATGGTCCGCCCGGGCTCGTAGAGTTCGGTCAGCGCGGAGTATATCGGTCGCAGCGTCTCGGCCACCCCCTCGAGGACGACTCGCATGCCACGCTGCGGATGCCAGAGGTCGGGATGCTGGGTTACGGACTCGAACTCCGACTCCGACCAGGTAGAGACGAACCCGAGGCCAGTGCGCTCGGCGGCGGCCGCGAAGACGGCGCCCGAGATCAGCGTGACCTCGTGGCCGCGCCGCCTGAGCTCGCGCCCGATGCCCAGATAGGGGTGCACGTCTCCGGCCGAGCCGACCGGGGTAAGGGCGAAGTGTAGCGAGGCCAAATCCGTTAGCTCTCCTTTCCCACCAAGAAAACCTGGCACAGCCGCCGCGCGTAGCGCAACTGGCGAAGGTCGTTGCCGGCGTACCGCCACTTCCCTATCTTGGGAAACTCAAAGCAAACTGTGCTGGACCGGTGGAAGTGTCGCCCCACACTTCGGGAGGACCCGGTCGTGAGCGCGAGCACCGTGGCAAGCTGTTCCTCGTGCTGGCTTGCATGCTTTACGAAAGCATCGCACGCCCGCTACTCCACTACCCGCAAGCCGAAACCCGCGGCTCGCCGCCGGCGCCCGCGCCGCGCGGCCTAGCGGATCATCACCAAGAGGAGGCCTGTATCATGAGGACCCCGCTACTCTCTCTCGTCGCCCTTCTGGCGCTGGGCGTCAGCGGGCCCGGTTGGGCGCAGGAGCCCGAGGCGCCACCCATGTTGTGGGTGCTGCAGGACTATGTGGCGCCGAGCAACGTGCAGGCGTATGAGGTGGCGGCCAAAGAGCTGGTCGACCTGCTCGGGTCGGTGAACGCCGAACCTGGATACACGACGATCTCCGGACCGGAGATCGGCTACGCCTACGTTATGCCGGTGAACGGGTTCGCCGGGATCGGGGAAGTTTGGCAACAGTGGGATGCAACCGTGGAGGCGATCGGCGCCGAGCGGTTCGCGGAAGTGCATGCCCAGTTCGGCGAGACGATCGATCACACGGCGAGCTCGGTCATCATGCTGCGCCCCGATCTGTCTTACCGGCTGGATGACACGGCACTGAGCCCTGAGAAACCCTTCCGGATGTACCACTGGCTGTACACGGTGCCTGGCAAAGAGCAGGACATGGAGCGGGTCGCCAAGGCCTACGTCGAGCTCTACGAGTCCAAGGGGATCGAGCATGGCTGGCGCACCTACCAGGTGGTCATGGGCCCGGATTTACCGGCTTACCTGATAGCCGAGTCTGCGGACAGCGAAGCGGACTACTGGGCCGCGATGAGCGAGTTGCAGGAGGTTCTCGGCGAAGAGGGTGAGGCGCTCAGCCAGGAGGGGATGAAGTACATGCGCCGCATCGAGATCAACAGCGGCTGGGTCCGTGCCGACCTCTCGTACCCGCAGCCGGACTGTCGACTGTCGAGTGTCTAATCCATTCCGACCCCGGTCTACCTACCCCGATCTTGGGTCTCCCGGTCGGCGCCGGTCTCTTCATAGATTCGCGTCAGCAGGTCGAGTGCATCGGCGTAGGTGGGATGACGGCGGAGCAGCTCGCGCAGCGTTCCGAGCGCGCCGGCGGTATCGCCCTGCTGGTACAGGTAGTAGGCAAGCGTGTACGGATGTCGCGGGTCGTCCGGGTCGAGATGGCTCGCGCGCCGGCACCACTCCAGCGCCTCATCGATTCGATCCTCGGCCAGCAGCACGCATAGGTTGTAGGCGGGTGCGGCGAACGTCGAGTCGGCCTGGTACGCCGCTCGAAGGTGCTGCTCCGCCTGCGCGGTCGCGTCTTCTTCGAGGAGCAGCAGGCCCAGGTTCAGGTGGGCCGCCGCATTGGACGAGTCGACCTCCAGCGCCCTGCGCAACGACAGCTCCGCTTCGTCACTGTCGCCCAGCCGGGCGTGGGCCATCGAGAGGTTGACCAGGGCGGGGACGAAGCGCGGTGCGATCCTGAGGGCCAGCTCGTACTCGAGAATCGCCAGTCCCAGTTCGCCGCGCGCCAGGTGGTAGTTGCCGAGGCTGTAGTGTGAGAAGAAGTCGTCGGGCCGACTGCGCATGGCGGCTTCCAGCTCGCGGTACGCCTGATCGAGAGTGCGGCGGTCGCCCGGCGGCACCCGCTCCGGCGGGTAGCCGGCGAGCGCGTCGGCGGCGCGCACGCGGACCAGGCGGTAGTCGTCGCGGGTGGCGGCGAGCAGGGCGGCTGCGGTCTCGGGCGTCAGGTGCGAGCGCAGTGCCGTGGCGGCGCTTCCACGCACGAGTGGCGAGGGGTCGGTCCGCAGGAGCCTGGCGAGGACCGGCCAGGTTCGGTCGTCGTCGGCGGCTTCGAGCACGCGGACGAGCGATGCGGCGAACACGGCGTCGCGGTTCGCGCTCTCCAGGTAAGCGAGCATCTCGGACAGCCGGGCCCAGTTGCCGCCGCGGGCCGCGCCGATCAGGCGGGCGCCCTGCAGGGCCTCTGCCTGATAGTCGTCCGGATGCCACTCGCGGACGCGGCGGTCGGCCCAGGCGGCGTCTCGGTCGCCGTGACAGAGGTTGCAGGCGTTGGGCGAGTCGAACTCTAGGGTCGCCGCGGGCGTAGGCGGCCGCATCGAGTGGTCGGTTCGTCGCATGCGCGCGAACTCGGTCATCGGCATGTGGCAGACGACGCAACGGTTACCCGCGCTGCCGTCCGGGTGCCGTGTATGCGCCGGGGCGTCACGCACCCGCGCCTCGTGGCAGGGCAGGCAAGCGTCGTTCGCCCGCTCGTCCGTGAACCGATAGCGGCCGCTGGAGGTGTGGCAGTGGAGGCAATCGATCTGGCCGCCGGCCAAACAGGGGCTCATCAACCAGAGCGTGTAGGTGAAGTTCTCACCGAGGTCACGGCCGTCCGGGTAGAAGTCGGGATGCTCGAGCGTCACCAGGTCGTAATGGTCGAAGTAGCGGTCGCCCGGCAGGAAGCTCGAGGTCAGCGGCCGCATCTTCGCGTGGCAGGGCGCGCACATCGCGTTGGTCTGTGCCGCGGTGAACTCTTTGGTGCTGATGATCGCCATGTCCTCGGGGCACGTCTCCGTACCGCAGACCCGGACGTGCTCGCCGGCGGGACCGTGACAGGTCTCGCAGTTGATGCCCGGTTCCACCCAGACGGTATGGTAGATCCCGGTCTCCAGGTCGTAGTTCGTCGACAGTTGGCTCACGTGGCAACCGTAGCACGAGGTATTGAATGTGAGCTCGGGGTCGCGCCAGTCGAGCGGCTCGTCTTCCAGGTCAGGGAAGTGCCTGACCATACTGGCCGTCGCGTTGTACCAGGCGCGGCGGCGAACGTCGTAGGCGATCGGTAAGACCTGGAGCCGCCCGCCGTCGAGTTCGGTAAGGAAAAAGTAGATGTTCTTACCACCCATGGCATGCTCGATGCGGTGCTCGGTCGTGCCGTACGGCGTGCTCTCGAAAACCCAGCCGCCCGCGTCTGTCATCTCGAAGCGGTAGTTGGAGCTGCCGACGGCGACTGCCTCGGATTGCGGCCCGATCTCGGTTGCGGCGAACTCGGCGGTAAACGGCTGCATGGCGAGCCCGTGGCGGGACGGCGCCCAGAGATCGTAAAACCGCTCGTGGCAGCCTATGCAACTCAGCGAGCCGGCGTAACCCGCTTGATCGGTTGACGAGGTCTCCCCGGTGCATCCCCAGGCGGCGATGGACAGCAGGCTGGTCAGCACGGCGATAGCAGATCTGCTCACGGACGACTCCGGTGTGAAGCGTGATATTCGGGAGGTGCGGTAGGGAAAAGCTAACGGCCGCGCGTTCCACCTGCTAGCTGAGTGGAGCGCACGGCCTCGCCGACGCTATACGGGAAGAATATCGTTTGCGCGGATCCCTGCGGTGCGGTGCCCGCGGGCCTGGAAGCGACCGGGGCTACCGTGACCGGACCGCTAGTTGTCGCACTCTATGACGCCCTCTTTCGTGGCCAGCGTTGTCCCGGAGACCGTGCCGTAGAAGAGCTCACACTGCAGTGGGTCGCCACCCGGGAACGTGGCCGTGGCGATCCAGCCGATATCCGTGGCCTCGCCAATGGCGATCGCGACGTTCTCGCTGGGGTTGAACTGCAGCTGGCTAAGGTTCGGCGTGTACGTCTTGTTTTGCGCGTAGTAGTTTTCTTCTACCGTCGCCAAGTTGCGCAGATCCGACTGCATGGCAGCGTAATGGGCCCGCGCCCGCGTGTTCACGAACTTGGGGAGCGCAATCACCGCCAGCAGTCCGATGATCAGAATGACGGTCAGTAACTCGATCAGTGTAAACCCGCTCTTATTCCCCATCTTCTTCCTCGCTTGTGCGTCGAGCCTTGGAGGCTTGGCCGCGCCGACTGGTCGGGCAAGCACTATGCCGTGCGGTTTGGCCTTCGCTGCTCTTCATATAGCGTCGGGCCCCCGTTCGGGCCGCCTGCGCTCGGGAGATGTGCCCAGCGTGGGTCGGTCACTCTGACCGAATTCCGCCGAACCCCTCTGGGCCGCCCCGTGCTCAGGACTCTTAGAGCGCAGCTCTACTCGCCTTCCGCCCTGACAGCGGCCACCGAGGCCATCCGTTCGATCGACTCGTGCATGAGCGCCTTGGTGGATTCGACCTTGGGATCCTCGCTGGCCACCGCATGCCGGTTCAGCAGGCGGACCAGGCCGATAAAGCGGTCGACCTCGGCTCGGAGCTGCAGGTAAACGCGCCGGTCGGGCATCAGCTTGGCGGCAAGCCCCCAGACGCCGATCTGGTTGACCATGATGCCGGCCAGGATGACCGCGACCTCCCAGCGGTGGTAGGCGATCATCAGGGTCTGGAGCAGGATGATCACCACGCCACCCAGCGCCAAGGCGTTATTCAGCGTGTTACGGTTGAAGAGCGACTTCATGCTTCCTCCTCGAGGTCGGTTGGCGGCGCCTGACCGGTGCTGCGAGCCGGCGCGACCTCCGCGAGTTGGGTCCTGGGAATCGGGGGGGCGGGGGATGGGGGCGGACGTGCGAAACTAGCACGCTCACCGGCGGTTTTGCAATTGCCGTGCCGGTCCGCCGGCCCGGGGCCTCAGCTGGCCCTCAGCTTCAACCTGAGGTTTTGCAGCATGTCCCAGGTCATGGATTCCAGGTCGTAATCCGGCTGCCAACCCCATTCCTGGCGGGCAGCGCTGTCGTCCAGGGAGTTAGGCCACGAGTCCGCTATGGCCTGCCGGACGGGGTCCACCTCGTACTCGATGGTGAACTCCGGCATATGTTTACGTATTTCGGCCGCCAATTGTTCCGGCGTGAGATTGACGGCCGTGACATTGAAGGCGTTGCGGTGCTCGAGCCGGCCCGGATCGGCGTTCATCAAGTCGATGGCCGCCTTGACGGCATCCGGCATATACATCATGTCGAGGCAGGTGTCGGGCCCCAAGAAACATCTGTAGCGCCGGTTGCGGATCGCCTCGTAAAAGATCTCGACGGCGTAGTCCGTCGTGCCGCCGCCCGGTGGCGCCACGTACGAGATAAGGCCGGGATAGCGCAGCCCCCGCGTGTCGACACCGAACCGCCGATGGTAGTAGTCGCAGAGAAGCTCGCCCGCCACCTTCGTCACCCCGTACATCGTCGTGGGGCGTTGCAACGTATCCTGGGGCGTGTTGTCGGGCGGCGTGGACGGCCCGAAGGCTCCGATCGAGCTGGGGAAGAAGACGGAGCAGCGGTTCTCCCGCCCCACCTCCAGCACCCGATAGAGGCCACCCATGTTCACGTCCCAGGCCAAATGCGGCTTCTCTTCCGCCGTGGCGGAGAGCAGCGACGCCAGGTGGTAAATCGTGTCGATCTGGTACCTACGGACGACCTCGTCGACCATCCGCCGCTCGGTGCAGTCGACGTATTCGAACGGACCGTCGGGACCATCGGTCTTGGTCGGCATGCGGATGTCCGAGCCGACGACGTTATCGGCGCCATAGCGCAGGCGTAGCGCCGGAACGAGCTCGGATCCGATCTGGCCTAGTGCGCCGGTCACTAGAATCCTCTTCACGTCAGCCTCCCGGGTATCGGAGAAGTGTGGGTGGGAACTGGAATCCCAATTCCCGCACCACATCCTTCAGGTCAGCAGTTTCCTCTCTTTCGCCGCGAGCTCGAGTTCGGCTTGGAACTTCGGATCGGCGATCTCGATCAGCGCTTCCGCGCGTTCCCGCAGGTTGAGCCCGAAGAGGTTGGCGGTGCCGTGCTCGGTGACTACGTATTGGACGTCGGCGCGACTGGTGACGACCCCGGCGCCCTGCTTCAAGAAGGGTACGATTCGCGACATCTCACCGCCCTTCGCGGTGGAAGGGAGGGCGATGATCGGGCGGCCGCCTTTCGATTTGGCGGCGCCGCGGATGAAGTCGACCTGTCCGCCGAAGCCGGAGTAGATGTAGGGCCCGATGGAGTCGGAGCACACCTGGCCCGTGAGGTCGACCTCGATGGCCGAGTTCACCGCCACCATGTTCTCGTTCTGGCTGACGATGAACGGGTCGTTGACGTAGTCGACGGGGTGTGCCTCGATCAGCGGGTTGTTGTCGAGGAAGTCGTACAACTCGGCGCTACCCAGCGCGAAGGTCAGGATGACCTTACCGGGGTGAAGGTTCTTCTTCGTACCGGTCACGACACCTCGCTGAATCGCACGCATGCCGCCGTCGGAGATCATCTCGGTGTGGATGCCGAGATCGAGCCTGCCCTCCATCGACTCCCAGACCGAGTCGGGAATACCGCCGATCCCCATCTGCACGGTGCAGCCGGGCCGGATGAGCGGGATGACGTGGCTCGCGATGGCCTTCTCTATTTCGGTGGCGGGCTTCGGCTCGAGCTCGGGTAGCGGCTCGGTGGCTTCGACGATGGCGTTTACTCGATTGACGTGAATGAACGAGTCGCCCAGCACGCGCGGCATCTTCTCGTTCACCTGCGCGATGACGATCTTCGCCATCTGGCAGGCGGCGATCGACGCCAGTGTCTCGACGCCGAAGCTCATGAACCCGTGCTCGTCGGGCGGCGAGCACTGCACCATCGCCACGTCGAGCGCGACGATACCCTCGCGGAACAGCCGCGGGATCTGGTTCAGGAAGATCGGCACGTAGTCGCCGCGTCCCTCGTTCACCGCTTTACGGTCGGCCGGCCCCACGAACAGCGAGTTGTGCCGGAAACTCGTTTCCATCCCCGGCTGTGACAGCGGGTCCTGGCCCACCAACAGCACATGGTTTAGCTGTACGTGATCGAGCTCGTCCTTACGCTCGGCCAGCGCGCGGACCAGTGTCTGCGGGATCGCCGCATTGCCGGCGTAGTACACGCAGTCGCCGCTCTGGACCTTCTGAACGGCCTCGGCCGGGCTCTGCAGCTTCGATCTATAGTCGTCGAGCCAATTCATTTCGCCTCACCCCTGGTCGAGAAGATCGGCCAATGGCTTCGCCGGGATCCCCAGCGTCGCCGCCACCTTCTCGTTCACCATCCGCCCCTTGTACATATAGACGCCTGCCGCCAGGCCGGGATCGGCGGCCAATGCCCCGGCGACACCCAGACGCATGATGTTCCTCAAAGTGGGAAGCACGGCATTGGCCAGGGCGCGGGAGGCGGTGCGCGCGATGTTGGCTGTCATGTTGGGTACGCAGTAGTGGACGACATCATGGACCGTGAAGGTTGGGTCATCCAGCGTCGTGGGTCGGCTGGTCTCCACGCAGCCGCCCTGGTCGATCGAGAGGTCGAGGATCACGCTTCCCGGCTTCATCGCCTTCACCATGTCTTCCGTGATGAGGATCGGCGAGTGGGCGCCCGGGATCAGGATCGCTCCGATCACCACGTCGGCGATCGAGGTGAAGCGCTCGAGCTGAGCCATCCCTGCCACCGCAGTAACCACCCGTCCTCGGAGATCCTTGCTGAGCGTCCTCAACTTCGGCAGATCCTCGTCAACCACGATGACGTGCACACCGCTGGCCAGCGCTTGCCGGGCGGCGCTGTGTCCGACGGAGCCGGCCCCCAGGATGAGCACGGTCGGCGGTGCCACGCCGGGCACTTCACCCAGCAGGATGCCTCGGCCGCCCGCCATGTTCTCCAGGTGGTGAGCGGCGACGTGCACGGCCATCCGGCCGGCCATCTCGCTCATCGGCGCCAAGATCGGGTGGTCGCCGTGCTCGTCCTGGATGATCTCGTAGCCGATGAGCGTCGTCTCCAGCCCGGCGAGCCGCTCGATGCTGTCGCGCGGCACCACCGCCAGGTGGTGAAAGGCGCAGATGACAAGGCCCGGCTTCAGGAGGTCAAGCTCCTCCTTCGACAGGACGCCGACACGGCAGACGATATCGGCGCGCTTGTAAGCCTCCTCGCTGCTGTAAACGATCTGGGCACCCGCCGCCTCGTACTCGCTGTCTGAGAATCTCGCAGTCAAACCGGCGCCTTTCTCGACCAGCACAGTGTGGCCGTAGCGGCTCAGCCGGGAGACCGCTGATGGAGAAAGCCCCACCCGGTGTTCCAGGCGGAGGGTCTCTCTCGGTACGCCGATAAACATTTGTATGCCTCCGTTGGGCTGCCTTGGTGGGGAGTTGGGGAGCGTTAGTCGAGTGAGGGAGCAGCCGAGCAAGGGAGCAAGCGAGCTCGGGAGAACACTCCCATTACTCGCAGTCTCCCGTGCTCCTCTGCTCCCTCACTCAACCAGCGCTCCCTGCCTCCCCCACTCCCGCTAGGAAACCGCTTCCCGATATGCTTTCTCTCCCCAGGTGAACGCTTGCTCGTTGAGCTCCAGCAGCGCGCAGTTGTCCTTGAGCGCCTGGCGCATCGTGTTCAAGAAGCTGTCCCTCGGGAAGAGTCTCGTTGCCGCCTGTAGGGCACCCAGAGCCACGACGTTCTTCACCATCGCCTTGCCGAGTTCGTTGGCGATCTGAGCGCAGGGCACCCCCACCATCGTGATGCTGGGATCGAGCTTGGGCGGGCTCGGGATCACCGAGCTGTCGTAGATCACGATGCCGCCGGGCTGCACCTCGGGACCGAACTTCTCCAGGCTGGGCGGATTGAACGCTACTAGGATGTGGGGCTGCGGTGCGGTGGGCGAGAGTACTTCGCCGGTGGCGATGTGGACATCGGCGTAGGACGTGCCACCGCGCGACTCGGGGCCGTAGCTCGGGATGCGCGTGGAGTCCCACCCCTCGGCGATCGCCGTGCGGGTCGTGAGCATCGCGATGGTTTGTGCGCCATCTCCACCGGCGCCGGCGAACTTGATCGCGATATCCTTCTCGTCGATGTGGGACGGGAACCGGTCGGCGAACCGAGCGGGTTGCTCATCGGTGCCACCAATCACCTCGATCACGGCACGCGGCTCGAACTGCGGGGGTTGCAGGTCGAACCAGGGCTCGGGTTCCAGATCCTTCTTGACTCCCAGCGGGAAGACCGGGACCATGTTCTCCTTGACCCAGGTTTCCGCCTCTGGCGGCGTGATCTTGAGGTGTGTGGGACACTCGGACAGGATCTCGACGAAACCGAGGCCTTTGTTCTCTACCTGCAGGCGCAATGCCTTGTTGATCGCCTTCTTGGCCCGCGTCCGCTGCTTGTTGTCGAACAAAGCGCAGCGCTCTACGTAGATCGGCCCGTCCATCTCGGCGATGATCTCGGCCATCCGCAGCGGCTCTCCGGTCAGTCGCGTGCGACCGGTTGGTGTGGTCGTCGTCCGCTGGCCTAGCAGCGTGGTGGGCGCCATCTGGCCGCCGGTCATGCCGTATATCGCGTTGTTGACGAATATGAAGGTCATCGGCAAGCCCATCTGGCAGGCCTGCATGATCTCGGCGAGGCCGATCGATGCCAAGTCGCCGTCACCCTGATAAGCGACGACTATGGCGTTGGGATTGGCCACCTTGTGGCCGATGGCCACGGCCGGCGCGCGCCCGTGCGCGGCCTGCGCGTTGCCGACGTCCAGGTAGTAGTACATGAAGACGGCGCAGCCGACCGGCGAGATAGCGACGGTGCGATCTTGGATGCCCAGCTCATCGATCGCTTCAGCCAGGTACTTGTGGATCAACCCGTGGCCGCAGCCGGGGCAGTAATGGGTGGAATGACCCTTCAGCCCCTCGCCGTGGGCGTGGCGCTCGAATCTCTCATAGAAGACACTCATGCGGCTATTCCTTGACCAGTTCGCTGACTATGTCGACGATCTCTTGCTGCAGCGGCAGCACGCCGCCGTAGTGTCTCACTCGCGCAATCGGCGGTAGCGCGACGCCGGCGTGGCTGGCGGCGAGGCGTAGCTCATCCTCCAACTGTCCGGCGCCGGCCTCCACGAAGAGCAACCCGCTGACCCGGTCGAGCAGCGGCTTGAGCGCATCGATGGGGAAGGGCCAGAGGCTCACGGGCCGGAAGAGGCCGATCTTGACCCCGCGGTCGCGCAGTTGCTGAACGGCGGCTTTGGCGATGCGGGCCGGCGTGTTGCAGGCGGCGATGATCCATTCGGCGTCGTCGCAGTGGAAGAGGTCGGCGCGCTGCTCGGCCGCGATCATCTGCTCGTACTTCTCGATCAGGTGGAGATTGTGCCGCTCGAGGTCGGGCTCGTTGAGCAAGATGGAGGTGTTGAGATTGCGGCGGTGAGCCTCGTCCCCGTATACCGCCCAGGCGGGCAGGCCCGGCTTGACCATGTAGTCGGGCAGCTCCACACGCCCGGTCATCTGTCCCAAGTTTCCGTCGCTGGCCAGGATGACCGGATTACGATACTTGAACGCCAGATCGAAGGCGTCCATTGTCAGCTCGAGCATCTCTTGCGGCGTCGATGGCGCGAAGACGATAGCATGCGTGTTGCCGTGCCCGAGGCCGCGACAGACCAGTTTGATGTCACCCTGCTCGGGTCCGATGTTGCCGAGGCCGGGACCACCCCGCATCACGTTGAAGAACACACCCGGAATCTCGGCGCCGATCATGTAGGAGATCCCCTCCAGCATGAGGCTGAAGCCGGGCGACGAGGTGAAGGTCATGCAGCGCATTCCGGCGCCACCACACCCGTACATCATGTTGACCGTCGCCACCTCGCTCACCGCCTGCACGAAGACACCGTCCAGCTGCGGCAACAGCTTTGCCAGAAGCTCGGCACCTTCGGTGGACGGCGTGATCGGGTAGCCGAAGAAGTGGCGGCAACCCGCCAGCAGCGCCCCCATCGCCGACGCGTAGTTCCCGTTGAGGATCAAGGGCTGGAGGTTCGGCAATCCCAGCCGCTCGTCGGGTATCGCCACCGGCTCCGGCGCCGTCGTCGGCCGCTCACCGAATAGCTTCGCCGGATCGAGAAGCTCGAAGTCGACCTCGCTGGTCGGGGCCGCCATCAACCCGTGAGGCTCGGGACACGCCTGCAGACAGAGCCCGCACCCGTTGCACACCTCGAGGTTCAGGACCACCGGGGTGAAGCCGGTGGCCGGGTTGATCTCCGTTCCCAGGGCTATGCAGTCCTTCGGGCAGGCGCTGATACAGCGTCCGCAGGCCTTGCAAAACTCGGGGAAGAGAAACGGTTTGGGTCTGTCTTTGGTCTTCGTGCTTGCCATAAGCTCGCGGGTTGGGAAGGAGGATATCAGTGATCGACAACCGACCACTCGCTTCTCTTGCAGCAGGAGCGAGGTGGCCGGCGATCCTCGCCACCGGCCACCAGGCGGCAGAGCGGGATTACGGCCAGATGCCGCGCTCCAGGGTCACTCGGGCGACCCGGGAGATGGCCAGGACGTAGGCCGAAGTGCGCAGGTCGACCGGCTTCAGCGGCTCGCCGTCGAGCCCCCGCTTCTTGCGCTCCTCATCCAGCGCCTTCAACGACTCGTTGATCTCCTTCTGTTTGGCGATCACCGCGTCGGTGGCCTTCTCCATCTTGAGGCGCATCTTGGTGTTGACCTCCGCTTCCTCCCACTGCTCGTTCTCGTTGTTCTGTACCCACTCGTAGTAGCTCACCGTCACACCGCCGGCGTTGGCCAGAATATCCGGGAGCACCGGGATGCCACGCTCGAACAGGATCGCGTCGGCGGCAGGCGTCGTGGGCCCGTTCGCGGCCTCGGCGATCACTTTCGCCTGCACCTGGGCCGCGTTGTCACCGCGGATCACGTTCTCCAGGGCCGCCGGGATCAGGATGTCACACGGAATCGTCAGTATCTCCTCGTTGCTCACCTCTCTTGTACCCGGGAAGCCGACGACTGAGCCCGTCTTCTTCTTGTGCGCCAGGACGGCGTTGGGATCGAACCCGTCCGGGTTGTGGATGCCGCCCCGCGAGTCGCTCACCGCTATGATCTTCGCACCCTGTTCCGCGTAGAGCTGCGCCGCGATCGCGCCAGCGTTGCCGTAGCCCTGGACCACCACCGTCGCGCCCTTCACCGAGTCGAGACCGGCTACCAAGCCGTTCTGCAGCGCATGCTGCGTACAGTACAAGCACCCCCTCGACGTGGCCTCGTTGCGACCCAGGGAGCCGCCGATATCCAACGGCTTGCCGGTCACGACACCAAGATTGTTGCGGCCCTTGTGCATCATATCATAGGTATCGTAGATCCAGGCCATCGTCTCGGCGTTCGTGTTCACATCGGGCGCCGGGATGTCCGTGTGCGGTCCGATCGCGTCGCCCAGCTCGGCGATGAACCGCCGCGTAATCTTCCGCAGGTCGTTTTTCGTTCGCACCTTCGGATTACAGATGATGCCACCCTTCGCCCCACCGAACGGGACGTCCAGCACCGCGCACTTCCAGGTCATCCACGATGCCAAAGCTCTCACCTCGTCCGCCGTGACATCGGGATGGTAGCGGATCCCGCCCTTCCCAGGCCCGCGAGCCAGATTGTGCGCGCAGCGGTAACCAATGAAGTTCTTCACCTCGCCTTCCGCCGTCTCGATGGGGAACTCCACCGTTATCATCCGGTTCGGCCGCTTGAGCCACTCCACCAGCCCCGCCTTCAGGTCGGGGATGTAGCGTGCCGCGTTGTCGAACTGGAGCTGCGCGATGTGGAACGGGTTGAGATCCTCTGCTGCTTTCGCCAGGGTCTGCGTCGCTTTGCTCATAGCTCGTTCATTCTCTGGTGTCGTGAGTGTGCTCGTTGCTGCCCGAGTGAGCGATTAGCCCTTTCCGGAAGAGCATCATCCAGGCCCCGCGGCGGTCGGTGCACGTAAGCTGTTGTAGCACTGCACCTTGAGCTGCGGAGCCCCCCGACGGTGCTCCCCGGACCCGGGGCAGAAAGTCACAGGCAGGGAAAAGTAGGAACACAGCGGCGGGCGGCACAAGCCTGCGAAATACATTCGTTTCTCCACCGCGAATCGCTCCCGGTTGAGCGTAGGGAAGATTACAGGTTTGGCGGTTTGCCCGTTGGGTGTGTCGGCCCTATCTTTAAAAGGGCTACCAAGGCTTACAATCGGCGTAGTGTTGAAGGGCGGCGCGGTTTCGGCTAGCCTCAAGGGGCACTTACTCCCCGGTTCACAGCGTCGTCGGCCCGCGTCACGGACGCGGGGTCCAGTCGTCAAGCCGGGTGCTGCCACCCGGACCTGGCATTCCCGTCAGCGGTCCCAGTAGCTGGTCCAAACAGACAGTGCTCACCGGCGTCACGGGGCCGGCGGGCAGTTGTGATACCACCAGACATCCGAGACGGAGCTTCTGGATGCTTTACGGAAACCTGATTGAACGGAGGTCGGATATCGCCCGAGCGGGAGCGCGCAAGTATCGCGTATACACACGGAAGGACATCGGTCTGATTCCACAGCTACAGGAGTTTTCGGTCAGTGATAGAGTGGCGATGGAGGCGGTGGCGGCGGTTCTTCCGTTCCGGGTGAACAGCTACGTGGTCGAGGACCTGATCGATTGGTCCAGAGCACCCGACGATCCGATATACCAGTTGACATTCCCGCAGCCGGCGATGTTGAGGCCGCGCGACTTCGCCCAGATGTTCCGGTTGATCCGTCGTGGGGCGGCGGAGGCCGAGGTGAAGGCGGCGGCGCGGGCGATACAGTATTCGATGAACCCACACCCGGCCCGGCAGATGGACCTGAACGTTCCGCTGTTCGATGACGAGGCGGTATCGGGGGTGCAGCACAAGTACCGGGAGACCGTGCTGATCTTCCCGGCGGCGGGACAGACCTGTCATGCCTATTGCACGTATTGCTTCCGTTGGGCGCAGTTCGTCGGCCTAGAGGAGCTCAAGTTTACGAGCCGCGAGGTGGAACCTTGGCTGAACTACCTCAAGGCACACCGCGAGGTGACGAGCGTTCTGCTCACCGGCGGTGATCCGATGATCATGAGGGCCTCTGTATTGAGGCGGTACGTCGAGCCGCTGCTCGATCCGGCGCTGGATCATATCGGCAGTATACGCATCGGCACGAAGGCGCCCGCCTACTGGCCGTACCGCTTCGTCACGGATGAGGATGCCGACGATGTGCTGGCGCTGTTCGAACAGGTGAGGCGGTCGGGCCGACACCTGGCGCTGATGGCGCATTATTCTCACCCGCGCGAACTCGAGACGCCGGTCGCGGAGCTGGCGGTGCGGAGGATCCGCGAGACGGGAGCGGCGGTTCGCTGTCAGGCCCCGCTGGTCCGGCACGTCAACGACTCGGCGGACGTATGGGCTGAGCTCTGGCGCCGCCAAGTCCGGCTCGGTGCGATCCCCTACTATATGTTCGTCGAGCGTGACACGGGTGCGCGGAACTACTTCGCGGTGCCGCTGGCCCGGGCGCTCGGCATCTTCAACAACGCCTACCGTCAGGTCTCGGGGCTGGGACGCACGGTCCGCGGCCCGAGTATGTCGACGACGCCAGGGAAGGTGCTGGTGGACGGGATCGCCAGCGTCGGTGGCCAGCGCGTCTTCGTGCTGAAGTTCCTGCAGGCGCGCGACCCGGCGTGGGTAGGCCGACCGTTCTTCGCCAAGTTCGATGAGGCCGCGACCTGGCTCGATGAACTCGTTCCTGCATCGGGTAAGAAAGAGTTCTTCTTCGAGGCCGGTCTGCGAGAGATCGCGGTGTCGCGCGGGTTCGAGCGCGAGGCCGTATCCCCCGCCTAGCGGTCCCAGCGAGCCCGCGACTCCCCGGATTCCGCACTCTCCTACGGGATTGCGTTCTTCCTCTCCTATCCGGCGCCGCCGGGGTATATCTTGTCGGGCTGTGAGGGGGTACCGGATCGTGAGAGGCTGAACTGACACCTGACGCGGTAGCGGCGGAGCGGGAGATCGACCTGGCATCGGTGGTGGTGCTCATCGGCACGATGCTGGTCGACATGATCGGGTTCGGGATCGTGCTGCCCCTGTTGCCGTTCTACGCGGTGGAGTTCGGCGCCGCCGACTGGATGGTGGGTCCCCTGGTAGCGTCCTTCTCGGTCGCCCAGCTGCTGGCCACACCTTTCTGGGGCAGGATCTCCGACCACTACGGCCGCCGGCCGCTCATCCTCGCCGGGTTGGCGTTCTCAGCA
>JBDHKD010000024.1:0-48069 GCA_039586575.1 Gemmatimonadota bacterium | reverse complement strand
AAGCCCCTCTGCGCCGATGGTACTGCGGGCGCAAGCTCGTGGGAGAGTAGGACGCCGCCGGCCGCTAAATACCCACAACGCCGCGCCCCTCCGCGCGGCGTTTTTCTTCGCCTCCACATTCGATGGCCGACGACGCTTGCCAGCCGCCAGCCCGCCCTCTATCGTTAATGTTATCAACGATTTATAGCCTGAGAGTACCGGTGACCGTTCCACCCGAGAACCAGCAACAGACTCCTCACCGTTGCGGCTATGTGGCGCTGGCCGGCCGGCCCAACGTCGGGAAATCGACGCTGCTTAACACGCTCGTCGGACAACACCTGAGCATCGTATCGCCAAAAGCACAGACGACGCGCGAACGAGTCTCCGGGATTCTCACGACATCGCACTACCAGATTCTCTTCATCGATGCACCAGGGCTCATCGAACCGCGTTACGCGTTGCAAGAAGCGATGCGCTTGGCAGCGAGCGCGGCGATCGACGAGGCCGATGTGGTGGTCCTGGTGGTGGACGCGACAGAGCCGGACACCTTTCCCGATCAAGAGATCGGCGCCACACTCCGTGCTCGCTCCGTTCCCATCATCATCGCCGTCAACAAGGTCGACCTCGTCGATGGCGAGACAGCGGCGCGACTGGTGGGGGAAGCTGAGGCGCTCGGCTATTCGACGCTGGCCATTTCGGCGACCACCGGCGCGGGCTTGTCTGAGTTCCTAAGTGTTGTGGTTGATAGACTTCCGGAATCCGCGGCTCTGTTCCCCGAGGAAGACAGCGCGACGCAATCGGTTCGCTTCTTCGCCGAAGAATACGTTCGGGAAACCTGTCTCGAACTGCTTCACGAAGAGCTACCTTACGCCGTGACCTGCAGGGTCGACGAATTCAGAGAGGGCCAGGATCCCGTATATGTCCGGATCGTCATCTACGTGGAACGTGAGAGTCAGAAGGGGATCGTGATCGGTCGTGGCGGCGCGACGATCAAACAGATCGGTCAGCGCTCGCGCGAAAAAATCGAAGCGCTGGTCGAGCGGCGAGTCTACTTGGAGCTGCACGTAAAAGTGCTCGAGGGATGGCGTCGCAAACACGCCCGCCTGCGTCAGCTCGGGTACGCGCTTCCCAGCCACACAAAAGGTGGACAGAAACGGACCTGAGCTATAGATAGGGACGTCATGGGGAACGAAAAGCTCGACGAAACGCTCTTGGAAGTGCTGGTCTGCCCCAAGTGCGGAGGCGATCTGGAGTACCGGCCCGAAGAATCGGTCCTCTTGTGCCACACTTGCAGATTGCGGTACAATATTGAGGACGGTATTCCGGTAATGTTGATCGATGAGGCGGAAGCCTTTTAGGCCGGCCTTCTTGGCCGGCCTGGCGGCAATCCTCGGAACGCCACTCGTTGCTGGCGCTCAGGGGCTCGACGACCCAGGGGTCGCTGTCAGCGGCACATCCTCCGAAGGGGCATCGTTCCTGTTACTCCCGGTGGGCGCTCGCGCGGTTGGGATGGGCGGCGCGGTCACGGGGCTGAGGGGCATCGGCGAACTGGTCCTCTGGAACCCTGCCGGCGTGGCGGGGATGACCGACGGCAGACTCCTTTTCAACCACAGCGAATCAGCCTTTGACACGCGCAGCGAAGTCCTGTCGCTCGCTTGGCCCACCGGTCGGATCGGTACGTTCGCCGTCACCTACTACCTCGTCGACTTCGGAGAACTGGCGAGCACCGGCATCGACGGCAGCGTCACAGGCAGCATCAGCTTCCGCAATCAAGAATTCCTGCTGAGTTATGCCACGAGAGTGGTCAGTTCCTTGGAAGTGGGCATCAATTTCAAACTCATACAGCTGGTCTATCGCTGTGACGGGGTGTGCGCGGGGCAGCAGTCGTTTACCCGAACGACGCATGCGGTCGACCTCGGTCTCATCTGGGACCGGCTGGCGGGGCTACCGCTGTCGCTCGGCGGATCGCTCCGCCACCTTGGCCCGGCGTTGAAGGGCGCCGACGAGGAAGACCGCTTGCCCACACGCGTGAGGGTCGGCGCCGCTTACAAGCTCCTATCGATGTTCACGTCGGATTCGACGGTGGCGCTGGTCCTGGCGCTGGATCTAGAGGATCAGGCGCGAGACCTCGGCGAGCCGGACCTACTGGTCGGCTCCGAACTGAGTGTGGCCGAGAGCTTCTTTGTGCGAGCCGGTTATTCGTTCATGGACGCTGGAATGGGTGGGCCCGCGCTGGGGCTCGGTTTTACCTACGACTGGTTCTATCTCGATTTGAGCCGAGGGTTCGACGACTTGAGTTCGGCGACGGGTGAGGAGGCCATCCAGGTCAGCTTCGGCATCATCTTCTAGGCCTGGCGTTTCGAGTTCTGTGCACGACGTACAGCCTTCCTCCGGGAGGCTTTTTTGTGGGGTAGAATGGTCGACCGCACCGCCATCATTCGGTATCTGGGCGAGCGTGCACAACGCCCGGTGCGTTTGAAGGAAATCGCACGAGCGCTGCGGGTGGAGGCGCACGACTACAGGCGGCTCAGACGTCTCTTGCGGGAGATGGAGGAGGAGGGCCAGGTCTACCGCGTCCGGCGCCGGCGCTACGCCCTGCCGGGGCGCATCAATCTCATCGTCGGGCGATTGCAAGTCACTCGTGCGGGTCATGGCTTCGTGATACCCGACGAACCGGGAGAGGACGTGTACGTTCCCCCCACGCGGCTGGGGAATGCGTACGCCGGCGACCGGGTCGCGGTTCGGGTCGAGCGGCGACGCCGCGGTCGCAACCCCGATGGGTCGGTGGTCAGGGTGCTGGAGCGAGCACGCACTCGAGTCGTGGGTGTCTTGCACCGCGCTGGCCGCTACGCCTTCCTGGATCCGCTCGACAAGATGCTGCATCGCGACGTGTTCGTTCCGGGCGCGAGTACCGGCGACGCGGCCGATGGTGACATGGTGGTCGCCAGGATCGTCGACTGGGGGAGCGAGCACCACGACCCGGTGGGGGAGGTCGTGGAGGTGCTGGGCCGGCCTGGGGCTCCGGGCGTCGATGTTCTGGCCATCGTTCACGCACACGAGCTGCCCCCGGTGTTCCCGGCCCCAGTCGAAGCCGAGGCGCAGAGGGTCGCGCAGGCAGCCATCGACGAGGCCGAACTGGCTGGACGGACGGATCTGCGACACCTCCTCACGTTCACGATCGACCCAGTCGATGCCAGGGATCACGACGACGCGATCTCCATCGAACCGTTGGGCTCGGATCGCTGGCGCGTCGGCGTACACATCGCCGATGTATCACACTTCGTGCGCGACGGAAGTGCCCTCGACGAGGAGGCGTTTCGGAGGAGCACGAGCGTCTACCTGGTCGATCGCGTGCTGCCCATGCTGCCCGATGTTCTCTCCGGCAACCTCTGTTCCCTTCAGCCCGACGAGGACCGGCTGACGGTCTCGGTCCTTCTGGAGCTCAACGCGGCTGCGCAACTACAGTCGGTCGACTTCACCGCCGGCGTCATCCGTAGCCGTCGGGCCCTCTCCTATGAAGAAGCACAGGAAATCGTCGACGGCGCGGCCGTCGACGGCGCGAACTTGCAGCAAGCGCTCCGACAGCTGCGCGACCTGGCGCGTGAACTGCGTAAGCGGAGGCAGGCGCGTGGAGGGCTCGATTTCGATCTTCCCGAAGCGCGGGTGATCATCAACTCGGCCGGTGAACCAACTCAGGTGCAGAGGGTGCTTCGCCTCGACACTCACCGACTGATCGAGGAATTCATGATTCTGGCTAACGAGTCGGTGGCTCGCGAAGCCGAAGCCCGTCAGCTCCCCTTCCTCTACCGGATACACGAAGCTCCGGATGCGGACCGGCTCGAGCAGCTGCGGGAGTTTCTCGCTGGCTTGGGTCTCAAGCTTGCTCGGGGAGTGGAGCGATCCTCACGGCCACTGGGCCAGCTTCTGGCCTCGGTAGAGGGTCGGCCCGAGGAGGCGATCATTTCGACGCTGGTCCTGCGCAGCATGAAGCAAGCTCGCTACAGCGCATCCCGGTCTGCACACTTCGGGCTAGGCTCGCGCGCCTACACCCACTTCACGTCACCGATCAGAAGGTACCCGGATCTGGTGGTCCACCGCATCCTCCGAGCCGCCTTGCTCGAGAGCCGCCCCGTCCCCTCGAGCTGGGTCGAGGCTCTGGAGGCGGTGGCCAGTCACGCTTCCGCGCGCGAGCGTTTGGCGATGGAGGCGGAGCGCGAGTCGGTGGAGCTCAAGAAGATGGAGTACATGGAACGCCATCTCGGCGACGTATTTCAAGGCACCGTAAGCGGTGTCAGGGGCTTCGGGCTTTTTGTGTTGTTGGACGAAGTGCTGGTCGAAGGCCTGATCCACGTCAGTGGCCTGGAGGACGACTATTATCAATATGTTGAAGAAGAGTTCTCTTTGGTCGGCGAGGCCCGCCGCCGCCGCTTCCGCCTGGGCGATCGATTGGCCGTCCAGGTAGCGCGGGTCGACCGTGAGGCTCGGGAGTTGGATCTGCGCCTCTGGCGGGAGGAGAGTCGTGGGTCAAATTGACTGGCCTGTAGGCGTCGTGTAACTTCAGCGGGCAGTTTTTTTGCGGGACGACCCTTTCACATCGCGCAAATGCCGCTAGCACCGGTCATCGTATTCTACTCCTCCGTCGACGCCCCACCTCCACCGGCTCTGACGGGCCATGTGGCAGGGCGGGAATCCGCGCTGGTCAAGGCCCGGTCCGCGGCGGATGTGCTGGCGATGGTCAACCGCGGCCACCCGGCTCTGGTGGTACTGGACGGCGACGGTGAGCTCGACGAGGTCTGCGAGCTGATCGGGACTCTGAGGTCCGACCCCTTCAGTGCCATCGTCCCGGTCATCGTCTGGTCCGAGACGGCCGGAATCGAGGTTATCGATCGCATCCTGGAGGCCGGGGCCGACGACTTCCTCAAGCACAACATGGACGAGCGTGAGAAGCTGCTCCGTCTCACGACGGTCGTGCGGCGCGCCGAGCGCGATGTTGGGGTCCACCCGACCACTCGTCTACCAGGCACGGCAATGATCGAGCGTGACATCGCATCGCGGCTTGCCGTGGGTGAGGACTTCGCGGTTTGCTATGCCGACATCGACAATTTCAAGGAGTTCAATGACCGCTACGGCTACTACCATGGCGATCGTGTGATTTTCCTGGTCTCCAAGATCCTCCGCGATGTGGTCAAAGCGTTCGCGCCCACGGGTTTCATCGGCCACATCGGGGGTGACGACTTCATCTTCAACGTGCCGCTCGACATCTTTGAAATCTGTTGCCGGGAGATCATCTCGATCTTCGACACGCTCGTACCGTTCCAGTACTCGGAGGAGGACAGACGGGCCGGATTCTTTTGGGGGAAGGATCGTCGCGGTCAGCTGCACCGCATCCCGCTGATGACCCTATCCATAGGAGTCGTGACCAACGACCAGCGTAGCTTCACCCACACGGCGCAAGTCGGCGAGCTGGCAACTGAGATGAAAGCCTATGCGAAGACCAAGCAGGGCTCGATCTTCGTCGTCGATCGCCGTCACGGGCGACGAGATTCCCGGCCCAGCCACACAGCGGAAGCCACAACCGAAGCGATGAAGGAAGGACAATGAACGTCTCCTGCCCGCAGTGCAAGACCGTCTTCCGTGTGGACCCGCGTAAAGTACCGGCCGAAGGCGTGCGTGCCCGCTGCTCGGTGTGCGGAGGCGTCTTTGAGGTGGTCTCAGACGAGAGGCAGCTTGCAGCACAATCGGCAGCCAGAGCCGCGGCGCCAGCACCCGCGCCCGCTCCACAGCCGGGCGTGTCGGCTCCGCCACCACCGCCACCAACGGCTCCCGAGCCGGTGGCACCCCCAGCCGCCTCAGCCGCGCCTGCACCCCAGCCGCCGCCGCCGCCTCCACAGGCGCCACCGCCTGCAGCGCCGCCGCCGGCCGCAGCACGCGAGGCGGCGCCGGTTGCGGCACGCCCCTTCGGGCAGCCCGATCCCGAAGCACGAGCGCGGCGCCTGGCGCGGGCTCTCATCTCGGATGTGGCGGCCTATCACCCGGAGCGTCAGGAGATCGGACTGCGGGAAGGGCGCCTGAAGGAACTGTTTCAGGACGAGCTCAAGAAATCGTGGCAAGAGTATGTCGAGCAGGTGGGGATCGAGGTTGCCAAGAGCACGCCCTATTTCCGAGACGCGCTCAACGAGATTCTCGCCAAGGGCAAGAAGGTGTTCTGAACCGCGGTCGTCCTGCGGCCGTGTCGGGCACCGCTCCGCCGGGGGTTGGTGGGGCACCTGGAGAAGGTGGCCGGTTGACCGCTGCGGGGTGGCGCGAATATCTTCCACACGGACCTGGGGGCCGTCCGCTGGGGCGGCCTTATCATTTGTGGGCGCTGGATTTAGGCGCTTCGGTAGGACCAGATTCTAAAAGGAAGGTGCGGTCATGGCGGTGGCGACGGAACTCGGCTTGCTGAAGGAGCTGAGGCGGCGGATCGAGGAGCTCAGGGGGTATCTTTGACATAGACGCGAAGCGAGCCCGAGCGGGGACCCTCGAGCAGCAGACGGGCGCGCCCGGGTTCTGGGAGGACGGGGGCGCGGCGCGTGCCGTGATGCAGGACCTGGGCAGGCTGAAGGGCTGGATCGAGCCCTGGGAAGCTGCCGCTCGACGGGCTGCCGACCTGCTGGAGCTTGGAGAGCTGATCGAGGCCGAGGGCGACTCCGACATGGAGGATGAGTTCCGCTCTGAGGTCGAAACGCTCGAGAAGCAGGTCGAAGAACTCGAATTCCGCAACATGCTCCGCGGTTCAGACGCGGAGCGTGATGCCCTCCTCACGATCCACCCCGGCGCCGGCGGAACCGACTCACAGGACTGGGCCGAGATGCTCATGCGCATGTATACGCGCTGGGCGGAATCCCACGACTTCGAGCCGGTAGTGCTCGACCTGGTGCCCGCCGAGGAGGCAGGGATCAAATCAGTGACCCTGGAGATTCGTGGCCCGTACGCCTACGGATACTTGCAGCCGGAGAAGGGCGTTCACCGGCTCGTTCGCATTTCTCCCTTCGACCAGCAGGCTCGCCGGCACACATCCTTCGCATCGGTGTTCGTCTATCCGGTCGTCGATGACAGCGTCGAGGTCGAGATCAACCCCGAAGACCTCCGGATCGATACTTACCGCGCGTCGGGCAAAGGTGGTCAGCACGTCAACAAGACCGACTCGGCTGTTCGAGTCACGCACATCCCAACCGGCATAGTCGTCTCCTGCCAGCAGGAGCGCAGCCAGCATCGTAACAAGAACACCGCCATGAAGATGCTGAGAGCGGCGCTCTACGAGAAGGCGATGGAGGAGCGCCGGAAAGAGCGGGAGAAGATAGACCAGGCCAAGACGGAGATCGCTTGGGGCAACCAGATCCGCTCCTACGTATTCCAGCCGTACACGATGGTGAAGGACCACCGCACCAACGTCGAGCAGACCGATGTGCAGCGGGTCATGCAGGGCGATATCGACGAGTTCATCATCGAATACCTGAAACGATACGGGGCCCAGGTCGAATGACGGAAACCGGTGAGGCACAGCACGTCATAAAGGCGCGCTACGACAAGTTCGCGCGACTTAGGGAGCTGGGTATCGAGCCGTTCGCCTATCGATTCGAGCCCTCGACGTCGGCTGAGGCCGCGATCCGCGACTTCGAGACAATGGGTGGCGAGACCAGGATCGGCGTTCGGCTCGCAGGACGACTGCGAGCGCTGCGGCCACACGGAAAGACCACCTTCGCCCATCTCGAAGATCGGACGGGAAAGATTCAACTCTATTTCCGCGAGGACGTACTGGGCGAGCAGGGCTACCAACTCGTCAAGCTCCTCGACCTCGGTGATTGGATCGGGGTCGAAGGTGAAGTGTTCCGGACCCGGACAGGTGAAATCACGCTGAGGGCGGACGGGCTTCAGCTCCTGGCCAAGACGGTCAGGCCGTTACCCTATGGCAAGGAGGAGACCAAAGAGTCTGGCGAGGTGATCGTGCACAGTGGCTTCGCCGATGTCGAGAGCCGCTATCGCCAGCGTTATGCCGATCTGGCCGTGCACCCGGAGATCCGCGACCTGTTCGTCACACGCGCTCGGGTGCTCCAGGAGATGCAGAGCTTTCTCGATGAGCGGGGATTCCTGAGAGTGGAGACGCCCATACTTCAGCCGATCTACGGCGGCGCCACGGCTCAGCCTTTCAAGACCTATCACCGGGCTCTGGACACGGACCTGTACCTGCGAATCGCCGACGAGTTGTATCTCAAGCGGCTCATCGTTGGTGGGCTCGAGCGGGTCTATGAGATCGGCAAGGTGTTCCGCAACGAGGGCATCGACCGGACTCACAACCCCGAGTTCTCGATGCTCGAGCTCTATCAGGCCTACGCCGATTATCACGACATGATGGAGCTTACCGAAGGGCTCGTACACCACGTGGTGCTGGAGGTCAACGGCTCGAATACGCTCACCTACGACGGCAGGCCGCTCGACTTCGCGCCGCCCTGGCCGCGCCTGGCCTGGTTCGAGGCGCTGGAGACGTTTGGCTCGTTGACCCGGGCACAGCTGGAGGGTCCCGGGCTGCGCGAAGCGGCGTTCGAGGCAGGGGTCGAGGAGGCCAGCGAGAAGGGCCGGGCAGCTCTTCTCGACGGTCTGTTCAAGATGCTGGTCGAAGACGAGCTGACGGGTCCGGTCATCGTGTACGATTACCCGGTCGAGTTGAGTCCGCTGGCCAAGCACAAACGCGGTGGCGACACGTCTCTCACTGAGCGCTTCGAGCTGTTCGTCGCCGGGCGCGAGTTGGCCAACGCATTCAGCGAGTTGAACGACCCGTTCGAGCAGCGGGAGCGCTTCGAGGCACAGGTCCGCATGCGAGAAGAGGAGGGTTGGGAAGAGGCTCATCAGGTCGACGAGGACTACCTCAGCGCGCTCGAGTACGGGATGCCGCCCACCGGCGGGATGGGTCTCGGTATCGATCGGCTGGTCATGCTCCTCACGGATCGTGCTTCGATCCGCGAGGTGATTCTGTTCCCGACGCTGCGGCCGGAGTAAACGATGTCGCTCGAGCTGTTCCTGGCCTTCCGCAACCTGTCGGCGCGCTCCAAAACGCGCTTTCTCAATCTCATCACGATCATTGCCATCGGCGGCATCTGCGTCGGCGTCATGGCGCTGATCGTGGTCGTCGGGGTCATGTCGGGTCTGCAGACCGAGGTTCGCGACCGCATTCTGGGTACGAACCCGCACATCATGGCGATGACCTACGGGGAAGGCCTGAGAATGGACGATTGGGAGGCACCGCTCGCCGCACTGCGGGAAGACCCAGCGGTGACTCTGGCCGAACCGTTCGTCTACACGGAAGCGCTGATCTTCCAGGATATCAACTACCAGCAAGGCGTGGCGCTGCGCGGCATCACGCCGAGGGCGACCGAACGGCTGGCTGACCAACTGCTCGCTGGCTCATGGGACTTCGATGGCGCACCATCGGGCTACCCGGGGATCGTGCTCGGCTTCCGGTTGGCGGACCGCTTGATGGTCGTTCCCGGCGATACCGTGAGCTTGGTCTCGGGCCAAGGCTCGGAGCTCACGGCGGCGGGCTTCATCCCCAGGTTCAAGAGATTCGAGGTGGTCGGGCTCTTCCGCAGCGGGATGTTCGAGTACGACAATCAGATGGGCTATACCTCTCTCGCTGCGGCGCAGGATATGGTTGGTTTGGGCGAAGCGGTCACGGCCCTGGCGCTCACCGTGAGCGACCCTTGGCAGGCCGACCGGGTGGCCGACCGGCTGGAAGCGAATCTGGGGTACCCGTACACGATGAGAGACTGGATGACCATGAACCGCGGCCTGTTCTCCGCACTCAAGCTCGAGAAGATGGGGATGGCGCTGGTGCTGGCACTGATCGTTCTGGTCGCCGCCTTCAACATCGTCTCGACCCTGATCATGGTGGTGGCCGACAAGACACGCGAGATCGGTATCTTGCGTTCGATGGGGCTGACGGCCAAGCGGATCCTCCGCGTCTTCATGCTGCAAGGACTGATCATCGGAGTCTCAGGCACCTTTCTGGGGCTGTTCGGTGGCCTGGGGCTGGCCTGGGCGATCGACTACTTCGGCCTGATCTCGCTGCCCGGGGACGTCTACCTGATCAGCGAGCTTCCCATCATCCTCAACCCGCTCGATGTGTGCTTGATCGTGGTACTCAGCATCCTCATCTCTTTCACCGCCACGATCTACCCGTCACGCCAGGCGGCGAGCCTGACGCCGGTGGAGGCGATTCGGCATGAGTAGTGCTGGGCCGCTGAGTACGCACGGCGACGATTCGCCCGCCGCCATCTTGGCGGCAGAGAACCTGTACAAATCGTTCTCTGACAGCGATGGCTCGGAACTCCCGATCCTCAAGGGGGTCGATCTACACGTGGGTGTCGGTGAGGTCGTGGCCGTGGTCGGGGCCAGCGGGGCAGGGAAAAGCACGCTGCTGCACCTGCTGGGTGGCCTGGACCGGCCGACCGCCGGCGAGGTCTATCTGGCGGGCCAACCCCTCTCCAGCCTGGACGAGCCGACGCTCGCCGATGCCCGTAACCGGCGAATTGGCTTCGTCTTCCAGTTCCACCACCTGTTGCGAGAGTTCAGTGCACTTGAGAATATTATGATGCCCTTGCTGATCGGAGACGTGGAGAGCTCGCAGGCTCGGAGCCGGGCTGAGACGCTGCTGCGAGCGGTCGGACTGGAGCGGCGCGCTGGCCACAAGCCACCTCAGCTGTCCGGGGGCGAGCGACAGCGTGTCGCCGTGGCACGAGCACTCGCCAGCGAACCCCTGGTACTTCTGGCCGACGAGCCTTCAGGCAACCTCGACAACCAGACGGCGGGAGGGCTGCACGAGTTGTTCTTCCGGCTGAGAGATGAGCGGCAATTCGCTGCGGTCCTGGTAACTCATAATCGCGAGCTGGCCAGCCGTGCCGACCGAGTGCTGTGGTTGCACGACGGGCGCCTGCAGCCCGTACCTGCGTCGCTGGCGGAACACGAGGCCATGCCCTGATGCTGTGCGATAACTGCGGGGAAAGAGAAGCCGAGGTGCACCTGACGCACATCGAGGACAATGAGATGACAACGCTCCATCTCTGCCCTTCCTGTGCGGCCGAGAAGGGACTCGACGCAGGGGCCAGCAAGAACCTGCCGCTGTCCGACTTCTTGGCGCAGATGGGGCAGGCCGCCGTGGCCGACGAGGATGCCACGGTGGCGGGGCCGTGCAGCTACTGCCACACCACCGTCGATGATTTCAGGCGCAGCGGTCGCCTGGGCTGCCCGCATTGCTACTCGATTTACGAGTCGCAGCTGCGTGCCATTCTCCGTCGCATACACGGCTCCACCCACCACCTCGGCAAAGTATACGTCCCACCCGCCAGCGAAGCGGCCGACCGCGCCTCCCGCCTCGCCGGGCTCAGGCGCAAGCTCCAGCGTGCGGTGGACGCCGAGGACTTCGAGCGGGCAGCCATCATTCGGGACCAGATCCGTGAGATCGAGGCCGCGATAGACGCATGATACCTTTCGACCTCGGCTCGGCGCCCGATTTCGGACTGACCTGGCTCGACGCGAGCGGGCCCGACTGCGACATCGTGCTTTCAACCCGAGTGCGGCTCGCACGCAATCTCCAGGGCTATCCGTTCTCGGTTCGCGCGAAGCCGGCCGACCGCGCAGCGATCCTGTCCACGGTGCGCGAGGTGCTCGAGCGCACACCCCCCCTGGCCGACGGAATCATGGCCGAGATCGAGAACCTGGAGCCCCGCGGCAGGCGGGTGCTCCTCGAGCGTCACCTGGTGAGCCGCGAACTCATCGGGCACGAAAGCAACGACGTGCCTTCGTCCGCAGCGCTCGTCATCGCCACCAGCGATCCCCTCGGCTTGATGATCAACGAGGAAGATCACCTGCGCCTGCAATGCCTGACCAGCGGCTTCAGCCCCCGTGACACCTGGCAGATGGTCGATACACTGGACGAGGAACTGGGAAGCCAGCTCCCCTTCGCCTTCCACCACGAGTTCGGCCACCTGACCTCATGCCCGACCAACTGCGGAACCGGCCTGCGCGCCTCGGTGCTCATCCACCTGCCCGGGCTCGTTCTGACCCAGGAGATCAACAAGGTCCTCCAAGGCATCTCTCAGGTCGGCCTCACCTTTAGGGGGCTGCACGGCGAAGGCTCGGAAGTCATCGGTAACCTCTTCCAGGTCTCCAACCAGACGACCCTCGGCAAGAGCGAGGAGGACCTCATCGATCACCTCCAGAAGATCGTCGGCCAGGTCGTCGAGTACGAGCGACAGGCCCGCTCCGTCCTCGTTCGCGATGCACCCAACGTCATCGAGGACAAAGTCTGGCGCGCCTACGGCCTCTTGCGCCACGCCCGCTCGCTCGGGTTCGATGAGTTGATGAACCTGCTCTCCGGCGTCCGTTTGGGCCTGTCGCTGAAACTTCTCGCCGGGCCTAGTGTATACGTGTTGAATCGCATAATGATCTTCGCTCAAAACGCTCACCTTGAGGAGGCAACCGCCGGCACACTCTCGGGTAGCGAGCTTGACATCCAGCGGGCAAACTACGTCCGTTCAGCCCTGCAGGGCACACAGCCCGCGGCAGGGCCATAGACCGACTGAGCCGCGTGGGGTGTAGGATCATGGGCGTGATGAGGGTTAGATGAACTACAATTTCACCGACCGCGTTCGCAAGGTCCTCGCCATGGCGAGGGAAGAGGCCGTTCGCCTCCAGCACGACTACGTCGGGACGGAGCACATCCTCCTGGGACTGATCCGGGAGGGAGAGGGGGTGGCGGCTGCCGTTCTGATGAACCTGAACGTCGATCTGGAGCAGATCCAGGAGCGCACCGAGGAACAGGTCCGGAAGGGCAAGGCTGGCGCGGCGATGGGCGAACTGCCCTACACCTCGCGAGCCAAGAAGGTGCTCGAGTTCGCCGTAGCGGAGGCCCGCGACCTCAACCACAGCTACGTCGGCACGGAGCATCTGTTGCTGGGCCTGCTGCGAGAAGAGAAAGGGGTCGCGGCCCAGGTGTTGGAGTCGTTGGGCGTGACGCTGGAGCAGGCGCGTGAACAGACGCTGAAGCTGTTGGGCACGGACATGCCGAGCTCCGGCCCGGGAGCGGCGGCCGGAGCGAGCCCGAAGGAGAAGAAATCGAAGACACCGGCACTGGATCATTTCTGTCGCGATCTCACGGAATTGGCGCGGGCCGGTGAACTGGATCCGACCATCGGTCGCGAGAAGGAGATCGAGCGGGTGATGGAGATCCTCTCGCGGCGGAAGAAGAACAACCCGGTGCTGATTGGCGAGCCAGGGGTTGGCAAGACGGCGATCGTCGAAGGGTTGGCGCAGTTAATCTCGCGCGGCGAGGTGGCCGACAGTTTGAAGGGACACCGTGTACTGGCGCTGGACATGGCGGCGGTCATCGCGGGGACGAAGTATCGCGGTCAGTTCGAGGAGCGGCTGAAGGCGGTCATGAACGAGATCGCCCAGAACCGCGATGTGATCCTCTTCATCGACGAGGTGCACACCCTGGTGGGTGCCGGTGCCGCGGAAGGGGCGATCGACGCGTCGAATATGCTGAAGCCGGCGCTGGCGCGGGGCGAGTTGCAGTGCATCGGCGCCTCGACCCTGAACGAATACCGCAAGTACATCGAGAAGGACGGAGCGCTCGAGCGGCGTTTTCAGACTGTGATGGTGGATCCGCCAACGGTCGATGAGACGATCGAGATTCTCGAGGGGCTGAAGAAGCGGTATGAGGATCACCACAAGGTCGCGCTTCCCGGGGATACACTCGTCATAGCGGCGCGATTGTCTGAGCGTTATATCACCGACCGCTACTTGCCCGACAAGGCGATCGACGTGATCGACGAGGCTTGTGCCCGCGTTCACCTCTCAACCCAAGTGCCGCCTCCGGAGGTGGCCGACCTCCAGGAGGAGCTCAAACGGATCGGTGAGCTGAAGGACGGGGCGATCCGCGATCAGGACTTCGAGCGAGCGGCCGAGCTGCGTGACAAGGAGCGCGACCTGCAGGCCGAGATACGACGCCGTCGCGAGGAGTGGGAGGAGGAGCGCCGTACCTTCCGCCCGACGATCACCGAGGACGACGTGTCGTTCATCGTATCGCGCTGGACCGGAATTCCGGTGACCCGGCTCCAAGAGGGCGAGACCGACCGGCTCATGCGCATGGAGGAGGAGCTCCACAAGCACGTCGTCGGCCAGGACGATGCGATCGCCGCTATCAGCCGGGCCATCCGTCGCAGTCGTGCCGGGCTCAAAGACCCGAACCGGCCGATCGGCTCGTTCATCTTCAGCGGCCCGACCGGGGTCGGGAAGACCGAGCTGGCCCGGGCTCTGGCGCGCTTCCTGTTCGCCGACGAGAACGCCCTCGTCCGTGTGGACATGTCGGAGTACATGGAGAAGTTCTCGGTCAGCCGCCTCATCGGCGCTCCACCGGGCTACGTCGGCTACGAGGATAGCGGGGCGCTGACCAAGGCCGTACGTCACAAGCCGTACAGCGTGGTACTGTTCGACGAGATCGAGAAGGCGCACCCGGACGTATTCAATATTCTGTTGCAGATCCTCGATGACGGTCGGATCACCGACAACTACGGCCGCGTGATCGACTTCAAGAACACCATTCTCATCATGACGTCGAACGTGGGCGCCCGTGACATCGTCAAGGGCGGCGGCATGGGGTTCCATTCTCCGGACGCCAAGGCAGACTATGAGGACATGGCCCGACGCGTCAAAGACGAGATCCAGAAGGTGTTCAACCCCGAATTCCTCAACCGCCTCGACGACACCATCGTCTTCCATCCGCTGTCGCGGGAGCACATCCGGCAGATCGTCGATGTGTTGATGAGAGACGTGCGGACGCGGCTCGAGGAGGAAGAACTGAAGCTGCAGCTGACCGAGGCGGCCGTCAGCTTCCTCGTCGATCACGGATTCGACGAGAACTACGGCGCTCGACCGCTGAGGCGCGCCATACAAAGGCACGTCGAGGATCCGCTCTCGGAGAAGATCCTCATGGCCGAGCTCTCGGCTGGGGACACGATCGAAGTAGACGTTTCTGCTGACGGGGAACGCCTGGAATTTAGGGTACTTTCTTCTTCATCTTTCGCGACGTGAGGCTGACGGTCCCCATCCTGCTGTTGCTGGCCCTCGTCACAATCAGCACGGGGGCCGGGCCGTTATGGGGCCAAACCCAAGCCATTCGGTCCGTCCGCGTCGACTCCATCCATGTCAGTGGGAACTCGCGTCAGGCCACGCCTTCCGTGATCTCCGACCTCGGGGTCCGACCGGGAGACGACGTCGATTACGCCGACATCCAGAGGGGAATCCAGCGCCTCTGGGCGACCGGTGAGTACAACGACATCCAGGTCTATGCCGTGGGAGACATGGCGGGAAAGACGACCCTCATCGTCAACCTCGTCGAGCGACCCCTCATCGTCGGCTACTCCTTCCGCGGCCTGGAACACATTGGCTCCGGGGGCATCCGGGACACGGCCAACCTCGAAACCAACGCACCGCTCAACTACACGGCGGTGCACGAAGCCTCTCACATGATCCGCTCCGAGCTATCCAAGCTGGGCTACATGGCGGCGCGGGTCGACACCATGTTGATGGCAACGGATCGCCCCGGGGAGTATCGACTGGTCTTCGAGGTGACAGAGGGACGCCGCCTGGTCGTGGCCGCGATAGACTTCGAGGGCAACGAGCGGCTGAGCGACGCCGAGCTGATTTCTGCCATGCAAGTGAAGCCGGAGGGCTTCCTCTGGTATCAGACCGGCGAGTTCCGCCAAGAAGACTTCAGGGAAGACCTCGAGATCAACCTGATCGAGCACTACGGTCAGAACGGCTTCCTCGATTTCCAGGTGCTGGGCGACAGCATGGTCGTCGACCAGGAGACGGGCAAGACCAAGCTGATCGTTCGAGTCGAGGAGGGGGCCCAGTACCGGATCGCCGATTTCCGGGTCGAAGGCAACAAGTACTTCCCGACCGAGCTGATCGAGGCCCGCTTCAACCCGCGTAGCACATCGTTTCTCCAGCGGCTGCCGCTGCTGGGTGGCGGCGGCGAGGAAGGCGACCCGGTGTTCGACACCCATCGGTGGAGAGACGCGACCGACGAGATCCGCCAGCTTTATCGAAACGCCGGCTATCTGTACTCGCAGATCGAACCGGTGGTCGAGCGGCTCCCGGAAGCCGAGGACGGGGACCCGCGGGTTCGCCTGATCTGGAGGATCGAGGAGAACAACCAGGCCTACGTCAACCTGGTTCACGTCGCCGGCAACACGACGACGCACGAGCGCGTTGTACGCGATCGCCTGGTGCTACTCCCCGGTGACGTTTACGGCGACGAACGCATCGTCTCCTCATACCAAAGCATCCAGGGGCTCGGCTTCTTCGAGCCGTTGCCACCGGACGAGGCGCTGGACGTCCGACCCGACGATGAAGGTGACATAGACGTCACCTTCGCGATCCGAGAAAGGCAGACTGGCAACATCAATTTCGGGGCCTCGCTGTCGCCGGCCTCCGGACTGGCAGGCTTCATCGGCTACGAGCAGCCGAACTTGTTCGGACAGGCCAAGTCCGGCCAATTCCGCCTCGTCTTCGGTAGCCGGGCCAGCGACATCGAGCTGGCGTACAGCGATCCGTCAGTGCTGGGAAGCCGAAACTCCTTTGGGGTCAGCCTGCGCAGCTCGCGCGACCGATTCAGCTTTATCGGTTTGGGGCGCCGGCGCCAGACCGGCGGTAGCGTCTCGGTCGGCACGCCGTTGTTCGGGTCACGCTGGACACGTGTCACCTTCCGCTACTCGCTGTTCCGGGACGAGTACGACTCTGACGTGGACGATCTGGATCTCGAGCAGCGCGAGCTGCTGGGTGTCGGCACGCGCAGCTCGATCGAAGTTCGCGTATCGCGCGACACGAGAAACCACCCGCTGTTCCCGACCAGCGGCAGTCGCAACTCGATTGGGTTCGAGCATACCGGCGGTTGGCTCGGCGGGGATGGCAACTATCAGAAGGTGAGCTTCGAGAGTGACTGGCACACGCCGATCGCGCGCCTGCGTGCCGATCCCACGAAGACGGGCATCGATCTGGCCCTCGGGGTCGGGTTCCAAGGCGGGTTCGTCACCGGGCAGAACCCGTTCTATCTAGAACGCTTCTTCATGGGCGGCGTCCAGTATGGCCCCAAGCTGCGAGGTTACGAGGAGCTCACGATCACTCCCGCCGGCCACGTGCCACGTAACACGCCCGGCTATAGCCAGCTCGACCGTGTCGGCGAGGCCTACTTCGCCCTCTACGGGTCGCTCGGAGTGAGGTTGGGGAGCAGTTTCTTCGTGAACACTTTCTACGACGCCGGGAACGTCTGGGCTACCTCGCACGGCCTGAACCCGACCGACCTGTTGCGGGGCTTCGGCATCGGTGTAAGCTTAGTCACACCCGTGGGACCCCTGGGAATCGACTACGCGTACGGCATCGACCGGCGCGATGTGTTCGGGCGGCCCGATCCGGGGTGGAAGCTGCACTTCAGGTTCGGACAGATATTCTAGGCCGCCCGTTGCGATAGAGACCGGATCGGGTAAGCGTCGGCGTTCGAGGCCGGCTCGATGTGCCCGTGAGATCCATAGGCAAACAGGAGAGCGAGAAGGTGCAGTACAAAGTCAGTGCGTTACTCGTAGCGACCACGCTGGCAGCGCTCGGCTACGCCGGGAGCAACCGGCCACAGGGTCCGCAAGTCAAGCTGGCGTATATCAACTCCAATGAGATCATCGCTCAGGCACCGGGCGCTGCCGAGGCTCAGGCGACGTTCGAGCGCGAGATGGCCCGGTGGCGGAGCCAGGTGACGGCGTTGGCCGACTCGCTGCAGGAGATGATCCGGCAGTACGAGCAGCAGCAGGTCATGCTGTCGCCGGAGGCGCGCCAGCAGCGTCAAGCGGAGATCAACCAGCGGCGGCTGGAATACCAGCAGCGCACGGCGAACGTGGAAGAGACGGCGCAGCGCCGCCAGCAGGAACTCGTGGCGCCGATCTTCGAGAGCGTCTCCAACGTCCTGGCTCAAGTGCGCGAAGAAGAGCAGTACACGATGATCTTCGACGCTGCTGCAGGCGCACTCATCGCTGCTGACACGACGTTGGATATTACCGGCTTGGTGATCCAGCGGTTGCAGGCGCAGCAGGGTGCCGAGGGGGGCACTTCGAACTAGCGTCGCGGGGCCCGGGCGGCCGGCGAACCCGGGCTCAGGCGCCCACGGTTTGGGATCGGCACCGTGGGCGCTCTTTGCGTAGCAGCGACTCGGGTGCCAAGACGAAGTCACGGGAGAGATGATGTCAACCAAACTAACGGTGGGCGGGCTCGCCGAACATCTGGGCGCCGAGTTGGTCGGCGATCCGGATGGCCAGTTGAGTGGGGCCGCACCTCTAGAGACGGCGAAGGCGGGAGAGCTCAGCTTTCTTGCAAGGCGCAAGTACCTCGCCTACCTTGGCGCCACTCGCGCAACAGCCGTCATCGTCGGTCGTGAGCTCGGCGAACTGCCAGAGGTTCCCGGGCAAACCGCCTTGCTCTGGGTCGATGACGCGCACGCCGCCTTGGCTGATGCGCTGATTCTGCTCTACCCGGAGAGCTCACGACCGGGTGGGATCGCGCCCACGGCGGTGCTGGCCCCGGGCGTTGAGCTGGGCCAGGACGTGGCGATCGGCCCCCACACAGTCATCGGAGCCGGCGCCAAGTTGGGCGACCGAGTCCGAATCGGGGCGAACTGCACGATCGGCGAGCGGACGGAAGTGGGTGCGGACACGGAGATCAAGGAACAGGTCTGCCTCTATCCCAACACGACGCTTGGAGCGCGCTGCATCATTCACAGCGGCGCACGGATCGGCGTGGACGGGTTCGGCTACGTCTTGCAGGAGGGGCGGCATCGCAAGATCTCTCAGGTTGGCAGGTGCGTGATCGAGGACGACGTCGAGATCGGCGCCAACACCTGTATCGACCGGGGTTCGGTAGGTGAGACGAGGATCGGCGCCGGCACGAAGATCGACAACTTGGTGCACATCGCGCACAACGTCCGAGTCGGCCGCGGCTGCATCATCGTCGCGCAGGTGGGGATCGCCGGTAGTACGACCGTCGGTGACGGCGTCGCGCTGGCCGGTCAGGTGGGGATTATCGGGCACCTGGACATTGGCGATGGCGCCAAAGTCGCTGCACAGGCCGGTGTGAGCCACGACATCCCGGCCGGCGAAACCTGGTTCGGCTACCCGGCCCGCCCGCTGACCCAGGTCATGCGCGCGAGCGCGGCGTTCCTCAGGCTGCCGGAGCTCGTCCGGCGCATGCAGCGTCTCGAAAAGCGGCTGAATGGTGACGATGACGCCTGACCACTCTTCGTCGATGGCGGGCCGAGCAGGCTGAGGAGGAAGTTGGCTTTGAAGCAGCATACGTTGGCGAGCGACGTAAGAATCCAGGGCACGGGTCTGCATTCAGGTGTCGATGTCAGCATCGTCCTGCGACCCGCAGCCCCAGATACGGGAGTCGTGTTCCGGCGATCGGACCTCGATGGAGCACCGGAAGTGCCGGCTCGCGTCGAGAACGTGGTGGAGGTCGAGCGCGGTACGGTTCTGGAGGCCGACGGCGTGCGGGTGCGCACCGTCGAGCACCTGCTGTCCGCTGTGTCGGCGGCGGGGCTGGACAATCTGATCGCCGAGCTAGACGGCGAAGAACCCCCATCCGTTGACGGCAGTGCCGAGCCTTTTCTGGCTCTCATCGCCGACGCCGGCATCGTTGAACAGGATTCCGAAGCCGAGGTCTGGAAGTGTGACATCCCCTTCGTGGTGGAGGAGGCTGGCTCACGCTACGCCGTGTTTCCCGATGACCGCTACGTTCTGTCGGCCTCGATCGAGTTCGACCACCCGTTGATCGGCCGGCAGCATTCCTCCGTAGAGGTGAATCCGTCGAGCTTCCGCCGGCAGATCGCGCCGGCTCGGACGTTCGGGTTCTTCGAGGAGGCGGAGCAGTTGAGGGCCGCCGGACTCGCCCACGGCGCCAGCACCAGCAACACGGTCGTCTTGACTACGGACGGTCTCTACGAGGGCGTGGAACTGCGGTTCGCCGACGAGTTCGTTCGCCACAAGATCCTCGATCTTGTCGGCGATCTGACCCTGACCGGTTATCGCATCCAGGCCCAGGTCGTCGCCGAGCGCCCGGGTCACCGAGGGAACCTCGCGCTCGTCAAGGCGATCGCCGACCACGCTCGGCGCCAGAAGTCGGCCCGGCGCATCGACATCGACCAGATTGTCAGGATCCTCCCGCATCGCTTCCCATTCCTACTCGTCGATCGGGTGATCGAATACGAAAGGGCCAAGCGGATCGTCGGGATAAAGAACGTCACGATCAACGAGGAGTTCTTCGCCGGGCATTTTCCCGGCATGCCGGTTATGCCTGGTGTCCTGATCATCGAGGCGATGGCTCAGGTGGGCGGGCTGTTGCTCATGGACAGCGTGGAGAACCCCGAGGAGAAAGTCGTATACTTCATGTCATTGGATAACGTAAAGTTCCGGCGGCCGGTCATTCCCGGTGACCAGCTGGTCTTCGAGCTGCAGATGATTCAGATGCGGCGATCCGTGTGCCGGATGAAAGGGGTCGGCCGCGTGGACGGTCAAGTCGTTGCGGAGGCGGAGATGATGGCACAGGTGGTGGACCGATGACGACACCGACCATGGCGGACAAAGGACAAACACCGCTCGGGATCCATCCGACGGCGATCGTCGACCCCGGCGCACAGCTGGGCGATGGCGTGGAGGTGGGCCCTTATGCGATGATCGGGCCCAACGTTACGATCGGTGACAGAACGATCGTTGGCCCCCACGCCTACATCGAAAAGGACACGCGGATCGGCCGTGAGTGCTTCATCGCCAAGGGAGCAGTGCTCGGTACCGATCCTCAGGACCTGAAGTTCGAAGGGGAAGAGACGCTTCTCATCGTGGGCGACCGAACCACGATTCGCGAGTTCGCCACGCTGAACCGCGGTACGCGCGCCTCGGGCGCCACGGTCGTCGGCAGCGACTGCCTGTTGATGGCGTACTCGCACATCCCACACGATTCCGTCGTCGGGGATCACGTGATCATCGCCAACGCCGTGCAGATGGGCGGTCACGTCGTCATCGAGGACTGGGCCACGATCGGCGGCCTCACGGCGATCCACCAGTTCGTTCGCGTCGGAACGCATGCCTTCATCGGGGGCGCCTCGCGCGTCTCGAAGGATATACCGCCTTACACGCGAGCGGCCGGTAGCCCCTGCGCGCTGTACGGCCTGAACACCGTAGGCCTCGAGCGTCGCGGCGTGGCGAAAGACAGTCGCATCGCCCTCAAGCGGGCCTACCGGGTGCTGTTCGCCTCGGAGCTCAACCTGGGCCAGGCGATCGAGCAAGTCCGCACCGCCGGAGACCTGACCGAGGAGGTCGAGACGCTGATCGCCTTCATCGAGGCGAGCGAACGTGGGGTCACGATCTGAGGTTCCGGTGGACGCCGTCTCCGTCGGCGTAGTGGGCGTCGGGAGCCTCGGCTTTCATCATGCGCGCATCATGCAGGAGATACCCGAGGCCCGCCTCCTCGGTATCTACGACAGCGACCCCGCACGGGCGGCGTCGGTTGCAGCGGAACTGGACACGCACGCCTACGATCAGCTGAAGCCGCTGCTCGAAGAAGCCGAGGCGGTCACGATCGTTGTGCCGACCATCAGTCACTTCGACGTCGCGAAGTCGGCGCTGCAGCATGGTTGTGATCTACTGATAGAAAAGCCCATCACGCCGACAACAGCGGAAGCGGATGAGCTCATCCGCATCGCGAGCGAGCAAGGCCGCATCATCCAGGTAGGTCATATCGAACGTTTCAACGGCGCCGTCCGCGCCTGCGAGCCCTATCTGGAAGACCCCCTCTTCATCGAATCCCACAGGCTAGCGCCCTTCGTTCGCCGCGGTACGGACGTCCCCGTCGTCCTCGACCTGATGATTCACGATATCGATCTCATCATGAGCCTGGTGAGGGGAACAGTCGTCGATTTGCGCGCGGTCGGCGTACCGGTCTTGAGCGGCAGCGTTGACATCGCCAACGCCCGCCTGGAGTTCGATGGTGGAGCGGTCGCCAACATCACGGCTAGCCGCGTGTCGATCGAGCGCCAGCGAAAGATCCGTTTCTTCCAACCCAGCGGCTACCTGAGCCTCGACTTGGGGCGGGGAACCGGCGAGTTCTATCGCCGCAAGGATCCCTCCGCCAAGCTCGAGGATGTGACCCAACTCGCTGATCTCGTCGAGCACGTCATATTGCGTGGCGACGGTGAAGAGCCTCTGAAACTGGAGCTACAAGCTTTCACCAGGGCCGTGCGACGCGAGGAGCCCGTTGCCGTCAGCGCCGAAGCGGGCCGCACTGCGCTGGCCATCGCCCTGGATATCGTCGAGCGCATCGAGAGGCACCAACGAAATGTCTTTGATCAGAGTCCGGCGTGAGCGCAAGCTGCAGGGAGCACGTGAACGAAGCGGGTTGCGGACCCGGACGTTGCTCATCCTGCTGGCCGTCGTAATCATAGCGATGTGGTATCTCGGCTCGCGTGTCTGAGCCGCGCATCTTCATTTCGGCGGGCGAGGCTTCTGGAGACTTGCACGGCGCGGCGCTTGCCAAAGCCCTGCGCCTAAGATACCCGGCCGCCGATCTGAGTGGGCTCGCCGGTCCGCGAATGGTGGAGGCGGGTGTGCGGCCCATTGCCGAATTCGACCGCCTGGTGGTTATGGGGCTCGCCGAGGTCGTGTCCCGCTTGCCCTTCTTCCTCTCGCTACGTCGCCGCGTGAAACGCCTACTGGACACCGAACCGCCCGACCTCGTCATACCGATCGATTACCCGGGCTTCAATCTCTGGCTCTGCGGCGAAGCTCACGCACGGGCCATCCCGGTGCTCTACTATATCGCGCCCCAACTGTGGGCCTGGCGCCCAAAGCGTGCCCGCATCCTGGCCGAGAAAGCCGACCGGGTCGCCGTCGTTTTCCGTCAAGAGGAGCCGTTCTTGCGAGAATTCGGCGTTGAGGCCGCTTTTGTGGGCCACCCCCTCCTGGACCCCCTCCAAGCCAAGGAGACGCCCAGGGCGGCGATTCTGGCCCTCGGGGCCGACCCGCAGCGCCCGATTCTCGGACTCTTGCCCGGGTCGCGGCCCCAGGAAGTACGCCAGCTGCTCGAGCCCTTCGTCGAGGTGGCTCGTCGGGTCACCCGGCAGCGCCCCGATGTCCAGGTCTATATCTCCAGCGCCCCCCACGTGCCGTACGCACTCTACGAGCGGGTCGGCAAGTTTCCCGTCGTCCCCAGTTCGGCACGACTGCTCAGCGCGGCCACCGCCGTCCTGGCGAAGTCTGGGACGTCGACCGTCGAGGCGGCGCTGACCGAGACACCACTGGTCATCGCTTATCGCGTGCACCCGCTCAGCTACTTTCTGGCGCGGCGCCTGGTGAGCGTCGAGAACATCGGCATGGTGAACATCTTGGCTGGCGAGCGCATCGCCCCCGAGTTCGTTCAGCGCCTACCGATTGATCGGATGGCGGAAGCGCTGCTGCCGCTTCTCGACCCGGCAACGGAGGTGCGCCGCGAGATGGTAGAAGCTCTGCGTCGCGTTCGGCGGCAGTTGGGGGAGCCGGGCGCGGCGCGACGTGTGGCCGATCTGGCGGCCGGGCTTCTGGACCGACGGCAATGAAGACGCGCGATCGGGTGGCTTTGCGATTGGCCGGATCACTCGGTCCCTACCTGTTCCGCGGGCTGTGCTCGACCTTGAGCTTTCAGATTAGCGGGGGCGAGCATCAGGATGCGACTTGGGGGGCGGGGCGCCCGGTGGTGTTCGTGACCTGGCACGGGCGAATCTTGCCGCTCCTCTATCTCTACCGCAGCCGGGATATTGTGATGCTCGTCAGTCAGCACCGCGACGGGGAGTACCTGACGCGAGTCGGACACGGCTTGGGCTATGATGCCGTCCGTGGCTCGAGCACTCAGGGCGGCTACCCGGCGTTGCGCGAACTCGTACGCAGGTTACGCGAAGGAAGATCGCTGGCGATTACGCCCGACGGACCGCAGGGCCCGCGGGAGAAATTGAAGCCGGGTGCGCTGCAGGCGGCGCGAATCGCCGGCACGCCGGTGATACCAGTCATGGCGGGAACGCGACGGGCATGGTGGGTCCAAGGTTGGGACAGCTTCATGGTTCCGAAACCCTTCGCCGAGATCAGGGTGGCCATCGGCGAGCCTCACCTCATCCCGCGGGACTGTTCGCTAGCCGACCTGGAAGATCACGCTCGCGAACTGGAACTACGCCTCCGCGAGCTGAAAGCCCGAGTCGATGCGATCGGGAACGACACGAGAGAGTGATCGTGCGCGCCTTGTATGAACGCCTGTGGCAGCGCGATGGCCCGCCGGGAGCCGTTTTGGGAGCGTTGTCGCTCGCTCTCGCACCAGCCGAGCTGGCCTACAGAAGCGCGATCAGTTTGCGAACCTGGTTGTATGACGCCGGGCTGCTGAAAGCGCGTGCCGGGAAGATCCCGTCGCTCGCCGTCGGCAACCTCACCGTCGGTGGTACGGGGAAGACGCCAGTGACTTCTTGGTTCGCTGGCCAGCTCACGGTACTTGGCCACACCACGGCTGTCGTGATGAGAGGGTACGGGGGCGACGAAGTCCTGGTTCATCAGCTGCTCAATCCTGCGGTGCCGGTCTACGTGGCAGCCGACCGCTCGGCTGGAGTCGGCCAGGCGCAGGCCGGCGGTGCCGCTGTCGCTGTGCTCGACGACGCGTTTCAGCATCGAGGTTTCCGCGCCGATGCGTCTGTCGTTCTGATCGCCGCCGAAGAGTGGAACGCAAATCCTCGACTCTTGCCTCGAGGCCCGTGGCGGGAACCGCTTTCCGCCCTGCGGCGCGCCACTCTCATCGTTACGACCCGCAAGGTGGCAACCCGCGAAGCCGCAGACGCGGTATGCTCGCGTCTCCGCGAACTGCAACCGACAACGGAGACCGCTCAGGCGCACATCGATCTCGCAGGGCTGGCCCGATTTGACGGTGAGCGTCGACGGCTTGGCACGACGGTCTCGCTCCAGGGTTTCTCGGCCGGGCTGGTCGTGGCGGGCGTCGCTCGTCCGGATGCCGTGTTCAGGCAGCTCGAGGAGGCCGGAGTTACCATCGGGGAGCGGCGCGCCTTTTCCGATCACCACCGCTACAGTCGCGCCCAAGTCGCCGAGATCTCCGAAGCAGCGGCGCGCGGCCCCGTGGTCGCCACCCTCAAGGATGCGGTGAAGCTGGGCCCGGTGGTGGATCCCGGCGCGGAGATCTACGTTCCGTTGCAACGAGTCGTTTGGGAAACCGGGTCAGACGCGGTCGAGCAACTTGTGACTCGGCTGAGCGAGAAGGTGCGCAGCGACAGGGAGCGCCCGGCATGAAGGGAATCGAAACGGACATCTTGGTCATCGGCTCGGGAATCGCAGGCCTCACTTTCGCGCTGCGGGTCGCGGAGCACGCAGACGTCATTCTGGTGACCAAGAAGGCAAGCTTCGAGTCGAACACGAACTACGCTCAGGGCGGGATCGCTGCGGTCATCGCCTCAGATGATTCGTTCGCCGAGCATGTCCGCGACACGCTGCAAGCGGGGGCTGGCTTGTGTCACCTGGACCGGGTCGAGACGCTGGTCCGCAGCGGGCCGCAGGCCGTAGCTGATCTCGACCACTGGGGAGTGCGTTTCTCTCAGACCGACGGGCACCTCGCGCTCGGCATCGAGGGCGGCCACTCTCACGCACGCGTCGTTCACAGCAAGGACAAGACGGGGTGGGCTATCGAGGACGCGCTGGATCGCGCCGTCGCCGGGCACCCGCGGATTCGCCTCCTCGAACACCACATGGTCCTCTCACTTCAGGCGGACTGCCTCGCCGGGCGACGTCGCTGCGCCGGCGCCTGGGTGCTGGACGTCGAGGTGAATTCCGCGCTCCCGATCCAAGCGCGGGCGACGATGCTGGCGGCCGGCGGGAGTGCCGCGATCTATCGCCACACGACCAATCCGGCGATCGCGACGGGCGACGGTATCGCACTCGGTTACCGCGCCGGCGCTACGATCGCCAATATGGAGTTCATCCAGTTCCATCCTACGGCGCTGTTCCCGGCCGAAGCGCATGCCTTCCTGATCTCCGAGGCTCTGCGCGGCGAAGGCGCGGTTTTGCGTAACTGGAGCGGTGAGGCGTTCATGGGCCAGTACGACCCGCGCGAAGATCTTGCACCGCGCGACATAGTTGCCCGCGCTGTGCACAGCGAGCTCAGGAGAGGCGCGCACGATCACGTCTGGCTCGACGCCACCGAGATCCCCACGTCGCGGCTCGAGGAACGATTCCCGGGAATCCTCGAGGGCTGCAGCGCGAAGGGCATCGACGCTCGCACCCAACCCATACCCGTGGTCCCGGCCGCCCACTACGTCTGTGGCGGCGTGTGGACCGACGTCGATGGTGCGACCTCGCTACCCGGCCTGTTCGCCGCCGGCGAATGCGCTTGCACCGGCGTGCACGGGGCAAACCGGCTGGCCTCAAACTCGCTACTCGAGGCCGTGGTCTTCGCCGAGCGAGCGGCCGCACGAATGGTTCGCGAGCTATCGTATGTCGCCGCAGCAGGGGCAGAGAGCTGGCTGCCCCCAACCGACCTGTCGGCTGTGCCGGGCCCCGAGCTGGTCAGCGCGCGCGAGCGGCTGAAACAGCTCATGTGGGACCATCTGGGAATCGTGCGCTCGGTGGGCGAGATGCACGAAGGAGCTCGACAGTTGGAGAGACTGGGCCGTGAGTGGTCCGGGCTGCGGGCAGGCGCAATGAAATCGGCAGGCGGCGAACGCTGGGCCGAAGCGGCCGAGTTCCAGAACATGTTGGACGTGGCGCGCCTCGTGGTACGCTGCGCTCTTTGGCGTTGTGAGAGCCGGGGCCTCCATTATGTCACCGACTTCCCGTACAGGGACAACGAGGCGTTCCTGCGAGACAGTCTCGTTAAACCGACCGCATAGAATACCGGCCCGACTGTATCATGACCGCTGCTAACTCGGTAGCGCTGTGAGAGTGATGCTCATATCGGTGGGGACACCGAAGATGCCTGGCCTGACCGAGGCCATCCGCGCGTACGAAGCTCGCATCGCTCACTACTTCAAGTTCGAGACACTCGAGGTGCGACAAGAGCGGATCACCCCGGGCAGCGACGAAGCGTCGATTGTCCAGAGTGAATCACAAGCTCTGCTCGACAAGGTGCCTCCCGGCATCGAGGTCGTCACCGTCGATCGGCGAGGGGCTTCTTGGTCCAGCGAGCAGTTGGCCGAGTACCTGCGAGACCTGTCTGTACACGGAAGGCCCGGTACTGCCTTCTTGATCGGAGGTCCGTTGGGTCTCAGCGATTCGATACGACGCGCAGCACGCCACACGCTGTCGCTCTCATCGCTTACCTTTCCACATGAGATGGCACGCCTCGTGTTGGCCGAGCAGATCTACCGCGCCGGTACGATTTTGCGTGGCGAGCCTTACCATAAGACCGGATGAGTACGAGCTCTCGACCGCCGGAGTGGTACCGCGACTGGTTCGGCGAGGAATACCTGGCCCTCTACCCACACCGCGATATAGAGGAGGCCAAGGCGGCCGTCGCGCTGGTGAGCGAAGTCTGTGTCCCCGGGGGTGGCTTGATTCTCGACCTGGCCTGCGGCGCGGGCCGACACATGCTCGAGTTCGAGCGCCGAGGCCTGATTGCGATCGGACTCGACCTGTCAGCAGCGCTCCTCAAACAAGCGCATGAGGCGGGGCCCGGGTTGCGCCTGGCGCGCGGCGACATGCGGCACCTGCCGTTCGCCGAGGCGAGCTTCGGTTTCGTGGCCAACTTCTTCACTTCGTTCGGCTACTTTGCCGACCCGGATGAGGACGCTCGGGTGCTGAGCGAGATCCGCCGCGTCTTGAAGGCCGGCGGTTGCTTCGCTCTCGACTTCCTTAACGCCGAGCGGGTACGGACGAATCTGGTGGGAACTGAGTCGCGCTTGCACGATGGTCGCCGCATCGAACAGCGCCGGCGCTTGGAAGAGGAGGGAAGCGTCGTCGTGAAAGAGATCCGTATCTTCGAACCCGGAACCGGCGAGCCCGCCGGAACCTACTACGAGCGCGTTCGCCTCTACTCCCCGAACGAGCTCGAGAGCCTGCTGCGTGCGGCACGCTTGGAACCCGAACGCAGCTACGGCGACTATAGCGGAGCGCCTAGTGGCCCCCAGTCGCCCCGTTTCATCCTCTTAGGTCATGCGGTATGAGCATCACGGTTGAGCGAATCCCGTTGAGCGGACCGCCGCTCGCCACCGCGTATCTGGAACAAGCCGACAGCGTCAGGGCTCTCTACCTTTCCGGCCCACCGTCCGACCTCAACAGCTACCGTCGGGTCGTAGAGCAGATCCGAGACGGCTATCCGGCTGCCCGTTGGGAATCGCTCGCCGACCTGCTGCCCGACGCCTCCTCTCGGATCGGGGACCGCCTCCAGCGGCTCATCGAGGGGAAGGGGGTCTTCGTCTCTACCGGCCAGCAAGCCGGGCTTTTCGTCAGCCCACTCTTCACTCTCTATAAGGCCCTCACGGCCTCACGCTTGGCCCGGCAACTGGAGCAACGCTTGGGCGTACCGGTTATGGGCCTGTTTTCCGTCGCCTCCGAGGATCACGACTGGGCCGAGGTCGACCACACCCGAATCATCGATCTCGAGAACCAGCTGGTGCGGCTGCGGCTCGACCCGCCTTTCACGGCGGATGCCACGCCACCGGTCGAGCGCGCCCGGCTGGATCCGCAGGTCGAAACCGTCTTAGGTGTACTAACGGAATCGACTCCCAATAGTGAGTTTAAGGCCGCTGTGCTCGAACCACTTCGAGACGCTTACCGTCCCGGTAAGAGCTTTGCCGGCGCCTTCCAAGCGGCGCTCGCTCACCTGCTGCGCGCCCACGAGATGCTCATCGTGCGCACGGCCGAGCCCTATGTGAAGCGAACCAGCCGTGAGACCCTTTGGAGGGAATGGGAGTGTCGCCAGGAGAGTGAGATGCGGTTGGGCGAGCGAGCCGAGGCGATAAGGGCACTGGGGTTCGAGCCGCAGGTTGGCTTCGCCGAAGGTGACACGAATCTCTTCCTGGACGGGAAATTGGGGCGCGATCGGATACTCAGAAAGGGAGCAGGAGGTCGGCTGCGTCGATCGGGTGAGCGTTTGAGTGAGTCGGACCTGAGGCATATCCTGGATGAAGCGCCCGGGCGGGTGAGTCCGGGCGCGTTGCTGCGACCGGTGACCGAGGCGCGGGCGTTCCCTGTGGTCGCATACGTCGGTGGCCCGGGCGAGATCGCCTATCTCGCGCAAAGCCAGGTTCTGTTCGAGTTGCATGAGCTTCCAGCACCGGTCGTCGTGCCACGGGCGGCCTTTCAGCTTGTCGAGCCGAAAGTGGCGCGCGTGCTCGACAAGTATGACCTGAAGGCTCACGACCTGGCCGGGGACCCCACGCGTGCCATCCAGCGGATCCTCGATCAGCACACGCCACCCGGCCTGGAGGCAGCGTTGAGCGAACTGCGCCACGCGGTGGGGGCCGCGTTGGAGAGCGTCGAGGCGGCGGCGCTCGAGTTCGACCCCGGGTCGCGGAGCGCTGTGGGCAGCGGCAAGAAGGCGATCTTCGGCAGCCTCAAGGGCCTGGAGTCGAAGCTCCAAGCGCGGGTGCGCGAGAAGCATGATGTCATGCGTCAGCAGCTGGAAAAGGCGGCGCTCAATCTCTATCCGGAGGGGAAGCCCCAGGAGCGGGTTCTCAATCCCTACCCGTTTCTGGTGCGCTACGGCGAGGCGTTACTGGACGAGATTTATGCTAGCGTGGTAACTCCGCTGGTCTAGGTTACTTGCCCCAGCGGACGCCTGCACCTACGTTTCGGTGCCCCGTTATCTCGTAGAGGTGCTTCTGAATGATCTCGGTAATCCTTGGCATCGTCGTTCTCCTCGTCTTGGCGATCCCGCTCACGGCGATCGTGCTCGACTCGGAGGTCGGTCGAGCTTGGGCCCGGCGGTTAGGTGGCGGTGGATCGGGCCCGGAAGGCGAGGCGCGGCTCAAGCAACTCGAGGAAGAGGTGAGGTACCTGTCGGAGAGCCTGCAATCGCTTCAGGAGGAGTCGCGGTTCATCCGACAGCTACTCGAAGAACCCAAGGCGAAAGAGTCACTCCCACCCGGTGAAGACTGACGCGGCTGATCGGGCAGGCCGGAAACCCCGCCCCGCTTTTGCCGTGGGAGCGGGGATTTTTCTTAGCCGGCTGGCTGGCTTCGGACGGGACGTCGCGATCGCGGCTTTTCTCGGCACAACCGTGGCGGCCGAGGCCTACGTCGCGGCTCTCCGGATCCCCAACATCATCCGCAACCTGTTGGGTGAAGGGACGCTCTCGGCCTCGTTCATTCCTGTCTACAGCGGCCTGCTGGGCCGTGAAGCACGGGACGACGCCAACCGGTTAGCAGGCAACGTCCTCGGCCTACTTCTGATTCTGGCGGCCGGCCTCAGCGGATTGGGGATACTCCTCGCCCCCTGGCTGACCCGGCTGCTGGTACCTGGCTGGTCTCGGGAAGCCGTCGAGCTCACCACTCGACTCGTGCGCATCCTCTTTCCGATGGCCGGGTTCATGATCCTGGCAGCCTGGTGCTTGGGCGTCCTCAACAGCAACCGTCGTTTCTTCCTCTCCTTCGCCGCCCCGGTCCTGTGGAATCTCTCGCAGATCGCCGGCCTGCTTGTCGCCTGGAAAGCCGGTTGGGAACCGATCGTCGTGATTCTCGCCTGGTCGACGCTCATCGGCGCAGCACTGCAGTTCCTCGCCCAGGTGCCATCCGCCCGCAGGCTCGCCGGTCCGCTCAGGTTGTCGCTGCAGACGGCCTGGGGCCCGGTGAGAAGCGTCATCCGCAACTTCGGGCCGGTGATCGTGGGGCAGGGCGCTGCACAGATCGCCAGTCTGATCGAGGTCGCCCTGGCCAGCCTGCTGGTGCAGGGCGCGCTGGCCGCCCTCTACTACAGTCAGCGCCTCTACTTCCTACCGGTCAGCCTGTTCGGCATCGCGGTGGCTGCTTCCTCTCTGCCCGAGCTCTCCCGGGAAGCGGACGCGGACTCCTACGGCGCCCTGCGCGCGCGCTTGACTCGTGGCTTTCGCAACGTGGCTTTCACGGTCCTACCGTCCAGCGTCGCCTTTATCCTGTTCGGTGATTGGATCATCGCGCTCCTCTTCCAACGCGGCAACTTCTGGCCCGAGGACACCCTCATCGTTCACGGTACCCTCGCCGCCTACGGCGTCGGACTGCTCGCAGCCTCCTCCGTCAAGCTCTTCGCCTCCGGCTTCCACGCCATGCTGGATACCCGAACACCGGTGCGCTACGCCGCGGTCGCTCTGCTGAGCGGCGCCGCCGCCGGCGCCGGCTTGATGTGGGCGTTCTACGCCCCGGGCTTGGCCTTGGGCACGGCGCTGGGCGCCTGGCTCTATCTTCTGCTTCTCTGGGGCGGGCTGAGCGGCCGGGTGGGCAAGCTCTTCACTTCCGCCGACCTGGTGTACATGCTTAAGCTGATCGTGGCCTCGGCGTGCGGGGCGCTGGCCGGTCTGATCGTGCTGTCCGGATTGGCACCCGGCACGGCCACAGATGTCCCGCTGGGAACGCGGCTCTGGGTGACCGCGACGACGCTTGCCTCCTTTGGTGTGGTGTACCTCTTAGCCGCCCGGCTGCTCGGAGCGCTTACCGCCGGCGGCCTGAGGGCCTGGACTGATCGTAGTTAGCCGTTGATGGCGCAGAAGACGACTATCGAAGAGAAGCTGGCGGCTTTGCCCGCCGCGACCGGCGTCTACATCCTCAAGAACGCGAAAGGTGTGCCGGTCTATGTCGGCAAGGCCAGGTCACTGCGCGACCGGGTGCGCTCGTATTTCCGCCGGGATCCGACATCGCACCACAAGCCGCGGGAGATGATGCGGCAGGTCGCCGACTTCGAGACCATCGTCAGCGGCTCCGATTCCGAGGCGCTGATCCTCGAATCCAACCTGATCAAGGAATACGACCCGCGCTTCAACATCAGACTGCGTGACGATAAGACGTACCCCTACATCAAAGTGACGGTCGGGGAACCGTTGCCCAGGGTGTTCGTGACGCGCCGCCTGTTGAAGGACGGCTCGCGCTACTTCGGCCCATACGCCGATGTCGGCCATATGCGGCGCGCACTGCGCGCGATCAAGAAACTCTACACGATTCGTTCGTGCCACTACGACCTGCCCCGGCAAGCGCCGTCCCGTCCATGTCTCGACTACTACATCGGGCGTTGCAAGGCGCCCTGTGTCGGCTACCAGACTCAGGATGAGTACCGAGCGATGATCGACGAGGTGCTGCTCGTCCTGCAGGGGCACACGGGCAAGCTGGCCGCGAAGCTGGCCGACCGTATGTCGGAGGCGGCCCGGGCTCTGGAGTTCGAGCGCGCGGCGGAACTGCGAGACGTTCTGCGCGGCCTGGAGGAGATCGAACGACGCCAGCTGGCCATCGACCCGCGAGGCGGCGACATCGACGCCGTAGCCTTGGCTCGAGACGGGGATGATGCCTGCGGCGTGATCTTCAAGGTCCGGGAAGGGAAGCTGTTGGGACGTGAGGCGCATTTCCTGGGCAACGTGCGAGGTGAGGACGAGGAGACCGTGCTCTCAGCCTTCGTCGCCGGCTACTACTTCCCACAGCAGGAGCTGGGCAAGGAACTCTTGGTCGCTTTGGACTTCCGCGACCGCGACGCGGTGGAGGCGTACCTGCGCGAGCGGTCCGGCCGTGCGTTCAGCGTTCGAGTCCCACAGCGCGGCCCCAAGCGCGAGCTGCTACGGCGCGCCGAAGAGAACGCCCGCCATCTGCTGGAGGAGCGGCGCTTGGTCGAGGGTCAGACCGCACGGCGCGCGCCACGCTCCCTCTATTCGTTGCAGGCCGAGCTCAATCTCGAGCACGTTCCGCGTTCGATCGTTGGATTCGACATCTCGAATATCCAGGGCGCCGATGCGGTCGGTGCCGCCGTTTGGTTCGAGAACGCCGAACCCTTCAAGGACGAGTATCGCCGGTTCAAGATCCGCTCGGTGGAAGGGATCGACGACTACGCGGCCATACAGGAGGTCGTCGAACGCTATTTCAAGCGTCGCCTGGAGGAAGATCGGCGGCTTCCAGACCTGGTCCTGGTCGACGGCGGTAAGGGACAGCTTTCAGCCGCGGCCCAAGCACTCGAGCGGGCCGGCGTCCTCGACCTTCCCCTGGTATCGCTGGCCAAGCGAGAAGAGCTGGTCTATTCGCTCGACAGGAGCGAGCCGCTGAGGCTGGCACGCCGCGAGCCCGGCCTTCGCTTGCTGCAACAGGTTCGCGACGAGGTTCACCGCTTCGGTCTTCACTACCACCGCAAGCGGCGCAGCCAGCGAACACTGCGCTCCAGCTTGTTGGACATACCCGGCGTCGGGCCGACGCGGGAGAAAGCGTTGCTGCGCGCGTTTGGCAGCCTGCAGGGGCTGCAAGAGGCGACCCCCGAGGAAATCGCTCGGGTGCCCGGCATCGGAGCACGGCTTGCCCAGACGATTGCCCGCCAGCTCCAAGGCACGGACCCGCCGGCCAACTAGTCTCTATGCTTGTTCCTGGTAAAGACCCGTCCTATCTTGACCGGCGCTCGTTCCGACCAGCGCGCCACACTATCGTTCAACGTCGATGACGGTAAGGACCCGTTTCGCACCGAGCCCGACCGGCGAATTGCATCTGGGTAATGCACGGATCGCAGTGCTCAACTGGCTCTATGCCAGGCACTGCGGTGGTCAGTTCATCGTGCGCATCGAGGACACCGACGTCGATCGCAATCTTCCGGGCTCGGAGGATGAGATTCTGGGCGCGCTGCGTCGCCTGGGTATCACGTGGGATGAGGGGCCCGACGTCGGCGGTGAGCGAGGACCCTACCGCCAGAGCGAGCGCACGTCACTCTATCGCGCCTATGCGGAACGCCTGATCGCGTCGGGCAAAGCCTACGAGTGCTTCTGCTCGACCGAGGAGCTCGATGCCAAGAAGCAGGCAGCGCTGGCCGCGGGAGCCCCGCCCGTCTACGACGGGAAGTGCCGGCACCTCGACCCTGAACAGGCAAGGCGTCTGCGGCAATCGGGAAGTGCGCCGGCGGTGCGATTCCTCGTACCGTCAGACCGGGTCATGGTGCACGACGTCGTACGCGGCACGATCGACTTCGACGCCAGCGAGTTCGGCGACTTCGTCATTCTGAAGTCGGATGGCCTTCCCACCTACAACTTCGCGGTCGTGGTCGACGACTCCGGCATGGCGATAAGCCACGTGATCCGCGGTGTCGGGCACCTGGCGAATACACCGCGACAGGTGATGCTCTACCACGCTGTCGACTTGGAGCCCCCGACTTTCGTGCACGTTCCGCATGTCCTGGCGCCCGACGGCTCGGGGCTCTCCAAACGTCTCGGCGCCAGGAGTCTGAGGGAGTATCTGGAGCAGGGCTATCACCCCGATGCCATCATCAACTACCTGTCCCTGCTGTCATGGTCGAGCCCCAGCGGGGAGGAGGTGCTGCCACCGGACCGACTGATCGCCGAGATCGACCTCGCACGCCTGGGAGCGAGTGACGTCAGGCTCGACCCTGAGAAGCTGGAGTGGATGTCCGGCGAGTACATCCGACGCATGAGCTGCGATGAGCTGGCAACTCGACTCACCGAGTTCCTCGAACCCGACGCGTTTCCCGATCGCGAGGGGCATCGTACTCGAATCGCCCGTGCGATCCAGGAGCGCATCACCACATTCCCGGCGGCCGCTCGCTTCCTGACTCAGTTCTATCCGCCAGATCCCATGCTCTGGACCGCTGAGGCCCTGGGCGTGCTTCGCGGTACCGGTGTCGCACAGCTACTCGGCTCCGTGAAGCGAGCGTTGGCCGAGATTGGTGATTGGGACGGTGAGGTCGCCGTCGCCGCGATCAGGGCTGCAGGGAAGGAGATCGGGGCTAAGGGGCGTGACCTGTTCATGCCGGTCCGTGCAGCGCTCAGTGGGGCGACTCAGGGACCGGAGTTGGTGGACATCTTGGAGATTCAAGGGCAGGCGACGGCGCTTCGGGTGCTCGATCAGGCGATCGTCGCGTCCTCTCAATCGTCTGCCGCAGGATCGGGCGACGGATGAGCCTCGATTTCCTACTCCGATGCTCGCGCTGTGAGGGTGAGGTCGAGCCGGCGGGAACACCGGGTGTCTGTAGCGAGTGTGGTGCGCCCTTGCTCGCCGTTTACCCGCTCGAGCGGATCTCGAAGACATTCCGCCCCGAGAATTTGGAGCGTAGACCCTGGACGATGTGGCGCTACCGTGAGGTGATGCCGTTGGGCGGCGGGGAACAGCCCGTGACTCTCGGCGAGGGGGGCACGCCGCTATTGAGTGTTCCGGCTCTGGCTGAGCAGGTCGAGGTCGCCGAGCTGTGGGTGAAGGAGGAGGGGCTCAACCCGACCGCCTCGTTCAAAGCACGCGGGATGTCTGCGGCCGTCACCCGCGCCGTTGCCGGGGGCGCAACCGGGTTTGTGGCCCCTTCAGCGGGCAACGCCGCTGGAGCGCTGGCCGCCTACGGGGCACGCGCCGGCGTTCCGGTGCGCGTGTACATGCCGAAGGACACGCCTGCGGCGAATATCGCCGAGTGCCGTGCTCTGGGCGCTCAGGTGTACTTGATCGACGGCGTGATCACCGATTGCGGAGCGCGCGCCCGCGCCTTCGCCCAAGAGAGCGGCTACTTTGACGTCTCGACGTTACGTGAGCCCTACCGGGTCGAGGGCAAGAAGACCATGGGTTACGAGATCTGCGAGCAGATGGGGTGGCGCCTGCCCGATGCGATCATCTATCCCACCGGCGGCGGCACCGGAATCATCGGCATGTGGAAGGCTTTTGCGGAGCTCGAGGCCCTCGGCTGGATCGAGGCCGGTAGACGGCCACGCATGTTCGTCGTACAGTCCGCCGGTTGCGCTCCCATCGTTCGCGCCTGGTCCGACGGGTCTGATACCGCCGCACCCTGGCACGCGCCGGAGACCGTGGCATCCGGGCTGCGCGTGCCCAGCGCCCTGGGGGACTTCTTGATTCTGCGCGCCGTACGAGAAAGCGGTGGCGCCGCTGTCGCGGTTAGCGACGCCGAGATCCTCCGCGCCGCCCGGGAGCTGTTGCACCACGGGATCGCTGCCTGTCCCGAAGGGGGCGCGACACTCGCCGGCCTGCGCCAGCTGAAGGCCGCGGGGCACATCGGAGCTGCCGATAACGTGGTGTGCTTCAACACCGGCGCCTGGATCAAGTACCTCGAGTGAGCGAATGAGCTGGCTACGCGTCGCCGTCTTTGCCCTCGGCCTGCTAACGCTCGGTTTCGTCACCGATGCGGCAGCGCAGTGGGAGATTACCGGAAAAGCGGCCTTGCCTGCGGTCCCGTACTGGATACCCGTCTCTCGCGACCGTGGAATCGATGCGCTGCCTCTCCTGTGGTTCAACGAAGTCGACGGCAATTCCGACGGCTGCTGCGTGGTCGGTGCGGCTGGCCGCGCGGCGCTGCCGTCCGGAAGCCTCTGGTTCGGCCTCGGTTTCGGGACCGACCCCGATGGAGGCAGCCCGGCCGCTATCGAGGCGGCGGTCGAGCTAGCGGGCGGCGCCGTTGGTTTCCGCGACCTACACGGCCGCATCGGTTTCGCCGGCCTGTACCCGGTCTACACGTCGGCGGCAGCGAATCGGCGCGAGCCAGATCGCATCTCGGTCGGCGTCGCCGCCGTCTGGCTCGACGATCCGCGCTACTTGGAGACCGTTACCTTTTTCGATTGTCCCGAAGCAGCACCGAGCGCCCCCTGCGACGAGGTCGACACGCCGTACACGTGGAGCGCCGGGCGCGACCACTCGGTATTGGCGGAAGCCGCCTGGGGCAGGGGGGACTGGCGTCAACCGCGACTCAACGGCAGCCTGATGACCGGCCTCAAGGTCGCCGGTGGCGAGCACGCCTACGTTCGTGCCGAAGCGGAAGCGTACGTCACCAATCGGCTCAGCCCCGCGGCGCGACTGGACGTCCGCCTGGCCGGCGGCTGGGCTTCTGGCGGTGCCCCCCAGCAGCGCCGTTTTCTGCTGCAGGGGGCCGACCCGGTGACCCGCTGGCTCAACCCCTACATCGAGGCGCGCGGCGCTCTTTTCGAAGGTGTCCCGTACCATGTGCCCGGTGGCCCCGACCTCCGCGTGTACGAGTACACTCGCCCCCTGGTGAAGAAGTATCTCGCCGCCTCCGGCCGCGTCAGCACTGATGCCGAGACCGAGACGGGACTCTGGGCACGGTTCGCCGCCTACCTCGCTGCGGCCTGGACCCCGGGCATCCCGGACCGCATGGGCCGGGAGCAGATGAACGAGGACGGCGATCTGCTATTCGATTGGCGCGCGTTGCCTGACGGTCAGGGAGAAGAACAGGGGCAGTTCCGCGCCGGAGTCCTGGAGGTGTCGCAGCTCTGGACCGACGCCGGACTCGAGGTCACCGGCGGCTTCCGCAATGTCGCGGTCACAATCTCGCTTCCGCTGTGGGCGAGTCAGCCGGCCTTCGCCCGCGAGTCGATTCTCGACGACGAACGAAGTGCCTTCGGATTCCGCTGGACCCTCTCTTTCGCCTTCTTCCCCATGGGCCGGCCGGAGATCGATAGATGACCCACCCCACCCGTTGCCTGATCTTCGATCCGTTTGCCGGGATCAGCGGCGACATGATCCTGGGCGCCCTCATCGACCTGGGGCTGGAACAGCAGTGGTTGGTCGAACTCGTTGGCTCGCTCCCGGTTCAAGCCAAGCTCAGCGTCGATTCCGTGACCCGCGGCACGCTGATGGCCAAAGCCGTGCGAGTCGAACTCACGGGCAGCGAAAAACCTCGGCGGCTCGCGGACCTTCTGCAGATCGTCGAGCAGGCGGCGATCGGCTCGGCCGCCCGCCAAACAGCGGCCGCTACGTTTCGACGGCTCGCCGAAGTCGAAGGCGCGTTGCACGGCCTGCCGGCGGACGAGGTCCATTTCCACGAAGTCGGCGGCGACGATGCCATTGTCGACATCGTGGGTGCCTGCGCCGCCATCGACCGACTCGAAATCCACCAGTGCTATACCCGCCCCGTGTCAGTCGGACACGGCTGGGTCACTGCACAACACGGCCCGCTGCCGGTTCCCGCTCCCGCGACACTCAGGCTCCTCGAGGGGCTGCCGGTTCGAGACAGCACGATCGGACCCCGACTCACACCCCAACTGCCTGCGCGTCGTTCTCGCCCAGCTGGCCGTGGAAGGCGCCTTGCTGACCGTCCAGGCGGACATCGACGACATGTCGCCAGAATACCTTCCACCGCTCCTCGAGGCGCTCTACCTCGCCGGAGCTACAGACGTCTGGAGCTACCCGATCCAGATGAAGAAGGGACGTAGCGGCCTCCGAATCGAAGTGCTCGTGTCAGTGACTGCCCGAGAAGAGGTCTGCCGCGCCCTCTTCAAGAACTCGACCACGATCGGCCTGCGATTCTGGCCCGTTGACCGGGAGGTATTGCCTCGCGCCATAAAGACGATAGAATGGCGCGGGTTCAGCATTCGCATCAAGACCAGCAGTGCGCCTGACGGGCACGTTCATTGCAAGCCTGAGTATGATGATGTCGTCGCGGCCGCCCAAGCGTTGGGCTGGCCGGCTATTCGGGTCCAACAGGAAATCGAGCAACAGCTGCGTACGTCGTAAGTTATCACACACGATTCGCCCGACTCGAAGCCTTTACTGGCCGAGGGAGAGACTGATTATGAGGGGAAGACGTACCGTCACCGGAATTCTATTCATCGCCGTGCTCGTCGTCGCCGTGCCTGGCGCATTGCGCGCCCAGGAATGCCGGGGCTCGAAGCCGGGAGGCAGCACCTGGGTACGCAGCGCCGAGCAGTATATGAAGGAAGCGCGCGAGACTGCCTGGCAGGATGATGAGCGGGAGGCGTACGAGAGAATGCTATCGACCCTGGAGGAGGGGATCGAGCGGCAGCCGGACAACCCGCGACATTACGAGCTGGCGGGCATCGCGTACGCAGGTCTCGGCGACCTGCTGGGGGCCGACAGCATGTGGTCCAAGGCCGAGGCCCTGTGGTCCTGCTATGCCGTCATCGACACGTTGCGTTACAACGAGGCGGCTACGGCGTACAACCGGGGCATCGCCCGGTTGAACGAGGGCGACCTTGCGGCAGCGGAGGAGCAGTTCCGCCTGGGCTTCAGGATCTACGACAAGCTGCCTCACCCGATGCTGCAGCTGGGTGATGTGTACGCCAATCAGGCGATGACCGCGCCCGATTCGGCGTCGCGCGCCGAGGCGGAGGAGAAAGCGATCGAGGTCTATTCGGCGGCGTTGGAGTCGGTCGAGACGAGCGATCGCCTGGATGCGGCCGAACGCGACGAGTTCTCGCGCGGCGTCACGTTCAATATGGCACAGTTGCTCGCCTTCGGCGGGAAATACCTGGAGGCGGCCCAAGCGTACGAGGAATACCTGGCGGCACAACCGGACAATGCCGACGCACGCTCCAATTGCGCCGTCGTCCTCGTCCGTGCTGCATACCAGATAGCGGACGAAGCTGCGCAGATGGAGGACGGGTCGGAAAGGGAGGCCGCCTTGGCCAAAGCCGACTCGTTGCAGGGAGTCGCGAACGAGTACTTCGGCCAACTCGTCGACCGCGACGATCTCACCGCCGACCAGTACCACAACCTGGGCTCCGGGCTGCGGCAGATCCAACGCGACGAGGATGCGATCTCGGCTTTCGTGAAGGCTCTGGATCGCGAACCCTACCGGGCCAACTCGCTCGAACAATTGGCGTATGCGCTCTACTACTCCCAGCGCTACGACACCCTGAAGGTCGTGGCCGCTTCTCTGGTGGACAGGTATCCCCTCAGCCAGGACAACCTCGCTCTCCTCGCGAACGCTTACGTCGAGCTTCAACTGAACGACAGCGCCCTGGCGATCTTCGAGCGGCGTGAGACGATTCCCTTCGAGTTGCGCGATCTCGAGTTGATCGACGAGGCCGGCACCTACACCGTTACCGGCACGATCCATAACCTAAGCCTGGAAACAGGTGCGCAGGCTGCCGTCGCCTTCGAGTTCTACAACGAAGCCGGCGAGGCGGTTACCAGCGTCACGGAGGGCTTCGTCATGCCAGAGCAGGGTAGCCTGGCAGATTTTAGCATCGCGGTCGACCCCGAGGCCCCCGTCTTGGGTTTCACTTACAGCCTGGCCAGCCTCGAAGCCGGCACCTAGACCGCGTCCGCCCGAAGCAGCCGACATTCCACGCGGCGGGGAGCCCAGTGCTCCCCGCCGCGCTTTAAATGGCTGCGCGGGGCGGGGGGCCAGCGTCATGTCAGGGCGGCCGGACGCGTCTCCAGTAACGCTCTAGTTGACAGGTCATAACTCCCATCTAGATTTGTGGTTAACTTGATCCACCTTAGCCCTCTATGAGGTCAATGGACACACCCCCTTCCACGCTGACCCCCGAGTCTTCTCCGGGGCCGCACCCGCAGGCTGGGGCGTCGGGCGTGCCGGGGGCACCCCCGACCGTGGCCATAGTGGGCCGTCCCAACGTGGGAAAGTCGACGCTCTTCAACAGGATCGTCGGTGGGCGCCGGGCGATCGTAGACAGCCAACCGGGCGTGACCCGCGATGTACACTTCGCCGAGGCCGAGTGGGCGGGCCGACGGTTTTACGTAGTGGACACGGGCGGAATCTTGGAGGAGGCGGAGCGCGAACTGGACGCGGCCGTGCGGCGTCAGGCTTTGGCGGCTGTCGAGACTGCCGACGTATTGGTGTTCATGGTCGACGGCCGGGAGGGTCCTCACCCGCTCGATCAGCACCTGGCGGAGATACTGCGGAAGCAATCGGCGTCGGTACTGCTGGCCGTGAACAAGGTGGACAACCTGCCCGACGCGACGGAGCATCTGGAATTCTACGCCCTGGGACTGGGCGATCCGCAGCCGCTTGCCGCCGCCAGTGGGAAGGGCAGCGGCGACTTGCTCGACCGCATCGTCGAGCTGCTGCCGCCGGAGCAGGGAGATGTGGCGACCGATGAAGGTTTGCGTCTGGCGGTTATCGGGCGACCCAACGTCGGAAAATCGAGCTTCATCAACAAAGTCCTGGGTAGCGCCCGGCTGGTGGTCTCGGAAGAGGCAGGCACAACGCGCGATGCCATCGATACTCCGTTCGAGCGAGACGGCCGCCGTTACGTCTTCGTCGACACTGCCGGTTTGCGACGCAAGAGCCGCGTTACCACGGGTCTCGAATACTACGCGATACTGCGGACCCTGCGGGCTATCGACCGCGCCGATGTTTGTCTGGTCGTCGTCGATGCCGAGCAGGGGGTAGGAAATCAGGATTTCCGGATCGCACGACTCGCGTGGGATCGCGGCTGCGGAGTCGTTCTCGCGGTCAACAAATGGGATCTCGTCGAGAAGGACACGCATACGGCTATCCAGATGGAGAGAGATCTCCGTCGGCGCGTTCCATTCCTGGAAACGGTGCCCATCGTCTTCATCTCGGCCCTAACCGGCCAGCGCGCACAGCGCGCCCTCGATCTGGCCTGGCATGTCGGCCAGGAGCGGGCGAAGCGGGTCTCGACCAGCGAATTGAATAGACAGCTGACCGCTCTGACGGAGGCCGTCCAGCCTCCACACCGCCGAGGTCGTCCTCTCAGGTTCTATTACGCAGCTCAGGTCAGCAGTCGACCGCCGGTGTTCGCGGTATGGACGAACTATCCGAGGGATGTCCCGAAGAACTACGCCCGCTACTTGGTGCGAGGCTTTCGGAGCGCTTGGGGCTTCAGCGGAACACCCATCCGGCTGCGCCTTAGAGCTCGCAGGAAGGGGCAACGGTGAGCATAGCCCCTCTGTTGTTGCTCGCCTACCTGCTCGGTTCGACACCGACGAGTTTTCTGATGGCGCGGCACGGCAGGGGGATCGACCTGCGTGAGTGGGGAAGCGGGAACCTCGGAGCGACGAATCTGTATCGCGCGGCCGGGCCGGGCTACGCGTTGGTCTGCACGGTGGTTGATGTCGGAAAGGGCTTCGTGCCGGCTTGGTTCTTCCCCCAATTCGACGGAATCGAAGCACCGCAGCTGGCGCTCGGCTACGGGGCCGCCGCCGTGCTCGGGCATATCTTTTCCGTTTGGGTGCGCTTCCGCGGCGGTAAAGGCGTGGCGACGGGAGCTGGAGTGTATCTGGCCTTGGCTCCGGCCGCGGTCGGCATCGGACTCGTCATCTGGGCGTCCATCGCCGCCACCGTGCGCATCGCCTCGGTGGCCTCCCTGTCGGCCGCGACCCTGTTGCCGGCGCTGGTTTGGGTGACGGGTCATCGCTTCGATTTCGTGTTCTGGACGAGCCTGCCTCTCGTTGCGCTCGTCTGGTGGACTCACCGGTCGAACGTCCGGCGCCTAATGGCCGGGCGCGAGCATCGCGTGGCGCGTGAAGCAAGCACGCCGCCGCCGGAAGCCGGTTCGCGGCCCGGCGGATCTACAAGCGAGGCCTGACTATGGGTCGAGCGACCGTCGTTGGGGCAGGGAGCTGGGGCACCGCCTTGGCCAAGGTGCTGGGAGACAAAGGCCACGAAGTCCGCATCTGGAGCTACGAGAAAGCCGTAGCCGACCAGATTCGCAAGACGCGCGAGAACCGCGATTACCTGCCCGGTGTGAAGCTACCGGCGACCGTCGACGTCTTCCTCGAGCACGAGCAGGCTTTCCAGGGTGCCGAGGTCGTGGTCGTGGTCCTTCCGTCCCACGCCCTTCGCGATGTGATGAACGATGCGTCCCCGCATGTCCCGCGAGACGCCATCGTCCTATCCGCCACCAAAGGGATCGAGGTCGACACACTCGAGAGGCCGAGTGAGATCCTCGAGGAGCTGCTGCCCGACCATCGACCCCCAGCCGTTATTTCCGGACCCACCTTCGCACGTGAGGTCGGCGAGGGTGATCCGACCGCCATCGTTGTGGCGTCCCGCGACCCCCAGGTCGCGACGAGTGGCCAGGTTTTCTTCAATACCGAGCGCTTCCGCGTCTACACCAATGAGGACATCCTCGGTGTCGAACTCGGGGGTGCACTCAAGAACGTCATCGCCCTCGCCGCCGGTATCGCGGCCGGGATCGGCTACCGCGGCAACAGTCGCGCCGCTCTCATCACCCGTGGCCTGGCCGAGATAACTCGACTGGGCGTCGCGATGGGCGCGCGCCCTTCGACCTTCGCCGGGCTCGCCGGTCTCGGAGATCTGGTTCTGACCTGCGGTTCGGAGCTCAGCCGCAATCGCACCGTCGGCGTTCGGATCGGTCGGGGTGAATCGTTACAGGAGATCCTCGACAGCATGAAGATGGTGGCCGAGGGCGTGAAGACCACGAGGGCGGCCCGTCAGCTGGCGCAAGATCACAAGGTGGAGATGCCCATCGTCGAGGAAGTACACCACATCTTGTTCGAAGGTAAGCCACCCGAGCGTGCAACCGCTGACTTGATGCTGCGACAGCCTAAACCCGAGTTGTGGGGGGGCACCGATGCGACGTGAACGCATTGCACGTCGAGAGTACTTCTCCATCGGAGAGGTTTGTGAGATGGCCGGGCTCAAGCCACACGTGCTCCGCTATTGGGAGACGCAATTCAAGGAGCTCAGCCCGTCCAAGAATCGCGCCGGCAATCGCGTCTATCGCGCCCGCGAGATCAAGCTCATCGAGCTGGTGAAACATCTCCTCTATGAGGAGAAATTCACCATCGACGGCGCCAGGCGAAAGCTCGAGAAACTGCGCGAGGATGGCGAGCTGGAGGAGGTCGCCGGTAGGGCGCTGGACCGCCAGGCTATCCGGCGACTGCGCGACGGCGTCCAACAGCTCCTCGAGATCCTCGACCAACCCCATAGCGACTAGACGTCCACCCACTAGCGGCGAGGGGCAGGGGTGGCGATCGGTAGGGAGAAGCGCGCTCTTTGCACGAACAACAAGACCTGAGCACACATCGCGAGCTTCGACGCCGCCTGGTCGAGCAGCTTCGCGAATCCGGCGTCAACGACCTGGCCGTGCTCCATGCGTTCGACCAGGTGCCGCGCCATGTCTTCGTGCCCGAACGCTTTCAGGCCCGTGCTTATGCCGACGAGGCGCTGCCGCTCGGGCACGGCCAGACAATATCAAAGCCCAGCACTCACGCTCAGTACTTGCTGGCCCTCGAGCTCAAGGGCAACGAGCGAGTGCTCGAGGTCGGCACCGGCTCCGGCTACCAGACGGCTCTTTTGGCCACACTGGTGGAGCAGGTCTTCTCGATCGAGCGCATACCTCAACTGGCGGCGGCCGCACGCACGCGCATCGAAGGCCTCGGCTTCACCAACGTCGCGATTCGTGCCGGTGACGGCACCTATGGCTGGCGAAGTTATGCGCCCTTCGATGCGATACTGGTCACGGCGGGCGTCGGCGAAATCCCGCGACCGCTGCTGGACCAGGTCAGTCCAAGGGGACGCATGTTGATCCCCATCGGAGATAGCAGCTCGCAGGCTCTGCACAGATTAACGAAGACCACCGACGGCGAGTTCGAGGACGAAGTGATCGGACAGGTCAAGTTCGTACCGCTGAGAGGGCAGGGTAGCCAGGGTGATCGATAACGGCGCGGCGGATCGGGAGGCCCTTGCAACGCCGCAACCTCGCAATTGGATCCGTCGGGTGTACGATTGGGTCCTCGGTTGGGCGGATTCGGCGTACGGAGCGTCGGCGCTTTTCGTACTGGCGTTGGTAGAGGCATCGTTCTTCTTCGTACCTCCAGACGTCTTGCTCATCGCCCTCTGCGTCGGCAAGCCGAAACGCAGTCTGTTTTTTGCCACGCTGTGCACGCTCGGTTCCGTGCTGGGCGGCATACTCGGCTACATCATCGGTTTCCAGCTCTACGAGCTCATCGGCCGGCCGATCATCGACTTCTATGATGCGAGCGCCGCCTTCACCAGGGTCGGTGATCTGTACCGGGCAAACTTGGTTCTCGCCTTGGGGACCGCCGGGTTCACCCCCATCCCCTACAAGGTGTTCACCATCGCGGCCGGCGCCTTCAGCGTGCCCTTCGTTCCGTTCGTGACGATCTCGGCGGTGAGCCGTGGTGCTCGCTTCTTCCTGGTCGCCGGACTCATCCGCCTCTGGGGACCACAGATCCGCGGATTCATCGACCGCTATTTCAATCTGCTGTCCGTTGCCTTCGTCGTAGCCCTTGTCCTCGGCTTCATGCTGCTAAAGTACCTGCACTGAAGCAGTTTTCGGGGTTTGACCGGACCCCGCGCTCGTGTAGATTTCGGCTGGCCCGAGAAGCCCAAAGAAGGAGGAAGGCAGAAGTGTCGACCATCCCGACCCCGTTTATCGGCGGGTCTGACTCCGCCCGGCCCGACTGGGGGGAGAAGAAGGAGCTCGAAGCCCCGTGCTTCTCCGACTCGGAAGGAACAGCGGACGAGAGCGCTGCGACCGCGCCCGACCAGAAAACGGCCGCGGGTCCGCCACCGCCGCGCCCGGCGCCGGAACCGGAGACCTCCGACTACGAAGGTCCGGTTCCCGTCCAGAACGCAGCCGCAGAGCCCGAGCCGGCGGTCGGACCCGAGGAGGATGGCTTGCCCGACTTCCTCGTGGGACCGGACAGCGGCACCCCGGTTCCTTCACCGGGCGCGCCGCCAGGCACGGGAGCCCAGGCGCCGGAAACGCTGGCCCGCAAGGCCGAGGAGCTACTGGACGGCCCGCACGGAGACAGGATCCGGCAGCTCGTCGCTGATCTCGGGTCGTCCGCCGCAGAGATCTCAATACCACGCGCCTTCGCCGCCGGTTTCTTGGCCGCGCAAGACGGGGAGGAAAACTAGAGAATGCCAGAGCAGCACTATTCCCAGGAAGACAAATTCGTCGCCGGTGTCCTCCAGATCTGGTCCTGGGCGCAAAAGAACACCCGGGTCCTCTTCGTCGGCTTGGCGGCGATCGCCATAATCGTCTTCGGCGTCCGATACTATCTCGACTACCAGAAACGAGTACGCCAAACAGCCTCCACCGAGATTCGGGCCATCCGCTACGAGCTCGCAGCTGGAAATCCCGACCAGGTGGTTGACCGCCTCCGCTCCTTCCTGGTCCAATTCGACGGCACCGACTACGCCAGGGAGGCGCGTCTGCTCCTCGCTCATTCGCTCTTGCTCGTGAACCAGGCGCCGCTAGCCATCGAACCGGCACGCCGCGCCGCCGACAAGCTCGGGACGGAGCCCCTGTCCACCCGTGCCGCGTTGCTGCTGGCCGCCGCCTACGAGGAGGTCGCCGACACCGCCAACGCCATCAGCACCTACGAGGATGTGGGTCGGCGCGCGCCCTACCGCGTCGATAAGAGCCGCGGCCTCGAGGGCGCTGCTCGACTTCGCGCCGCGCAGGGGGACCTGGCGGGTGCCGCCGCCATCTATCGCGAGCTGGCTCAGATGACCCCCGAAACGGCGCCCATGCGCCGCTTCTACGAGATGCGGGCGGCGGAGAACTCAACCCGCCCGCTGGTCACTTCATACGATGCGTCAGCAGAAGGGTCGTAAAGGTATAACGTAGTGAGAGTTGGCGGGAGAGGTGTTTGGCGCATAATACATATTATGTAACGTTAGCTTCGGCCGCCCCTTTTCCTCACTCCACCCCTGTGCCCGCTTCGAGCCCCAACCGAACTTCTGCCGCGCTCGGCGCTGCCGGACCGCGCTTCATGACCGCCAGGCTGGCGGCCACGTTGGCCAGGCGGGCTGCTGGCTCGAACGGTGCCCCCGCTGAGAGGGCCAAGGTGTAGGCCGCGATCACGGTGTCGCCGGCGCCCGTGACGTCCACGATGTCCTGGACCTTCGCGACCGGGATGTCGGTTCGTTGCTCCCCCGGGCGGAACAGGGCCATTCCCTTCTTCCCCCGCGTCACCAGCAAAGCTTCGAGCTTCAGGCCGCCGAGAGTCTCTCGCGCCGCGCGCTCGAGGATCTCCTCGTCGTCGCCGATCGAGACGCGGGTCAACTGCTCCAACTCGGGCTCGTTCGGGGTGGCAGAGACCGCGCCGGCGAACTCATCCAGCGAGTAGCGGGAATCGATCACGCTGATGATCGAGCGCTTGCGCACGCTCGACGCAAAGATGTCGGGCCGAACGGTTCCCAAGCCGTAGTCCGATACGATGATGCCGTCGGCATCGTTGAGTGCCGCTGTCAAGCTCTCAACGATCTTCGCGTCGCTGACGTCCGAGTAGCAGCCCGCCGAGTCGATACGGATCACCTGCTGCTTGACGGTGTGTAGCCCGCCCGCCAAGACGCGCATCTTGATGGCCGTCTCCCCGCCCGCAACCGATTGAACATGGGACGTGTCGATATCCTGGTCACCCAGTTGCGCCAGGAGTCGTTTGCCGATCTCGTCGTCCCCGACTGCACCGACGGGTACCGGCGTGCCGCCCAGCGAGGCCACGTTCATGATGGCGTTCCCGGCACACCCTGGCGTTATGCTCTCCCATTCCTTATCGAGGATCAGAACCGGAGCTTCTCTGGATATTCGCGCCGTGTTCCCGTAAACCATGTGATCGGCAACGAGGTCGCCCCACACGACGACTCGCCGGCCCTCGATAGCCGCCAACCAGTCTTTCAGCGTCTTATTCATCCTTGCCGTCTGCTCGCCGCTCCTAAGCGTCATCCCTGGACAGAATCCACTCGACCGCGTCCAGCAGATCCTCGCAGATCTGATCGGGTTGCTCCGTCCATCCCGCGGACCACTGCTCGATCTCACCCAAACCGTAGCCCGTCTTGACCAGAACGCCCTGCATACCGACGGATTGGGCGAACGTGATGTCGGAATGCTTGTCACCCACCATGAACGATTGTGCGACGTCGATGTTCAGGTCCCTCTGAGCTGCCAGCACCATCCCCGGCTTCGGTTTCCGGCAGTCACAATCCTGGCGATAAGGAGGCTCTCCAGCCGTCGGGTGGTGGGGACAGTAGTAGATCCCGTCCAAGTGGGCGCCGTTCTCGGCCAAGAGCTCCTCCAGGCGTTCGTGGACGGCGATCACCAGCGACTCTTTGA
>JBDHKD010000087.1:0-10757 GCA_039586575.1 Gemmatimonadota bacterium | reverse complement strand
TCTGAGGTACGCGCCGGCGCAGCAGTTCGCGCCCGATCGAGATAGCCATCGTCACCACTCTGCCGTTTCAAGTGGGAGGTGGGTCGGCGGTGTAACAGAATGATAAGAGGGATCCCCGCCCGGTCGCTACCGGGCCTCTGGCGGCAGCGGCCGCGGTGGTCCGGGCGCCTGGAGGCGGGCGGCTATTCTTCGGACTGGACGATGGTGGCGATGCCCTGGCCGACCCCGACGCACATCGTGCAGAGCCCGTAACGAGCATCGCGACGGCGCAGCTCGTGGACGAGCGTGGTCATCAGGCGGGCTCCCGTACAGCCCAACGGATGACCGAGGGCGATGGCGCCACCATTCACGTTCGTCTTCTGCCAGTCGAGGCCGAGCTCGCGGATGCAGGCGAGTGCCTGAGCGGCGAACGCTTCGTTGAGCTCGACGAGGTCGAGGTCGGCGACGGCGAGACCGGCGCGTTCCAGGGCTTTCTGCGTGGCCGGGATGGGACCGAGCCCCATGCAGGCGGGATCGACGCCGGCGACGGCCGAGGCGATGATGCGTGCCATCCCCTGGAAGCCGAGCTTCTCGGCTCGCGCGCGGCTCATCAGTAGCAGGGCCGCGGCGCCGTCGTTGAGACCGGACGAGGACCCTGCGGTGACCGTGCCGTCGTCCTTGAAGGCCGGCCGCAGTCCGGCCAGCGTTTCAAGGGTGGTTTCGGGACGCGGATGTTCGTCGGTGTCGACGACGAGCGGCGCCCCCTTCCGCTGCGGGATCTCGATCGGCACGATCTCGTCCGCGAAACGGCCGGCCCGGATGGCCGCGGCGGCGCGATCCTGGCTCTCGAAGGCCAGGCGGTCCTGCTCCTCTCGCGAGATCGCGTAGCGAGCCGCCACCACCTCGGCGGTCTCGCCCAGCGAGATCGTCCAACCGCGCGGCATCTGCGGGTTCACGAACCGCCAGCCAAGCACACTGTCCTCGAGCTGCGGGCGACCGCGAGCGAAGCCCTTCTCAGGCTTCAGCATCACGTACGGTGCCCGCGACATGCTCTCCACTCCGCCGGTGATGAACACATCGCCTTCACCGGCATGGACGGCGTGGCCGGCGCTCACAATCGCTTGCAAGCCCGACCCGCAGAGGCGGTTCACCGTCTGGCCGGCGGTTTCGATGGGCAACCCGGCGAGCAGGGAAGACATGCGGGCGACGTTGCGGTTGTCCTCGCCCGCCTGGTTGGTGCAGCCCATCACCACGTCCTCGATCTGATCGACCGGGACGCCCGTCCGCTCCACCAGCGCTTTGATCGCGATGGCCAGCAGGTCGTCGGGGCGAACGCCGGCCAGGGCGCCGCCGTGCCGCCCTACCGGCGTACGGACGGCATCGATGATCAGCGTGTCGCGAGGTCCGGGAGGCGCAGGCATCCTAACCGAGGTCGATCCAGATGCTCTTGACCTGGGTGTAGCCTTCGAGCGCGTGCACCCCCAGGTCGCGGCCGAAGCCGCTCTGCTTGTAGCCGCCGAACGGGGCGGTGGGGTCGTAGCGGTTGTAAGTGTTCACCCACACCGTGCCTGCCTTCAAGCCGTGGGCCACCTTGTGTGCCTTCTTCACATCTCGCGTCCAGACGCCGGCGGCGAGGCCGTATATCGTTTGGTTGCCGAGAGCGATGGCCTCGTCGACGTCATCGAAGCTCAGGGTGGCGAGCACGGGTCCGAAGATCTCCTCCCGAGCAATTGTCATGTCGGGACGCACCTGGTCGAAGACCGCTGCTTCGACGAAGTAGCCGGGCCGGTCCAGCCGCTGGCCGCCGATGAGCAGCTCGGCACCCTCCTTCTTGCCACTCTCTACATAACCGAGCACGCGCTCCAGTTGACGTTCGGAGACTAGCGCACCGAGGCGTGTGTTCTTGTCGAATGGATCGCCCGGTGTCATCTGCTTGGCCCGCTCGACCAGCTGCTCCAGGAACTCGTCGTGGACGCAGGCCTCGACGAACAGACGCGAGCCGGCCGCGCATACCTCACCCTTGCCGTAGAAGATCCCGGTGGTCACGCCCCGTGCCGCAGCCTTGAGGTCGGCGTCGGCGAAGACGATGTTGGGCGATTTCCCGCCCAACTCCAGTGACACCGGTTTCAGAGTGGCCGCCGCTTCCTTCATGATCTCCTTCCCGACCGCGGTCGACCCGGTGAAGGCGATCTTGTCGACGTCGGGATGGCGGACGAGCGGCGCGCCGGCCGTCTGCCCATAACCGGGGACGACGTTGAGCGCACCGGCGGGGAAGCCCGCCTGCGCCGCCAGCTCGCCCAACTTGAGGGCCGTAAGTGGCGTCTCTTCCGCTGGCTTCAGCACGACGGTGTTACCGCAGGCCAGAGCGGGCGCGGCCTTCCAGACGGCGAGCAGCAGCGGGAAGTTCCAAGGCACGATGGCGCCCACCACACCGAGCGGCTCGCGCCGCGTGTAGCCGAGCATGGGGCCGGCGATCGGGAGCGTCTCACCGTGGACCTTGTCGGCCCAACCCGCATAGTAGCGGAGCACCGCCACCGCCTCGGGAAGATCGATCTGCCGCGATTCGAAATAAGGCTTGCCGTTCTGCAGCGTCTCGATCCGGGCCAACTCATCAGCCTGCTGCTCGATGAGATCGGCCAATCGATAGAGCAGGCGGCCGCGCTCCCGCGCCGCCAGGCGCTGCCATTCGGCGGACTCTAAAGCTCGGCGCGCGGCCGCGACCGCTCGGTCGATATCGGCTTGCTTCGCTTCCGCGACTTCGGCGAGCAGGGATGCCTCAGCCGGGTTTTCCACGCCGAAGACGGCGTGGTCAGTCGCGTCAACGAATTCGTTGCCGATGAACAGCTTCGTCTGCAGCTCCATCAAGTTCCCCTGAACTCCGGCTTGCGCTTCTCGACGTACGCTGCCAGGCCCTCCTTCGCGTCACCCGACTCGAACAGTTGCTGCTGCATCTCGCGCTCGATGGCGAGCCCCTCGCCGAACGGGACCTCGAGACCGCTGCAGACCGCGCGCTTGATCCGGCCGACGGCCTTCGAGGCACGGCGCGGCGGCACGAAACTCTTCGCGAAGTTGAGCACGTCCTCCCAGAAGCTTTCCGCTTCAAAGATTCGGTTGACCAGGCCCAGTTCCTGTCCCCTCTCGAAGTCGAAGGTCTCGCCGGTCACCATGAGCTCGATCGCCCTCGACTTGCCGACCAGACGTCCCAGGCGCTGGGTTCCGCCCGTGCCGGGCAGCACCCCGAGATTCACCTCCGGCAGCCCGACCTTGCCGGCGCCCTGCTTCGCCAGGCGCAGGTCAGCGGCGAGCGCGATCTCCAGGCCACCGCCCACCGTATGGCCGTTCAGGGCGGCGATCACCAGCTTGGGCGTCTGCTCCAAGCGGTTGAGCGTCTCGTTGGCGTGCAGGCAGAAGAAGTACTTGAAGTACGGGTCCGCCTGCTGGAGCATGTTGATATCGGCACCGGCGCAGAAGAACTTGTCGCCGGCGCCGCGGATCACGATCACGTGAACGTTCTCGTCGAATCGAGCTTTGAGAATCGCGTCATCCAGTTCGCGCATCATTTCATACGTGTAGGTGTTAGCCGGCGGATCGTTCAACTCGATGATCGCGATTCCATCCCCGACGGAGTAGCCGACGAGACCGCCCTTCTTCTCGCTCATTCTTTCCTCCAAGAGTCGATGGTTGAGGCTGTTTAGACGGTGCGGCCGATGAAGCCGCCTGTGAATAGCCGATAGAGGTGCTCGGCCAACCGGTCGACAGGCACGTTGCTGCCCGGCCGGTACCAGGAGTGAATCCAATTCATCATCCCGAACAGCGCTGAGGTCGCCACGTTGAGGGGCACGACGTCGCCGGCACTCGTGAAGCGGCGCACGTCGCGTAAGATCTCCTGGCAGAGGTCGGAGTACTTCTTCCGCAGCTCGCTTATCCTGTCGCGATAGGTGCCCTCGAGACAGTCATACTCCTGAGTGATCACCCGCATCGCCGCCATGTGGTCGGCGAAGAACCCGACGTGGTTCGCTACGAGTATCCGTAGCTTCTCCTCGGCTCGATCGACCCCTTGCAGCTTCCGCTTCAGCTCAGCGACCACCTGGCGGAGGGCCCGTTCCTGGATCATGAACAACAGCTCTTCTTTGCTATCGAAGTAGTAGTAGAGACCCGACAGGCTGACGCCGGCACGCTTCGAGAGATCGCGGATCGAGGCGTGATGATAGCCTTTCTCGGCGAAGATCTCGGCCGCGATGCCGAGCAGCCGCTCGAGCTTCTCCTCGTGCTCCGATGATGTAGACAGCGCGTTCTCAGCCATTGGTCGCCAGCGGTCGATAGTGTTGAGGAAACCTATCGATGGGGTGGATTGGTTCGAACGCTCGATCGGGGAAGCTACCCGCGGCCGCGCGGCTGTCAAGCGAGCTGCGGGCTCGAGCGATCGAATATTCGCCTATTTCCCGGGTAGGCTATTGTGAGGGTACGTCGCGTTGCCGTGGAGGACGCCCGGCAGTATTTTGCGTTGTCACCACAGGCTTTAGAGGTAGTCCGGAGCCATTCTTCTCTCCATCGAACTCGGCCTCTCGACGGCCTAGGGCCATGTACCGAAATCTGCGTCAAGTCCGATCCGTCCTGCTCCTGGCGCTGGCGTCGACTCTGCTGCCGGCGCAGGCGCTAGACGCGCAGCCGCAGGTCTATCGCATCCCGATCGAGGGAACCATCGACCGGGGGCTGGGCCCCTTTGTGAAGCGGAGCCTGGAAGAGGCGGCGGAGGCCGGCGTGAGGTTCGCGGTCCTCGACATCAACACGCCGGGCGGTCGTATCGATGCGGCGTGGCAGATCGTCGATGCCGTCCAGGAGTCGCAGGTGCCGGTCTACGCCTTCGTGGATCGCGCGCTTTCGGCGGGCGCAATGATCGCGTTGTCGACGGAGGCGATCTACGTGCGGCCGGGCGCCACGCTGGGCGCGGCCACACCGGTGATAGGCAGCGAGAAGGCGAGCGAGAAGATGGTCAGCGCTATGCGCTCCGAGTTCCGGGCGTTGGCGGAGGCGCGGGGGCTGGATCCGCGGATCGCCGAGGCGATGGTGGACGAGGAGATCGCGGTGCCGGGTGTAGTCGAGGCTGGCAAATTGCTGACACTATCGGCGGACGAGGCGCTCGCGGTGGGTTACGCGAGGGGCGAATTTTCCACCCTCGACGAGTTGATGGCCGAGCTGGGTGCGCGTAACGCGACGGTTCACACGCTGAGACCCAATTGGGCGGAGAACATCGTTCGCTTCCTGACCAACCCGGTTGTGGCTCCCTTGCTGCTGACGCTTGGCTTTCTCGGGCTCCTGTTCGAGATCAAGACGCCGGGCTTCGGGTTCGGCGGTCTGGCCGGCCTGATCGGCTTGGGTCTGTTCTTCGGTGCGCACCTCATCGTGGGACTCGCCGGCCTGGAAGAGCTCATTCTCATCGGCGCCGGCCTCGTGCTGATCGCGCTCGAAGTCTTCCTGATTCCCGGCTTCGGTGTGGCCGGCGCGTTGGGAATCGTGGCGCTGGGTGCCGGCGTCGTGATGTCGATGTTGGGCCGTTTCCCGACTTTTGTGGACATGGGCACGGCGTTCACCGTGGTCCTGGCGGCGATGGTCCTCAGCGGCACGTTCGCCTACGCCTTCCTGCGGCATCTACGCTGGAGCCGCCGGCTCGGCGGAATCTTCCTGCGTGAGGCGACGACTAAGGAGGCGGGCTACATCTCCGGCGATGTGCGGGCCGACCTGGTGGGAACCGTGGGTGTAGCGGGGACGACGTTGAGGCCGGCGGGCGTCGGCCTCTTCGGTGACGAGCGGATCGACGTGGTGAGCGAGGGGCCTTGGATCGAAGAGGGCAGCAAGATCGAGATCATTCGGTCGGAAGGCTACCGGCACGTGGTTCGCAAGGCCCGAGACTCGGAGCCTGCATAGCAGACGAGACCGGTGGTGGTGAGCCACCGCCACGGGTCGCTAGATCGTTATAACGAGAGGAAGGCGCAGATAATGCAAGAGCTCGTATTCGGAATCCCGCTGTTGCTACTGATCGCAGGTTTCGTTCTGATCTTCTTCATCCTCTGGATGGTGCCGGTCAGGCTATGGATCACGGCGCTGGCCTCGGGCGCCTACGTGGCGCTGACCACGCTGATCGGTATGAGACTCCGGAGGGTGTCGCCGTCGACGATCATCTGGCCGCTGATCTCGGCGACCAAGGCGGGGCTGAAGCTCAGCATCCGCGATCTGGAAGCCCACTACCTGGCGGGCGGCAACGTCGGCAACGTGGTGAACGCCCTGATCAGCGCCGACAAAGCGAACATCGACCTCGACTTCAAGCGGGCAGCGGCGATCGATTTGGCCGGTCGCGATGTGCTCGAGGCGGTGCACGTGTCGGTTAACCCGAAGGTGATCCAGACGCCGAAGGTCGCGGCGATGGCGAAAGACGGCATCCAGCTCATCGCCACGGCGCGGGTGACGGTGCGAGCCAACATCCACCGTCTGGTCGGTGGCGCCGGCGAGGAGACGATCCTGGCCCGGGTCGGGGAGGGTATCGTCTCGACGATCGGCTCGGCCACTAGCCACAAGGCGGTGCTGGAGAATCCCGACTCGATCTCGCGGACCGTCTTGGAGAAGGGTCTCGACTCGGGAACGGCGTTCGAGATCCTCTCCATCGATATCGCGGACGTCGACGTCGGCAAGAACATCGGGGCCGAGCTGCAGGCCGACCAGGCGGAGGCGGACAAGCGGGTTTTTCAGGCCAAGGCCGAGCAGCGGCGCGCCATGGCGGTCGCGGCGGAGCAGGAGAAGAAGGCGCTGGTCGAGGAGATGCGGGCACGGGTCGTCGAGGCGGAGGCGCAGGTGCCGCTGGCGATGGCGGAAGCGTTCCGCTCAGGGAACCTCGGCGTCATGGATTATGCGCGCTACCGGAACATCGTGAGCGACACCTCGATGCGCGAATCGATCGCCGAGAGCAGCAAGGGGCTGCCGCCGGGCGAGAGTGACGGCGGAAACGACTGATCGAGCCGGCATAGGAGCAGGACTGTGGATGATATCGGCACGATCATTATCGTCGTCTTCTTCATCTTGATCGGCGTGCTGGAACGCGTCCTCAAAGGTGCGCAGAAAGGAAAGGCGCCACCCGGCGCGGCGGAGCCCGAGCCCGAGGACGTCGACGCGCTCGAGGGGATGCCGGCGAACCTGCAGGAGCTGATCGCGGAGGAGCTGGGTATCAACCTCGAGCGCCGGCCAAAGGTCAGGCAACTCCCCGATCCGGCGGCGCCCTCGACGGCCCGGGTCGAGCGGGGCCACCCGGCCAGCCGTCCAGCGCCCCGGCCGGCAGTCCCGGGACCCGTCCCCAGGGTCGTCTACCCGAAACACCAGGAAGATCTGCCGGACAGCGGTCGCGAGAGCGCGGGCGACCGTGCACTTGCCGCAGCGCAGCAGCGGCGGGAGCGGCTGCCACGGCGCCGTCGTCCCGAGCTTACCCGCCGCAGGGAGGATTTCAGTCGGCGGCCGCTGCGCGAGCCGGACGAAGAGGCCGTCTCGCTGGAACAGCCACGCCGGCCCGAGGACCACGAGCGCTTTCATGGGCGCTACGGGGTCCCCAAGCCTGTGGAGTCGCACTCCGAGTTTCACCGGCGTTATGTCGAAGAACAGCCGGGCCGGCCGACGCGCCGACCCCGAACGCTCTTGCCGGAGCGCGCAGACTGGAGCGCGGCACAGAAGGCGATCATCTGGGCGGAGATCCTGGGGCCGCCCAAGGGTCTCGACGAGTAGCGCCCACCTGATGACCTGACGGCTGCAGGCTTGAGCGGATCAGCGCGCTGGGAGATGAGCGAGGCGCTGGCGGTATTACGGCGCGACCGCGCCTTCCGTCCGCTCGTCAAAGCCGTCGGCCCCATCGAGCTCCGTGGCCACCGTCCCTACTTCTGGGTCCTCTGCAACGCCATCCTCGCGCAGCAGGTCTCCGGTGCAGCGGCGCGTACGATCATCGGCCGCGTGCGTGATCTCTATCCCGCGAAACGCTTTCCTGACCCGGAATCGATTCTGTCCACGCCCGCCGCCAAGCTCCGTGGCGCCGGCGCCTCGCGACAGAAGGCGCGGTACCTGCACGCGTTGGCGGAGGCGTTCGACAGCGGTGGGTTGAGCAATGCGCGGTTCTCGCGCCTCAGTGATGACGACATCGTTGAGCGCCTCACCGCAGTGGTCGGGATCGGCCACTGGACTGCCGAGATGTTCTTGATGTTCTCGATGCGGCGCCCGGATATCTTCCCGGTGGACGATCTCGGGATCCGCAAAGGCATGAATCGGTTCTTTGGGATCTCCGATGTCCGCGAGATGATCGAGCGCGCCGAGCGCTGGCGCCCCTATCGGACCGTCGCTTCCAACTACTTGTGGCGGGCGCAGTCGGCGATGCCGCCCGACGGTTCCTAATGCTCCGGGGTTGGGAAGCCTTCGGCTAGAGTGTCTTCGACAATCTCTTCCACAGTGGCGGGGTGAAGTACGGCAAACTGTCGCCGGATAGTGTCTCCGATCTCGTCCCTGCCTGCTCCGCACGCCGCCAGTTCCAGAGCCCGGTCCTTGGCGAGGGCACAAAACCGGCCCAGCGCCTCCTTGAAGCAGTGACCGCCCTCGCGGGTGGAGCAATAGAAATGCCCATGCTGGCAGGTGCGCAGCTGGCGCATGCCCGAGAGTAGCTCACGGCGGGTGAGCCACTTCCTCAGGTCTTCGTGACTCAACAGCTCTCTACTCATCTCATTTGCGCGGTCGGCAAATAAGATAGCGGTTTGCTAGGCTGCACACCAACCCCGATCTTTAGAGCGCGGTTGGGTCGCGTGACAGATAGACGTCTCTTCAGTCTCAGGGAGGGAGAAACCGATGTCTTCGTTCCGCTTACTCACCAGGGGCGTTCTGCTGACGTGCGCCTGCCTGGCCTTCTCGGCCGAGGGGCTCGCGCAGCAAGGTCAGGAGGAGAGGCAAGAGGTCCCGCACGCACCGGACCGCGGCGCTGACGAGGGGATCGGCCCATTCGAGCGGCTGATCATCCGCGGGGCGACCGTGATCGATGGAACCGGCGGGCCACCGCGCGGGCCGCTGGACATCGTCATCGAGGGTAAGCGGATCGTCGAAGTGAAGAGCGTCGGTACGCCGGGCCTACCCATTGATGAAGAAGACCGTCCCAAGGATGCGACCTACGAGATCGATGCCCACGACATGTACGTGCTGCCGGGTTTCGTCGACACCCACGCCCATATCGGCGGCCTGCGCCAGGGCACACCGGCCGAGTACGTCTACAAGCTGTGGATGGCCCACGGCGTGACGACGGTCCGCGACCCCGGCTCGGGCAACGGTCTCGACTGGACACTCCAGGCCCGAGAGCGGAGCGCCAGGAACGAGATCGTTGCGCCCCGCCTCTTCGTCTACGTGCGGCCCGGCATGGGCTGGGAGGAGGGGGCGATCGACACTCCCGAGGCGGCGCGTGAGTGGGTGCGTTGGGCCGCCCGACAGGGCGTCGATGGTCTGAAGCTCATCGCCCACGACCCCGAGATCATGGAGGCGCTCATCGATGAAGCGCGGAGGCATGGCCTTGGGACACAGGCGCACTTGGGTCAGATGGGCGTCGCGCGCATGGACGCCCTCGACGCCGCCCGCCTCGGCCTCGGCTCGCTCGAACACTGGTATGGCCTGCCTGAAGCACTCTTCGTCGATCGTTCCGTCCAGGATTTCCGCTCCGACTACAACTACAACGATGAGTACCATCGGTTCGGCGAGGCTGGCCGACTCTGGAAGCAGACCGCACCGCGCGGGAGCGAGAAATGGAACGCCGTGATCGAGGAGTTGATCGAGCTCGACTTCGTCCTCACGCCGACGCTGACGATCTATGAGGCGAACCGTGACGTGCAGCGCGCCAGGGATGCGAACTGGCACGACACCTACACGCTCCCCTCACTCTGGCGCTTCTACCAGCCGAGCCGCGAGAGCCACGGCTCCTACTGGTTCCGCTGGACGACGCAGGACGAGATCGAATGGAAAAGGAACTTCCGCATCTGGATGGACTTCTTGTCCGACTACAAGAACCGCGGCGGCAGGGTGTCCACCGGCTCCGACTCCGGGTTCATCTATAAGCTCTACGGCTTCGGCTACGTCCGTGAGCTCGAGTTGCTCCAGGAGGCAGGTTTCCACCCGCTGGAAGTGATTCGCTCGGCGACGCTGAACGGGGCTCAGACCCTGCACGAGCCCAAAGGTGTTCCCATCGAGTTCGGCATCATCCGACCCGGCCTGCTAGCCGACCTCGTCGTCGTCTCCGCAAACCCGGTCGCGGACCTCAAAGTCCTCTACGGCACGGGGACGGTGCGGCTCAATGACGAGACCGGCCAGGTGGAGCGGGTCGGCGGCGTCACCTACACGATCAAGGACGGGATCGTCTACGATGCGCGCCGGCTGCTCGCCGACGTCGCCCGGATCGTGGCGGATGCGAATGCCTCAGAAACGACCGCGACCCGAGAACCGGAGTAAGTCGCGTTTTCACCACCTGGCGTCGGGGGTCTTGACGCGCTCACTTCAGGATGGGATTATGTACCCGTCCGCAGCGGGACAACCCCTAACTGGCTTCCGGTAGGAATTAAGAGGAAGGCCCCGGATCGCCCGAGGCCTCTGCCAAATAGACCGGCTGCTCGAAAGAATATGTGTGGCGGCTGACCCGGCACCGGGAGTGGGCGGCCGAGCCGGATGGAGGGACTGTTCCTACCTGCTGCCCATGCAGGCGCCGCCACACGTATTCTTCTTTTTCT
>JBDHKD010000164.1:0-2637 GCA_039586575.1 Gemmatimonadota bacterium | reverse complement strand
GCTCGCTCAGCGAATTCACTACGACGAGGCGCCAGGCTTCCAGGTCGAAGATCTTCTCCATCGCAATCCTCCCAGCGGGCCCGCAGTCACCATCCTGCGGGGAAAGGAGATGTTCGCGGCCGACGTCCAGGATCGGCACCGTCAGAATACACCATTGCCCGGTGGCCCATGAACGGGCAGGCTTGGGAGTCGTGGAAATCGGGATCATGCCGCCCGCCCGCCGCGCGGAGTGAGGGAGGGGAGATGGACCTCAAGCGAAAACTGGCCATCAGGTTCCTCGAAGAGCACACTCGAGACGCCGCTGCCGTGCTCGAATCCATCGACACAGTCGAGGCCGCCCAGGTCCTGTCCGGAAACCCGGCGCCGCGCGCCGCCGCGGTCCTGCAATGGATGACGCCGGAACGTGGCGCGGCGATCCTGCAGAGCCTCGAATCTCCCTCAGCGGCAGAGCTGGTCGCCCGATTGCCGCTTGATGTGGTGGCCGCTTTTCTCAGACGACTCGACACCGCGCGCCGCGACGAGCTGACGGTGTCGCTGACCACCGACGCGCGACACGCACTCGGCAGACTCCTGCGTTTCCCCGCCGGCACGGCCGGCGCACTCATGGACCCCTCGGTCACGGTTCTCACGCCCGATCTGACCGCTGCGGAGGCACTGGACCGCATCCGCCGCTCGAGTGACAGCACCCTATTCAATATCTACGTGATCGACCGTGAGCGAGCGCTCGTCGGAGTGCTCAACCTGGAGGAGCTGTTGGCCGCATCCCCCAAGGCCCGCGTGGAGGCTATCATGCATCCACCGGTCCACCGTCTGAAGGCAACGACCCAGCGCCGGATGATCGCTGCCCACCCCGGCTGGCAACGCGTCTATTCCCTGCCGGTCGTGGACGCAAAAGGCATCTTTCTGGGCGCGGTGCGCTACCGCACCATCCGGCAGCTCGAAGCGGAGATCGAAGGCCCACAGGAGGCCAGTACCACCGGATCCACCACTCGCGCGCTTGGCGACCTGTTTGCCGCTGGCTTTGGTGGAATCGTCGACGCGATCATGAGTTCCCTAGTGTTGCCCGACCGGAAACCGGCGCGGCCGGGACGCACCCCGCCGTCACGGAGTTGAGCCATGACCCCAGGCAAGTCCTCAACCTACCGCAAGCTGACCGACACCTATCTTGATCGATACCCCGCTGAGGCCGCACGCCTGCTCGACGTAGCACCCGTCCACGAAACTGCTTCTCTACTCGAGCGCGAACCTGCGGGGCGCGTTGTCGAGCTGATGCGGCACCTGTCGGCGGAGACCGCTGCTGCGCTGCTGGCGCGGCTTGACGACGACGCGGCCCGCCGCCTGCTCGACGCGCTCAACCCGAATCGAGCCGCGGCGTTGCTGGCGATCCTAGAGGCCGACAAGCGGGAGAGCCGACTCGCCCTGCTCACACCGTCCCTGCGCGATGAGCTCGAGGCGCTCATGGCCTACCCGCCCGACAGCGCCGGACATCTGATGAATCCCCGTGTCTTCTCCTTCCCGCGCGGTACCCGCGTTCGTGACGCGGTCCGTAAGCTCCGCACGCTGCGTCGGCGGCGCGTCCAGGATGTCTTCCTTGTCGACGAGGAAGGAGTCCTTGTAGGGATGGTGCCGTTGCAGTGGATGGTACTGGCCGAATCAGGTGATCGCCTTGACGACCTGGTCCAGGGGCCGCCCCCCGCGGTCCATGCCCTGGCTCCCCGCGACGAGGTCCTGGAGGTGCTCGAGCAGCGGCGGGTCGCCACCCTGCCGGTAGTGGACTTCGATGGCAGGCTCCTCGGCGAGCTGCGCCAGGAGGAACTCATCAAGACCGCCCAGCGCGATGCGACCGCGGATCTGGTGACGATGGTCGGTGCCGGTAAGGAAGAACGTGCTCTTTCGTCCCCATGGTACGCCGTGCGCAAGCGACTTCCGTGGCTGCAGGTGAATCTGCTCACCGCCTTCCTGGCAGCGTCGGTCGTCGGCATATTCGAGGGCACGATTGCTCGTGTCACTGCGCTGGCCGTGCTGCTACCGGTGGTGGCGGGACAGTCCGGAAACACCGGCGCGCAGGCCCTGGCGGTCACCATGCGCGGCCTCGCGTTGCGCGAGATCCGTGTTCGTCCCAACTGGTTCCGGGTGACCGCCAAGGAGGTCGCCGCCGGCGGCTTGAACGGAGTGGCGGTGGCCCTCACCACCGCTGCAGCGGTGTTCATCTGGAGTCGCTCCACCGGGCTGGCCCTGGTCATCGGCGTCTCGATGATCATCTCGATGACCGCTGCGGGTTTGGCGGGCGCTGCCATACCGCTCGTGCTGACGTCTCTGCGGCAGGATCCAGCTCAGTCTTCATCGATCATCCTGACGACGGTGACCGATATCGTGGGATTCTTCAGCTTTCTGGGTATCGCCACCCTGCTGGCAGCGACTCTCTGATGGGACCGGCGGAGGCCTGAGGTGAGCGCCGCGAACGGCCCCGTGTTCGGCATTGATCTCTCGGGGCCGGCCAACACCAGAGACACGGCGGTCGCCTGCTTCGAACGGGGTCGCGGCCGTCTGGTCCTCCGGGAATCGCTCCTCGGCGCGGATGATAGGGAGATTCACCACCTGGTCGCTCGTTACGCCGGCGACACAGAGGTAGAGGTG
>JBDHKD010000163.1:0-2971 GCA_039586575.1 Gemmatimonadota bacterium | reverse complement strand
CGGCCAGGCGCGGAGCGTAGAGGAGATCCCCCCCCGGTCGAGACGTCCCGCTCGACCAGCAAGCGGCCGAACAGCTCCTCCTCCGGCTCGTTGCGGAAGCTGAAGGCCGTCTCACCCTGGCTGTTCTGCACGGAGAGGAAGGCTTCCGAGTAGAAGGGCGTGGGCATCAGCCAGGACAGGCGTGCTCCCGGCCCGCGGAGACCGTCGGAGCCGAGAAACCGTGTGTTGACCAGCGGCTGATCGACGAAATCCCAGAAATGAGGATGCATGGGGTTGAGCCGTCCGAACTCCGTGAAGTACGTGCCCGCCTTGACCTGAAGGTTGGCCGGCAAGGAGGTGGATGTGAGGAAGGCCTCCTCAATCTCGACGACCGTCTCCCCCTCATCGTCGATGAGCCAGATCAGGTTGGCCTGGCCGCGGAAATAGGGGTCGACGGCCCCGTCGAGCGTCGCCTCGATGTTCTGAACGGTGAAGCCCCGCTGGTTGGGATCGTGCCCTCCCTGCTGGAGCGAGCCGACGTCCCGTGTGCTGGAGGTCCCACCGGAGGCCAGCGCGCTGAGCGAAAGGTTCAGATAGTTGCGGCCCCGCGCGAGCGAGATCGGCTGCGTGGGCGACCACGCTTCCGGGCGGGGTGTGCTGGAGGGAGGCTCACCGGGAGCCTCCGAGGGAGCGGCACCCAGCTCCGCGGCGAGCTGCCGTTCGAGGTCGGCCTCGGCGGCGGTTTTTTCCTCCGCAGGTTCCGGCGCGCCGGTCGGGGCACGGCGGACTTGCAGGTCCTGGAGGATCTTCTCCTGCGCGGAAACCGTGCGCTGAAGCTGCTCGACCATCTCCCGCAGCGCCGTGACCTCAGCGCGAAGCTGCCCCACGTCATCGGAGGCGACCACCGCGAACGGCGTGGCCGACCCGCCAGCCGCCATGAGCACAATCACGCTGCAGACCCCATGCCTGATCCATTGATGATTCATCGCCTGAAAACCCTCTTCGAATCGCCAACTCGAAACGGCCGGTTCGACCCCTGGGGATCGAAGCGGCGCACTCGCCACAATGACGGAACGGCTCTGCTAGGCGAATCGGGCGGGAGGCGCGCGAGCCTCCGAAACGGTATCGAAGGGGCCGGCGAGAAACGGGCAGTCCTCGGGCGGCATGACGGATGCTGATGTGCCGTCAGGGGAGAGTGTCTTGATCTGGGCGAGGGGGGCCTGGCCATGCGTCGCGCAAAAGGCGCAGGTCGTCTCGCTGTGCGAGGTCAGAGGAAGGTGATCGTGGCCGGGTGTCTCGCAGGGAGGGCTGGGCATGCCGGCGGATTCGCCGGCACCCCGCAACCCTCCGCTCGCGGCCGGCAGGGCTGTGATGCACGTGATCTCATCCGTGTCGGCCGGTCCGGGCGAGGCAACGGCCCCGTCCAGGTGAACCAGTGCGAGGAGGAAGAGCCCCAGCGTGAAGAGGACCAAGACCAGCGTGGCCTGTGTGTGGCGCGAACGCCTCATCGTGGTAAGGATACTCCCAAAACCGCCCTGTGGCACGCATCCGGCGGCCAACGTGAGGTCCGGGCGGACCGCTTGGGCCGGGTCGAGTGTTGTTGACAAGTGAAGTGTCCGGTCCGTTTTGACACGTGATCTGTCCGGTGTGTCCTCCTTGGGGGTGGGGAGGGGGCGGGGACGGAGGGAGCCCGTAGGGCGAGTGGAGTTCCCGCCGGCGCCGATGGCCCTCATGCCACGGCTTCCCGACCGGCCTCTTTCGTGGCGTGTCCTCGGCGATCGTAGCGGCCCAGACAGCGCGTCCCCCACCAGACCGAGTGGGTCCCGTCGAGGTGCCGGCGGATGATTACCTTCAGTCCAGCACAACTGCGCCGTCCCCGTTGCTTGGCCAGCTGCATCCGTACCCCCTTGAGCACGACCGTGTTGTCCTTCCCCACGCACCTCGAGTACTCCTGGCAGAGGATCTGATCGAGATCTACACGCCGACCCATTGCAACGAACGCCGAGGCGGGATCTCGAGGCTTCACAGCGAACGTCTCGTTGAACTGCGGGATGAACCGCTGATCGAGATACCGGTTCGCCGCCCCCCTCGTCCGTGCCCCCGCGACCCGCAGCTCATTGACCAGCCGGTCCTGCAAGGTCCGGTTCAGCCGCTCGCCCCGCCCCCGGGCCTGCGGCGAGTAGGCCAGGATGTGCTCGATCCCCAACCGCCTCAACGCCCGGCCCACCTGCGTCGGGCGGTTCGGATCGTAGGGCCCTCCCGCCTTCGGCGTGTGCACCGCCCAGCCCGCTCGGTCCGTATACAGCGCCATGGGAAGCCCGTGGCGGCGGATCACTTCCCGCAGTCCGCTCATCACCGCCGCCGAGCTCTCCGCCTCGAACAACCTCGCAAACAGCAGCCGCTTGGTCGCATCATCCTGCACGCAGATCAGCGTCTGCTTCCGCTTCGGGCACAGAGCCAGCCACGCATGGCGGCTCCCGTCGAGATGCAGCATCTCTCCGAAGCACGCCCTCGGCCCGGCGCTTCTTCACCAGGCCGGCTCCCTGCAGGGCTTTCTTCACAAAGCTGTAGGACAGCCTTACCCCGTGCTCGCGACGGGCGATCTGGTGAAAGTGACGGACGTTGAACCCGTGATACTTCTGCCGATACAAACGAAGGACCCTCTGGACTTCCTCGAACGGCGCCTTACGGGGTGAGGGGGTGCCGCGGCGGCGGTCCAACAGCCCGTCATAGCCCCGCAGCTCGTAGCGACGCCTCCAGCGACGCATGCTCCGAGGCGACAGGCCGATGATCTCGCCCGCCTGCACCCAGCTGTAATCGCCGCTCATGGCCCTGAGAATGACCTCCTGGATCTTCATGGCCCGCTCCACGGCCCCGGGCGGATACCGCATGGCCACCTCCTGTGGGATGGCCGGGCAGTGTCTCCCCGGAGACCCGAAAAGCGGACACTTCACTTGCTACAAAAGGCGGCCAGATCATGTACTCCCTACAC
>JBDHKD010000086.1:0-10829 GCA_039586575.1 Gemmatimonadota bacterium | reverse complement strand
ACCAGCTTGACGGCCTGTGCCTGCTCCACGATACGCGCGTGCCGCTCCGGCTCGCTGACGTGCGGCATCACCCGAAAGACCGCCGAGACGAAATCGCCGGTGGCCTTGAACAGGCGGTCGACGCCCTCGACCGGCTCCCCGCCGTACCCCTCGGTGCGCGCCGAGTAGACGAGGATCCGCTCCGGCCTGCGGAAGTCGCCCAGCCGCGTGGCCATCGGGATGTTCACGTAGTGGTCGTAGCCCGTGATCATCAGCGAGCCGTACTTGGAGTCGAAGGCCGGGATCTCGAGGATCACGGGATCTTCGCGCAGGTCCAGCAAGGCGGTGATGTAATACGTGTCGTTGTTTGGCCGCGCGATCTCCCGCATCGTGTGGTCTTTGAGCCGCGTCTCCGCGATGAGCGTGTTCCATCCCCCCTGCACCTGCGCGAACTTGTTGTTCACGTTGTACATGGCGACGTATTGATACGAGCGCGTGACGAGGTCTTCGACCTGTTCGTCGCTGAGCGCGATGGTTCGCGTCGTCTCGTCTCCTGATTGACATCCGGTCAGCAGATAAGGTGCAAGCATCAGGAGCGTGACGAGGCGCCTGTTAATGGGTCGCGGTATCATTCGTCCTCCCTGGTTATCGCTTCGACATTGAGGGTTCGACAGCTCGAAGAGTCAATCGGCTTCTCGTCTCACCGCGAGCCCGGCAAGGGCAACAGCACCTGCACCTGCACGCGAAGCTGCCAATCCGGTCCGATGTCCGGCTTGACCACGTTGTAGTAGACTTGGGACTGGATGTTGACGGGCAGTCTGCCCAGGAAGACCAGCTTGCCTCCTCCCGCGCCGAACGGCACCACCCACCGTTGACCGGAATCGGCCTTCCAGTTCACCGTGATGATCGGCGCGCTGTTCACGTACCACCCGTCCCCCAGCTGACGGACGATGAAGTACTGGAGCAATCCCTTGTTGACCGACTGGCGGTCGGCCTCGCCGGCGATCGACCAGACGTTGTTGGCCAGCACACCCAGGGTCCAAGGACCGCTTTGTTTCAACACGACAGCGGACGGCCCGATGCTCCACTTCTCTGACCCCCGGCTCGCGCCGCCGGTCGGCAGCTCGACCACTGGTCCCACACCCCACATGAGTGAGCCGCCGGACGGCACGTAGAAGGCCGTGAAGACGACGTCGCTCAGGCCCGACGAAAACGTGCCGCTCTCGGCGCCGACGTCCGGCACCCAGACGAAGGGAATGATGGTACGGGTGACTACTTTCCCTCCTGCCAGCGGGACGACCGGCTGAATGTTGAGCACGTTCCGGGTGCGGTCGAATTCGCCGAGTCCGAAGTCGTTGTTGAGTTGGAACGGAACGCTCACCAGGTTGGCGATCGGATTCGCCGCCTCCTGAGCCAGCTCGTCTGCGGACTGTTGTGCCTCGAGGGCGGTCGGGCAGATCAGCGCCAGCACCAGCAGTCCGACGGTGCGGTATCTCAGCATCTGTTTCTCCTCTCTCGATTTCGCCGCAGCCGAACCCTCGAGCGCCGTCATGGCGCTCAACCGGAAGGCTACCGGCCTTCTTAGTTACTGCTTCCTGCAGTCCCCTCCGACCGATAAGAAGGTGAAGGAGTCTCCCATTCCAGATACTGCACTTCGTCGAGAGTCCGGGGGCGCGGCTCGAAGAACAAGACGGCGCGAAGCCCGTCCGTGAAGTATGGATCGCCGGTGAGGTTCTCACGTGGATTGTCGCGCGGCGCCGCGCCCACGCCCTTCACATACGCGAACTGCGCCAGCGCCTGTGAGTAGGCCAGGTCCTGGATCAGACCGTTTCGCACCTCGTCGACATCCGGGTCGATCTTATGTGTCGTGGGTGGGAAGGCTAGGATGAACCGTACCCCGATGTCGCGGCTGATCTGCCCGACCCAGACGCGGTCCCCGCGGAACTGAATCGGGGTCAGCCAGAAGCGGGCGTGGTTGCGGAGGTGAATCGTTCCTCGCGCCTTTTGCCCGGCCATATCCTGGGGCCGCCCGAACGCGTAGAGGGGACTCACAGGTGAGTACCGGTAGCGGGAGCGAAGAATGAACGAACGGATCGTCCGCCAGACCGAGGCGCGATGCGTTTGCTCGGTAGGATGCCACCCTCGGCGCGTCAGGGCGGGAAAGATGTCCTCGTGATTTCCGACGAGGACGAGATTGAGCGGATCGCCCCCCTTATCGCCGGACCGATTCGTCGTACAACACGGCAATTGTGCCAGAGCCTCCCGAAGTTGCTCTTCCGTCTCGATAAAGACGAGCGAGTCCGCTGGGTACAGCCCCTCGAAATCGACTCTGGCATAGTCGCCGAGGAATCCGGGAACACTGACCGAGAACGTAAAGTTGTACATGACCTCCCCCAAGCCGACGAAATCGAGGTCGAGCGCCTTCACTCCCTCGTCGAGCCGGGTGAAGATGAAACCCGAGTTCGTTTGCCCCGGTAGCACCGGGTTCTGGAAGTGCAGCTGGTAGAATCGGTCTTCCATACGTCGATTGGCCCCCCGCGGCGCCTTCAGCCGATTCAGCCAGTAGACTTCATACGGCGAGAACCACTCCGGATCGGTTCCGGCCCGCAGATAGAAGAGCGGCATGGTGTCGCCGTTCTCGACCTCGAGCCAGATCGGTTGAATGCCGTCCAACGCCAACGGAGCGCTGAAAACCTCTGCGCTCTCCACCGGGCTCAGTGCCGAAGCGCTTACCCGAACTGGCCCGATCGTCTTGGTCTCGACGTGGTCGAGAAAGGCCACCTCGTCCAGAGGCTTCGGGTTGTACGGCCGTACCAGATCGACGACGAACCGACCCGCGATCAGCAGCAACCAGATCGCGATCACCCAGAGCGGTATGCGCAACCACAGCGATCGGGGACGCTTGAGCAGTTCCTTCAGCCGCATCATTCCTCCAATCAAAGCCCAGCTCCCCACCTGAACTGATAGAGAAGCGAGACGGTATCGAAGTCGGCGCCGATTCGTGTGGACACAACGGTGACATATACCAGCTTCAGAGCGTGTCGCCTGGCGAGCGGAATGGCGAGTTGTCCACCAAAGCGTGTGTCTTTCCTGAAGTCGTCCTTGACCTCGCCTCCGACCTTGGTCCGGCCACCGCTGCCATACCCAGCGTCAACCGCCAACCACAACCCCGGCCGAAACGAGTAGATGACGTGGCTCTGAAGCGCGTAAATCGGATCCTGATCTATGCGCTCGCCGAGGGCATCAGAATTGTCGGTAAGAAGCCAGACGGCGCCAAAGAACTCGAAGGTCCATCGCCCACGCGTGTGCGACACGCCAAGGCGCGGCTTGAAGGCCCAGCGATTCGAGCCCAGATTGATCAACTTCTCGGGATCGTACTGACCGAGCGGCACGATGATTTGGAGGCTGGCCCCTACCACTGTCCGCTCCCTGTAACGGACGAAATCCGCACCGCTCAGTGCTGGCGCTCCGATGAGACCGACCGAAAAGAAGAAACGTGGATCCGCGATCCCCTCACGAGAGACCGTCGCGAACGTGTCGGAAACGATCCCTTCCCAGCGGCCCATGACGTAGGGCAACGCCGCTCCCACCCGTCCGGAGAGCCCGAAGATGTCGACCGTGCGAACGTAGCCCACCACGCCCTGGTGAAGCTCGGCGCTGGCCTCTTGTATCTGTAACACCGCGGCCAGCGCGTCGTCGAACAACAGATTGCCCGTGCTGAACGCATAGCCGGCGAGGATGAAGTTCAACCCGACCGGCGCGTTCGAGAAGGCGCGCGGTTCCAGGTCCTGCGCCGCAGCGCTTCTGTGGCCGAGGCAGAGCCCGGCCGCTAGCGCGAAGGTGATGAGGCCCGGGCGCGTCCGAAGAGCCATAGGCCAACGAGTATCAGCAGGGCGAGGACACCACCAACCTGCACCAGGCGCAGGAATATGTGGTCGACGACGCCGCGCGTGATCGCATCCACATCGGCGAATACGGCCTCGCGTTCGCTGGCGACCATGCGTGCCATCTCTGCCAGTGCGATCTCGCGCTCGCTACGCGCCCACGCCATGATCTCCTGGAGAGTATGCAGCCGCGCACGGTCGAGCTCACCCAGAACTGCGAGGCGTTCTTCCGAGATCTCATCGAATGCTGCGGTTCGCTCCCTGGTGATGAGGTCGGGTGCCTCGCGCAAGAACCGGGTGGTTTCCACGAGGACTTCCATGTTCTCCACGGCAGCGAGCAGAGAGTTGAGACGGAGCGAGTCGGTGAGCGACGCGATCAGCAGCTCCGACTGCCAGCGAACCTCTTTGGGCATATAACCGGCGAACACCAACGCCATCTGCTGAGCGTCCTGCGCCATCTGGGCCATACTCCCCAACGTGCCCAGCCCTCCCAGCCGTTCTGCGCCCAGCACATCGGCAGCGGCCTCGGAGACAGAGCGGCGCAGGAACAGAGGATTGTCCAGCGGGTTCTGCTCGGCCCAATCGTAGACGAAGCGACGCAGGCGACCGTGGACCTCCGGCCCCAGCCTGGCGCTGACCGCTGAGTCGGTGGCGACCTCCAGCCTTCGCGAGCTCGTGACGGCGAACGACTGTTGCGGGCCGAACATCTCGCGCCCCCCTCCCGCCTCGAAGTACTCCCGCATCTGCACGCTAAGCGTCCAGCCATCGACGAAGCTGACGAGCGGGTCGGGATGAAACATGGCGCGCTGGAAGGCCGGGATGGCGTTGGCCTTCCAGACGAGAGCGTTGTACCACACTCCCGGATCGGTCGTCTCGGCGATGATGCTGTCGGCCGTCACCTCGACGATCGACATGTACGAGTTCAACAGATTCGTCGCCCCGACTCGAATCCGGCGACCCGTCACTCCCAGGTCGCCTACCGACTGCATCACCGCCGTCTGCTCGGGCGCCTTGGTGCTGCAGCCCGGCAGAGAGGCCAGCGCTAGGGCGACGGGCAAGTAAACCGCTGTAGCCGAGATGCGATTCCCCATGGCGGCTCCCCAGTAAAACGAACTACTGTCCCTCGGCGATCGAGGGCTCACGCTCACCCGCAGGTCGGTGATCGCCACCCGCGGGAGACTCGCTCGGTGAGCGAGCATCCGCGAGGCTCCCCACAGCGTAAAGCCGCTCGGAGGATCTCGCTGGCTAGACGCTCCCCCGGCGCGAACGAAGTGCGCGCACCCTAAGTTGTTTCTGTACAAAAACTTATTGGAACGTGGGCTAGCTCAATCTACGGCAATCCCCTTACCCTCTCAAGACCCGGCGGCGACAGCTGGTTCGCTCTGACGCGAGGTGGTTTCACCCTGGTCTGTATTGCTGTCACCTTGTGCGCGGCGATGATGAGGAGGCCGCTTGAGGTGCGGCGGGTTGGCTTCCATGTAGGCTTCAGCGAACGCGACCGGCCGGCCGATGTCGGACGTCGATCAGCGGCTGCGGATGTCGACTCGCCGTAGGCGGTTCGCGTTGGCGACCACGTTGATCGAGCTCAGCGCCATCGCCGCCTCGGCGATGGCCGGGTGCAGGAGCCCGAGGATCGCCACCGGGATGGCGATCACGTTGTAGAAGTAGGCCCAGAACAGGTTCTGGCGGATCTTGCGGAAGGTGGCGCGCGACAGCCTTATCGCCCGCACCACCGCCGAGAGATCCCCCTGCACCAGCGTGACGTCCGCCGCCTCGATGGCGATGTCGGTGCCGGTGCCAATGGCGATCCCCACATCCGCTTGCTTGAGGGCCGGCGCATCGTTGATGCCGTCGCCCACCATGGCGACCATCCGGCCCTCTTCCTGTAGCCGCTTGACCTCGTTCACCTTCTGGTCGGGTAGCACCTCGGCGATGACGCGATCGATACCTACCGCGCGAGCGATGGCGCCCGCTGTGCGCTCGTTGTCGCCGGTCAGCATCACGGTCTCGAGACCGAAGCGTTTGAGCTCGGCGATCGCGGTCTGCGAGTCGTCTTTCAGCGTGTCAGCCACGGCGATGACGCCCGCCGCCCGGCCACCCACGGCGACCAACATGGCGGTCTTCGCCTCGTCCTCCAGACGCAAGAGCTCGCCCACCAGCTCGCCGACCGCCACACCCTCCTCCTCCATCAGGCGCGCGCTGCCAACCAGCACGGGCTGCCCATCGATTCGCGCGCGGACACCGCGGCCCACCAGCGCCTCGAACCCCGTCCCTTCGATCACCGTCAGTTGCCGCGACACGGCCTCGGCTACGATCGCGGCGCCGATCGGATGCTCGGACCCCGACTCGGCGCTCGCCGCGTAACGCAACGTCTCCGCCTCGCGCCAGCCCGGCGCCCCCACCACGTCGGTCACCCCCGGCTCGCCCCGGGTGATGGTGCCGGTCTTGTCGAGTACGATGGTGTCGATCTCCTTCAACACCTGGATGGCGGCACCGCTGCGAACCAGCACACCATTCTCGGCGCCCATACCCGTGCCCACCATCAGCGCCGTGGGCGTGGCGAGACCGAGGGCGCAGGGGCAGGCGATGACCAGCACCGCGACCGCGGCGAAGATGGCCAGCGAGACCCGGCCCAGGCTCGGATCGACCCAAGGGAGGAAGCCCGAAGCCCACTCGGCGAGCCCCTGGAAGAGGCCGGGGAAGAGCAGCCAGGCGAGGAAAGTCGCCGCCGCCACGGCCAAGACCGCGGGCACGAAGACCGCCGTCACCCGGTCGGCGAACTCCTGGATCGGCACCTTGCTGCCCTGCGCCTCCTCGACCATGCGGATCACGTGGGCGAGGAAGGTGTCCTCGCCGACGCCGGTGGCGCGGACACGGAGCAACCCCTCCTTGTTGATGGTCGCGCCGATGACCGCGTCGCCCTCTTTCTTCTCCACCGGCATCGACTCGCCGGTGGCCAGCGACTCGTCCACCGAGCTGTGACCGCCCACCACCCCGCCGTCGGTGGGAATCTTCTCGCCGGGGCGCACGATCAGGATGTCGCCCACGCCGACCTGGTCGATCGGTAATTCGACCTCGGCTCCGTTCCGCTCGACCCGCGCCGTCTTCGCCTCCAGCGACAGGAGCTTCTGGATCGCCGCCGAGGTGCGACCGCGCGCCTTCGTCTCCACGTAGCGGCCGGTCAGGTGGATGGCCATGATCATCGCACCGACGCCCGCGTAGTTGAGTAGCTTGGGCGCCAGGCCGAGGCTGTGAGCCACCGCCACGAAGCCGGTCGCGAAGGCGACGGTCGAACCGATGGCGATCAGCGTGTCCATCGTCGGCGAGCCGTGGAGGAAGCTCTTGAAGCCGTCCCGCACGGTCCCCCACCCCCAGACGAACAGCACCGGCGCCGCCAGCACGATCATCCCGACGTCGAAGGCGAGCGCCGACGGCCACATCACCCCGAAGAACATGTGCGGGATCATCCAGGCGATGATCGGCGCGGTGATCGCCCAGGCCCAGACCATGCGCGAGCGCGCCCGCTCGACCTTGCGCTCATCCTCCTGCAACCGCTCGCGCTCCCGGGCCAGCCGCCGCTCGGCGCCCGGTCGCTCGACCGCCGCCACCGCGTAGCCCGCTCGTTCGACGGCGCGGCGCAGCTCGTCGACCGGAGCGCGGTCCGCCGCGTGCTCGACCGTCGCCTTGTGGTTCGCGATGTTGACGCTGGCCGCGCTCACGCCCTCAAGTCCGGCGAGCGCCTTTTCAACCGCTTGAGCGCAGGAGGCACAGTGCATCCCCTCGATCTCGAGCACGACCTTCTGCGGCCGCGCCTTCACCTTGTAGCCCGCCGCCTCGACGGCGCGACGGAAATCGTCCAGCCCCGCGCGTTCGGCATCGTAAGCGACGGTCGCCTTCTCCGTCGCCAGGTTGACGTGCGCTTCCTGCACGCCATCGACGCCCTTGAGCGCCCGCTCTACATGCCCCACGCACGACGCGCAGTGCATCCCCTCGATCTCCAGGGTCTCGGTCACCCTTCTCTGCTTCGCCTTTGTTTCCATCGACTGTCCTGATTCCTGGTTCCGTCTCCAGCTCACGGTCCCCGCTGCTCCCAGCCGAAAAAGATCGCGGGCGCGAGGGCTCCCATTCGGAGCCCCCACGCCCGGGTCTGAGGGGTAGCCGGGCTGACCCGGCCTGTGCTACGAACCCGGAGGCGGCGGCTGATGCAGTCGCTGCCGCTGCTGCATGCCGCGTCCCCTCATCCCGTGGCCGCGCATCCCATGCCGGCCCGACCGGTGGAAGAGCCGCGCCCCTTCGCGCCAAGTATCGAACTTCTCTCGCTGCGCGTCGGTCAGCACGGCCATCGAACGCCGCTCCACATCCAGAATCCCGCGCGCCATACCTTTGTGCAGGTCGGCACCCTCGTCGATCAGCCGCTCCAGCGCATCGTAGTCGCCCTCGGCGCGCGCCTCGGCGGCCGCCTCGCGGTGCTCGCGCAGCCGCTCCATCTGCGCCTGCATGAGCACCTGGTGTTCCTCGTGGATCGCTTCCAGTCGCGCGACCTGATCGTCGCTCAGCTCCAGCTCCTGCTTCAGGTTGACGAGCATCCGCGGACCCGTATGCGGGCCCCGCATCGCCATGCGGCCCATCATATGAGCGCCGCCCATCATACCGCGGCCCATCCGCCGCATCTGTGCCGCCTGGGCGGTATCTGCCTGGGCGAACGCAGTTCCTGTCGCCGCCAGCACGGCCACCAACCCCAGGATCGTCGCTAGTACCGGGACTCGAGTCCTCATCTTTGAACGCTCCGTTCGGTTATCGCCTGCTCCAGTGTCTCACTACCAATGACACCTGGCGGCCCCGAAACGTTAGCGACGGACCCGCTCCGAACGCCAGCGCCCCGGCCCACGCCCCTACCGCACATAGCGATACAACAGCTCGACCAATTCCTGCCTCACCTGATCGGCGGCCTCGCCACCCTCCGCGATCGCATGCGTCACACAACGATCCAGGTGGCTGGCCAAGAGCAGCTTCTCCGCCCCGTCGAGCGCCGAGTGCACCGCCGCGAACTGCTGCAGGATCTCCGGGCAGTAGCGCTCGTCTTCGACCATCCGCTGGATCCCCTCGACCTGGCCGCGGGCGCGCGCCAGGCGCTTGAGAATGTCGCGCTTGGTGCTCTCCGCGATGCCCATGGCGTGGGCGGGCCGGCTCATGTGTCCTCCGTGTCTTGAATGCTATACTGGTGTATAGTATATGAAGCCACCGCTCACCCGTCAATCCCCCGCTCCCCCCTTGCTGCTCAGCCAGGCCCCGAATAGAGTTGCGGCCCATGGACTCACAGCAGTCGACCGGACCGACGGTCCCGGACACGGCGGCCGCCAGCAGCGGAGGCTTCTGGCACGAGCGGCTGGGGTTGGCGGCGCTCCGCTATCCGATCCCGGCGGCGGGGGCGACCTGGCGCTACAGCCTGGGCGCGCTGGTCCTGACCAGCTTCGCCGTGCTCGTTCTGACGGGTCTGTGGCTGGCGCAGTTCTACAATCCGAGCCCGGCGGGCGCCCACGACAGCGTGCTCTACATCATCAGCCGGGCACCGTTGGGCGATTTCGCGCGTAATCTTCACTACTGGTCGGCGACGGTGATGGTCGTCGCGTTGGTGGCCCATATCGCCCGATCACTCTTCAGCCGGGCGTACCGGGCGCCGCGTGAGCTCACCTGGTACGCCGGTGTGGCGCTGGCGGCGCTGGTCTTCTTGATGGCGGTGACGGGGACAATCCTGCGGTACGACCAGGAGGGCTACGAGGCGCTGGCGCACTTCATCGCCGGCGCCGGATTGGTCGGCCCGTTCGGCCGCTTCTTCGTGCCCGACTTCACACCGAGCGTGCCGCTTCTCGCCCGCGTGTTCTCGCTCCATACGAGCCTGATCCCCTTAGTCATCGTGGCGGTCATCGGACTGCATCTTTGGCTGGTGCGGGTGCTGGGGATCAGCGCCACGGATCCCAAGAACGTCACGTTCGCCGATCACCTGCCGCGAATCGTCGGCGCCTGCCTGATTCTGTTCGCGGCACTCGTGGCGCTGGCGGTCGTGGCGCCGGAGGGTTTGGGGCACCCACCGGTACCCGGCTACGAGATCACCAAGCCGTTCTGGCCGGTGCTCTGGATCTACGCACTGGAGAGCTGGACCGGGATGTGGGCGGTGATCTGGGCGCCGCTCTTCCTACTCGCGTTCCTGGCCCTGGTGCCGCTTCTGGACCACGGCGCCGCCGGCCGCCCGGCGCTGGTACGCGTATTGGGTGCCGCGCTGCTGATCCTTCTGGTCGCGCTGGGCCTCTGGGCGGCGTTGAGCCCGCCCCAACAGCATCTCGGGATGTAGGGGCATGAGAGACTCGAAGCACCTGCTCGTTCTACTTCTGGCCCTGGCACCCGCTTTGGGACTCGCCGCCAGCCCTGCGCGGGCCCACGAGGACGGGGTCCTGAGGCTGGCGAGCGGCGTCGTGACGGCGGGCGGCAGCGTCGCGGTGAGCGGCGAGAACTTCGCGCGCAATACGACGTTTCGGCTGGTGCTGAAGGGCGCGCTGCGCGATTACGAACTGGGCAGTGTTGACGCGGACGCCGGGGGCGCTTTCAGCCGGGACCTGACAATCGCCGCCGACGTAGCGCCCGGAACCTATCGGCTGGTGGCCATGGCACCCGACGGTGATGAGGCGGCGGCGGTCGATCTGGAGATCGCGGCGGCACTCACCCCGCCGCAGGAAGCCGCCGACGCGGGTGCACATCCCGCTGTGACCAGTCCGATGCCGAGCGCCGACGATCTTGTTATCGAGCGGCGCTATTCCGGGATCGAGTGGCTCGTGATCGGGCTCTTGTTCGGCGCGGCGCTAGCAGGCGGGATCCTTGGGATTCGGGGATTGGGGGACTCGGGGAGGTCGGGAAGTTGAGAAGCGCTCCCTATCCCTACCTCCCTAGCTCCCCGATTCCCCGATTCCCCGA
>JBDHKD010000085.1:0-11054 GCA_039586575.1 Gemmatimonadota bacterium | reverse complement strand
CTCGAACGCGTCCGACCGTACCCGGTAGTGCGCCTGCCGCGCTCCGCGCACCCCCACCCGCTCCAGCAGACCCAGGCTCTCCAGCAGCCGCGTGTTCGTGCTCACCGAGCCCTTGCTCACACCCAGCGCATCGACTAGTTGTCCCGCTGTCTGTTGCGGCGGCTCGCAGACGTGCAGCCACCCCCAGATCCGGCCGGCGGTGCGCGGCAGCCCCCAGCGCTCGAACAGGAGTCCCCACTCCTCCGCGTAGGCCAGGAGGTTCTCGTGCCGCAGGTACTCGTTGTTGCTTGTTGCGTTCATGCCCGCTTGACAGTTCTGGACGTTTAATTTATACTGAACTAGGAATACTATGTCAATAGATGACCCGAGCCGCTGGTGGCCAACATGAACCGCACCCGAACCCTCGCCCTCGCGCTCACCCTTTTCTCCGCGCCCGCACTCGCCCAGGGCCAGGAGTCCGCCCGGGACATAATCGACCGGGTCGACCGCATCATGCGAGGCGAGTCGAGTTACGGCGTGGCGACGATGGAGGTGGTGACGGAGAACTGGGAGCGCAGCATGACCATGGAGGTCTGGTCGCTGGGGACCGACTACTCGCTGATCCGCATCACGGCGCCCAACAAAGAGGCGGGGACGGCGACGCTGAAGGCGGGCGACGACATCTGGAACTACCTGCCACGGGTCGACCGCTCGATCAAGATCCCGGCGTCGCTGATGATGGGCGCCTGGATGGGCTCACACTTCACCAACGACGATCTGGTGAAGGAGAGCCGGCTGATCGAGGACTACGACATCGAGATCGAGTTCGAGGGTGATCGCGACGGCGCGGAGGTCTGGGAATTCGTTCTGACGCCGAAGCCGGAGGCGGCGGTTGTCTGGGGCCGCATCACTTATGAAGTTCGCAAGGACGATCTGATGCCGAAGTGGGCGCGTTACTATGACGAAGATGGCGCCTTAGTCCGCACGATGACCTTCAGCGATTACCGGGTAATGGGCGGTCGCCTGGTGCCGGCGGCGATGGATATGATTCCGGAGGACAAGCCCGGCGAGCGGACATCGGTTCGCTATTCGGAGATCGAGTTCGACATCGATATCGACGAGAGCTTCTTCTCGTTACGCGCTTTGCGAAGCCGGAGGTAACGAACGATGGCCTCGGGTCCCTGGTGGCGCATCGGCTGGCGCAATCTCGGTAGAAACCGGCGACGCACTCTAATCACGGCGGCCGGACTCGCCTTCGGCTACCTGGCGGTCGTCGTGCTCATCGGCCTGATGGATGGCCTCACCGCCGAGATGATCGAGAGCGGCACCGGCGTGCTCTCGGGCCAGTTGCAGGTACACGATCTCGACTACAGGCCCGAGCGGAAGATCTACGACACGATCGGCGGTCGCGACGGTGCCGACGTGGAGCGACTCGTGCGCGAGATCGCCGCCGATCCCATCGTCGAGGCGGCGGCGCCCCGCGTCTTCGCCGGTGGCCTCGTCAGCTCGGGCGAGTCGACGGTCGCCGGGATCCTCATGGGCGTCGACCCCGAGCTCGAGTCCAGGGTCAGCCGCCTGATGAATGGTATGGTCCGCGGTCGGGCTCCGGCGCCGGGGACGAACGAGATCCTCGTCGGCACCGAGATGGCGCGCCAGCTAGAGGTCGACGTGGGTGACGAGCTGATTCTCGTCGCGCCGGCTGCCGATGGCTCCATGGGCAACGATCTGTACACGGTCTCCGGGGTCTACCAGAGCGGCATGGCGGAGCTCGACGCGTCGTATGCGATCGTGCCGATTGGCTCGCTGCAGATCCTGGTCGCTCTCGATGCCGGGCGGATCCACGAGATCGCCGCCTCGGTCACCGATCCCTGGCTGGCGCCCGAGGCCGCCGATCGCCTGACTGCCGGATTGTCACCACTCGGGCTCGAGGTCGAGGTCGCAGCGTGGACGGAGCTGCGACCGGAGATGCTCGACTACGCCCAACTGGCCGATGGCTGGAGATTCGTCGTCATCTTCATCGTTTTCGCCATCGCCATCTTCGGCGTGGCCAACACGATGCTGATGGCGACGTACGAGCGGCGACGCGAGATCGCGGTGATGCTGGCGCTGGGCACGACACCCTTTTCCATAGTGCGCAGCGTGCTCTCCGAGGCGCTCGCCCTCGGGATCTTGAGCCTGGTCTTCGGTGCCGCCATCACCTTCCCAGTGATGTTCTGGTTCCACAACGCGCCGCCCGACCTGAGCTGGATCTACGGTGATTACACGATCTTCGGAGCGCTCATCCGGCCCCGTCTGCGTGTCGAGTACCACTTCGCGATGGCGCTATGGACCGGCGTGGCGCTGCTGATTACGGCCACCCTGGCGTCGCTCTATCCCGCGGCCCGCGCCGCGCGAGTGCCGCCCGCCGATACACTCTCAGGACTATGATGAGTCGAGCGACTACCCTGGTGCGATTGGCACTGCGCAACCTGCGGCGGCAGGCGCGGCGCAGCGCGATCACCGCGGCCGCAATGATCTTCGGCGGCATGCTGATGATCTTCTCGCTGTCTATCGGGGATGGCGGACACGAGGACTGGATCGAATCGGGCGCTCGGATGGGCAGTGGCCACATCGCGATCCAGGCGCCGAACTTCCAGAAGAGCCGTAAGATCGACGACCGGCTCGTCGCCTCGGCGCGCAGTGCCGCCGAATCGGCTTTGCGCAATCCGGACATTGCCGAGCACACCCTGGCCGCCGTGCCACAGCTCGCCGTCGTCGGGCTGGCGAGCTCGCCCACCGGCGCGCGCCCGGCCCAGATCATCGGCGTCGATCCTATCGCCGAAGCCGCGTTCTCGATCCTGGACGACAAACTGGTCGAGGGCCGCTACCTCGAGCCCGACGACCGGCTCGCCGCCTACGTCGGCGCCGGCCTACTGGAGGGCCTCGACCTCAGGCTCGGCTCGCGCTTCGTGCTCACCGCGCAGGACGCCGACGGCGAGATCGCCGGCCAACTGGTTCGCGTGGTGGGTGTCTACCGCAGTGGAGTCCCCGAGGTCGACCAGGTGGTGATCCACATCCCGCTGGCGACCGCCGGCTCCTGGCTGCGCTCCGGCGACGACGTGACGACGATCGCCGTGCTTCTCGACTCGAGCGCTAAAGTCCGGCCGGTCAGCCGTATCCTGGAGCGCGAGCTGAGCGGCGAGCGCGAGGCGGGACATCTGACGGTGCTGGGTTGGCGCGAGGCGATGCCCGTGCTGGCCGCCGCCGTACGTATAGACGATCTGGGTAACTACGTCTGGCAGGGTATCATGTTCGGCATCATCGCCCTCGGCATCGTCAATACCGTGCTCATGTCGGTTCTCTACCGAAAGCGCGAATTCGGACTGCTGCAGGCGCTCGGCTTCACGCCGCGGCAGACCGGCGGCCTGATAGTCACCGAGGGCATAATCCTTACCTTTGTCAGCGGCCTGATCGGCATTGCGGTTGGACTGTTCCTCACCTGGTACTTCTTCCGCGACGGACTCGACTTCTCCTTCGCCTGGGACGAGGAGTGGAGCTTTTCCGGCATCGCGATGGATCCGGTCTTCGTTCCGCTGTTCCGTATGGCGCGGGTCGTGCAATCGCTGGTCTTCCTCTTCCTGATCGGGACCTTCGCCTCACTCTATCCGGCATACCGAGCGACACGCATCGATGTCGCTGAAGCGATGAAGTTCGAACGATGAACCTTACAAACATGACCGACCGGAATACGGCAACCGTGCGGACCGAAGAGGTCTGGAAGATCTTCGAGCAGGAGGCCGAGGAGGTACAGGCGGTCCGCGGTGTCACACTGATCATCGAGCCCGGCGAGTTCGTCGCCATGGCCGGACCGTCAGGCTCCGGCAAGACGACTCTGCTCAACTTGATCGGCGGCCTCACACGGCCCAGCCGCGGCGGAATCTGGGTGGAAGGGCGCGACATTTCCGCCATGTCCAACCGGGCACTGGCGCGGATGAGGCTCGAGCGCATTGGCTTCATCTTCCAGGCCTACAACCTGCTGCCCGTGCTCACCGCGCTCGAGAATGCCGAGTTCCCGCTGCTGCTGCAGGGCGTGAACGGCGGCGAGCGCCACCGGCGCGTCAGGCAGCTGTTCGAGCGCACCGGCCTGGCCGGCCTCGAGGACCGGCGGCCCGGCAAGCTGTCGGGCGGCCAGCAGCAGCGGGTCGCCGTGATCCGCGCCGTCGTCGGCGAGCCAGCGCTCGTACTCGCCGACGAGCCGACCGCAAACCTTGACACCAGCGCCAGCGATGCGCTGCTCGACATGATGGAGGAGCTGAATCGCGACCTGGGCACGACGTTCGTCTTCGCCACCCACGACCCGCGGGTGATGGAACGCTCGAGACGGCTGATCCGACTGGTCGACGGCGCGATCGAATCGGACGAGCGGCGCGGGCTCAGGCCGGAACGGTGAGTAGGCGGGCAACGCTCGCCCTGCTCTTCGCCCTCCTCGGGTCTACGAACTCCCACGCCCAGAAACTGCCCGAGCTCCGCGGCTACTACCTGAACGTCCCCCTCTGGAGCGACTCGGACCCGCTCGCCACCAGCTCCTTCGGCGGCTTCGGCGACCTGCAGCGGCTACGCCTGATGACCGCACCAGCGCTCGGGCCGCTCGATCTCGATCTCGCGTACGAGCACCTGCTCTCCTACAGCGAGCGCGCCGTATCCGCAGCGGTGGGCTCGATCATCGGGGGGCTGACGCCGGGCGGCGGCGAATGGCTCGACCTGCAGTGGACGATCGAAGAGTCGTCTCATTGGCTCTGGCGCCACCGCTTCGATCGGCTGAGCCTTCGCTATGCCGGAGACGCCTTCGAGGCGACCGTCGGCCGCCAGACGATCTCCTGGGCCACGACCCTTTTCCTCACACCCGCCGATCCGTTCGCGCCGTTCGATCCCGCCGATCCTTTCCGCGAGTACCGAGGCGGCGTCGACGCGGTACGTTTCCAGGCGTTCCCGGGCCCGCTGAGCGACATCGACGTCGTGCTGCGCATGTCCGAAACCGGCGTCGGCGAAACGCTCACCGCGCTGGCCCGGGGACGCACGGTGCTGAGAGGGTGGGAGGTGTCTGCCTGGGCCGGCGCCCTCCACGAGTCCGCCGCCGCGGCGCTCGGCGCAGCCGGCTCCGTCGGTCCGATCGCGCTGCGCGCCGAGTTGTCGCTTAGAGAGGAGGCCGACGAGCTAATCTTCCGCGGCACGATCGGTGCCGACACGCGGGTCGCTGCCTTCGACCGCGACCTCTATCTCGTCCTCGAGTACCAGCACGACGACTTCGGTGCCGCCAGCGCCGATCGACTGCTCGACGTCGTGTTTTCCGACCCGCTGGCCCGCGGCGAGCTGCAGGTGCTGGGCCGCGACGAGGTAGCCGCTCAGGCCGCCTACCAGCTACACCCGCTGCTGGGCACCAGCCTGCTCTTGCTCTGTAACCTGAACGACCCGAGCGTGCTGATCTTCCCCGGCGCCTCCTACTCGGTCTCCAACGAGGTCACCCTCCAGGGCGGTCTCTACCTCGGTCTCGGCGACGGGACAGTGCAAGATCCGCTCGACATACCGTCCGAGTACGGCATCGTACCCACGACCGTCTACCTGTCGCTGACTGCCTTCTTCTAGTAGGATGGCGTGCGAGTGGAGGCACCCCCGGATGGGCAGAAGAGCCGCGTCCGGCATGCAGCTAAAATACCCTCCGTTGTCGCGCAGGAGGCAGCGGGGTCCCCCGTAGCGCAACTCGCGAGCGAGCAAGCGAGGCGCCACAGCTTCCCTGGGCGCACGCGAGCGGTGAAGCGAGGGGGACCCCGGCGCCGCAGCGAATCCACAGACCCTTTTTTTTCGACCTGCTAGACCTCGAAAGTCTCTTTGCTCACGTCGGGCGGCGCCGCCTGCTCGAACGCTCGCCTGAACAACCAGCCGCTGACGAAGAGCGCCAGAGCGATCCACAGGATGCCCCAGAAGAGTGTAGGAACACCGGTCGCTTCGGCCAGCATCCGGGCATCGGACATCAGCTCCGGCCGCTCGAGCACGTCGCTCTTGATGTCGAGGATCGCATAGAGGCAGCTGGTGAGGCCGAGCGCTGTCAGCAGCGCCGCATTACCCTCGACCGGTAGCTGGCGGGCCGCCGCGATCAGAACACCGCCGAACGCGACGCCGAACAGCAGACCGAACGGGTTGCGAACGTACATGAGCGTGACACCGGCGACCAGCGCACCGATCACCGCCGCGGCGATCCGCGGGGTCGCGCCCCGACCGCGGGCGGCCCAGAGAATCGCCGTACCCCAGAGGAGGCTACCGAGGTACCCGGCCGACAGCACGAGGAACGTGTTGCCGCCCGGGCACTGGCAGACGCCACCTTCGTTCGACGTGATCACTATCCTGTCGATCGTGCCACCGGTCGCCAACGCCATCGCTCCGTGGCTGATCTCGTGCAGCAGCACGACGAAGATCTTTAGGGGATATGCAACGGGCGTGTTCCAGAAGAACCACAGCGCCACGAAGTAGACGGCGAACCCCGCCAGGAACTTGAGGCGTCGTATGGTGATCCGTTCCATTCTCAGCAAGTCACGACCATTGGGGTTCGCCGTCCTCACCTGCCCGCTGCGATTCGTCGCGACTGCGTGACCGCAGCCGCTCGACACCGAACATTACGGGGTGTATGTCAAGCTTGTTTCGCAGGACGGCTCCTCGAATCTCCCACCCGGTCCACCCTCACGCACACCCGGTAGGCCCAGTACACGGCGACGAGTAGGATAGTGACGGCCAACGGGATCGCGCCAGAGCCGTACTCTATCTCTTCCGGATCCACCGGGCCGGCCGCCAGATACCCCAGCAGCCCGATTATGTTGTTTACCGCGTGCACCACCACCGCCGGCAGGATACTGCCGCTACGCCAGGTCACCCAACCGACCGGCAGGCTCCAGAAGAAGAAGAACAGTGCCCCATCGGGGCCGTGCAGCAGGCCGAAAGCCATAGCCGTCACCGCGATGGCGAACCGCTGCCGAAGTCGCTTTTCTAGAACACCCTGTAGCAGTCCCCGAAACAACGCCTCCTCGATCACCGGCGCGGCCAGCGCCACGCCGATCACCAGCGCGATCTGCTCCAGCGCTCCCTCGGCCGTCGTGACGAACTCAATATCCTGCGCCGGCGGCCCCAGGATTATCGTGGCCGCCAGGTTGAAGACGAGCAGCGCGACCCCTAGCTGTAAGGCTAGGGGGTAGGCCGCGCGCGGCACGCGCACCAGCCTGAGGGCGGCCCGCACACTGCGTCCCGTGGCCGCCAGATAGAGAGCCACGCCGCCCAGGAACCCGACTTCGCCCAGCAGGAAGGCGATAGCCAGCGATCGGCTGACCAGAGTGCCCAGCCCGGTCAAGATCAACGCCAGCGCCAGGCCGGTGAAAAAGGCGGCCAGGACGGCACCGAGGCCCGGCGTACGGCTCGTTCCCATCCTCGGAGCCATCGACTCCCCGCCTCGAACTGGTCGCTGATCGCTTTCCGCTGGTCGCATCCGATCCTTAATTACGCATCCCGACAGGCGGCCCGCATTAAGGCCTCACCGCTTTAACGTTTCCCCGGCCGCCGGCATCTACACAACACGGAGCGTCGTGGTTCACCGGAATCACCCACGTCGCCTCGACGCAACAGGTTACCATGGCAAGTGCGATCTTGCCAGCAACTGAAGTCTCGTTTGCCGGGTCGCTCCGTCCCGGAAGGGAAACAGCAGCGGGGAAGCAGCGGGCGGAGCACCCGGTGAACATAGCGAGCTGCGATGCAGGCTGCGTGCCGTGGGGTCCGTCGCGCCGCGGTAGTCAACGCGGGGGAGAAACACGGCGGCCTCGGCAGACGGCACGCAGCCGGCAGCCTGGACCATAGATCTTCGCGGATACGACGCAGGGCCGAATGTGATGCTGGGTCAGGTGATGACAGGCGGTGAGGACAGGTCTGAGGGGGATTTAGTCCTCGAGTCTCCTGGCCCGGCATCCAAACCCCATCATCGCTCCTTCTTGTACGGTCGCATGATCCGGCGCTAATCTGTAGCTACACCGAATAGCCTGAGTAACGCTTGCACCGTAACAGTCGGGATCATCACATCCGGCTCCAACCGGGAGACGCAGATGAAACTGTGCGTCAAGTCGCTTGCAATAGCCTGCTGCATCTTTTGCGCGGCGAGTGTCTTCCTGATGGGCCTGGCCCACCTGATCTGGCCGAGCTACGGCGCCGCCTTCCTCGAGCTCGCCGCCTCGATTTACCCGGGGTACGAAATCGGTGGCTTCGGCTCGGTGATCGTCGGGACCCTCTACGCGGCGGTCGATGGAGCGATCGGCGGAGCCATCTTCGCCTGGCTCTACAACCGCTTCGTCGGCTCGCCCGCCGCCGGCTGACGGTCCGGGCGGCCCGGCCGCCCGGACCGCGAAACCCCAGCGTTCCCGGGGTCGTAGGGACGGCTAGACAGCAACAAGCAGGGTCATTCCAACCCTTTTGCCACCCGGCATGTCTAAGCGAGCGGAACCCCAGCCTAGCTATTCGTCCGCGCCCCATGGGGATGGCGCGTGTTCATCTAGCTGCTACAGCGGAGGCACACCCATGAAGTCACGGTACCTGAGCGCCCTGGTAGCCGGCGTCCTGGTCGTCATGGCAGCGGCACCGGTCCAGGCACAGCAGGAGTGGTCCTTCGAGGGGAACGAGCTCCTGGTCACCAACCTCGTCGGCGAGGTGACGGTGCGCGGCCATGACGGTTCCCGCATCATCGTGCGCGCCCAGCCAGGCGGCGATGACGCCGAGACGATCACCTTCGAGGTGAAGGAAGGCGGCCAGGCCGAGTTCCACGCGGTCTACCCGTTGGACCAGACCACGGAGATCCACTACCCGCGCCGCCGCGGCGGAAGTAGCGAGTTCCGCCTGGAGAGCTGGACCGACGAGAGTTCCTTCCTGGAGGATCTCTACTCGGGCATCTCGGGGCGCGAGCGAATCAGGATCGGCGGCGACGTAGGCCGCGGCGCTCTCGAGGCCTGGACCGACCTCGAGATCCTCGTCCCGCGTGGCGTCGATACCCGCGTCGCGATCGTTGTCGGCGAGATCAAAGCCATGAACGTGGAGGCGGGAGTCGACCTCGATACCCATAGCGGAAAGGTCACAGCCGAGAACATCGGCGGGAACACCCGCATCGATACCGGTAGCGGCTCCGTCGACGTCACCGGCGTACTCGGCGACCTGTGGGTCGATACGGGCTCCGGCAGCGTTGAGGCAGCGAACATCGAAGGCGATGACATCCACATCGACACCGGTAGCGGCAGCGTCACGATCGACGGTGGTTCGGCAGCAAGCCTCGAGGTCGATACCGGCAGCGGTTCGGTGCGGACCAACGACATCTCCTGCGATAGAGCGATGATCGACACCGGCTCCGGTTCCGTGACCCTCGATCTGGTCAGGATGGGTACCGGTAACTACGTGATCGACACCGGCAGCGGTGGTGTGACCGTCAACCTGCCGGCCGATGCTTCGGTCCACGTCATCGCCGAGACCGGCAGCGGCGGTATCAACCTCGACGTGCCCAACGCGATGCTGCGCCGTATGAGCCGTGACGAGATCGAGCTCGAGATCGGTGGCGGCGACGCGCGACTCCAGATCGACACGGGCTCCGGCGGCATCACGCTCCGCACTCGCTGAGGCCGCCAGCCTGTTGTAGAGGCGAAGGGCCGGCCGGACAGTACCAGCTCCAGACTAGGTGTAGGGCTCCGCATGGAGCGGACTGTCACGGCCGGCCCTTGAGCGCGGCCAACCGATCGGCAAGCTCCTCCAGTTCGGGCCTCCTCACCTCTCTCAGGTTCTGCATCATAAAGTGCCGGGAAGCGAATATGCCCCAGGACATGCCCAGCGCGGCGGGGAGAAGTATGAGTGGGCTGGGGTCGCCACCTTCGAGTGCCAGCCCCAGCAGCGCCCCGAGAAAGCCGCCGGCGACTCCCGAAGCGCCGATGACAACACCCCTCCATTCGGTGAAGACGAGATGTTCCTCGACGTGAATCCGCGTCCGGCCGACGTCCCGTGTCACGGTGACGATTACCCTCCGGACCCCCTCGCCGGACGCGGCGGGGCTCCAGGTGAGTGTTCCACCGACTACCGAGACGTGGCCGACGATTCCCAGCGTACCCTGGATCTCGCTCACCAGCGCTTCGTGTTCCGACTCCTGTATCTCCCACTCGACCGTTCGGTCAATCGCCACTCTGTCCCTGTGCGGCTCCGGGAGCCGAGCCGCGGTCTCTCCTCGCTTGGGGACATCCGAACCGGCCGGCCGTGCCAGTTCTCTGGCAGCCTCGCGCACCAATTCCGGCGGGATGCCTACCTCAGCCGCTACCTGCTCCACGGCGCCGATCGACAGCGCGCCTTCCTCGGTCGGCCGTGTGGCCTCCAGCTCGGCGGCACGCTCGAGGATCTTGCGGACCTGACTGTCGCTGAGCTTGACGCTCCCCGCCGCCGCGGCCGTCAACGCATCGGCGAACTCCACCGGCGTCGCGAACCGCCGGTCGGGCCTAACCGCCAGCGCCTTCACCAGAGTCTGCTCGACCCGACCCGGCAGCCCATCGAGTCGCTGGCGATGCTCGGGCGCTGCGTCGACGAACCTACCCAGCCGCAGCGCATCTTCCGTGGGCCACAGCCCCGGGGTCTCGCCGACGAGCATTTCGTAGACGACGCAACCGAGACCGAAGACATCGGTTCGCTCATCGAACTCGGTGATCGCCGCCGCCTGCTCGGGGCTCATGTAGCCCGGCGTCCCCACCGGCACACCGGTGCGCGTCAGACTACCCGGGCCCGCCGCGCACACCGCTTTCGCGATGCCGAAATCCGCGACGACCGCCAGCCCTTCTGAGAACAAGATGTTCTCCGGCTTGACGTCGCGATGGATCACTCCGTGCCGATGGGCGTGCTCGAGCGCCGCGGCGACCTGCTGGGCAATGCGCAGCGCTACGTCGAGCGGAGCCGGCACGCCGCGCCTCTGATGTCCGCGCAGCGAGCCGCCGGCCACGTACGGCATCACGTAGTAGAGAAAGCCTTCCGCTTCCCCCGAATCGAGCAACGGT
>JBDHKD010000084.1:0-11532 GCA_039586575.1 Gemmatimonadota bacterium | reverse complement strand
CAAAGCGAACATCACCGAGGCCTGGGGGCTGGCCAGGCCTCACCTCGAGCACCGCACCGCGCGGCACTGGGGCCGCGGGGTGCGGTGCCGAGGAGCCGGTGGAGGGACTGACAAGGCGACGTCTGCGAGAACGGTACTGACCCAGCTCGTGGTGGCGAAAGGAGTGCGGAGGCGGGGACAGCATCGTTCTCGCAGGCTATCTCTGGCAACGTAGGACTCAACGGCTGGGCAGGGCGGCTTTTTCGCAACGCTAGCAACTCATTGATCGACGCGAATACCGTCAAACTTGCACATTCCTGTGCATCGCCGCCCTGTCCGGCCCAATCACAGGTCCACAGCAATCCAAGCAAAAAGGGAGGCCCAGGGTCGCCGATTGGCCTGGTCAAGATTCGAGCGGCGCGCTTGTGCCGCGACCCCGCCGTCAGTTGGAGAAGTTCAAGCGGCGCAGCAGGTCCTGGAAGCGCGGGTCCTGGAAGCGCGGGTCCGACCTGAGACCGTCATAACACGGATTGGAGTTGACCCAGACGAGATATGGCAGCCGCGACTCGTATTCCCGCTCGAGGGCCGCCAACGCCTCATCGAACTCGCCCAGGTCCGCGAGATACTCGCTGGCGCCGGGATTGCCATAGACGTTGGAGCGTCGGAGCGCCCTGACCGCCGCCGGTATCGAATCCGGGTCGGCTAGCGCGGCGAGATAGGCACGGTAGATCTCTGGGTCGCCCCCGGTGAGCTCGGCCAGCCGGTCGAACACGGGAGCGGCGGCAGCCAGATCGCCGTTCATAACATGGACACTGGCCAGTAAGTACGTGGCGACCACGAAATCCGGGACGATGTCTAGCGCCCGCTCGACCATAGGGATCGCGTCCTCCGGGTTCCCGGCGTACGCGACAAAAGACCCGAGGCTCATGTTCGCCGCGGGTGACAGCGGGTCGAGATCGACGGCTCTGCGCGCTTCAGCCAGCGCCTCATCCCAGCGACGGTCTTGTGCCAAGAGCTCGGCGTACCACTGATGCGCGGTCGCATAGTCGGGGTCGAGCTCGATCGCCCTCAGATAGTCCAGCTCGGCGGCCTCGCGATCCCATTGGAACATGGTCTTGATGTAAGCGGAAGCCACATACGCTTCGGCAAGGTCGGGATCGAGAGCGAGCGCTCTGTCGGTCGCGGCCCGAGCATACGGCAGGATCTCGGGGACAGACGTACCACCGTATTCCGGGAGCAGCACATAGGTCTCGGCGAGTCCAGCGTAAGCGCGGGCGTAGTCCGGATCGAGGAGGATCGCCCGGTTGAAGTACTTGATCGCTGAATCGAACGCCGCCACCGATCGCTGCGTCCAGAACTGCCGCCCGCGCAGGTAGTCGTCGTAAGCCTCCACGCTCTCGGTCGGCCGTTCGCCGATACGCCGGGCTTCGGCCGGCGTCAGCCTCGCCCTGAGCGCCGTGGCGACCTGCTGCGCCACATCGCTCTGCACGGCGAACACGTCACTGAGATCGCGATCGTAGACCTCGGCCCACAGGTGCTCATCAGCTCGCGCATCGATGAGCTGTGTTGTGACCCGCACCCGGCTATCCGCACGACGTACCGTCCCCTCGAGGATGTTCGTGACTCCGAGCTCGTCGGCGATCGCGCGCAGGCTCTCCACCCGGTCCTTGTACCCCATGACCGAGGTCCGCGAGATCACCTTCAAGTCGGCGATCTTCGACAGGTGGGTGATGATCTCGTCGTGAATACCGTCGGCGAAGAACTCGTTATCCGGATCGGGACTCAGGTTCTCGAAGGGCAGCACCGCGACGGACTTCCGCAGCGTCTCCGCCGGGTCCCTACTCCCTGGCACTGGCCTGCCCGCCACCCAGTACCAACCGGTGGCGACCACGCCCCAAAGGGCCAGCGCCGCCAGGAAACTCAACCCGGCATTGCGCCAGGTCAGGACGCGACGCCGACCGGCCGGTCTCCGGCCAGGTTCGGCTGCACGCTCCGCACGACCCGAGTCCGCTTCGCCCCCAGCCTGTTCGGCCGCGTCGCCAGCGGGCGCCGCCTGCTCGTGGACCAGTGCGGTGGCGACGACGATGGGCAGCCCGACGATGAACAGGAGGATGGCGAAGGCGGGAAACCAACCCGGCAGCTCGAGACCCTCGGTCAGCGCCTGGACCGCCTGATAGGCGACGAGGGCGCCGCCGCAGTAGACCAGCAGCACCTGCCAGAGCGAGCGGCGGTGGATCTCGACGATCAGCCGCTTGAAACGGGACATCGCGCCGCCGGTGGTTCGAGTCCGAATGGTTGGGCCTGACGAAAGATGCACGGTGGCGCAGCGGGGAGCAACGAGCCGGGAGGGAGTCAAGCTCGCCAGGACTCGGTTTCCCAGGCGGAGGCTCCAGGGCGACGCCCGGACTCAAGCCGTGGGCAGCACCTCGCGGACGGGGGCCGTCAGTCCCTGGTCGGTCATGCGCGCCGGTAGCTCGGGCTGGCGCGTGAGGGTCCGCTTGCCGAAGGGGCTCCAGAGCAGCTTCAGGATGTCCGACGTCTTCATGTGCCGGGCGAAGGTGCGCAGCAGCTTGAAGGTCTGGATCGGGCGCAGAAAGATCCGGTGAGCGAACAGCAACATATAGCCCTTCTGGCGGGCGCGGTTAACCACCTCGCTGGGCAGAACGGTCGGGTCGATGTCCGAACACTTGAACCACTTGTACCAATCGCGCTCGTCGTCGATGATCCCGCGCTCGACGTACTCTTGCCAGAGCGGTGTGCCACGGTAAGCGCACAGGCGGTTGAAGCCGAAGGTATCGAGCTCGAGCCGCGCCGCGAAGCGGAAGCTCTCCAGGATGTCCGCCTCGCTCTCGCCGGGCGAGCCGACCAGGAAGAACCCGTGCGCGGTATCGATCCCGTTGCGCTTGGCTTCGCTGATCCCGCGCTCGATCTGCTCGAGCGACTGCTGCTTCTTCAGTCGGTCGAGCACCTTCTGCGTGCCGGCCTCGACGCCGAAGGCTAGGAAGCTGCAGTTGGCCTCGGCCATTATGGGGAATTGGTCGATGGCGACCGAATCGACCCGGCCCTCGCAGCCCCAGCGGAACTTCAGCTGGCGGTCGATGATCCCCTGGCAGATCTCGCGGATGCGGCTGCGCTTGAGCAGGAAGTGGTCGTCGGTCAGGTAGATCGAGCGGTAGCCGTCGTCACTCAGCTGCTGCATCTCGCCCAGCACGTGCTCGGCGGAGCGGCTGCGCCACTTGCCGTCGGCCAGGGCGGGGATGTCGCAGTACACGCACTTGTAGGGGCAGCCGCGCGAAGTCTGCACGGTACAGAAGCGGTCCAGCGAGAGGACCGCTGGTACGTCGAGCGGCATCGACTCGATGAAATCGATCGGCAGGCTCTGGCGATCGGGATAAGGGAACCGGTCGAGGTCCTTGAGGATAGGGCGCGGCGGGTTCTCGACGATCTCGCGGCCGTTGCGCCAGACCAGGCCGGCGACCGATCCGGGATCATCCAGGTTCTCGAGAAAGTCGGGGAGCAGCTCCTCGCCCTCGCCTTTCCCGATGAAGTCCGCGTCAGGGCAGTCCGCCATGATCTTCGTCGCGTTCATCGTCGCGAACACGCCGCCCAGGATGAGCGGCGTGTCGGGTGCCGCCTGCTTCAGCCGGCGGGCCATGCTCTTGGCGGCGGGATAGGAGGTTGTCGACAGGAAAGAGAGCGCGATCACGTCGGGCCGCTCCGCGCCCGCGGCCTCCGCGATATGCTCTTCTTTCATCTGCGGGTGGCAGGTGTCGAACATCCGGACCTCGTGGCCCTGCTGCCGCACGACCGGGGCCAACGTCTCGATCCCGATCGGCGGGAAGGCCATCACCTGGACCCGGCCCTTGTCGAACCTGCCGTCTACCAGCCCCGGCGGCAGCATGCGATAGAAGTCCTCGTCGCGGACGTAGACCAAAAAGATCTTCACCGGCTCCCCTTCCTGCGGTTATGTTTCGTCAAGCGCCACAAGATGCACTGGCCGGCCACGTAACACAAACGGCTATCGATGCCGGGGCCCGCCAGGCCCGTCGCGGCAGGGCGGCCGCGGGCCGCCGTGGTCTTTGCCGTTTGAGCGCCGTTACGCGTCTAACTACGGAATGCACGCTCCACCCTAGCCCGTTCCGAACCAGCCGCAGGAGGGCGGTCGATGATCCAGGATGTCCGATACGCGCTGCGCCAGCTTGCCCGCCACCCAGCCTTCACGGCGATCTCCATCCTCACCCTGGCCCTCGGCATCGGTGCGAACACGGCCATCTTCAGCGCGGCGCGCGCCGCGCTCTACCAGCCGCTGCCGTTCGAGCACGAAGACCGGCTGGTGCGGATCTACCTGACGCCGGAGACCGGCGGCCCACTGATCAGCCTGCGGCCCGAGGTCTACCTCGCCGTCCGGGAGCGGGGGCGCTTCTTCGAGCGGATCGTGGCGCAGCGCTTCACCAGCTACGCGCTGGCCACCGACGCCGGGCCGGAGCGGGTAGTGGGGATCGCCGTCTCCGAAGGCTGGACGGAGACGCTGGGCGTGCGGCCGATCTTGGGCCGCGCCTTCCTCCCCGAGGAAGAGGCCGCGGGCGAAGACGCCGGCGTCGCCCTGCTGAGCCACGGGTCGTGGCAACGCCGGTTCGGTGGTGCGCCGTCGGTGATCGGCGAGGTCGTCCGCCTGGACGGGCGCGCACATACGGTGGTAGGCGTCATGCCGCCCGGGTTCACCTATCCCTACGAAGCCGAGCTCTGGGTTCCGATGCGGGTGCGAGCGGGGCAGCGCGGCGTCTGGTCGTTCAACGTGCCGGCACGCCTCGCACCGGGCTGGACGGTCGAGCGGGCACGGGCCGACCTGCGTGCCGTGGCCGAGGCGGCCGCCGCCGAGCTCCCCGATCTTCAGCCGGGGACCACGCTTACGGCGGTGCCGATCCGCGAGGTTCTGGTCGGCGGTGAGGGCCGAACGCTCGTGGCGCTCTTGGCCGCCGTAGGATTCCTGCTGCTGATCGTCTGTGCCAACCTGGCCAACCTGCTCCTCTCGCGGGCGCTGGGTCGGGGGCGCGAGTTCGCCGTACGCGCCGCCGTCGGCGCCCGTCGAGCTCGACTGCTGCGACAGGTGCTGGTCGAGAGCGTGCTCTTGGCCACGTTCGGCGGAATGGCCGGGCTAGCCGTGGCCACCGTGGGTGTCGGGTTGGTCGAGCCGCTCCTCCCGCGCCGCCTGCTGACCTACGTGGGAACGACGCCGGGCTTCGATTGGACCGTGCTGGTCTTCGCGACGCTGATTTCCATGACCAGCGGCGTGCTCTTCGGCCTGGCGCCGGCGCTCAGGCTCTCGCACGAGCGGCCGTTCACGGCGCTCTATTCGGCCGGCCGTTCCATCGGTGGCCGAGGCGTGCGGCGGCTCGAGCGTGCCCTCGTGGTCGGCGAGCTGGCCCTGGCGCTGACTCTGTTGAGCGGGATCGGGCTCATGCTCCGCGATTTCCAGCGGCTGCACTCGGCCGATCTCGGTTACGATCCCGCCGGGCTGCTCACCTTCACCGTGAACCTGAGCCCGGAGAAGTATCCCACGGCCGAGTCGCGGGTCGCCTTCATGACCGCGGCAGCGATCGAGATCGAGCGCGTCCCCGGGCTCGCCGGTGCTGGCGCCACGACGATGTTCCCCTCGTCGCGCGCCAACGCGGTGGCCGAAGTCGTTGTCGAGGGTCGCGAGCCGGTCGCCGGCGAGCGAAGCCTGGTCAACTCGAGGATGGTGACGCCGGGCTTCCTGGAGGCGGTGGGGATTAACCTGCTTCGCGGCCGCGGCATCGCCGAAAGTGATCGCGCCGGCTCACCGCCGGTCGTCGTCATCAGCGCGGCGCTGGCGCGCCGCTACTGGCCGAACGAGGATCCGCTCGGGGTGCGCGTGCGGGATCGCCGCGCCAGCGAGGACGCGCCGTGGATGACGATCGTCGGCGTGGTGGGTGACGTGCGCGAGTTCTATGACGTCAGAGAGACGTGGTACACGCCGTACGCACAGCAGGCGGAGTCGTTCCTCTCCGCGCGGGCGGTATTCGCCCTGCGCAGTGCGACGCAAACCCCGCCCGCGATCTCGGCGGTTCGCGAGGCGATGATCGCCGTCGATCCCGGCCTGCCCATCTTCGATGCGATCACGGCCGAGGACCTCTATGCCGCATCCTACAGTCGCCAGGGCCAGGCGGCGAAGCTGGGGGGCGTCTTCGCCGCTTTCGCCCTGCTGCTCGCCAGCTTGGGGCTCTACGGCTCCATATCGTATGGGGTCAGCCGCCGCACCCGGGAGTTCGGTGTACGCATGGCGCTGGGCAGCGATCGGGGTGCCATCTTGCGCGGCGTGCTCGCCGAGGGCGGGCGGCTGGTCGTCACGGGCCTGGGCCTCGGCGCCGCCGGTGCCTTGATCCTGGCCCGCTTCCTGTCGAGTGCCCTCACCGAGGTCAGTCCGTTCGACGTCCCGACCTTCGTCGTCTCAGCGCTGGTACTAGCCGCAGCCACAGTGGGCGCCGCCTTGCTCCCCGCCGTTCGTGCGACCCGTGTCGATCCGGTCGAGGCGCTGCGGCACGAGTGAGGCGCGTCTCTCGCTGAGGTGATTGGCGTAGAAAGGCTCACGTGGGCTGTCAGTCGCGCAAGTTCATGCGACGCAGCAAGTCCTGGAAGCGAGGATCCGACCTCAGTCCCTCGTACAGAGGATGCCCGTTGATCATGGGCAGGCGCGGGTCCCTTTCCTCGTACAGCTGCTCGAGCGCCGCCAGTGCTTCGTCGACTTGGCCCAGGTGCGCGAGGAAGACAGCGCCGCCGCCGGTTAGTGCGGGGACGAAGAGGCTCGGATCCTGCAATGCGCTGACTGCCGCCGGTATTTCTGCCGGGTCCTCTAGAGCGGCGAGATAGGCGCGATAGGCCTGCGGGTCGGTGCCGGTCAGCTCGGCGAAGCGATCGAACTGGCGGGCGGCAGCGACGTAGTCACCGTTAAGCACATAGGCGAAGGCGAGCCACTTCACCGCCAGCTCCTGGTCCGGGAGGATTTGCAGGGCGCGCTCGGCCGCCGCGATCGCCTCAGCGGGGCGACCATTGCACAACCAGGTGACCGCCAGGACCGCGTTGGGTGTGAACGACACCGGGTCCAATTCGACGGCTCTCCGGGCTTCCTCGAGCGACTGATCCCAGCGACGGGTGTGGTTGAGAAGCTCGGCGTACCACTGATGCGCGGTCGCATAATCGGGATCGCGCTCGATGGCCTTCCGGTAGTCTCGCTCGGCGCCCTCGTGATCCCACTCGACCCTCGTCTTGATGTAAGCGGAAGCCGCGTACGCTTCGGCCAGATCGGTGTCGAGCGCCAGTGCCCGCTCGGTCGCCGCCCGGGCGACGGGCAGGATCTCGGGGAACGAGGGACCACCGTACTCGGGAAGCAGCACATAGGTCTCGGCGAGCGCCGCGTAGGCGCGCGCGTAGTTCGGGTCGAGCAGTACCGCCCTATTGAAGTACTGGATCGCTGAATCGAACGCCGCCAGCGAACGCTGATTCCAGAACCGCCGCCCGCGCAGGTAGTGGTCGTACGCCTCCAGATTGGCGGTCGGCAGCGCGGCGAGTCTGTCCTCCTCGTCGGGCGTCAGGGTGGCTTCCAGCGCCTCCGCGATGCGCCGCGCCACCTCCGACTGAATCGCCAGCAGGTTCTCGATCGAGAGCTGCCGGTCATACGTTTCGGCCCAGAGGTGCTCGTCCCGCTGGGCATCGATGAGCTGCACGTTGATACGTACGGTCTCCCCGGCGCGCAGCAAGCCTCCTTCCAAGAGGTAGCGGGCGTTCAGCTCTTCACCGATCTGTCGCAGGTTCTTCGGACTGTCACGATACTGCATCACCGACGTGCGTCCCCTGACGCTCAGGCCGCTGATCTTCGAGAGCTGAGTCAGGATCTCGTCGTGGATCCCGTCGGTGAAGTACTCGTCCTCCGGAAGCCCACTCCGGTTGACGAGCGGCAGCGCAGCGACCGATGGTCGCTCCTCGGCAGCCGCTCGTGTCCCGCCCGCACCGCCGCCGAAGAGGAGCCAGCCCGCCGCCACGACGCCCCACAGTGCCAGCGCGAAGACGAAGATGAGCCCCGCATTGCGCCAGGTCATGTGGAGCCGCGGTCGTGTAATCTGAACGGGAGGCTCGGCCGGCCCGGGTTCAGCCAGTTCGGCCTGCGGGGGCAATACAGCGTCCTCACGAACGCACGCCGTCGCCACCACGAAAGGTAGCCCAACGAGGAACAGGATGATGGCCAGCACGGGGAGCCATTCGGGGAGGGCCAGCCGGTCGGTGATCGTGTCGATGATCTCGTAGCAGACCCAAGCACCGCCGATGTAGATCAGCAGCACCTGCCAGAGCGAGCGGCGGTGGATCTCGACGATCAGCCGCTTGAGACGTGACATCAGAACTCCGAGCGGCCAGTGGGCTTCAGGTTGGGGCCGTTACATAATGTGCGCCCAGCCGTCGAGGAGCAACGCGCGGAAGAGGGTGTCCTGTCAAGCGCCACGGCGAGCTGCGGCGAGTTGTGATGCCCGTTACACCATGCATATGTTGAAGATCTGGGCCCCTGCAAGCACGAGAACCCCAAGGAGCGAGCCGTGATCAGCGACGATCTCATCACGATCACCGACCCGACCTGGGAGCCCCCCGACAAGCCAGGATTCCTGATGCGGGTCTTCGGCCGACTGATCCGCGACGAGCGTGATCTGCCGTTCATTCGACTCTCACTCATCCTGACTTTGCTCTTCGGGTCGACCGCCGTATACCTCTTCATACCCGGCAACTTCCGCTGGTGGATGGCACCGATCTACTGGGCGCTCTATCTGTGGTTCCTCGGTCCGTACATCCTGATGCTCCACAACACCTGTCACCGCGTTCTGTTCAAGAAGGAATACAACCTGCTCAACAAGTACATCCCCTGGGTGTTGGGGATCTTTTTCGGCCAGTCACCCGAGACCTACTTCGTGCACCACGTCGGGATGCACCATGCCGAAGGGAACCTGCCAGACGACCTGAGTTCGACCATGGCCTATCAGCGCGACAGCTTCATCGATTTCTTGAAGTACTTGTTCAGGTTCCTGCTGCTCGGCGACACCGAGTTGTTCCTGTACATGAGGAGGCGCCAGCGGAAACAGCTGGCGCTGCGGATGCTGGCCGGTGAGGTGACCTACCTGGCGCTCGCCGTTCTGGCGCTGCTATGGAACTGGCGAGCCGGTCTCGTCGTCTTCGTCGTGCCACTGGTCACGACTCGAGTCCTATTGATGATGGGCAACTGGGCGCAGCACGCCTTCGTCGATCCCGACGACCCCACCAACGACTACCGAACGGTCGTCACCTTCATCAACAGCAACTACAACCACCGCTGCTTCAACGACGGATACCACATGGGCCATCACCTCAAACCCAGCCGCCACTGGCTGGACATGCCCGCCGATTTCCTGGACCGGCGGCGAGAGATGATTCGCCAGCAGTCACTGGTGTTCCGGAAGATCGACTACTTCGTGATCTTCGTGCTATTGATGTTGAAGCGTTACAAGACTCTTGCGAAGTACTTCGTCAATCTCGATCCGCAGGCCCCACTCTCAGAAGGCGAGGTGGTAACGCTCATCAAGCGACGACTCGAGAAGTTTGACGCCGACCAACTCGCTGCTATCAAACGCGCCTGAACACCACCCCTAGCCCGGCTCGACGTACAGCCCCAGCTCGAGGGCCATCACAACAAGCGGTCTGTCCAAGGTCCAGAGGCCGACGCCTGCCAGCCGAGCCGCCGCCAGCAGGTGTGCATCGATCCAGCCGATCCTCGTCCCCGCCAAGCGATTCGACTCCACAAACGCCAGCACCTCTTCGTGCGCGGCCAACGGTGCCTGCGGTAGAGCCGACAACAGAGACAGGACCTCGGAACGCTCGTCCAGTTGGGCGCAGGCGAGCTCCCGGCCGCTGCGCTCGGCTCAACGCGAGACGGCCTATCGGATGCCGACCTTCTTCAGGAGCGCCGTGTACCTGGAATCCGACCGGAGGGGGTCGAAGGTCGCGTCTACGCTCAGCCAAGCCATCCAAGCGTCACGCTCTTCGCAGGCCCTTTCCAGCCACTCGAGCGTTTCATCCAGCTCACCCAAGCCAACGCACACCAACGCGAAATACAACGACCGCAAGTAACCCTCTCGTCGTCGCGCCCTCAACTCGGAAAGCACCGCACGCGCCTCGTCCGCCCGACCCGCCCCTCCGTAGGCCCAGCCGAGATGCGCCAAGAACCAGGGATAGTTACCGGAGAGTTGGACGGCCTTCTGAAGATGCGGTATCGCGTCCTCGAACCTCGACTCCTGCCCGTAGCTCCAGCCAAGCAGCCAGTGCGCGAGCGCAAAGTTCGGGTCTAGCTCGAGGGCCCGCCGCAACTGCGCTCTGGCACGCTCGTATTGCCGGCCGCCAACCAGGACCCATCCATAGTGCGCCGTCGCAAAGATCGAGAGAGGGTCAACCTCGAGGGCTCGCTCGTTCTGAATGACGCCCTCTTCGCTGCGCCCCAACGCAGTGAAGAGAGTCGCGTACCAGTAATAGGCGGGCGCGTAGCCCGGGTTGAGCTCGATCGCCCGCTGGAAGTTCTTTTCGGCCGCCTGCATATCCCAGTCGTGACAGACTCCGGCAAACGCCAGCGAGGCATGTGCTTCAGCGAGCCCTTCATCGATCTCCAGGGCCCGCAACGCAGCGGCTTTCCCCTTGGGGCAAGCCTCCCTCGGGGGGAGGTAGCCATAGAAGCCGAGCAGGATATAGCAGTCGGCCACCCCCGCGTGGGCCAGGGCGTAGTCCGGGTCGATCGCGAGCGCCCGCTGAAAGTACTCCAGGCCCCTCTGAATTCCCTCGCCTCTTCTGTCCCAGAAGTAGCGGCCCTTCAAGTACAGGTTGTAAGCCTCGAGATCGTCGGTCGGTCTCCTCTCGATTCGCTGCTTCTCTCCCGAGGTGAGCGTCGCCTTCAGCGCAGCCGCCACCTGCTGCGCCACGTCGCTCTGGATGGCGAAGACGTCCAACAACTCCCGATCGTATTGCTCAGCCCACAGGTGCTGGTCGTTCCGCGCATCGACGAGTTGAGCACCGATACGCACACGATCTCCGACGCGCTGAACCTCACCCTCGACGATGGTAGCGACACCGAGCTCTTCGCCGATCTGGCGAAGCGGCTTGTCGGCGGCTTTATACCGCATGACAGAGGTGCGGGAGATGACTTTGAGGTCGGTGATCTTGGCGAGATGATTGATGATGTCGAAGGTGATACCGTCGCTGAAGTACTCGCTCTCCGGCTCGGCGCTCAGGTTCACGAACGGTAGTACGGCGACAGACTTGCGCCCTTTGTCCTGTACCTCGGGACCGGCTGCGGTCCGCTCGACGCCAACCGGGGATCCCTGCGCCGCCGAACCCGGTTCCGCTTCTAGCGTCCCCTCGGCAGGTGAGGCCCTTTCCCGGACGCACGCCGTCGCCACCACGAACGGCAGCCCAAGCAGGAACAGGATGATGGCCAGCACAGGGAGCCACTCGGGGAGGGCCAGCCGATCGGTG
>JBDHKD010000083.1:0-21719 GCA_039586575.1 Gemmatimonadota bacterium | reverse complement strand
TCGTAGTGCGCGAGGTCGTGGTCGAAGATGCGGCGCTCGGCCTCCATCTGCCGGTGGAAGGGCGTGCCGGGGATCGGGATCGAGATCGACAAGAGCACGGCGCTCGGATCGACGTCCTCAAGCTTCTCCGGCACCGTCGCGTAGTAGCCGGGCGTGTCCTCGTCGAGTGCCACCATCATGCCGGTGAAGGTGAGGATGCCCCGCTCCTTCAGCTTGGGTAATTGCTCGCGGTAGTGCTTGACCCGGTTTTGCGTCTTGTTGACCGAGAGCAGGCTTGACTCGTTCATCGACTCGAGCCCGATGAACGCCATGCCGCAGCGTGCCTCGGCCAGCAGCTCCACGAACTCGTCATCGTACAGGCAGTTGAAGCTGAACTGCGCGCCGACCGCCCAGAGGTCGAGCCTGGCGATCTCGCGCAGTAGCTCCTTCGCGTAGCCCATGTCGCCGCCCAGGTTGTTGTCGTAGATCATCGCCATCTTCCGCCTATGGAACGGCAGCTTCGCCGTGGCGGTCAGATCGCGGATCACATCCTCGATCGGACGTGCCCGGTAGGGCTTCTTCTCGATCGTCAACTGGCAGTAGGTGCAGGTGAACGGGCAACCGCGCGTCGCCTCGGTGACGATCGGCACGGCGTAGACCGGCTCCACCAGGTCGTAGCGCGGAGGCGGGATGTTCTCCAGCGACGCCGCGAACGGCGCCCGGTAGATCTTCTTGAGCCGCCCGCTCACCATATCCTCGACCACCTGCGGCCAGATACGCTCCGCCTCGCCGACGACCACGGCGTCGAAGTGCGGCAGGCACGCTTCGGGAAAGGTCGACGGATATTTACCACCGGCGACGACGATCTTGCCGCGCCGCCGGAACCGCGCCGCCACCTCGTAGGCATGCGGCGCGCAGAAGTCCATGAAGCTGAGCGCGATGAAGTCGGCGTCGGTCTCGTAGTCGATCGGCCGCACCATCTCGTGCAGCACCTCCACCTCGACCAGGTCCGGCGTCTGGCCCGCCACCAGGATCCCCGATAGCGGCGGCGCCGGCGAGCGGGCGAAGTACGCCTGCCCCTCGCCCAGGTTCTGGAACAGCACGATGATCTGCAGCTTCGGTTTGCTCATCACTCGCCTCCTCTCTCCGCGCTCAACCTGCCACGGTGGCATCAAGTCAGAATCAAGTGGAGAGGCCGGCGAAAAGTGATCTGCCCTACGTCGACCCGGCCCGCTGGCTTGACTCCTCCTTGACCCCCTCCGCGTAACGTGGCGGCGGAACGAGGAGGTGATGACGCATGTCACGCGAGAATAGAAAGGACCTCAGGCGGACGATGGGCTGGGCCACGCTGGTGGGCGGCGCCTTCGTGCTCCTGTTCTGGACCCTGTACCTCACGAGGTGGGTCGATCTCGGTCAGGCTGATCCGCTCGTCGGCACGTTCGAGTCGGCGTTCCCCATCGCGGACGCCGTCTTCTGCGCACTGCTCTTCGCGGCGAGCTACGCGCTGCTGAAGCGGAGGAAGGCGGGGCCTTTCCTGTTGGCGGGGGCGGGCGCGATCAGCCTCTATCTGGGCATCCTCGATGCGACGTTCTACGCGCGGCTCGGTCACTACTCCAGCCTGACCGCCGACGCGTTGATCGAGATGGCCGTGAATCTGTTTTGCATCGCCGGCGGCGCGATCGCGCTGTGGCTGGGCTGGCGATTCACGATGGGAACCGAGCCCGTTGCCGCACGGCGCGAGGGGAGCGGCCTGAGCGCACGTGTCGTCGTGGTGACGGGCTCGGCCAGCGGTATCGGCGCGGCGACGGCCCGGCGCCTCGCTGCGGAAGGCACGCGACTGGTACTGGCTGACAGCAACGCGCGAGCGCTGGAGGCGCAGCGCCGTGAGCTCGCCGCAGCGGGTGCGCGGATCGTGGCGATACCCGTCGACACGACCGACCCTGAGTCGGCGGGCGAGCTGGTCGACGCGGCTCTGATGGCCTTCGGACGGGTCGATGCACTCGTCGAGGGCGACGGTGCGATCGAAACGACGCGGGCACTGCTGCGGTACTTCCGGCGGCGCGGCCGGGGCCACTTCATCCACGTGGCCACGCCGGCTGGCGTCGTGCCGCACCTGGCACTCAACGGTTGCGACCGGCGAATAGAGCGGTCCGTTGTGCGCACCGGCTCGGCGGCGCCGAGTGTTGTCGCCGAGGCGATCGTGCGCACGCTGCGGCGTCCGCGCCGCCAGGTGACCGTTCGGGCTACTCTGGGCTGGGCGGCCAGGCTGGCGGGCCGGCGCCGAGACGAGCGGCCGCGTACGAAGCTCGCGGGCCGGTTCGACACGAACCCCGAGCTGAGGTGGGAGGGAGCGTGAGCGCGATGTACGCAAGCGACGCGGCCCGAGTCCCGAGCCTCAGGTTCTTGAGCGGCTACGTGGTCACCATGCGGCCTTACCTGCTCTTCGTCTCCGGCGTCACCGGGATCGCCGGGCTGGCCCTGGGACCGCGACTGCCGGCGGCCAACACGCTGCTCCTGGCGGCGGCCTTCTTCCTGTCTTACGGCTTCGGGCAGGCGCTGACCGACTGCTTCCAGCTGGACACCGACTCGCTGTCGGCGCCCTACCGGCCGCTCGTGCGTGGGGAGATCCGGCGCGGCGACGTGCTGGTCGTGAGTCTCGCGGGGCTCTCGGCGATCGCCGTGGTGCTGGCGCTGCACAACCCGCTCAACATCCCGCTCGCCGCCCTGGCCGTAATTGGACTGGCGACCTACACGCCGTTCAAGCGGCGCTGGTGGGCGGGCCCGTTCTACAACGCCTGGATCGTCGCCGTGCTGGCGGCCATCGGCTACGTCTCGACGCTGGGAGCGGCGGGGACCGCGCCCGAGGCGTCTGTCGTCGTCACGGCGACGATCCTTTGCGCCTTCTTCGCGTACGCCAACTTCGTGCTGGCCGGCTACTACAAAGACATCTCGGCCGACCGCGCCACCGGCTACCGGACGCTGCCGGTCGCCTTCGGCACGAAGACGAGCGCGGCCGTCAGCGACGCGTTCGCCGCCGCCAGCCTCATCGCTTGCGGCGCGGCCCTCTACGCCACGCTGGCGGGCCAGCAGGCGCATACCGGACACGTCATAGTCGCCTTGCTGCTCTCTGGCGGCGTGGCGGCCACCCTGCTCGCTCAGTTGCGCCTGCACGGCGTCCGAGAGGAAAGCGATGCGCACCGCGCGATCACGCCGGTCGTGCACGCCTACATCCTGCAGCTGGCAGCGATCGCGGCTGCACAGAAACCGGATTGGGCAGTCTGGCTAATCCTGTTCTACATCGGCTTCGTCGTCTTCATGACCCGGCGACCGATGCGGGAGCAGATCTAGGGAGGTCAAGATGATCGTCATACTGAACCCGAACGCCGGTGGCGGCAGCGCGCGGGCCAAGTGGGACCGCGTGGAGCCGCGCCTTCGCGAACATCTCGGGCCCTTCGAGCTCGTCGTCGCCGCGAACGCTGCAGCCGTTCGACTGGTCGTGGCCCATGCGATTCGAACCGGTGAGACCGAGTTCATCGCAGCAGGCGGCGACGGGACCGTGAACCTGGTCTTGAACACGATCCTCGCCAGCGCGCCACGCGGGCTCGTGGGAAAGATCAAGCTGGGCGCCATCGGGCTCGGCTCGAGCAACGACTTCCACAAGCCGCTGAGCCGCGAGCGGATGATCGACGGTATCCCCTTCAAGCTCGACTTCGTCTCCACCGTGCGGCACGACGTCGGGCTACTGACCTACCGGGACGCCGAGAACAACCTCCGCACGCGGCGCTGGCTGATCAACGTCAGCGTTGGGACCACGGCGGAGGCGAACAGTTTCTTCAACAGCCCCAGCCGCCTGCTTCGCTTCCTCAAGCGGTACTCGCCCGGGCGCGGCATGGTGTACGCTGCACTGCGCACGCTGGTCGGCTATCGGCCGTACAAGATGGCCATCACGGTCGACGACAACGAGACGGTGCATACGCGGGTCCGCAACCTGGGCATCGTGAAGAATCCGCACTTCACCGGCGCGCTGCGCTACGACTCGCCCTACGAGCCGGGCGGTGGCCACTTCTATGTCCATCTGCTGAGGAACCTGCCGTTCCCGAGGGTCGTGCTGGCACTGGCCAGGCTGGCGTTCGGGAAGTTCAACGGCCAGAAAGGGACACAGAGTTGGCGGGCGCGGCGAGTGCGGATCGAGGCGGAGGCCGGCCGGCCGTTCGTGGTGGAGGGCGACGGCGAGGTGGTGACGGCGAGCCGTGCCTACTTCTCCATGGTGCCGGAACTGATCCAGGTGTGCACGTGATGGATACGATCATCGAGAACGCACTGATCGAGCGGCTGGCCGCCGGATTCACTCGCACGCCGCATCAGCTGAATGAGCTGCGTGAGAGCGACGCCGAACTGATCTACCTTCCGGGCAGCCGCGTGGTGCTGGCGCTCACGACGGACGCCGTGGTCGAGGAGATCGAGGCAGGGCTCTACGACGAGCCGTACCTGATCGGCTGGATGACGGTGATGGTGAACGCCAGCGACCTGGCGGCGGTGGGCGCGGAACCTCTGGGGATCTTATTGAACCAGACGCTCACACCCGGTCTGGACGACGAGTTTCTCAAGGCGCTACAGGCCGGGATACGGGACGCCTGCCGGCACTGCGGCCTCGCCTTGCTGGGCGGCGACGTGAATTTCTCGGGCCACCTGCAGATGGCGGCCACGGCGCTGGGCACCGTGACCGGTGAGCCGCCGCTCACGCGGCGCGGTTGCCGGCCGGGTGACCGCTTGTTCGCGTCCGGGCCGCTGGGGCTCGGCAGCGCCTACGCGCTCTTGAAGCTGAGCCCGGAACGCCGGCCGGGAGGCCCCAACATCGAGTACAGGCCGACGGCTCGGCTCGACGAGGGTCAGATGCTGCGCCGCTTCGCGACCTCCAGCATGGACACGAGCGACGGCGTCATCCCGACGCTCGACGAGCTGATGCGATTGAACGGCGTTGGCTTCTCGCTCGACCGGCCGATCGGCCAGCTCCTGCACCCCGCCGCGGCACGGGTCGCGCGGGCGGCGGGCCTACAGGATTGGATGATGCTCGCCGGCCCGCATGGTGAGTTCGAGCTGCTCTTCACGGTTCCCGGGAAACACCGCGCGGCGTTTCTGGAAGCGGCCAAAGCCTCGAGCTGGCGACCCATCGAGATCGGCGCCGTGGCGAAAGAACACGGCCTCAAGCTGCTCAGCGACGGGCAGCCATCCCGCCTCGATACGGCCGCCGTTCGAAACCTTTTCCTCGAGGTCGCGGGCGACGTGGAAGCTTACGTTGCTGGGTTGCTCCGCATCGACGCTACCCGTCGCCGTCGGACCTGCGTGGGCGGCCCAGCACAAGCGGGATCTTGACCAGGCCACCGCGCGTCGACACGACGTGCACCTCGCCTTCCACACCGGGCACCCCGTAAGTGCGCAGCTCGAAGCTCACCGACTTCCGTTCGCCGGGCTGGGTCCAGCCGGCGCGGATCTCCTTGTCGCGCGTCACCGGAACGGTGATTCGCACGACCGGCGCGTCGCGCCGGACCAGGGTCGAGTCGAACTCGAGGCGGACCCGGTCTTCCTGAACGATCTTCACCAGCTGCGCCTGGCGCAGCGCGGTGGGCAGTATGCCGCTGTTCACCCAGCTGACATCCACACGGTACGCCGTGCTGTCTTCCCAGCGCTCGGTACGCTCGACGTCCACCGCTACATCGTCGATCTGCGGCAAGTGCTTCGCCATCTCGAGGTTGAACAGCGCCTGCACGCTGATCCAGTGCTCCAGCTGGTCCGGCGGCCCGTTCTGCGAGAAGAACTTGGGGTGGAAGCCACCGATCTCGACCGTGCCGAGGTCCGGGTGCTCGAGCGGCTCCCACTCGCGGAAGCCGCGGCCGCCGTTCTCCTGGTCGTCCCAAGTCAACGCATCGACGTCGTCGTAGAGGCCATCCTCGTTGTAGTCACGCATGCGGCCGCCGTTCCACAGCTCGTCCCCGTACCAGATGGCGCCGTAGTAGAAGTAGCCGAAGTCGGGCCCGTGTCCGAAGAGCGGGCCCGGCAAGTTCGGATCGCCGGTTACGGGGTCCACCGGTACGCGGGTCATGTAGTTTTCGTACACGTCGCCGGCCCACGGGTAGCCGGTGATCGACATGCCGATGCTGTCCAGGCGTGCGTAGTAGGCCAGATCCTCGGGGAACATGCGCTCGGCACTCGCCGAGGTGGAGGGCGGCCGCAGGTGCATCGGAACCCGCGTGTCCATCGAGTTGGCCACCGACACGTGCGGGTGGGTCAGTAGCCACAGCACCGTCGCCCGCGTCTCCGGCTCGCTGAGCGGGAACTCGCCAGCCCCGAACTGCGTGTAGCCGCGCTCCGTGGCGTCCTCACCGCGGTCGGGCCGCCAGTTCTCCAGATAGTTGCGGTGCAGGTCGAGGCCGCCTATCCCATCCTCGTTGAAATCACCGTCGCCGTCGTTGTCGATCCCCTCGCTGACGACGATCCAGTCGCCCTCACCCTCCGGCACCCGCTTCATCAAGCGGCCGCTGGAGTCTCGCTCGTCCAGCACCGCATTACCCTTCTCCTCTTCCTCCTCCGAACGCACGCGCCAGCGCAGCTGGTGGATCACGCCGTCACCGTCCAGGTCCTCGTAGGGATCCTCGTCGATCAGGCCGTCACGATCGGAATCGTGCGGCCGCACCGAACTACGGTTACGCTGAGCCGTATGCAGGTATAGGTCCGAGCCGTCCGGGTTATTCTGCGGCCGCAAGTAGATGCTCTTCGTATCGAGCAACGCGGTGATCTCGGCGTCACGCCCGTAGTTCTCCAGCAAGTGCTTGATCAGCCACAGCACCGATTCCGAGCTGGTCAGCTCACCGCTGTGCCGGCCGCCCTCGAAGTAGGCAGCAGGCTTCTCGTTCGCGGCACCGGTCGCCTTGTTCGTGAGCGTCAGCTGCAGGATGGGACGGCCCTCGAAGCTCCGCCCGACCTCGTAGACGTCGACCAGGTCGGGATACTCCTCCGCCCAACGCTGCAACCAGATGTACATGACATCCGCGGTGTGGTAGCGGTCGAAGGTGAGCTCAGCGCCCGCCTCGTACTCGACGCCGACGTGACGCTGACGGGGAAAGAAACTCACCCCGTGCCGCTCGCCGGCTACGGTGTACCACAAGCTGTCCTTCTGCGGCTCGCTATCCTGCGCCTCCAAGCGACCGGTGAATAGCGCGAGGATACCAGCCAGGGCCAGCACATTCCGGCTGCAGGTCATGCGGTCACCCTCCGTCGTGCTCGAGATGATTCCAGCGGTTGGCTCAGGCGGTCGAGAACTCGGCCTCGTCGATCGACCGCAACTCCTCATTCGTCAACACGAGGTCGGCGGCGGCCGCCGAATCGACGGCATGCTCCACTGTGCGGGCGCCGGGGATCGCGATCACATTGGGCGCATGCGCGAGCACCCAGGCGAGGACGACCGCATGCGGGGAGACGCCATGTGCGTCGGCGATGGGCTTCAGGGCCGGCTGATCCGGGAGCTTTTTGTTAAGTCGCCCACCTCCTACCGGGCTGTAGGCCAGGTACCCTATCCCGTTGTCTCGACAATACTTAACTACGCTGTCATGAGGTGATTCGCTAAAGAAGGGATTCAGCCGGTTCTGGACTGTCTGGACGTCGGCGATCCTACGGGCTTCCTCGATCTCGGCGACCGAAACGTTGGAGAGCCCCGCCCAACGAACCTTCCCCTCCTGCTGTAGCTCGGCGACGGCGCTCAGGCTGTCGGCCAACGGGACGGCGGGATCGGGGGCATGGAACTGGTAGAGCGCGATCTGCTCGACACCCAGCGCTTTGAGGGAGCGATCACACGCAGTCTTCAGGCGTTTCGGGCGGCCGTCGCGCTCCCAGCGGCCGCCGGGCCGGGTGAAACCGCCCTTGGTGGCGACGACGATCGAGTCACGGTCTCCTGACCAGGTGGCCAGCGCTTTGGCAACCAGTCGTTCGTTGTGACCGACATCATTGTCGTCCAGGCAGTAGACATCGGCCGTGTCGATGAGCGTCATTCCCGCGTCGAGCGCGGCATGGATAACTCGAATGGCTTGTTTCTGGTCGGGTCGCCCCGCGATTGAGAGCGACATCGCGCCGAAGCCGATAATCGAAACGGCCGGCGCGTCGGGACCCAGGGGAGATGTTCTCAACGATGGTGTTCCAGACTGGGGGTCGTGAGCACCTGTCGGATCTTGCCCAGCAGGCCGTCCTGGGTGAACGGCTTGGCGATGAACTCCATGTCCGAGCCCAACATGCCGTGCCGCAGGACCGCGTTATCGCTGTACCCGGACATATACAGCACCTTGATGCCCGGGCGCAATGCGGCAAGAGTTTGGGCGAGATCGCGCCCGCTCGTCTCGGGCATGATGAGGTCGGTGATCAGGAAGTCGATAGGGCCCCGGTGGTACTCGGCCATACGCACCGCCTCACCGGCGCCGCGCGCTTCCAGCACGGTGTAGCCGCCGTCCTCCAGTGTTCTCCGGACAACGGCCCTCACGGCAGCGTCGTCTTCCACGAGTAGGGCGGTCTCCTGCGCCCCCTTCATCGCCGCAGCGGGCCGGCCGATCGCCTCCGGGATCGCCGGGCGTTCCTCGAGCTCTTTTGCTCGCGGCAGGTATATCTTGAAGGTCGTGCCCTGACCCGGCTCGCTGTAGACCCAGATGTAGCCGTTACTCTGCTTGACGATGCCGTAAACGGTCGAGAGGCCCAGACCCGTGCCTTTCCCGGATTCCTTGGTCGTGAAGAACGGCTCGAAGATCCTGGACTTCGTCCACTCGTCCATCCCCGCCCCGTCATCACTGACCGCGAGCATCACGTAGGAGCCCGCCTCCACCGGCGCGTGGGTGCCGACGTAGACACTGTCGAGCTCGGCGTTCGTGGTCTCGATCAACAGCCTGCCGCCCTCCGGCATGGCGTCGCGCCCGTTCACCGCCAGGTTGAGGATGACTTGCTCGATCTGGCCGGGATCGGTGTTCACTCTGCCGAGCTCGGGATCGAGCATGGTGACCAGCTCTACATGCTCGCCGATCACCCGCTCGATCATCTTGCTCACGTTCTCGACGACCTCGTTGAGATTGAGCACCACCGGTTCCAGCACCTGGCGCCGGCTGAAAGCCAGAAGCTGCCGCGTAAGACCCGCCGCACGCATACCGGCCTGCCGGATCTCTTCCAGGTCGGCACGCCTGGGGTCGTCCGGAGACATTCGGTTCAGCAGCAGCTCGCTGTTGCCCATTATGGCCGTCAGCAGGTTGTTGAAGTCGTGCGCGATGCCGCCGGCCAGCTGGCCTACCGCCTCCATCTTCTGTGACTGGCGGAGCTGATCTTCCAGCTCGCGCTCACGTGTGGCGTCGCGAGCGACGCTCACATAATTGACGATCACGCCGGCGGCATCCCTCACCGGCGAGATGGTCGCGTCCTGGCGGTATAGAGTGCCGTCTTTCCTGCGGTTGATGAAGTGCCCGCTCCACACCTCGCCCCTGGCCAGCGTCTCCCACATCTCGCGGTAGAACTGCCCATCGTGCTTGCCGCTCTTCAGGATCGCCGGCGTCTTGCCGACCGCATCCTCTCGCATGTAACCGGTGATACGCTCGAACGACGGATTGACGTACTGGATCGTTCCCTCGAGGTCCGTGATAATGATCGCCTCGGCTCCCTGCTCCACCGCCGTCGCCAGCAGCTTGCTCGCCTGCTCGGCGCGCCGCCGCTCCGTGATATCGATCACCAGCCCCTCGAGGGCGTCCACCTTTCCATCAACGGATCGGATCCCCACGCCCTGTTCCCAGACCCACTTCTCCGAGCCGTCGGCGGTTCGTAGCCGGTAGGTCAACTGAAACGGTCGGTTCTCCTCGACAGCCGCCTGTACTTCCTCCCAGCCGTGCTTCCAGTCGTCCGGATGGACCAGCTCCGCGAACGAGATCGTCCTGTCACCGATCAACTCGTCGGGCTGGTACCCGGTGAGCTCGAGGCAGCCGCTGCTCACGAACTCCATCGTCCAGTTCAGGTTGTTCAGGCAGCGGTAGGCCATGCCCGGCAGGTTGCCCATCAGAGTCGAAAGCGCCCGTCTGCTCTCCTCCAGCGCCCGCTCGGCGCGATTCCGCTCCACCGCGTAGCGCACGGCACGACCCAGGGCGTGGGCATCGAGCCGGCCCTTGACCAAGTAGTCCTGGGCTCCGCGCCGCGCCGCTTCCATCGCCGGCGCTTCCGAGTCGACCTGACTCAAGACGATGATCGGCACGCCCAGCGCCTCGCGCCGCACCCGGTCGACAGCGCTCAGCCCATCGCGCCCGGGCAGCCCGAGGTCCAGCAGCACGCTGTCGATCCCGCCAGCTGCCAGCCGCGCCAGGCCCGCCGTCAAGCAGTTGGCGTGCTCCACCGCGAAGGCACCGGGGTCCGTGGCCCCCAACATCTCGGTGATCAGGCGCCCGTCGCCCGGCTCGCCCTCGATCAGCAGGACTCGGATGGCCGGCTCAGTCATCACGCAGACGTGTTGTTCTGACGTTCAGACTCACGGATTCGACTGTCAAAGGGAAATCAAGGACTACCACAGGCCAAAAGCCGTTCAGGAATGGCACTCGGTAGCCCGCACGGTCAGGGGGAGGACGTGCGTTTCAGGACCGTAAGAGCACTAATAAGCGCCTGGACGGCCGCCTCGAGCACTCTGGCGAGCAGCGCTTCGTTGCGCGAGCTGATATGTCCCTCGTCGAGCCAGATGAGACGCTTGGGCTCGCCGGCCGCGTCGTAGAGCAACTGGACGGATTCGCGTGGTATCCGATCGTCTGCCAGCCCGTTGATCAGGATGAGCGGCCGGGGCGCGATCTGGTGAGCATAGTGGAGCGGCTCGATCGGATCGAGCAGCCAGGCACCGGCTCTGGCCAGCGCCGAGCGCAGCCAGAGGGGTTTGACCTTCAGATTGGCCTCGAGCAGCATGCGGTAGTCGCCGCCGCCGTAGACGACGAGCACGGTTCCCGCGCGTTCTTCCAGCGCGCCCACCACCGTCATGAGCTGGGCGCCGAAGCTGGCGCCGGCCAACACGACGCCGCTGGAGTCGACATCGGATCGGGTCTCCAGGTAATCGACGGCCAGCATCACCGCCGAGGGCGTGAGCAGCATCGCACGGCGAACGGCGAGTACCCGAACCAGGAACTGCCACCAGGTGGGCTGGGTCGGTCCGTCCCACGGGTAGTCGAGGCCGAGAATGACGTACGGCGAGTCCGGCGTGATGAGCTCCGCCGCCAAGCGGCCGGTACGCACGCCGCCGATGACGACCAGCGACGGCCACTGCCCTGCGGCGCGCGGAACGCGGAGGTGCCCACGCACGCTGTAGCCAGCGCTGCTGGATAACGTCAGGAAGTACGCCTCGTAAAGCGAGTCGACGCCCGCCGGCTCGACCTGAACGGCTCCCAGTTCACCCTTCTGGCGCAGGAATTCGCCGGGCGCGTCGAAGGCCAGGCTGCGGTTGAGCCACACCACGGCGACGAGCGCCAGGACCAGCGCCGCGGCGCCGGCCCACAGCGCGAACCGCCGGACTCGACCGCGCTTATGTTGCGGTTCGCTCACTCGCCACCCTCGACCACACGCCTGAAGACGATATCATCGACGCTGGACTCGAAGGGTACCAGCAACCGGTCGATTCTGCCCCGCTTGTCGTACTGAAACATGACCGTGAGGGCCTCGAACGGGTCGATCGGGTCATCCGGCACCTCGAACACGTCGTAATGAACGTGCTCGAGCGGGGACGTCATGTGGTTGAACGTCATCTGGAGCGCGTCGCCGGCCAACTCGACCTCGATCACCCCGTAGGCCGGATGCTCGTAGCGGCCGGCATAGTCGGCCAGGGCGTGGGAGGGTGATGTGCCCTCGACGCGGCTGTCCTCCTCCCCACCCTCCGCCTCCGTTGCATCGACTTCCGCATACCGTTCTTTGATGCGACCGAGCCAGTCGACCGGCTCCAAGCCTAACAGGCGATCGTAGACACCGCGCGAGACGATGGTCGGCACCGGGTTGCGGCCGGAGGAATTCGTGAGCACGACGATGCCGATACGCTTACGGGGCATAAAGGAGAGCAACGCGATGAAGCCATCGATCCCGCCGCCGTGGTGCACGAGCTTGTGCCCCTGATAGGTGGTCACGAAGAACCCCATGCCGTAGCTCGTATGGCCCAGCTCGTCGTCAGGAATGGGGTCCTGCATGGCCATCTGCGGCGTCTGCATCGCTACCGCGTTGGCTTCCGACAAGAGCCGCTCCTCGCCGTACCGGCCCTCGTCAATATGGAACTGAACGTAGCGGGCCATCTCGTCGACGTTCGAGTTGATCGAGCCCGCCGGGCCGATCTCATCCAGGTTGCGGAAGTCGATCTGCCTTACGTCCTCACCGACTACGGTATAAGGATAGGCGAAATCGTCCCCCATCTGGGACTCGGTCACCGAGAAGTTGGACCGGGTCATCCCCAGCGGCCGGAAGACGCGTTCCTCGACCAGTTCCTCCCAGCTCTGCCCTGACAACTGGCCCGCCAGGTAACCGGCCGTCATGTACATGAGGTTCTGGTACTGGAAGGCGGCCCGGAAATCCCGGCTCGGCTCGAGATACTGGAGGCGGTCATACAGCTCACGGCGGGACATGGCGGACCCGTACCACATCAGGTCGTGACGCGGCAGACCCGAACGGTGCGTGACCAGATCGCGAGGCGTCATGCGCTCGCTGACCACCTCGTCGTAAACCTTGAAGTCGGGCAGATACCAGCGGACGGGCTCGTCCCAATCGAGCAGACCGTCGTCCTGCAGCATGCCGAGCACGGTGACGGTGAACGACTTCGTGACCGAACCGATGGCGAAGAGAGTACGCGGCGTCACCGGAAGCTGCTCGTCCACATCGCGCAGGCCGTACCCCTTCGAGAGGATCACTTCCCCGTCCCTGACGACGGCGATGGCGAGGCCGGGGACTTTCCATTCCTCCATGACGCTCGCGATGAACGCGTCGAGGTCGGCGCGCGAGGTGGAGTCCGGCTCGCTCTGCCTGAGGATCGGCGATCCCGGCAACGCGGCCACGACGTCGGCCCGGCCCAGGAGCCCGGCGAGCAGGACGAGTGACAACACAAACGTTCTACGCATGATGCCTCCTGGACCGATCACGCTTACCCGGGTTTGGATTCTGCAGGATATCATGCCGAGCGGGCTCGCTGCGGCACGAGCCCGAGCCCTACTCGTCAGGCGTTACCTTGAAGACATCGTCGCCTTTGCGGACCCGGTCTTTGACCTTGAAGGCGACCTCCGTTCCGGCGGCTGCCGACTCCACCGCGCCGTGATCGACCTCCATCGAGGTGATCTCCTGCTGGACGTCGGTGGTATGGCCGCGAATGTGGAGGACGTCGCCGACCTTGATCTCGGCGGTGAGCTTGACGACCCCGACCTCGGGCTTGGCGAAATAGTGAGTGATGGTGCCGACGTGTTCTTCTGCCATGATGCCACCTCCGGCCTGGCGCCGAGCCGCGACGGGCGTACCGCCCCGTGCCTGTGGTTTGCGATTTGACCTTTGAACGTAGGGTCCCGGCGGGTTCCAGAAAAGTGGCGGCGGGCAGCTGACTCATGCTATACTCATCGACGGGGTCCCCCGCCCCATCGACTCCGCGCCTCCGGACCCGGGCGCGGTGCACTATCCGACAGCATGCCCGCGGCTGGAGCGCACGGCGGAAGAGCGACGCGTGGTCAGGGAGGCATCCAGGAATGGCCGACACCACAGGCACCATAGGTATTCTCACAGGCGGCGGCGACGTGCCGGGGCTCAACCCGGCGATCCGAGCGGTGACGATCCGTGCCCTCCGTGAGGGCTATCGGGTCCTCGGGATCAAACGCGGCTGGGCGGGACTCGTCGATCTCGTCCCGGACAAGGACGCTGACAATTCCGCCTCGTTCATGACGCTCACCGAGGACGTCGTCAACCGCGCCGGTCGCACGGGCGGTACGTTCCTGCACACCTCCCGCACGCGGCCCAGCCATCTCCCGAAGGCCGTCATTCCCGACCACCTGGCCGACCGTTACACAGACGAGGTCAACGACGTCACCGCCGACGTGCTGAAGAATCTCGAGTTCCTGGGGATCGACACGTTGATTCCGATCGGTGGCGATGACACGCTCAGCTATGCGCTGCGCCTGCACGCGGAGGGCGTGAAGGTCGTCGCCATCCCGAAGACGATGGACAACGATGTACCGGGAACCGACTACTGTATCGGCTTCAGCACCTGTGTGACGCGGACGATCGAATCGACCCACCGGCTGCGAACGACGGCCGGATCGCACGAGCGCTTCCTGGTCATCGAGGTCTTCGGCCGCTACGCCGGCTATACCGCCTTGCTGCCCACGATGGCCGGGGCCGCCGACCGTTGCTGCATCCCTGAGGCCCCCTTCGACATCGAGCGGCTGCTGGAGCTGCTCATCTACGACCGCAACCGCAACCCGAGCAAGTATGCCGTGGCCCTGGTGTCGGAAGGCGCCACGATGAAGCACCAGGAGGAGATGTCGTTCGAGACCGAAGAGAGCGACCAGTACGGCCACCGCAAGCTGGGCGGGATAGGTGACCGGGTCTCGGCACTCCTCAAGCATCTCTCGCCGCAGCTCAACAACGGCCGCCGCATCAACGTCGTCAACCAGCGGCTCGGCTACCTGGTGCGCTGCGGCGACCCCGACGCCCTCGACTCCATCGTGCCGATGGCCTTCGGCAACCTGGCGCTCGACCTCATCCTCTCGGGCAGCGCCGGCCGACTCGTCAGCCTGCGCAACGGCGTCTACGACAGTGTGCCGATCGACGTGATCACCGGTCGCAAGAAGCTGATCGACATCCACAAGTACTACGATCCCGAACGCATGCGGCCCCGCTACAAGACGCTCTTGCGGCAGCCGCTATTCATAATGACTTCTGACGTGTAGATCGTCGCCATCCGCTTGACCGACGCTTGACCGTACCTTGGTAGAAGTACGCTCGAGAGGCCCCAACCAGTCCAGACGGACCACTCTCGATGCAGGAGGTGTCGGTCATGTCGATCATGCACTTCTCACGCTACCGACCGCTCGCCGCACCGCTCGCGGTCCTGATGGTCGCCGGCTGCATGAAGTGGAGCGGCGCCAGCGATCCCATCGACCAGTACGTCCGCGCCGAGGAACCCTACGAGGTACGGTTGACGCTGACCGATGGCCGCGTCGTCCCCCTGTGGGACGTGGAGATGGTCGGCGATACGATCGTCGGCTTCACGGAACGCCCCTCCAAGGGAATTAGCCAGCGGGAGAGACAGCAGCGTGCCGGCTATCCCCTCGACGAGGTAGCGCGGCTCGAGCAACACAAGACCGACGCAGTTCTCACGATCGTGGGCGTGGCCGTCATCGTCGGAGTTCTGTTGGGTGTGCTTTTCGCCGCGTCCGGCTGCAGTGGCGACAGCTATGCCTGCTAGCGTAGGTGCCGGTCATGTCGATCATGCATTTCTCACGCTACCGCCCGCTCGCCCTGCCGCTCGCGATGTTGCTACTCTGCAGCTGCATGAAGTGGAGCGGCGTTAGCCATCCCGTTGACCAGTACGTGCGCGCCGAGGAGCCGTACCAGGTGCGCTTGACCCTGACAGACGGCCGCGTCGTCCCGCTCTGGAACGTGGAGATCATCGGCAATACGATCGTCGGCTTCACGCAGCGACCGTCGAAGAGCCCAAGCCAGCAGGAGCGACAGCCGCGGGCGCGCTACACGCTCGACCAGGTTGTACGGCTCGAGGAACACAAGAGCGATCCGGTCATGACGCTTGTGACCGTAGGTGTCATCGTCGGAGCGCTTTTCATCGCGTATCTTGCTACCGACGATGATTATGCGCCTCTGAGTGGTTTCTTCAGTGATCCCTGAGGAGGTGTCGGCCATGTCGATCGCACACTTCTCGGCCTACCGACCGCTCGCCCTGCCGCTCGCGGCCCTGTTGCTGGCCGGCTGCACCAAATGGAGCGGCGTCGGCGACCCCGTCGACCAGCACGTCCGCGACCAGAACCCGTGGCAAGTACGGTTGACTCTGACCGATGGCGATGTCGCCTACCTGTGGGACCCAGAGATCGTTGGCGATTCGATCGCCGGATTCACGCGACAACCCTCCAAGGACCCGGACCAACGGGAAAGACAGCCGCGCGCCGCCTACCCGCTCGACCGGGTCGCGGAACTCGAGAAGCATAGCGCCAGCACACTGGGGACATTCCTTTTCATCGGGGGGTTTGCAGCGATGACGGTCGGAATCATAGCGATGGCGGGCTCCTGGCCGGCGGACTAGGCGGGGTGCCACGGCCACAAGACCTCGGAACGCGTGATGGCCGCTATCCGCTTGACCTCATAGCCTGACCTGCGGCACCGCGCGCGGCATCGACGTAGCGATCAAGGACGCAGCAACCGCGATCGCCCAGGACGCTCGAGAGTCTAGCGCGCAACGCCCCTCCCGGCGCGATCAGTCCGCCGGCCAGCGCGCAGCCCGGCGCCGAATCCCAGGGACCCAGCCTGGCAAGCAGGCTCGCGACGTGTAATTCGAGCGCGGCTACCGCGCTGTCGACGATCATTGCCGCGCGGTCATCACCTTCTCCCGCAACCTCCACGACCAAAGGCGCCAGCGCGCCGATCTCGGCCTTGCTCGCCCGCGCGGCCCAGGCGATGAGCTGTTCGGGCCTCCTCAGTCCGAGTTCCGCCAGCAGGCGCGGGAGCAGCCGGGTGTCGCCGCCGCGACCGTCGGCGGCCTGTGCCGCGGCACGCAGCGCCAGCGAGCCGATCTCGTAGCCGCTCCCCTCATCACCGAAGAGCGTGCCCCAGCCTCCGGTCCGCGCGATGCGTCCATCCTCAGCGCGGCCCAGCGCGATGGAGCCCGTACCCGCGATCAGGAGAATCCCCGGCCCGTCCTCGAACGCATCGAAGAGGGCGGCCTCGGCGTCGGTGATGACCTGGACGCGCTCGGCGATACCGCGCTCCGCGAGCGCGGCCTCGACCGCGGTCCGCTCCTCCTCGCGGCCCACGCCGGCGAGGCCGGCACAGAGCGCGGCGGCGGGCAGCGCGAGGCGCGCCTCCTCGAACGCTCGCTCGACCGCCGTCTCGATGGCTTCGATGTCCACCGGGCTGCCGGGCCAGTCGGTCAGGGCGGGTCCGCCTTCGTAGCGGGCCAGTTCGTTCCCGCTCTCGCTCATGACGAGGACGCGGGTTGCGGTGCCGCCGCCGTCGATCCCGATCACAACCCGGTCCGTCATCTTCACTCCCCAGCTGCGGGGTGTCGTGGGTGGAATACTGCCGCCACGCGTCCGGTGCCGTACGTGATGATCGTACCGATGAACACGTACCACGGCCAGGCGACGTATTCGCGGGCGAAGAGCCAGATCGCCACGACCGAGGAAATGCCGACGCTGATGCCGATGATCACATCCCGGGCACGCGCCGCCGGTTGGAAGCGGGCGAGCGCGAAGGCGCCGAGCAGGCCGCCATAGACCAGCGACGCGATGCCTAGTGCCACCTCCACGGCGGTCGTGCCGCGGCTCAGTGGGATGAACAGCAGAGCGCCGCCGATCAGCAGCACGGCCCAGATCAACGTGAACCGCTTCCCCGCGCTCAGTATGCGGCCATCATCGTCAATCCCGCGCGCCGGCGCCCAGAAGTCGTAGGCGCTCGCCGAAGCCAACGAGTTGATCGACGACGAGAGGCTCGACATCGCCGCGGCGAAGATCCCCGCGATCAAGAGACCGGTGAGGCCGGCCGGTAGCTCCTCGACGATGAAGAACGCGAAGATCTCATCCCCACGCTCGAAGCTATGCCCTCCATAGAAGGCCCAGAGCCCAAGCCCGATGGCCAGGAACAGCGCGAACTGCAGGACCACGACGAAGCCGCTCCCCACCAGCGCCCGCTGGCTGGCGCGCAGGTCGCGACAGGTGAGCAGACGCTGCACGATAAGCTGGTCGGTCCCATGCGACGCCATCGAGAGGAAGGCACCGCCCAAGAGACCAGCCCACAGGGTGTAGGCTTTCCCGAAGTCGAACGAGAGATCGATGACCGCGAGCTTGCCGGCCCGGCCGGCGGCAGCAGCGATCTGCGGCCAGCCACCCGGTTCCACCAGCTGCAGGGCAAGGGCTGCGGCGACAGCACCGACCAGGTAAAGAACCATCTGCAGCGCATCGACCCAGACGACGGCCTTGATCCCACCGGCGTACGTATACACGAGCGTTAGAACGCCGATCACCGCGATCGACAGCGGGTAGGGCCAACCGGTGATGAGGGCGAGCGGGATGGCCGTGGCGAATAGCCGGACCGAATCGGCCAAGAGCCGCGTGCCCATGAAGATGGCCGAGGTGAAGCGGCGCGTGCCGAGTCCGAAGCGCGACTCGAGCAACTGGTAGGCCGTGGCCAGCTCGCCCCGGAAGTAGGCGGGCAAGAGCAACGACGCCACCGTGATGCGCCCGACCACGTAGCCGAAGGTGAGCTGCAGAAAGCCTAGGCCACCCAGATAGGCGACGCCGGGGATGCTGAGAAAGGTGAGCGTGGACGTCTCGGTGGCGACCACGGAGAGCATGACCGCCCACCAGGGCAACGAGCGGCGGCCCAGGAAATAGTCGCGCCCGCCGGTCTGTCCCCTGCCCAACCAAGCGCCCCACAGCGTGACGGCGGCCAGGTAGACGATGATGACGGCGAAATCGAGCGTCCGGTAAGCGCCGCCGCTCACCCACCACCTCCAGGCCGCTCCGCCCTCGGCGCTCGCTCGAGACCCGCGCCGGCCCGATGGAACGGCGGAAGCGAGATGGGGAGCCGTCCGTTGATCGCCGCTTCGCCGAGCAGCGCTCTGGCCGCCGCCCGTTGCGACACTTCCCTACCGCCCCAGGCGATCAGGTAGGCCCCCACGTCGGGGAACGCCGTCAACAGGTAGGGGCTACCGAAGGAGAGGACCGCCAGCGGCTGTTCCGCGGCGATCAGGGTTTCGACGAACCTGGCGAACGGCTCGGATACCGCCACCGTACCGGCGCCGGCCGACGGCGAGACGTAGGCCGATACCAGGACGAGGTCGAAGGAATCCGCGCGGGCGAACAGCGAGTCGTAGGCTGCCGGGTCGGTGCCCTCGAAGACCCATGCCTCCCCCAGAGTGTCGAGCGCGGCGGCCATGATGCGGTTGAAGGTTCGACCGGCAGCCGGATCCTCGCGCCGGGCGTACACCACGCTGAGCACACGCCGGATCTCCGACGTATCGAGCGGTACGATGCCGCCGTCGTCTCTCGGGAGCGTGATCGAACGCTGGGCGGCGCTGTCGGCGAACGCGAGATGCTCCCGGCGTCCCACGATCTCGATCAACGCCTCCGGGTCCACGAGCCGACCTCGATGCAGGCCAGCCCGCGCCTTGACCTCGAGCAGTCGCCGGACCGACTGGTCGAGGCGCGACTCGCTGAGCCGGCCGCTCTCGAGCGCATCGACCAGCGCGTCGATCGAGGCCCGCACATCGGCCGGGGCTAAGATGACGTCGGCGCCCGCAGCGATGGCCAGCACAGCGGCCTCGCCGACACCGTATCCGTCGACGATCGCCCTCATCCGCAGCGCGTCGGTGAAGATCAGTCCCGCGAAACCGTACTCGTCGCGCAGCAGACCGCTGAGGAAGTACGATGAGAGTGTGGCCGGCGGTCCTTCGGCGCCGAGAATGCGCGGCGTCGCGATGTGCGCGGTCATGACCGCATCGACACCCGTCTCGACCGCGCGCTTGAACGGCACCAGTTCCAGGGTATCGAGCCGCTCGCGCGTCGCGTCGATAGCCGGCAACTCGAGATGCGAATCGGCGCGCGTGTCGCCGTGGCCCGGATAGTGTTTGGCGGTCGCCATCAGGCCGCTGGCCTGAGCGCCGCGGATGAAAGCCGCACCGAGGTCGGCCACCAGCTCCGGGTCTTCGCCGAACGAGCGCGTGTTGATGATCGGGTTCTCGGGATTGCTGTTCACATCGAGCACTGGGGCGAACGTCACGTGCACACCCACCGCGCGCGCCTCGCGGCCCGTGATCCGACCGAGCTCGTAGGCGAAGCGCTCATCGCCAATCGCGCCGAACGCCATCGTCGGCGGGAACATCGTGCCCCCGCCCATCGACAGCATATGGGGGAGCGAGTAGATGCCAGCCAGCCGCGTACCCGGCCCGCCCGACTCGAAGTCGGACGTGATGAGGAGCGGTACCCGGGCGCGGCGCTGCAGCGCGTTCAGCTTCGCCGCGTACTCGTGGGGCAGCCCGACCGAGATGGTGATGCCGCCTATCCCCTCGCCGCCGATCAGGCTGTCCAGCGCTTCGAACTCGGCCGAGGCCGTCGAGATGTAGTCGCCGAGGACCCAGACGTTGACCAGTTGGCCAGCTTTCTCACGCGGTGTCAGCGACGCCAGCGTCTCCTCGACCCAGTCACGCGCTTCCGCGTCGAGTCGTGTGGTCGGGCCGGGAGCGGACGGACCGAGCGACTGGCCGACGGGAGGCGGTCCGCAGCTGCCGAGCAGCGCGAGCAGCACGAGACCAGGGATGACGGCGTTCGACTTTGACATTCGGCGCAGGTCGGGCTATGGGCTGTTGACGGCGCCCTCGGTTCGGCGGACGTTTAGCCCACGAAAACCTCCAGCCGAGCACAGCTGCCGGAAGGTGGACGGTGCAAGCTAAACAGCACGCAATAGGACGGCAATCACGTGTGGCTACGCTGGTTCTCCTGGGGATCGCGGCTTGTGCGCCGCCGACGGCGGAGGTGGGTACCGTGCGTCCAGGAATCGAGGTACTGCTCAGCGACTCGAGCCATCTCGTCAGCGGCCGCCGCGTGGGACTGATCACGAACCATACCGGCATCGGTCGCGATCGGACGCACTCGATGGATCTGTTGCTGGGCCAGGGAATCGAGCTGGTCGCACTCTTCGGGCCCGAGCACGGCATCCGCGGGGCCGTCGACGAGGGCGATCGTGTCGCCAGCGGCAGGGACGAGCGCACGGGTCTCCCTGTGTACTCGCTCTACGGTGCGACGCTCGAGCCGACGTCCGAGATGTTGGCGGACATCGAGGTGCTGCTTTTCGATATCCAGGACATCGGTGCGCGCTACTACACGTACGTGTCGACGATGGCTCTGGCCATGAAAGCTGCGGCCGAGCACGGCATCCCGTTCGTCGTTCTCGACCGGCCGAACCCGATCGGCGGCGCGCACGTCCAGGGCAACGTCCTCGAGCCCGAGCACTCCTCCTTCGTCGGGATGTACCCCGTCCCGATGCGTCACGGCATGAGCGTCGGCGAGCTGGCCCGTCTGTTCAACGACCGGTTCGGGATCGGCGCCGAGCTCCACGTGATCCCGGCCGCCGGTTGGCGGCGGGCCGACTGGTTCGATGAGACCGGCCTGCCCTGGATCAAGACCTCACCGAACATGCCCGATCTGGAGAGCGCCACTCACTACCCCGGCACCTGCCTGTTCGAGGGGACGAACCTGTCGGTGGGTCGCGGCACGCCGATCGCCTTCCAGCAGATCGGCGCGCCCTGGCTCGACGGCGCGGCGCTGGCCGAGCGACTGAACGGCTACGACCTGCCGGGCGTGCGCTTCGAGGCGGTCAGCTTCACGCCGGAGGGCGCGCATGACCGCAAGTACAGCGGCGAGCTGGTGAGCGGCGTGCGCCTCATCGCGACCGACCGCTCGGTCTACGATCCGACGCACGCCGGCGTCGCGGCGCTGATCGAGGCCCGGCGGCTGGCC
>JBDHKD010000162.1:0-3359 GCA_039586575.1 Gemmatimonadota bacterium | reverse complement strand
CTGGCGAGTAACCTGCTCAACTACTAGTCGGCGACCCCGGGCGGCGAATCAGGAAAGGCCCGACGCTTTGGCGTCGGGCCTTCGCATGTCACGACTGCAAGGTCGGCTCGCAGGCGACTCAGGACTCCGTCGAGTCGTACAGTGCGCCGTCGTCGACCGGGCCGCCCTTCTTGCCCTGGCTCTTGGGGACGCCGACGAGCAACTCACCGGAGCACATACCGCCGTTTCCGTCGTCGGCGCTGAAGCCGATGTGGTAGACGCGGCCGTTGCCGATGCCGGCGCGCTCGGCCCGCAACTGGGCCGTCGCCGTGCCCACCCCGTCACCATCGGGCGCGGTATTGCCATCGCCGCGTCCGTTCACCGGCTCGTCCTGGAAGATGCTCTCGATGACGATGGCCACCGGGTCGCCGTCCGGGTCGGTGACGCCAAGCACGTCCACCGCAACGAACTGGTGGTTGGGCGGCCACAGGGTCGCGACGCTCGGCTGGGCAGCCGAACAGTCGGGCGGCTGGTTCGGCGGCTCCTCACCCAGGAAGCCCAGGCTGATCTCCACCAAGCCCGCATCGCCGTCAGGTAGTGGGGCGCCCACTGTGCCCAGCGTCAGTTCGCCCACTAGAGTGAACCCGGCGGTCAGCTCGGCACCGGTGATCATCCAGCTCTTCTGAGACTCGTCGCCGATGAAATCGCCAGCTTCTTCATTGTTCAACTGCACATCGCGCAAGTTGATCCCGATCTGATCCGGCTGAGGGTTGCTGATGTCGATCTGCAGGTAGTTGAGCTCGCCCAGGTCGCCCACACTGTATTCCAGACAGAAAGAACTGGAGAGGGTCGTGACGATGGTTTCCAGCAACCCGGTCCCCGGGTCGTAGCTGAACACAACACCGTTGAACGGGAACCAGCTGTCGGTCACTGCCGAGCCATCGCAGGCCGGCCCACCATCGAAGTCGAGCTCGACCCGATTGGCGGCCTCGCTCAGGTCGGGCACGCCAAGATAGATCTCGCTCCCCGACCCGCTGCTGAAGTTCCGGTAGCGCACGGCGCCGAGCAGGTCGGCCGACGGATCGCTGCCCTCCTCGACGATCGGCCCGTTGTTGAACGCCAACGGCGTCCCCACGCTCGCCGCCGTGGGCAACTCGCCCTCCATGCTACAACCGACCGCTACTAATAAGACACAGACGGCGGGAACGACGTTTGGAACCAGCCTGCCCATTACGGCACCTCCGAGCTGAGGTTACCCGAAAACTCCCACCGCAGCCGACCCGCCCCGGTCGAGCCCGGCCAGCAACTAGGAATGATCGACGACAGACGTGGCAAGTCGCGTTCCCCGGCAGCGGCCGCCTGGTGCCGGGAAAACGCAAGTTTCCCAGCGACAGGTGGATGCGCGGAAGGTCCCGCAAAACCGCTCCGCGCGGCCGACGCCAGGGTGTTGCATCGCTGCAACAGGTCGCGGGCGCCCGGCGGCGTAGCCGCCGTTCCTGCAGGCGAGCCGCGCGACATGGAGCGAGACCACCCCGCGCGGTGAACTCACCGCGCGGCGCATTCGACCGCGCGGCGCGCCCACGCCGCCAGCTCTTCGTCATCCTCCAGGATGTCGACCGGCACCTCGTAATAGTTCTTGAGCGTTAGCCTGCGGCTGGCCTTGAACGGTCGCATGCCGCGGCTTTCGAAGTCCGGGCGTGTCCGCTCGTCGGTCTTCAGGAAGAGTCGTCCGCTGGCGATGATGGCGAAGAAGACGCCGGCGTGATAGAGGCCGTGGGCGCCGAACATGGCGCGGGCGTCCAGCGGACCGAGGCGGTGCAACTGGTCGAGGACGTACTCGACGAAGGATTCACCGCTCATGCGCCAGGAAGAACTCGACGATGGTCTGGGGTGTGCTGATGTCGAGCGACATGTGAAAGTAGTGCTGGCCGCCCTCGACGGTGTAGAGCAGCACCTCCGCGCCATCCTCGCAGGTGCTGTAGATATCGCGGTAGACGCGGGTCCCGTCGTCGGCTTCGTCGGGCAGCTCGCTGGTCGCCGGCTCACCGACGCATCCGTTGAGCGCGGCCCAGGCGGCTGCCGTCTCACGCGCGCCGAGCAACTCCCAGATGCCTTCGCCCTGACCCTCGTAGCGGATGACGAGGTCGGCGGTGCCGTGCATGCTGAGCATGGCGATGGGCTCGGCCGGCTCACAGCTTCCGGCGACCGGCCCAGACATGGGGCCGGCGACGGTGGCCAGCGCGGCGAAGACATCCGACATTTCGCAGGCCAGGCGGTGGCTGAAGAAACCGCCCTGCGAGTAGCCGGCCCCGTAGACTCGCTGCCTATCGACGTTGTACTCGGCCGCCAGCGTGTCGATCAAGGCGCGCACGAACCCGGTATCGTTGACGCCAGCCTGGTCGGCGGACACGCAGCCGCAGCCCTCTGCCCAGTAGCCAGCGATCGCATCCGGATAGGCGACGACGAAGCCGTGTTCGTCGGCCAGGGCGTCGAGCCCGGAACCGGCGCGTGCACCTGCTCCGTCACCACGAGCGCCATGAAAGAGCACCAGCAGCGGCATCCCGTCACTCGTCTGGGCGGCCGCCGGCACGTACGCCTCATAGGTGCGGAGCTCGGCGCTGAACGCGTGACCGCTCGGCTCCGCGACTGTGGAACCGCAGCCGATAGCCGCGAGGGCGAGGCCGGCCAGCAGCAGCTGGAGCTTCACGGCGTCGGTCGGCGATGCGACAGCAAGAAGCTGGCGATCGCGTCGTTGATGTTGAAGTCGCTCGACATGTGCCAGTTATGGTAGCCGCCTTCTACCTCGAGCAGCATGACCTCGCTGCCACCGCTGCATTGTGAGTAGGTGTGCTGGTAGACTCTCGTTCCGTCCTCCACCAGGTCGGGCCACTCGGTCTCGACGGCCACCTCGCCGGGGCAGTCGTTCATCGCGGCCCAATAGTCGAGCGTCGCTTCCGCCCCCAGGTAGCCGCACGGCGCACCCCCGGCACCGTCATAAGGTACCGCGCCGTCCTCCGTGCCCTGCATGGTGAACACCGCCAGCGGCGGTGCCATCTGGCAGTCCGCAGCCGCCCCGAACGTGATGGGACCGGCCACGCTGGCAACGCCCGCCAGCTCGTCGGACATCTTGCAGGCCAGGAAGTGCACGAACAGCCCGCCCTGTGAGAAGCCCGCAACGTAAACCCGGTCCTCATCGATCGGGAAACCGTCCACCATCTTGTCGATCAGCAGGCGGACGAATCCGGTGTCGTTCACACCCGCATGCTCCGCGGCGCCGCACCCATAGCCCTCGGCCCAACCGTCGAGCCCGTCGGGGTAGACCGCAACGATACCATACTCCTCGGCCGTCTGGTCGAAGCCCGAACCGTAGCGTGCGTCGT
>JBDHKD010000023.1:0-39411 GCA_039586575.1 Gemmatimonadota bacterium | reverse complement strand
GGGGGGGGTTGGCCGAGACGCCGGAACGTGTAGCGCGGGCTTATCGCGAGATGTTTTCCGGGTTGAACGAGGACGCCGGAGCGCACGTGGAGCACCTGGACCCACGAGGCGTCGCGGTCATGGTCGAAGCGGAGCACAGCTGTCTGCAGATCCGAGGAGCGCTGAAGCACGAGTCGGAGATGGTGACGACGGCGTTTCGTGGAAGTCTCGTGACCGATCCTTCGTTGCGCGGCGAGGCCCTGGCGCTGATGCGTGACCGGTAGGGCGCTAAGCGGTCTGCGGTGACCGGTTGGCCATGTTCCAGCACAACCAGATGCCGAAAGCGATCGAGAACACCAGTAGGAGCGTGCCGACGCCGCGTACGAGGCCGGCGATCATGGCGTCGTAGCGCAGCCAGCCCAGTCGGCTGAGGATATGGAACCAATCGTGCTCCGCCTCGGGGCCGAGGCTGACCAGTGGCAGGTCCATGGCCCGAGCGTCGCCGATGTAACGCGCCAGGTCCCGGGCGCTGAATCCCAGCCAAGCGCCGCACACCGAGATGCCGAAGTAATCTCCCTGCTTCCACAGCAAGAGCGCGGCGGCGATGACGGGGATCGCCAGCTGCGTGATGCTACCGCCGGCGACCATGAGAAAGTGACCGAACGGCGCGAACAGGACGTGCCCGATCTCGTGGAAGGCGAGCGTGATTCCCGAAAAGAAGCTGGTGTATTCGGGGTCTCGAAGGGCGTGGAACGTAGCATAGCCCAGGTAGACGAGCACGAGCGCCCGCCAGTGCCAGGACCGGCCTTTCGCCCACCTTGCGGCGGCCTCGAGGAAATCGGATACGCTACCCACGTGGTATAGCTTCGCGCCACTACCGATGAGTGGGTCAGTGGGCCGGCAAGCTCTCACTCACCGACCCACTGACCTACTGGCCTCCTTGCCTCAAAGCTCCAGGTGCCGTTCAAGGTCGAGCGGCGAGATGTAGAGCCTGAAATTCTCGTCGTCGGCCAGCTTGGTTTCGAGCAGCTTCGACACGATATCCTCACCGAGACAGATACGGAGCAACTCGCTGCTTTCAGCAACCTGAATGGCTTCGTAGAGATCGTGGGGCAGCGACCTGACCCCCAATTTTTCCCGCTCCAGCGGCGTGAGCTCGTAGAGATCGCTGGTCATCGGGTCGGGCAGCGGCAGCTTGCGGTCCAGTCCGTCGAGGCCAGCGGCGAGCATGGCCGAGAAGGCGAGGTAGGGGTTACAAGCGGCGTCGGGGAATCGCAGCTCGATGCGCGTAGCGACCTCCTTGCCGGGCTTGTACATAGGCACACGGACCAGCGCCGAGCGATTGCGCTCCGCCCAGGCGATGTATACGGGCGCCTCGAAGCCGACGACCAATCGCTTGTAGGAGTTGTACCATTGATTTGTGACGAGCGCCATCTCGCGCGCATGATCGAGAACACCGGCCAAGAAATGCTTGGCCGTGGCCGAGAGGTGGTAGCTCTCGTCCTTAGAGTAGAATGAATTCGTCTTCTCGTCCTTGAAGACCGACAGGTGCGTGTGCATACCACTGCCGTTTTCGCCGAATAGGGGCTTGGGCATGAACGTGGCGTAGACACCGTTCCGACGCGCGATCTCCTTCACCAGGTACTTATAAGTCTGGAGCGCGTCGGCCATACGCAGCGCCTCCTGGTACTTGAGATCGATCTCGTGCTGGCTGGGCGCGACCTCGTGGTGCATGTACTCGACCGGGATCTTCATCGACTCGAGCGCGAAGACCGTCACCTCTCGCAGATCATCACCCAGGTCGACCGGATTGATATCGAAGTAGCCGGCCCGGTCGATGCTCTTCGGATGGCTCTCATCGGCGAAGTAGTAGTATTCGGCCTCGGGCCCGATGTTCATGTGCGAGAACCCGTACTCCTTGAGCCGGGACAGATTGCGCTTGAGCACCTCGCGTGGGTCACTCACATAAGAGCGGCCGTCCGGGTTGCGGATTTCGGAAAACATGCGGATCGCCCGGGAGCCGCCGATCTTGAAGGGGATCACCTGAGCGGTCGAGGCGATCGGGAACGCCACCATGTCGCTCTCCTGGATCCGCTGGTAGCCTTCGATGGAAGAACCGTCGAAGCCCATCCCTTCCTCGAAGGCACCCTCGATCTCCGGCAGCGTCACCGCGAACGACTTGAGGAACCCCAGGATGTCGGTGAACCAGAGCCGGATCGAGGTGACCCCGTGTTCGGCGCAATACTTGATCACGTCGGCCGGGGTCGAGAGATCGAGGCCGCCGTAGCACTCCATCTCGTGGACGTACTTGCCCATCTGGTCGCGGAACTGTTCTACCCGCGTGAGGAACTCATTCATTTGCATGGACTTGCGCTCCAGGGGTTGGGGGACAGCCGTCTGGCACAGGGAAAACGGACGGCACGATGGCCGCGCACGCGCCGAATCTATAAGGCGGCCGTAAAATTGCGACCCCCCGAAACGATGACCCGCTGCGGACGGACTGGCAGAGACCACGCGCGTTCGCCAGATTCGGTGCTCGATATCGCCGGTCACCAACCACCGAACGCCATTCAGCGACAACACATGACCAGAAGCCCACGAGCCTGGTTTGCTAGGACCCTGACCGTACTGCTCGCCGCCGCCTGCACTCCCGCGGCGGAGAGGAAGGCGAGTCAGGGGCCGGTCAAGCTCATCGTATTGATCTCGGTGGACCAGCTGCCGACCTACCTGCTGGAGCGTTACGACTCCCTGTACAGCGGCGGCCTTCGCCGGCTAATCGACGAGGGACGGAATTACCGGCGGGCCGTACACGACCACGCTCTGACGGTAACCGCGGCCGGGCACGCCACGCTGGCCACGGGCCTCACCCCGGCACGGCACGGAATAGTGGCCAACGAGTGGTACGAGCGAGTGGCCGGCGAGTGGGCGTGGGTCAAGGCCGTCGAAGACCCCGCAGTGGAGATCATCGGCCTGCCGTATGCGATGGGGCAGTCTCCAGCTCGCCTGCGGGCCGAGGCGCTGGGTGACTGGTTGACCGCGAGCGACCCGGATGCCCAGCTGGTGTCGATCTCGGGCAAAGAGCGCCCCGCCATCCTCATGGTCGGCCGCAGCCGCGGGCACGTCTACTGGTTCGAGGACGACGTGGGTCGCTTCGTGACCTCGAGCTGGTACAGGACGAGATATCCCGACTGGGTCGATCACTTCAACACGAAAGGCCTGTCGGAATTCTACACCGACTCGACCTGGGAGCTGAGCGTTGCGGACGTGTTCCGTCCGCTGGCCCGTGGCGACACAGCAAGCTTCGAGTATGACGGGACACGCGTGACCTTTCCGCACCGCTTCCTCGACCCAGTCGGCGAGCACGCGGCGAGCGATCCGGGGGAATACTACGACTGGTGGGCCCACACGCCGGAGCTGGATCGCGCCATACTCGCCTTCGCACGCGAGGCGGTTCGAAGCCTCTCGCTCGGCGGCCGGGGCTCCATCGACTACCTGGCGCTCGGTTTATCGCAGCTCGACCGGGTCGGCCATCGATTCGGCCCGTTCAGCCTGGAGCAGCTCGACGCACTGCTGCGACTCGATCGGGCTCTGGGCGCGTTCTTCGATTTCCTCGATGAAACGGTTGGAGAGGGCCGTTACCTGGTCGGGTTCTCTGCCGACCACGGGGCGTTGCCGATCCCCGAATACCTGATCGAACAGGGAAAACCGGGGAGGCGGATCAGCAGGGACGAAGTACGGGCCATGCGCAGACTCGTCCAGCAAACGGTGGAGACGACGGACCGCCCACAGGCGCGGTTGATCGAAGCGCTGGAAGGGGTCGACTTCGTCGCCGATGTGATGGGCGTGGATGAGCTGGCCGGCGGCACGCCCGCCGACTCGTTCGTCGCGCTCCACCAACGCTCCTATTATCCTGGCCGGGTCGCGGGCTGGTTGGGGTCGCTCGGCCTGGTCATCCGCTACATCGAAGGAGCGCACAGCTCGGCCGACGCCACCACTCACGGCACATGCTACTACTACGACCGTCACGTGCCGCTCATCTTCATGGGGCCCGGGGTACCCAGCGGCGCGACTGACGAAGCGGCTCGAACCGTCGACATGGCCCCGACTCTCGCCGCGCTGGCGGGAGTGCCCTACCCCGCTGGACTGGACGGTCGCCCACTCATCGTCGCAATCCGCTAACCGAGTGAGCTCGGCGGCGTGAGCCCCGCCGTATCGTAGGTGGCGTAGGCTCTGCGCCGCCAGACAGCGGCGAACGCCGCGACGGCCGCCACGGTCAGCAGCACGATGAAAGTAATCGTCAGGGCGCGGAACACTGGCCGCTCCAACTCCGGCCGGATGAGGATCACCCGGTAGGATACGTTGCTCATCGGATCGAATCCGAAAACCGCGTCGTCTGTCGGGATGAAGTTGGGGTAGAGCTCGAAGCGGAAGAAATCGGAATGGCCGACCTGAGCATCGAACTCGGCGTCCTCGAGGAAGTAATTGCGCTGAGCATCGAGCCAGCTGATCCGTCGCACCTTGACGATCGACTCGCGGGGAATACTGAAGCTCACATCACGGATCACCGTCGGCTGCTCGGCCCTGTACGGCCAGACGTAGCGAATTCGGTGCATGCGTGAATGGATGAGAGCGCCGATTCGCCGCGTCAGGTCCTCCGTGTCCTTGAAGCTGATCTGGAACTCCTGATCGTCGATATCGGAGCCGATGATCCGGCTGGTGAGCGTGACCGCCCCGTCGTGAATCAGTTCCAGCGTCCAGACGTAGTCGCGATGCGCGTGGAAGTCGTCATCGTATCCCACGAACTCCGTGCCGGACAGGCGCACCGCTTGCCGCGCCGCCTCGAGGTACGCCTCGGGGACCGACCCGCCGGCGCCCGAGCGGCGCACATCGACCGTCACCGGCGCCGGTCGCTCGCGTGCCAGCCAGCGTAGGTCCGCCAGCGCCTGCCGCGCGTCGGGCGCGCTGTTGATGTCCCTCCAGGTCAGGAAATCGCCCTCATCGATCTCCGCGTCACCCATCGCACGGATCGCCTCCCGGATAGCGGCGCGGGTCGTCGAATCCATCGTGGCCGAGCCGACGAGCAGATCGTTCGGCAACGTCGTAGGCAGCTGTATGAAGTGTATGCGGCTGCCATAACGCTCATAGAGGCTGTCGGTCGTCTCGAACTTCGTCTTGGTTCCGTCCCAGACGGCGGCCAGGTCGGAATCGCCGAGCGCCACGCTTCGCACCAGTCCCGAGCTGCTGTCACCCAGCTTCCTGCTGTTGATGGCGGTGTGGTACTCCGTGGACTCCGCCATGTTGTAGATGCCGTGGCTGCGGAAGAAGAGCGACGGCAAGAAGTAGCTAGATGTACTGAACTTGTTGTGGTAGATGTAGTCCGCCGGCTGGTCGAGGTTGCGGAGATATTCGACCACGTTGGCCAGATCGGGCCGGTAGGCGAAAGCCCCGCGGTTGACCACGAAGTACGAGTGGTAGGTCGTACTGCCGGTCGCCGAGCTGACGTAAGTGGCTAGGATCTCCAGGTCGGCGCCCAGCATCTCGGCAGCGACGAAGGCGTAGGGGGTGACGCGTGCCAGGAAGTGGCCTTTGTCGACGTTCCAGTTGGCCAGCCGGTTGATGACCGCGCCGTATTCGAGCGGTCGCTCCGACACGAACACTATATCCGCTTCCCGACCCAGATAGCGCCGTAGCTTCTCGTCGGCGCGTCGGGTCTCCTCATCGAGCGAGACCTCGATGAAGGTGACCTGTTCCTGAGCATGGAGGGCCGGCGTCGCAGCGAGTCCGGCAGCGACCGCCAACCACGGTAGAACGAATCCTGAGCCGTAACCCTTCATTTCAACCCACTTCCCGGAGGACCACCGCAGGCTTATGTCCGCCCATCATTCAGGGGCCGGGACTTCACTATCCAATGCCAAGTCCAGGTAGTGCCATTCCACCTCGGGGATCCGCCCGTCGACCTTGAGAGCCAACGCTACGCTGAGGCTGCCGACCGCGAGGCCGGCGACGATGTCAGCCAGCCAGTGGATTCCCAGTACGAAAGTCGAGAGTACGATCGTGGCCCCAAGTGCGAGCACGGACCAGCGGAAACGCATGCCGTACAGGAAGCACACTATGATCAGCACGACCGTGAGTGACACATGGAAGCTGGGAAAGCAATTGTCGAGACCGCTGATCGGCCGCACCGCTTCGATCAACTGCGAGGACCACCTATCGGACAGCAACATCGCGCCCGATTCCGAGTAGGCCCAACGCTCCGGAACCGCGAAGACGAGGAAGAACGGCAGGCTGACGAGATAGTCGAAGAGTACGGCCAACGAGAATACCCTGTAGGGCCGAATCGAGGGGCGACGCGCCAGCGCCAGGCCGACGACGACAAGCAAGAGCGGGAAAACGAAGAAGTATGATATCGAGTAACCGATGGTGGCGATGTTGTTGGTCACATCATGATACTCGAAGCTGAAGTTCCCCTCGAGCCAGTGAATGGCGTGCGCCGTCTGGTGCCTGAGCTCCGCGATGAACCCCGAGCCGTCGAACAGCCAGGTTTCCAGCGAGGTTTCCAGCCAGTTGACGAAGAAGGCCAGGGCGAGCAGCGAAGTCAGGCCCACCTTGCTGGTCAGCAGTGGTGATGGTTCCCTCGGAAAGATGGGTGGCGCCGGGGTGACGCCGTAGGCCGGCGTCGTCGGCCTCTCCGCGACCCGGTCCAGCTCGGGAGTGATGCGCAGTGTAGTTCCGACAGCCACGCCTTCGGCCGCCCCCGACGGCCTTGCCACCGCGGCGGATGTCCTAGGCTGTGGTGGAGTGGCCCGTCGCCAGGATGGCGACGTGCGCCGCAAGCCGCTGGTCGTCAGGTCGTACATCCAGGCCATCACCAGGGCGACAGGGAAGCCGATGAGCGCGCCGATGACGACCAGGCTGTAAAGCCAGGACGGCAGACCGAGGACCGGGAAAGTGAGGTCGGCGACCTCGACGAGACCGAAGCCGATCGCCACGTAGAGAATCGCCGCCTGATAGACACGGCGCCGTTTCAGCTCGTCGAAGAAAGAGGGCTCGGCCCGGCCACCCGGCGCGCCGTACCCGAGGTCCGGCCGCTCGATACCCGGCTGCGTCACGAGTGCCTGAATCAGTTGTTCGCTCGACGAGAAACGATCAGCGGGCACCTTGGCGAGAGTCTTGGCGACGGCCCATTCCACGGAGTCGGGCACCGTCGAGCGCACGGTGCGCAGCGGCGGGACCGGGTCGAGTGCGTGCCGGGCCATGATCACCTGAGGGGTAGCGCCGCTGAACGGCGGCTGCCCTGCCAGCATCTCGTACAGCACGCAGCCCAGGCTGTAGAGGTCGCTGCGGCCGTCGACCTGGGAGCCCTCCTTGACCTGTTCCGGGCTCATATAGGCCGGTGTGCCGATGGCCACGCCGGTCTGCGTCAGCCGGTCGCCGCCGGCTTCCTCCAGCGCGCGCGCGATGCCGAAATCGGCGACGACGGCGTAGCCCTCCGAGATCAGAATGTTCTCGGGCTTGATATCGCGGTGCACGATCCCACGCTTGTGCGCATAGCTCAAAGCGTTGGCCACGTCCCGCACGATCTGAACCGCGTCATCGATCGGCAGTTGCGTCTCGCGCTCCAGCCGCTCACGCAGCGTTTGCCCCTCCACGTAGGGCATCACGTAATACAGAAGACCCGCCGCCTCTCCGGAGTCGTAGATCGGCAAGATGTGAGGGTGCTGCAGGCCGGCGGCGATCTTGACCTCGCGCAAGAAGCGTTGTGAGCCCAGCGATGTGGACAGCTCCGGTAGCAGGACCTTTACGGCGACACGGCGGTCGTGCTTCAGATCCTGCGCCAGGTAGACCGTCGCCATCCCACCACGGCCGATCTCGCCTTCGATGGCGTACTGGTCGGCCAACTCGGTCTGGAAAGCGTCTAGGTATTCGGACATGCCGAGCGACAGGCTACAGGTCCACGAGATTTTTGGGAAGCTACCCCACAGAGAGTGAAGATGCGATTCCCGGACGAGTGACGCAACAAAGCCGCCTAGCCGGCATCCCCCAGATCCAAGAGGTGCCGGTTGCCGATCCTGACGTTGACGAGGCCGGCGGCGCGGGCGGCTGCCTCGGCCTCACGTGCCTGGCGCGCCGGAGTGAAGGGCAAATCGCCCATGGCGAAGTTGGGTGCGAAAGCGAGCAGCGAATACGGGATGCGCGGATCGCTGGAGGCGATGAACTCGGCGATCTTGCCTACTTGGTCGGCTTCCACATAGCCGGGCACGAGCAGGGTGCTCGCTACGAGCAGCGGTGGTCCCGCCCGAGCTTGGAAACGGGCGGCGGCGCGTTTGAAGTTGCTCAGCGTCCGACGGTTGGAAATGCCGGTGAGCGCGACGTGGACTCCTTCATCGAAGGCCTTCAAGTCGAACTTGACGCAGCCACCGGACTTGAAGGAGTACTCGAGCGCGGCGTCGAGCAGCTTGGGATGCATGGTACCGGCGGTCTCCCAGCAGACGCGCACCCCGCGCTCGGCCAGCAGCTTGGAGGCGGCGAGGGCGTGGGGCAGCTGCGAGGCGGGATCACCGCCGAAGTAGCAGACGCAGAAGGTGCGAGAGTCAGCGGCCGCGGCCAGCTGTGCGGCGCTCAGCGTGCGGCCCTTCAACGGCGAAGCCAAACGGAAGTGCCAGTTCTGGCAGAAGAGACAGTTCGCCGTGCAGCTTTCGTAGAAGACCGCGAGGTTATGGCAGCCCGGGTGCTCGCGACCTTCGCAGACCCAATCGGCGACGCAATTGGTCGGTAGCGGGTCACGGTACCACTGGAGGAGCCCACGTGCCGGCGTGCCGGCGCGGTGCCTCAGCTTGCCGCCCTGCACGACGCGCAGGCCGCAAAACCCCCGCTCGCCTTCCCCGATGATGCACTCGTTGACGCAGAGGTTGCACCGTACACCGCTCGCATGGCGCGGCGGTGCGGGCGGCAGGTCGAAAGCGGCCCGGCATTCGGCATGAGCCTCGCTCACCCACGATCGCGTCTCGGGGAACCGCGTACGCAGGCAGTCGCTGCACACACCGAGCACCCGAGCGATAGGTGCTGAACTGCGCCGGCATAGCCTGCAAGACTTGGTGCTCGTAGCGCTCATAGACGCGATCGGTTGCAAGCTCAGTCGGGCGGACCGAGCTCGTCCAGAGCGCGGGCGAGGCGCTGCTCCAGTTCCTTCATCTGCTGCCTGTGGGCTTGGGTCGGCGGGTAGAGACTTCCCTGCCTCACGCCCGAGCCGTTGAAGGCGCCGGCCAGTCGGTACACGCTCGATCGGATCCCATGCAGGCGCCGGACGAGCTCGGCGGCCGAATCGCTCTCTCCGCCCAGTTGCTTGGCCAGCGAGTCGGCCCGCGCTTCGCCGTCCCAGGCCCGACGCTGTAGATCGAGCAGCGCCAGCAGGAAAACCTCCCGATCGCGCCAGTCATCCTCGCTGAGCGGGAGGAGCGGATCGCCGACCACCTCGAGCGTCTGGCTCGACCGGGCGCCGCCCGCCCGCAGCGTGACCGTGTAGGTGCCGGGGGCGACGAACGGCCCACGCGGCGTGACGGGGCGCGGGAGGATTGGCAGTGCCCCGCTCTCCTCGCCGCTTTCCTGGAAGGGCGGCGGTTCGTGCCGCAGGTCCCAATTGACCCGGTGGATCACCCCGGCCGCTCCCGGCGCTTCGAGCCGCCGGACCACCTGGCCCCGCTCGTTGAGCACGAAGATGCTCGCGTCGCTCACCGGCCGGCCGAGGTAGTAGCTGAGGATCGCGCCATCGGCCGGGTTCTCACCGGCGTAGGCGGCCTGGCCACGATAAGACGTGTCCTTCCAGTACTGGTAGATGGTGGCCCGGCGAACCGGGAAGAGGTGCGCAGCCGACGAAGACACTTCCGCCGTCCAGTTCACCAGCGGGCCGAGGTCGTCGAGGATCCAGATGCTGCGGCCGTGCGTGGCGACGATGAGGTCATCGTCACGTGGATGGATCACCAGGTCGTCGTACAGCGTGGTGGGCAGGTTGGGCATGAAACGTACCCAACGCTCCCCTGCGTCGACCGACAGGAAGAGAGCCTGCTCCGTGCCGAGAAACAGCAGGCTCGGGTTCTGGGGGTGCTCGCGGATCACGTTGACCGAGCCCTCGCCCGGCAGCCCGGCGGTCCGCTTCATCCAACTTGAGCCGAAGTCGACCGTCTTGTAGACGTACGGCGCGAAGTCGCCATCGCGGTGCGCGTCGAACGTCACATACGCCGTGCCCACCGCACTCGCCGACGCGATGACACGACTCACGTAGGTGCCGGCCGCGAGATCCGCGATGTTGTGAGAGACCTCAGCCCAGGAGGCGCCAGCATCACGGGAGACCTGAACGCTGCCATCGTCGCTGCCGACCCAGAGGACCTGGGGATCGAGTGGAGACTCTGCGATCGTCGTTATCTCGCCGAACGATGAAGTCCCGTCGTTTTTCGACAGCATCGGCGCGGAGCCCGGCACTCCCATCAGCGACAGCGTGTCGCGATCGATGCCGCGCGTCAGGTCTTCCGTGCGCTCCCAACTCTCTCCGCGATCGCGCGAGATGAAGGTTCGATTGCCGCCGAGGTAGACCACGCTGGGGTCGTGCTGAGAGAGCAGAACCGGCGTGACCCAGTCGAAGCGGTAGGGCGGCTCGCCCTCCGGCGGCACCGGGCGTATGTCCAGGTGATCGCCGGTCTCGGGATCGAGCCTCACCAGGTTCCCGTTCTGCGCTGCCCCGTAGACGTAGCGGTGGTCGCTGGGATCCGCCTGATGGTACATGCCGTCGCCGAACCCGATCTGCCGCCAATCGTCGTTGATGATCCCGATCCAGTGGCGCGTCCGGCTCGGGCCGAGCCAAGAATGGTTGTCCTGCATGCCGCCATACAGGTAGTACGGGTCGCGCAAGTCGACGGCGACGGCGTAGAACTGGCCGATCGGCAGGTTGTTGATGCGGACGTAGGTCGCGCCGCGGTCCCATGTCTCGTACAGTCCGGCGTCACCGGCCAGGTAGAAGTGACGGGAATCGTTGGGGTCGATCCACAGCGAGTGAAAATCGCTGTGCACGCCGACGTCGTAGGTGGGCCGGGTCGGCAGCGTCCGGAACGTGTGCCCACCGTCCTCGCTCATATATAAGGAGGTCGCGAGGGAGTAGACGCGGCCGTCGTCCGTCGGATCGATGAAGATATGGCTGTAGTACATGGGCCGCTGGTTCACACGGCTCACCTTCTCCCACGTCGCGCCGCCGTCCTCGCTCCGATAGGTGCCGGACTCCGTGGCGTGCTCGATGGTCGCGTTGAGCACCTCAGGCTTCGTGGCCGCGATCGCCAGACCGATCCGCCCCAGGTCGCCAGCCGGGATGCCGTTCTCGAGCCGCCGCCAGCGGCGGCCGCCATCCGTCGTCTTGAAGATCCCGCTTCCCGGACCTCCCCCGTTGAACCCCCAGGCCCGGCGCAGGCGTTGGTAGGCTGCGGCGTAGAGCACGCCGGGGTCGGAGGGATCCATGACCAGATCGACGACGCCGGTCAGGGTGTCGACGAACAGCACCTGGCTCCAGCTGACGCCGCCGTCCGTCGTCATGTATACGCCGCGCGCCCGGCTCGGGGCCCACAGGTTGCCGAGCGCCGCCACGTAAGCGATGTCAGGGTCATCCGGGTGGACGACCAGCTTGCCGATGTGCCGGGTCTCGGCGAGCCCCAGGTGAGACCAGGTCGCGCCGCCGTCGGTGCTACGGTAGACGCCGTTCCCCCACGAGGTGCTCTGCCGATTGTTCTGTTCACCGCTCCCCGCCCAGATGACGTCCGGGTTCGACGGCGCGATGGCCAGATCACCAAACGTGCTGACCGGCTGGCCGTCGAAGATCGGCGTCCAGGTCGTCCCCTTGTTCGTGGACTTCCAGATGCCGCCCGAGGCGGTGGCCAGGTAGATCGTCGAGGGGTCGTCGGGCAGCGCCTCCACGTCGTGGATCCGGCCGCCGGTGACGGCTGGCCCGATCGAGCGGAAGCCGAGTCCGGACAAGAGTTCGGGCGTCAGTTCGGGAGTCTGCGCACCGGACTCGCAGGGGAACAGAGCGACCACGGCCAGCAGCGCCGCGATCGACGGTGCTTTGGCGACCATCGTACCGTCCAACTAGTTGGTGAACAGATCGAAGATATTGCCCAGCGCGCCGGTCTCGGCCTTGTAGAACTCGGTGAACTTACAGCGGTCACAGGTCACCGTGGCGAACTTGCGGCTCTGCACATCGAAGATCTTGCTCCAGAAGCCGCCGGTCGCCCGCATCTCGCCGGTCTGGCACGTGGTGTTGCCGCACTTCGGGCCGCGGAAATTGAAACGACTCGATTGATGGGCGACCATCTCGATCCTCCCGCTTAAACGCCCTTCAGCCCCTTGGCTATGACCGCGATATGGTCGGGTGTCGTGCCGCAGCAGCCGCCGATCACCTGGGCCCCCATCTCCTTCCATCGCCTGGCTTCTTTGAGAAGCTTCGCCGGCGGGTACTCGTCGGTGAAATGCCATTCGGGCGGATCGAAGCGACCGATGTGCGGGTAGAGACCGCACGGCCCGCTGCGGGCGCCACGCAACTCGCGCAGCCCGGCGGTCGCATCGTCGGGCGGTATGCAGTTCACCAGGATCACGTCGGGCTCCAGGGGAGCGAGCGCTCGCTCGGCGTCTGCCAACGTCTCACCGGTGAACAGGGCACCTTGCTCGTCGCAGACGAAGCCCACCCAGCAATACATGTTTGCCTGTCGAGCCGCTTCGAGTCCGATCCGGGCCTCGGTGACGCTGTTCACCGTTTCCAGCAGGATGAGGTCGGCGCCGGCGTCAGCCATCACCTCCATAATCTCATGGTACTCGGCGCGCATCTGGTCGACGGTAGGGGCCAAGTCCGGCCGGAAGCACCATTCGAGAGTGGTAACGGCGCCGGCGATCGCCACGGGGTGATCGGCACCGACGTTGGCCCGAGCCTGCTTGCAGAGATCTACGGAGGCCGCGAGCATCTGCGCCGCCCGGTGCTCGAGCCCGGCGACACCGATGTGCCGCATGTGCGCTTCGTCCCGGAAATGACCGAGGAAGCTGCGCTTCGCCAGCTGGAACGAGTTCGTCGTGATCACGTCGGCGCCGGCACGGATATAGTCTTCATGCAATCCTCGGATGGCGTCCGGCCGGTCGATGACCTGATGATCCGACCAGGTCAGATCGCGACGCAAAATCTCGGTCCCGATGCCGCCGTCCAGGATGACCAGGCCGCCTGCGAAAAGCCGCTCGCGAATCGCCTCGTAACCGCTCACAGGACCTCCTTGAGCGCTCGGATGTGGTCCGGGCCCGTGCCGCAGCAACCGCCGATCACCTGTGCACCGATCTCCCGCCAACCCACCGCGCGCGCCGCGTAGCGGTCGGGCGGCCACAGATCGGTCTCACTGAAGCGAGGGTGGAACTCGAACTTCCAGGAAGGCGGGTCGAACTTGCCGATCTGCGCGAGGCCACCGATCACACCCTCGCAAGCGCTCCTCATCTTGCTCAACGCGCTCGTCACGTCCTCCGGCGGCGCGCAATTCACGAGGACCGCCTCGGCACCCAGTGACTCGGCCGTCCTGACCCCCTCGACCAGCGACTCGCCACTCAGAATCTCGCCTTCCGGCCCCGTCACGAAGCTCACCCAGACGGGGAGCCCTGTCGCGAGGGCGGCTTCCGTGGCCGCACGGGCCTCGGCGATCGTGTTCATCGATTCGAGGAGCAGGAGATCGACACCCGCATCGGCGAATATCACGGCCATCTCGGAATGCTCGGCCTTCGCCTGCCCGGCCGCCGGTGCCAGATCGGGCCGGTAACAGTGCTCCAACGGGGCCATGACGCCGGCGATGGCGACGTCGCTCCCCCGCGCTTCCCGCGCCGCCCGCGCCGCCCGCGCCGCCTCCACCGCCTTACGGGTCAGATCCTGGGCGCGCGTCTCGACCCCGGGCGCGCCGATGTGGCGCATGTGGTCGCGGTCGCGGTAAACGTTCAGGTAGATGCGCGGGTTGAGTTGGAAGGTGTTGGTGCGGATCACTTCGGCGCCGGCCGCGATATATTCCTCATGAACGGCCTGCACCACCGCGGCGTCGGTGCGCAGCCCGTGGCCACGCCAGCGGACGCCGCGCCGCACTAACTCGCTGCCGGTAGCACCGTCCAGAAGGACATGGCCACCGCCGCGCAGCCTGTCGCTGATTCGCTTATAGGCAGACACAGATAGACTCCGCTCCTGTTGGTTGGCGCGAGTATAATGCCGCGTCCCATCCGGGAAGACAACAGATAGCCGCGGATAGCGCGGCGTCAGCCATCGTGCCTGTCGCCCCGCTGTTGCAGCGCGGCAAACTCCTGGGCCGTGTACAGACCGACGAGACGCGCGATCAGGATCACCAGGAATAACTGACCCAGCACAGCCTCGAAATAGGCCAGCAGGCGTGCAAGCTGCGAGGCCGGGGTGATGTCACCGTACCCCAACGTGGTGATCGTGACGAAGCTGTAGTAAATGAACGGTTGGGATTCCCTTCCAGTAGAAGAACCGACTTGCATAGCGTCGGGCAGGTTGAACGACCCCGGCGCTAGCCCCTCGACCAGCGGATAGGCGACACCCCAGAGAATAGCCAGCAGCAAGTACACGCAGATCGCGGCGTAGATGACCTCGAGGTCGACTCTGCGGGCACCGATCACGTGCAGCAGAATCGCCGCCGCAGCGTAGGCGAGAAACGCCAATATCATGAACCCGCCGACCAGCGAAAGCGTGTGAGTCGGCAATACGGGATCCAGCCAAAGCAACACTAGCGCCGGGACCGCGAGCGCCAAGGCCGCGATGAGCGCGCTCCGGCGATCGCCGACGGTCGCGACACCGCTGGTGATCACGAGGGTGAACAGGACGGGCGTGGCGTAGTCTTCCAATCTGCCAGGCAGGATAGCGGGGAGTGCCAGTAACATGAGCAGTGCCAAAAACAGAAAGCCGAACCGGTACTTCAGCGGCGCCCGAATCAGACTGCCTAGTTCCTTCATCGCTCGCCTTTCCTGATCTCGAACACGAGAACCTGGGACCGCCAGGGCTATGGGCGTTGCTCTCGAGCCTGTGGATCGGGGGCAAGATACCGGGCCTGGCGATCGGCGACCAGACCTCGTCGCGGGTTTGGATGCCAGCGCGGCCCGGGAGCTCCGACGGGTTTCCCCGACCTGCCGGCCCGCCTAAGTTGTCTCCAGCCTCAGTCCGATAGCCTCCCATAACGGCCTGATTTAGAGAGAGATAGCCGATGCTCAGAGGCACACCGTTCCACGCGCGGACCGGTCAACTCTGCCAGGCTCAGAACTGGCGGCGCTGGGCGGGTTACCTGGCGGCGAGCTCGTACGAGCTGACCCCCGACCGGGAGTACTACGCGATTCGCAGCGCCGCCGCGTTGATCGACGTATCGCCGCTATACAAGTATGAGGTCCGCGGTTCCGACGCGGAGCGCCTGCTCAACCATGTACTGACGCGCGACGTGGAGAAGTGCGCGGAGCGCCAGGTCATGTACGGGCCGTGGTGCGATGGAGCGGGCAAGGTCATAGACGATGGAACGTTGCAGAGACTCGGCGACGACAGCTTTCGCCTCACGTCGGCGGAACCGAACCTTCGCTGGCTGTCAGACAACGCCGCCGGCCTGCGGGTGACGATCGAAGACAGATCGGATTCGATGGCGGCGCTCGCGCTGCAGGGTCCGACGGCGCGCGACATACTGCGGCACGTCTCGGACGCGAAGATCGACGAGCTCAAGTATTTCCGCCTCACCTTCGCGCGCATCAAGGGTGTTCCCGTCACGATCACCCGAACTGGCTACACGGGCGATCTGGGTTACGAGATTTGGGTCGATGCCGAGTACGCCGTAGGCCTGTGGGACGCGCTGATGACAGGGGGAAGGCCGTACGGCATCACCCCGGCCGGGATCCTGGCCCTGGATATGGCGCGGATCGAAGCGGGCCTGCTACTGCTCGGCGTCGACTACGTACCGGCGAACCGGGCGCTGATCGAGTCGCGGAAATCGTCACCCTTCGAGCTCGGCCTGGGCTGGACCGTGCGGTTGGAGAAGGGACAGTTCGTCGGCCGAAGTGTGCTCTTGGAGGAGTGGCGTCGCGGTCCGGCCTGGCAGCTCAAGGGGCTGGTGGTGGAGTGGGAGTCGCTGGAGAGAGTCTACGGAGCGTTCGGACTACCGCCACAGCTCCCCAGCGTAGCCTGGCGGACGAGCACCCCGGTCTACAGCAGTAAGGGTCAGGTCGGCTACGCGACGAGCGGCTGCTGGTCGCCGACGCTGAAGAAATATGTCGCGCTGGCCCACCTGCGCTCGGCGAGCGCGGAGCGCGGCACGCGGCTCGAGATGGAAGTGACGGTCGAGCATCAGCGAAAGAAGGCGGCAGCACGGGTCGTCGATCTTCCCTTCTTTGACCCGGCCAGGAAACGGAGCTGAAGATGGGCGCGGAGAAACGATACGATGCCGTGATCATCGGCGGCGGCCACAACGGACTGGTGACAGCGGCCTATCTGGCCCGGGCGGGAAAGCGCGTCGTCGTGCTGGAGCAGCGCCCTCGGGTCGGTGGCTCGGCCGTCACCGAGGAGATCTACCCCGGCTTCAAGTTCTCGTCGCTCTCTTACGTCGTGAGCCTATTGAGGCCGGAGATCATCCGCGAGCTCGAGCTGCCGCGCCACGGCCTCGAGCTGCTGCCCTTGGAAAGCACGCTCACACCGCTACCCAACGGCGACCATCTGGTGCGCTGGGCGGATCACGACCTGACGCGGCGCGAGCTCTACCGTCATTCGCCGAAAGACGCCGAGGCCTACGACGACTTCGGCAAGCTGATGTACCACCTGGCGTTCGCTATGAAGCCGATCCTCGGCATCGTACCGCCGGACCCCACCTCGCTGAGCCCCAAAGACCTCCGCAGCATGTTGAAACTGAGCAAACACTACCGGGGGCTGCCGGCGGAGCAGTTCTATGCGCTCTGCAAGCTCATGACGATGAGCGCGGCCGACTACCTGGACGAGTGGTTCGAGACCGAGCCGCTGAAGGCCACCATGTCGGCCAGCGGCATCATCGGCACGTTCCTCGGCGTCCGCTCGCCGGGTACGGCTTACGTGCTGCTGCACCACTACATGGGTGAGATCGATGGTGTGTTTCGGGCCTGGGGCTTCGCCAAGGGCGGGACGGGCGCGGTGAGCGAGGCGATCGCCGCCGCGGCGCGCGAGCGCGGGGCCGAGATCCGCACCGAGACGGTGGTCGAGCGAGTCATCGTGAAATCCGGGCGGGCGGTGGGAGTAGCGCTCGACGGTGGCGACGAGATCTACGCCCGGGTTGTGGTCTCCGGTGTCGATCCCAAGCTCTCGTTTCTCAAGCTGGTCGACAGCAAAGATCTGCCGTCCGACTTCGTAGACGCGATTCGCCGCTACAAGATCCGCGGTTCCTCGGGCAAGGTGAACCTGGCGTTGAGCGAGCTGCCCAATCTCACCTGCCGGCCGGGCGTCGGTCCGCATCTGCGCGGCGCGATATCGATCAGCCCCAGCATCGAGTACATGGAACGCGCCTACGACGACGCGAAGTACGGGAGTTTCTCCCGGCACCCCTACATGGACATCATCATCCCATCGATGATCGACCCGGGGATGGCGCCGCCGGGCCAGCACGTGATGTCGATATTCTGCCAGTACGCACCGTTTGAATTGAAGGGCGGCTGGGACGACACGCAGCGCGAGGCGTTCGGCGATGCCGTGGTCGATACCTTGACTGAATTCGCGCCGAACCTCAAACGAGCGATCCTCCACCGGCACGTGGTGACCCCGTGGGAGATGCAAGAAGAGTACGGACTCACGCAGGGCAACATCTTCCACGGCGAGCTGTCGCTGCACCAGTTGTTCTTCAATCGACCCGCGCATCCGTGGGCCGACTACCGTACGCCGATCAAGCGCTACTACCAGTGCGGGTCGGGCACACATCCGGGCGGCGGCATCACCGGCGCCTCCGGTCGTCTGGCGGCGCTCAACATCCTGAAGGACTGGTAGCGATGAACGACACCTACGATGCCATCGTTATCGGCGCGGGACATAACGGGCTGGTCACCGCGGCGTATCTGGCCAAGGCTGGACGCCGGGTGCTGGTTCTGGAGCGCCGCGAGCTGATCGGCGGAGCGACGGTCACCGAGGAGATTCATCCGGGATTCAAGTTCGATACGGGCGCCCACAGTATCACGCGGCTCCACCCAGCGGTGGTCGCCGACCTCCGGCTCGCCGCGCACGGACTCGAAGTTCTGCCGTTGGACCCGACCGTGTTCGCGCCCGGCCCCAATGGTGAGCACCTGCTACTGTGGCGTAAGCCCGCTGACACGGCCACGTCGATAGGCGAGCTGTCGCCGGCGGACGCCGCGGGTTGGCCCGGCTTCACCGCCCTCGTCGCCAAGGCCAGCCGGCTGCTCGAAACGGTCGCCGAGACGACGCCGCCCGACGTCCTCTCGAAGAAGCTGAAGGACAACTGGGTGATGCTGCGCCTGGCCGGCCGCCTGCGACGGTTGGGCAAGCGGGACATGGTCGAGGTGCTGCGCATTCTGCCGATGACGGTGGTCGAGCTGCTGGACGAGTGGTTCGAGACCGACCTGCTGAAGGGTACGTTGGGCGCTGCCGGTATCACCGGGATGTCTCAAGGGCCGATGGCGGCGGGAACGGCCCACCTGTTCCTCCACCAGCACATCGGCACGCGAGAGGGCGCACTGCGATCGGCGTTGCGCGCGCGCGGCGGTATCGGCGGTCTGGCCGCGGCGTTGGCGAAAGCGGCGCAGGGCCACGGGGCCACGATCAGGACGAACGCCTGGGTGGAACGGATCACTGTCGAGGACGGCCGGGCAACCGGCGTAGCGTTGGTGAGCGGCGAGGAGATCGCCGGCCGGCTCGTCGTCTCGGGCGTCGACCCGAAGCGGACCTACTGCGATCTCCTGGACCCGATGAACCTCGACGTCGAGTTCCTGCGTCGGGTGCGCAACATACGCTTCAAGGGCGTCTGCGCCCGGGTGAACCTGGCGCTGGGCGAGCTGCCGGACTTCGCTTGCCTGCCGGGCGCGGGTCCGCACCTGCGCGGTCTGATATCCGTCAGCCCCAGCCTCGATTACCTGGAACGTGCCTTCGACGACGCGAAGTACGGCGATTTCTCGCGCGAGCCCTATCTGGAGGCCGTGATCCCATCGCTGACCGACGACAGCCTGGCGCCCGCCGGGAAGCATGTCATGTCGATACTGGTTCAGTACGCTCCCTACGACCTGAAGGGCGGAGTCTGGGACGACGCCAAGCGCGAGGCGCTGGGCGACCGGGTCGTGGAGACGCTGTCACGCTATGCGCCGAACCTCGAAGCGGCCGTCTTGCACCGCCAGGTGCTGACGCCCTTGGATCTGGAGGCGGTGTTCGGACTGACCGAGGGGAACATCTACCACGGCGAGATGACGCTGGACCAGCTGTTCCTGATGCGGCCGGTGCCCGGCTGGGCCCGCTATCGCGCACCGCTGGCTGGCCTCTACCTCTGCGGCGCCGGGACACACCCGGGCGGCGGGGTCACCGGCACGCCGGGTTACAACGCGGCGCGGGAGATTCTGCGGGACGCGAGGCGCTAGCCGACGCCGGGAACAGCGTCCCATTCGAGATTGTTCCACGTGACCGGGGTTCCACGAACAAGCGAGCGGGCGGGATGACCTACAAGCCGATCGAAGAGTACGGCGTCGTCGGGGACATGCACAGCGCGGCGTTGGTCGGCGTAGACGGGTCGATCGACTGGTACTGCTACCCCCACTTCGACTCGCCGAGCGTGTTCGCGGCGATCCTCGACGAGCAGCGGGGCGGCCATTTCAAGATCGCCCCCGTAGACGGCGGCAACATCACCCGCAAGCAATACTACTGGCCCGACACCAACGTCCTCGTCACTCGGTTCTTGTCGCCGGACGGGGTCGGCCAGGTCATCGACTACATGCCGGTGGGTCTGCGGCAGGGCGAGCGCGGGAGCCACTGGCTGATCCGTCGCGTACAGATCGTACGCGGCTCGATGACGTTCCGCATGGAGTGCCGGCCCGCCTTCAACTACGCGCGAGACGAGCACACGACCGACATCACAGCGGACGGCGCCAGTTTCCACGCGCCGGGTTTGAGCATGGGCCTGGCGACCGAGATCCCGCTGCGCCGGGTGGACTCGGGCGTGATGGCGCAGTTCTCGTTGCAGCGGGGCCAGACGGCGGTCTTTGCCCTGCGCGAGATCGAGGCAGCCGCGGGCTGCGGCCCGACCCTCCCCGCGGAGGAGGAGTTCGCGCTCTTCCACAACACCGTGGAGTGGTGGAGGCACTGGCTGAACGGTTGCACCTACACCGGTCGCTGGCGCGAGGCGGTGCACCGCTCGGTGCTGGCGCTCAAGCTGATGACCTTCGAGCCGACGGGTGCCATCGTCGCATCACCGACCTGCAGCCTGCCGGAAGCGATCGGCGGCGGCCGCAACTGGGATTACCGCTACACCTGGATACGGGATGCGGCATTCACGCTCTACGCCTTTCTGCGTGTCGGGTTCACCGAGGAGGCCGCCCGCTTCGGGCAGTACCTGCGGCAGCGGATCCGCGAGCCCGAGCCCGACGGATCGCTGCAGATCATGTACGGCATCGACGGGCGTCACGAGCTCAACGAGGAGACGCTCGACCACCTCGAGGGTTATCGCGGATCACGCCCCGTGCGTGTCGGCAACGGCGCCTACAACCAGTTGCAGATCGACATCTACGGTGAGCTGATGGACTCGATCTACCTGTTCAACAAGTACGGGACGCCGATCGCTTATGACGGCTGGGTCTGGGTGCGCCGGATGATCGAGTGGGTCTGCGACAACTGGCACAGGGAAGACGAGGGGATCTGGGAAGTCCGCGGCCCGCGCCAGCACTTCGTTTACTCGAAGCTCATGTGCTGGGTCGCCCTCGATCGGGCGATCCGCCTGGCCGACAAGCGGTCGCTGCCCGCCGATCGAGCCCGCTGGCTCGCGGTCCGCGACCAGATCTATGAACAGATCTTCGAGCAGGGGTGGAGCGAAAAGAGGCAGGCCTTCGTCCAGCACTACACCAGCGACTCCCTGGACGCCTCCAACCTCATCATGCCGCTGGTCTTCTTCATCTCGCCGAACGATCCGCGGATGCTGAGCACGATCGACGCCACACTGAAGCCGCCAGCCGACGGCGGACTGGTCGAGAACAACCTGGTCTTCCGCTACAACGTCTACGAGACCGATGACGGTCTGGAAGGCGAGGAAGGCTCGTTCAACATGTGCACCTTCTGGCTGGTGGAGGCGCTGGCCCGCGCCGGCCGCCGCGACCCGCAGCGCCTGCGCATCGCGCGGCTGATGTTCGAGGAGATGCTGGGCTACGCCAACCACCTCGGCCTCTACGCGGAAGAGACGGGGCCGCAGGGCGAGGCGTTGGGCAACTTCCCGCAGGCGTTTACCCACATCAGCCTGATCAGCGCCGCCTTCAACCTGGATCGGGCGCTGGGGGCGAGCGACTAGCCGCCGGGGGGATGACTGTAGGGGATTGAGAGTCCATGAATACTAGAGCAATAGACTACTAGAATCCTCGAGTTGAGAATCGCCCCAGCGGGAGCATTCTCAACTCGCTCATTCTATTACTCTATTACTCAATTAGTCACGGATTCCCAATTCCCGACAAAGATGCCCTCAAGCCACCCTGATGTCCTTACAGAGGTAGGTGTCTTGGATCGCGTGGAACAGCTCGACGCCTTCCTTCATCGGACGCTGGAAGGTCTTGCGCCCGGAGATCAGCCCCATGCCGCCGCCGCGCTTGTTGATCACGGCGGTGCGGACGGCCTCGCCGAGGTCGCCCTTACCGGTTGAGGCGCCGCCGGAGTTGATCATCCCGACCCGGCCCATGTAGCAGTTGGCGACCTGCCAGCGCACCCAATCCACCGGGTTATCGGCCACCAGCTTCTCGTAGACGAGCTTGGAAGTCTTGCCGAAGTTGAGCGCGGTGTAGCCGCCGTTCTGCTCCGGCAGCTTCTGTTTGACGACGTCGGCCTCGATGGTCACGCCGAGGTGATTGGCCTGGCCGGTGAGGTCGGCCGAGGTGTGGTGATCGACACCGTCCTTCTTGAACGAGGGGTTTCGCAGGTAGCACCAGAGGAAAGTCGCCAAGCCCAGCTCGTGGGCGCGGGAGAAGGCCTCCGATACCTCCTGCAGCTGGCGGGTCGACTCTTCGGAGCCCCAATAGATGGTGGCACCGACGGCGGCAGCTCCCAACTCCCAGGCCTGCTCGACCTGCGAGAACATGACCTGATCGTACTTGTTCGGGTAAGTCAACAGTTCGTTGTGGTTGAGCTTCACGAGGATAGGGATCTTGTGGGCGTACTTGCGAGATACCGCTCCCAACACACCGAGTGTCGAGGCGACCGCGTTGCAACCGCCCTCGATCGCCAGCTCGACGATGTTTCCGGGATCGAAGTAGATCGGGTTCGGCGCGAACGACGCGGCCGCCGAGTGCTCGATCCCCTGGTCCACCGGCAAAATCGATAGATAGCCGGTGCCGCCCAGCCGCCCGTGGTCGAAGATGCGCTGGAGGCTGATCATCACCTGCGCATTGCGGTCCGAGTGCCCGTGTACCCGATCCACGAAATCGGGGCCCGGCAGGTGGAGCTGATCCTTGGTGATACCCTTGCAGGAGAAGCTGAGCAACGACTCCGCCTCGTCGCCCAGCAGATCCTCGATCAGCGCCAGCGTGTTCTGTGTCTTCGTAGCCATGGTCCTTCCCTCGCTCTGCAGTTCCTTCCGGGTCTCAGGCGCCGGTCCTACGAGCTCCGGCTCAACAGCCGACCCGCCGCCTTATCGACATACCAGAGGGTTTCCCCGTTGTGAGGGCGGATGCGCTGGGCCGGGTAGTGAGGCGGCTCGGCCCCCTGCTCTACGACGGCCCGCAGCGTCTCCGCCTTCTCCTGACCTGTGATCAGGAACATTATACATGCAGCGTTATTGAAGACGGGGCAAGTCAGCGTAACGCGATAGGTTTTCAGACTCTCCACCCACGCGGGGACGACGAGCCGGCGACGTTCCTCCAGCGCCTCGCTCCCCGGGAACAACGAGGCGGTGTGCCCGTCGGCCCCCATGCCCAGAAAGACCAGGTCGAAGCGGGGCAGCTCACCCTCGGCCAACCGGAAGTGGCGGCGCAAGTCGGCTTCGTAGCGAGCGGCGGCCTCATCGGGATCGTCGAGCTCCGCCTCGATCCGGTGGATGTTGCCCGCCGGAATATCGAGCCTCGAAAGCAAGATATCGCGAGCCGCGCCAAAATTGCTCTCGGGATGATCGGGCGGCACGCTGCGCTCGTCACCCCAGAAGAAGTGGACTTTGTCCCAGGCGAGCCGGGCACGTAACGAGCCGCTGGCGAGGAATGCGAACAGCAGTTTGGGTGTGGAGCCGCCGGAGAGGGCCACGTTGAACGCGCCGGCTCGCTCGACCGCCTGCAGCGCGCGCCGGGCGAACGCGTCGGCAGCGGCTTCGGCTACCTGTTCGGGATCATCGAAGACGCTGATCGTCACGGGCCCAGAGCTTACCGGTCGCCTCAGGCGGCCGCGCCGAGGCTCACGGCATAACGCGTCGCGCCGAGGAGAGCGGTGTTCTTGTTCGTGATCACGCGGACCGGAGTCGCCTCGAGCAGTGGCCGCATGCGACCTTTGTCGATAAACGCTTCCATGAACGACGGCTCTCTCAACTTGTCAACGATCTTGGGTGCGATCCCACCGCCGACGAACACGCCGCCGGTGGCGAGCATCTTGAGCGCGAGGTCGCCGGCCTCGGCGCCGTACAGCTCGACGAACATGGTCAGCGCTTCGACACAGATCTCGCAGCGGTCCTCCAAGGCCGCCCGCGTGATGACCGGCGCCGGATCGCCACCCCGCTCGCGCACCTCGTCGTCGTACCAGGTGGGCTTGCCGCCGCCCCGGTACTCGAGCAGGAACTCGAAGATGTTGGCCAGCCCCGGGCCGGAGACGATCCGTTCCCAGCTCACGCGGCCGAAACGCCGGGCCAGGAACTGGAGGAGCGCGATCTGCTGCTCGCCGTTCGGCCCGAAGTTGGTGTGGCCACCTTCGGTGGCGAACGGGTGGTAGGCCTGCCCGTCCCAGTAGAGGCCGGCCTGGCCGAGGCCGGTGCCGGCGGCGATGAGCGCCGCGTTGCCGGCAGCGGTCTCGCTGCCCGAGTTGAGAAGCTCGAAGTCCTCGGGACCGAGGGCCGCGATCCCGTAGGCCTGTGCCTTCAGATCGTTGATCACCGTCACGACCTCGACGCCGGCGGCGCGGGCCAACTGTGAGGCCTCGACCAGCCAGGGCAGGTTCGTGGTTTGGGCCGCGCCATCCTTGACCGGGCCGGGCACACCGAAACAGGCTCGCTGGCAGCGTATCCCATGTCCCGCCATGAAGCCGGTCACGATCTCCTCCAGGCTCCCGTATTCGCGGCTGGGCAGCGTGTCCGAGCTCAGCATCTCATACCGGGTAAGCTCGACGTCGTAGATCGCCAGCCTGGCATTGGTGCCTCCGATGTCACCGGCGAGCACTTTCATCAGAGCCTCCTCCAGCTTCGACCGTCGCGCCGCAACAGCTCGCCAGCGGCCGCCGGCCCCCAAGTGCCGCCGGCGTAGTTGGGGAAGTCGCGGGGTGGCAGTGCGCTCCAGACGTCGAGTATCGGATCCACCACGCTCCAGGCGGACTCGGCGTTGTCACCGCGCTGGAAGAGACCCGCGTCGCCCCGCATGCAGTCGTAGAGCAACGTCTCGTACCCGGTAGCCGGTGCCGCACCGAAGTAGGCAGTGTTGCAGAAGTCCATGTCGACGCCGCCGATCTGCATCGCGGGACCGGGGACCTTGGCGTTGAACGAGAGCGCGATCCCTTCATCGGGTTGGATCCGCAGCACGAGAACGTTTCGCCGCAACTCGTCGACGGGAGTGTTCTCGAACAGGATCAGGGGCACGTCCTTGAACTGAATGGCGATCTCGGTGTAGCGTCTGGGCAAACGTTTCCCAGTACGCAGGTAGAACGGTACGCCGGCCCAGCGCCAGTTGTCGATCATCAGCTTGAGCGCCGCGAAAGTTTCCGTCGCGGATTCCGGGTCGACCCTGTCCAGCGACCGATAGGCCTCGGACCGCTCGCCGTCGGGCATGACCCCCTCGCCGTACTGACCGCGCACCGCTTCGTCGAGCACTTCGTCCGGCTCGATGGGATTGATGGCGTGGAAGACCTTTCCTTTCTCGTTGCGGACGGCGTCGGCTTCGAACGAGATGGGCGGTTCCATGGCGATCAGCGCCAGCAGCTGGAACATGTGGTTTGGTACCATGTCGCGCAGGGCGCCCGCACCCTCGTAGTATCCACCACGTGTTCCGATGCCCACCGATTCGGCGACGGTGATCTGAACGTGGTCGACGTAGCGCCGGTTCCAGATCGGCTCGAAGATCGCGTTGGCGAACCGGAAGACCAAGAGGTTCTGGACCGTCTCCTTGCCCAGGTAATGGTCGATACGGTAGATCTGCGCCTCGTCCAGCACCTCGAGAAGCTCACGATTGAGCGAGCGGGCCGACTCCAAGTCGCGACCGAACGGCTTCTCCACGACGACACGCCGCCAGACATCGCCCTCAGCGTGGGTTAGCGCCGCCCGGTCCAGCTGACGTGGGATCTCCCCAAAGAAGCTGGGTGGGGTGGACAGGTAGTAGAGGTAGTTCCCACCGGTGCCCCACTTCTGATCGACCTCGGTCAGCCTGTGCTTCAACTGCGCGTACGCCTCGGGGTCGTTGAAATCGCCGGCTACGCGGCTGACGCGGGCGTCGAGCCAATCCCAGGTTTCCTGCCGGAACTCGCCGGTCAGGTGACTGCGCGCTTCGTCCCGCAGCTGCCGGCGAAACTCCTCCTCATCCAGCCGGCGCGCGAATCCGACGATGGCGAACTGATCGGGCAGCAGCCCCGCTTCGGCCAGGTTGTAGAGCGCCGGTATGAGCTTGCGGCGCGTCAGATCGCCGGCGGCGCCGAAGATGACGATCGCGCAGGGACCCACCGGTCGTACGGACTGGTCTTGCGTATCTTTCATCGTCCTCACTTGCCGCCCCCTCCCGGTTCCACGTGCCCGCCGAATCCGTGTCGCATGGCGGAGAGCACTTTCTCGGCGAACGTATGTTCCTGTCGCGAGCGGAACCGTGCGTAGAGCGAAGCGGAGAGCACGTCCGCCGGTACCGCTTCTTCGACGGCGGTGAGGATGGTCCAGCGCCCTTCGCCGGAATCCTGAACGAAGCCGCTGTAGCCGGCGAGCTCTGGATCTCTGACCAGCGCGGTCGCGGTGAGATCGAGCAGCCAGGACGTGACGACGCTGCCGCGTCGCCAGACCTCGGCGACCTCGGCGAGGTCGAGGTCGTAGCGCTCGACACTCCTCAAGATGTCGAAACCTTCGGCATAGGCCTGCATCATGCCGTACTCGATGCCATTGTGGATCATCTTGACGAAATGGCCGGCCCCGGAGGGCCCGGCATGCATGTAGCCGTGCTCGACCGGCGCCGCTTCGCCTTCGCGCCCCGGCGTCCGCTCGATCTCCCCAACACCGGGGGCCAGCGTTCTGAAGATGGGGTTGAGACGCTCAACGGCCTGGCGCTCACCGCCGATCATCATGCAGTAGCCACGCTCCAGGCCCCAAACGCCGCCGCTCGTCCCCACGTCGACGTAGTGGATTCCCGAATCCTGCAACCGGTGCGCCCGACGCAGATCGTCCTTGAAATAGGAGTTGCCGCCGTCGATGATGATGTCGTCGGCATCGAACAGCTCGGCCAGCGCCATGACCGTTTGGTCGGTGGGGTCGCCCGCCGGCACCATGACCCAGGCGGCGCGGGGTGCCTGCAGCTTAGCGGCGAAGTCCTCCAGGCTAGTTGCGCCGTGAGCACCCTCCTTCTCGAGACCCTCGACGTTTTCGGGGCTGAGATCATAGACGACGCAGTCGTGGCCGCCGCGCATCAGGCGACGGACCATGTTCGCGCCCATCCGCCCCAAGCCGACCATTCCGAGTTCCATGACGCTTTTCTCCTCTGAGCAATAACCGCTCAAGCGAGCGCGCGGTTCACCAATTCACGCAACCTCTTGAGCCCGGCCAGGACATCCGGGCCGAGGTGAACGCGCAGCGCGCGGCGCCCCCGCTCCGCCAGCACCTCGAAGTCACCGCGCGCCTGCGCCGCCTTCACCACACCGAAGGTGTACTTCTGGCCCGGCACCGGCAGGTCGACCGCATCATCGCAGGTGATCTGGAGAAAGACACCGGTATCGGGTCCGCCCTTATAGGCCTGGCCGGTGGAATGGAGGAAGCGGGGTCCAAAGCCGAGGCAGGTAGCCACCCGCCGGGTATCCCTGATCTGGTGGCGGATCGCCTGCAGCTCCGCCTGGTGCGCATCGTTCATCTCGACGTAGGCCAGCATGGCGAAGTAGTCGCGGTCGCCCAGCCGGTTCAGGTGCGCTGCCAAGAAGGCGCCGAACGAATCGTCGAGTCCCACAGCGTCCGAAAGGTCCGCCGCATTGGCCTCGTCGGCGAACAGCTTCATGCCCTCAGCTTCGATGATCGGCCGCTCCGGAGGTAGAGCACCCTTCCTTTCGTACTCATCGGTCAAGGCACGCGTCGCCACCTTGCTGGCTTCCACGTCGGGCTGGTCGAAGGGATTGATACCGAGGATCGAGCCGGCGACCGCGGTGGCGAACTCCCAGCGGAAGAACTCCTGGCCGATATCGTAGCGGTCCTGGATCTCGATGCGGACCAGCGGTTGGCCGGCCTGCTCGAGCAGAGCTATGGCGGCGTCCTGCACGGGGTCCGGCCCCCCGGTAAGCCGTAAGTAGACGAAGAGGCGATCGTCGCCGTAGACCTCCGGCGCGCCCAACTCTTCCCTATCGACGGGGATGAGCGCGATGCCTTCCTTGCCGGTCGACTCGGCCAGCAATTGCTCGAGCCAGGCACCGAGGTCCCGGATCGTCGGCGAGCTGACCAGCGTGACCTTGTTGCGACCCGAGCGACCGAGCACGCCGAGTACGGCGCCCAGCACCAGGCCCGGGTTGCTCTCGGCGGGCACACAGGCGGCACAGGCGTGGACCATCTCATCGGCCCGGTCGAGGATGCGGTGAACGTCGAGTCCCATGACCGCGGCCGGTACCATGCCGAAATCGGAGAGCGCCGAGTAGCGACCTCCGATGGCGGGCACACCGAAGAAGACGCGACGGAAGCCGTCGGCATCGGCCATACTCTGAAGCTTGGAGCCCGGGTCGGTGATCGCGATGAACTGGCGAGGCGCCCGATCCTCTCCGACCCGCTCCCTAACCTTCTCGAAGAAGTAGCTCTTGAAGATGTTGGGCTCGAGCGTCGTGCCGGACTTGCTCGAGACGATGAAGAGCGTGCGCTCCAAGTCCACCTTGCTCTCGAACGCCTTGACCTGGGCGGGATCGGTGGAGTCGAGGACATGCAGCTCCGGGTAACCCTCGACGGCCCCGAAGGTCATCTTGAGAACCTCGGGGCAGAGGCTCGAGCCGCCCATCCCCAGCAGCAGAGCGTGCGATATGTTCTCCTCCCTGGCCACCTTCGAGATCCGCTGGAAGCGCCCCAGGTGCGTCTGGAGTTGATCTTCGGTAACCCCCAGCCAGCCCAGCCAGTCCGCCTCGTCACGCCCCGTCCACAGCGAGGCGTCGCGCGCCCAGAGGCGCCGCACGTAACCGCGCGCCCGCCAGTCCTCGATCTCCGCCTCCACCTGAGCGGCCAACTCGTCCGGCAGCTCGTAGGTTTGCCGACCGGAGACCGCGGCGGCGGGCGCCCGACAGCTGCCTTCAACCGCCGCCAAGAGATCGGCGAAGGCATCGGCGAAGAGTCGCACGCCGTCATCGAGCAACCCGTCGGTCACGTCCTTCAACGAGACACCGAGTCTTTCGAGCGTCGCCAGTGTATCACGCGCGCCGTCGAGATCGTCCGCGAGCGACTCACGCAACTGTCCATGCTCGCGGAACGCGTCGTAGGTGGCGGGCGGGATCGTGTTCACGGTGTCGGGTCCAATCAGCTCCTCTACATATAGGACATCCCGGTACTCCGGGTTCTTGGTGCTCGTGCTCGCCCAGAGCAACCGCTGAGTCTGCGCACCGGCCTTCGCCAGCGCTTCCCAGCGATCGCCGCTGAACAACTCCTTGTAACGCGCATAGGTGAGTTTGGCGTTGGCGATCGCGATCTTCCCCAAGAGGCTCTGGAGCGCCCCACGCTCGTCAGCAGCGGCCGCTTCATCGAGCCGCTCATCGATCAGCGAATCGACGGCGGAATCGATGCGGCTGATGAAGAAGCTGGCCACACTGGCCACCCCGGAGGGATCGCCCCCATCGGCGACCAGTCGTTCGAGCCCGGCGATATACACCGCCGCGACGCGCTCGTACGTATCCATCGCGAAGAGGAGCGTCACGTTGACGTTGATTCCTTCGGCGATGAGCTGCTCGATCGCGGCGATGCCTTCTTCGGTGCCCGGCACCTTGATCATCACGTTAGGACGGCCCACAGCCTGCCAGAGCCGGCGCGCTTCCGCTACGGTGCCCAGGGTGTCGTGTGCGAGATTGGGTGCGACCTCAAGACTGACATAGCCGTCGACCCGCTGTGTGGCCTCGTACACCGGAGCCATCACGTCGGCCGCCATCTGGATGTCCTCGACGGCCAACCGTTCGTACATCGCTTTGGCGTCGAGGTCTTTCGCAGCGGAGAGACCGGCCAGCGCAGCGGCGTAATCGTTGCTGCCAGCGATCGCTTTGCCGAAGATGGCCGGGTTGGAGGTCAGGCCTTTCAAGCCGTCTTCCTCGACCAGCCGCGCCAGCTCGCCGCCGGTGATCAGGCTACGGCGGATGTAATCGAGCCAGACCGACTGGCCGTAGCGGGCGAGTTCGAGCAGCGGATTCATGATGTGTACCTCCAAACCGGCGGAATACAGCCAGTTAGCTTGCCGTCTCGATCTGCGCCTTGGCGGCGGCGATCACGTTCTCGGGGGTGAAGCCGAAATGCCTTTGTACGTCTTTAAGCGGTGCGGAGGCGCCAAAGGAATCCATGCCGATGACGGCACCCGAGGCTCCGACATACTTCTCCCAGCCTTGAGCCACCGCCTGCTCTACGGCGACGCGCGCCTTCACCGCGGGCGGTAGCACGCCGGCGCGATACTCCGCGCCCTGCCGGTCGAAGAGCTCCATCGACGGCATGCTGACCAGACGAACACGTACACCATCGGCACTCAGCCGCTCGTAGGCCTCGACGCAGAGCGCCAGCTCGCTGCCGCTGGCCATCAGGATGACCTCGGGATCGGCGCCGGCGGAATCGGCCAGCACATAGCCGCCGTGGCAGACCCCAGTCGCGGCGGCGAAGCGCGAGCGGTCGAGTGTGGGCAGGTTCTGCCGGCTCAAGGAGAGCGCGGCGGGCTCGTGGTGGAACTGCATGAGAACGCGCCAAGCTTCGGCAACCTCGTTGGCGTCGCCCGGCCGTATGACGACGAGGCCGGGGATGGCGCGCAGCGCGGCGAGCTGCTCCACCGGCTGATGGGTCGGTCCGTCCTCGCCGACGCCGATGGAGTCGTGGGTGAAGACGTAGATGACGGGAAGCTCCATGAGCGCCGCTAGGCGGATCGGCGGGCGCATGTAGTCGCTGAAGACCAGGAAAGTCGCACCGTACGGCCGCAGCTTGCAATGCGCGAGGCCGTTGAGGATCGCGCCCATCGCGTGCTCGCGGACACCGAAGCGCAGATTGCGAGGGCCGTAGTTCCCGGGTCCGAAATCGCCGGCCGCCTCGTCGAAGGTCAACAGCGTCTTCGGGGAAGGCGTCAGGTCGGCCGAGCCACCGATCAGCCAGGCGACACGTTTGGCGACTGCGTTCAGGACCTTGCCCGACGAGGCGCGTGTGGCGAGGCCTTTGGGATCCGCGTCGAACGTGGGGATCTCAGCGTCCCAACCGGCGGGCAGCTCGCGGTGCTGCATGAGGCGCACCTGCTCGGCCAGTTCCGGGTGTTGCTCTTCGTACGCCGCGAAGCGCTCCATCCACTTGTCACGCAGCACGCGACCGCGCGCGGCAACGCCGGCGGTGAAGTGCTCGCGCACGCCATCGGGGACCAGGAAGTGTTCGTCTTCGGGCCAGCCGTAAACACGCTTCGTCGCGCGGACCTCGTCTTCGCCCAGCGGGGACCCGTGCGCGTCGTGACTGTCCTGCAGGTTGGGCGCACCGAAAGCGATGTGGCTGTCGACGATGATCAAGGTCGGCCGGTCGTCGGTCACCCTGAACTCTTCGAAAGCCCGACCCAACGCCGCCAGGTCGTTGGCGTCCTCGACATGCACGACGTGCCAGCCGTAGGCTCGGAAGCGAGCCGCCACATTCTCGGTGAACGCGAGGGTCGTCGGCCCATCGATACTGATCTTGTTGTTGTCGTAGATCCAGCAGAGGTTCGACAGCTTGAGATGTCCGGCGAGCGAAGCTGCCTCCGATGAGACACCCTCCATCATGCAACCGTCACTAGCCAGCGCGTAGACATCGTAATCGAAGATCTCGAAGCCGGGCCGGTTGAACCGTTCGGCCAACCAGCGACCGGCGATCGCCATCCCCACGCTCACCGCCGCGCCCTGCCCCAGCGGGCCGGTCGTCGTCTCGACGCCCGAGGTGTGGCGATACTCCGGGTGACCCGGTGTCCGGCTGCCCAGTTGCCGGAAGTTCTTGATCTGATCCAGGCTAACGGCGAGCTCGTCGAGGATCTCGTACCTCTCGCTCACCTGCTTCACGCCCGCCAGGTGGAGCACGGAATAGAGCAGCATCGAAGCGTGGCCGGCCGACAGCACGAAGCGGTCGCGGTTCGGCCAGATCGGGTCCTCGGGGTCGAAGCGCAGAAAGCGCTGCCAGAGGCAGTAGGCCACCGGGGCCAGCCCCATCGGCGCCCCCGGATGGCCAGAGTTCGCCTTCTGCACGGCGTCCATCGACAGCGTGCGGATAGTGTTGATGGAGAGAGAATCGAGGTCCGCCTGGCCGCTCATCCAGAGCCTCCCCAATGGAACGGCGCCCCCCGACCAGCGGGCACCCGTTGGTGTACGCGGAAACGAAGTCCAAGTCTAGCAATCCCGGTTCCACCTATCAACCGCTCGGACGGGCTTGCGATGAGTCGAACGCGTCCGGACCTTGAAGCCATGCGGATGTCGCATCAGTTCGGGCAAACGTTGCGCAAGGCGCACGCGGTGGCGGAGAGTCCCGGCCACGGGCTGCTGTTGCGGGCCGGTTATGTGCGGCCGCTGGTGCCCGGCCTGCTCAGCTACCTGCCGCTGGGCCTAAGGAGCCTGCGCAAGATCGAGGCGATCCTGCGCGAGGAGCTGGAAGGCATCGGCGGCCAGGAACTGGTCATGCCGCTGATTCAGCCGGCGCGGCTGGGGCAGCGCTCCGGCCTCCCGCACGGTGCGGGAGCGGAGACGGCCCGATTCAGCGATCGCTCGGGTAAGGATCTGCTGGTCGGCGGCTCGCACGAGGAAGTGGCGGCGGAACTGGCGCGCAGCGAGGTCACCTCGTACCGGCAGCTTCCTGCCCTGTTCTACCAGATCCGACCGGTCTTCCGGGACGAGTTGCGCCCCCGAGCCGGCCTGCAGCGAGCGCGCGAGTTCGATCTCTTCGACTCGTACAGCTTCGACCGTGACCGGGCGGGCCTCGAGCGGCAGTACGAGAGCCACAAGGCCGCCTTCCAGAGCGTCTTCGAGCGCTTGGGGCTCGGCGACATCGTCATCGCTCACTCCGAGTTCGGCGCGGAGTGGGAGGACGAGTTCTTGTTCCTCACGGAGACCGGTGATGATGCGGCGGCGCTGTGTGAAGGTTGCGGCTATACGGCGGCGCAGCGGATCGCCCGCTTCAAGAAGCCGGAGCCCGTGGTTGAGCCGCCAGCGGCACTGGAGAAAGTCGCCACACCGGGCACCGACACCATCGAGTCGCTGGCGGCGTTCCTCGGTATCCCCAGAGAGCGGACGGCCAAGGTCGTCTTTTTCGCGAAGCCGGGCCGTGAGGTCGTGGTGATGGCGTTGGTGCGCGGCGACATGGAGGTCAGCGAAAAGAAGCTAGCCCGAGCGATCGGCACTCCGGCCTTGCGGCCGGCGGAAGCCGCGGCCATCCGGGCGGTGGGTGCAGAGCCGGGCTACGCGTCACCGGTGGGCCTCGACGCCGCGGATCTCGTGGTCGTCGTCGACGACCTCGTCGCTTCCTCCGCCAACCTGGTCTCGGGCGCCAACCTGTCCGGCTTCCATTTCCGCAACGTGAACTACGAGCGCGACTACCGCGCCGATCAAGTGACGGATATCGCTGCCGTTTTCCCGGGCGCGCCGTGTCCCGAGTGCGGCGCGCCGCTCAGACTCGCGCCCTGTCTCGAGGTCGCTAGCCTGCACGCCTTCGGCACTAAGCTCGCCGAACGGCTGGACCTCACGTATCAAGAGCAGGACGGGAGAGTCCGGCCACCCTTTACGGGATCCTACGGGATCGGCGTCGGCCGACTGCTCGCCGTGCTCGCCGAGGCGCACCACGATGAGCGAGGACTTCGCCTACCGGTCGTCGTCGCGCCCTATGCCGTCCATCTCGTGGCCCTGGCCGGCGGCGAAGCGGCGATCGTGGCGCAGGCAGATGAACTGTATGCCCGATTGCGCGAGGCGGACATCGAAGTGCTCTACGACGATCGCCAGGCGAGCGGCGGAGTGAAGTTCAACGACGCGGACCTGATCGGCTGTCCGATCCGCCTGACGCTGGGCCAGCGGTCGCTGGAGGCGGGCGGCGTCGAGCTCAAGCGGCGGCATCGGGACGAGAAGAGCATCGTTGGGCTCGAGGACGTCGTGGAGACGGTGAAGGTCACGATCTCTGCGCCGGCGAACCCCTGACTCGGCGGACTCCGTCTTAGAGAAGCGCGAATCCCACCGCCGTGTTCACGGTATCTTTGACCGCACCGAGCGCCGCGTTGATGGCGCGCTCGACCATGATAATACCCATCCCCTCGACCGTGAGCAGGACCATGCGCGCGGCGTTTTTCTGGATCTCGATGTGGAGCCGCGCCTTCTTCTTCGAGATCTTGCCGGCGGCGTGCAGCCGGGTGATCATCGCGATGCTCTCGGCGATCTTTTTGAACTCGGCCCTGGCGTAGTCCTTGATCTCCGGCCAGCTGTCCTCCAGCACCTCGCGCGACGCCGCGAGCATCTCCTTCGCCAGACTCGGAACGCTGATCGATGCCATCGCCTCTCCCTAGCCTCCGCGTTTCTTAGCCAACTCCAACGTCAGGATCGCCTGGAAGCCTTGCTCGAATGCCGCGCGTACGGGGACCAGCTCTTCCCGGTCCTCGAACCCCAGCTCGTGCAGCGCTTCCAGGTTGTCGACGTTCGCGGCCAGCAGATCGAGCTGCTCGAGGGTGATCTCGTTCTTCGGGCGGGCAGCTGCCCGGACGCGGATCACCCGCAGATCGGCTCGCACATCGTCGTAGAACTCGACATGGTTTGCGTAGTCGGCGTCGGGCGTCGGGATGTCGCGCTCCAGATCGACGAAGAACCGCTCGACCTTTCTCTGTAACGCCGTAACGGCCTGGTCGGTGACCTCGTCGTAGTCGGCCACCAGCTTCAGCGTGCAGCCGGCGGCGACGAACACGGCCGCCAGAGCCGTCAGCCACACCGCTCGTTGCCTCATTCCAGCCATACCCGTCTGTCTATGACGCATGTCACTCCTCTCCCTGCCAAGCCGTGAGACCACGGTCGAAGTAACCCGTGACGCGGAGGAATGCTTGATTATAGACCAGGTGACTGAGCGCGGCGACCAGCCAGCCGAAGATGGCCAGCCACAGCGGCAGCAGCCAGAAGAACCAGAGCACGTTGCCGAAGACCGCGCGCAGCCACTTGACGAACGTAACGAAGGGCCGCACCGCACCCAACTTGCGCATCAGCTTGGGCCAAAGGACGTACCAGAGAACCACGGCCAGCAGCACGAGCACCCAGACGACGACGGGCAGTCGCCGGTCGACCGGGAACGGCCAGAGGCGCGCCAGCAGCAGGTCGACCCCATCGACGATCTCCCGCAACGAGACGCGGACTTCCCAACCGGCGATGAGCGCGGCGGCTATCAGGCCCAGCGTGAACGTCCACGCCTCGAAGGCGCGCAGCTTCAGCGAGCGGAAGAAGCGCCGGGCGGCGGCGACGATCACCTTTCGCTCGCGGCCCTCGCGGCAGTTTGGCTTGTCGCTGTCGGCGGGCCGCATGCGGGGTAGCGGCGCCCGCCGAGCCGGCACCCAGTCGGGCGACGCGAACGGCGAGTCGCCGAGGTACTTGCGAACGAAACGATCGGCCAGCGCGTAGCCCTGGTAGACGAGGGCCGCGATCTCGCCGTCGCCGAACGCGTCGAGATCGGTACGGATAGCGGCGATCGCCTCGGCATCGCGATGCGGCTCGAGCCCCTGCTTGTCCCCATCGTCAGGTGGCGTGCTCATATGGAAGAAAGCCACGCCCCGCAGGCCGTACCTCTCCTTGAGGTCTTCCCACGCCGCGCCGCCGCCGCCGGCACCATCGAGCCCGGCGCTCACACGGCGCTCCTCCCTGACCCGGTGGAGCTGCAGGTTACGGACGTTGTCCATCAGGATGGAGAATATCCGACCCATCATCCCGAAGCGCCCCGCCGTCACCCGTCGCTCGACGTCCATCAGGCCGCCGGCATCGCTGGCGATGACGTGCGTGCACTCCTCCTCGAACAGCGCCGAGATCCCCTGATTGTCGAACACGCCGCCGTCGGTCAATCGCAGCGTCGCGACATGCGTGTCGTCGTAGAGGCCGAGGATCGTGTAGGGAGGAAACACAGGCGGGAAACAGGCCGACGCGGCCACCGCATCGGCCAGCTTGATCTGCTCGACATCGCGCCTGGCGTTCGAGCCGACCAGCACACACGTCCGCAGTTGATAGAGGTCGGTGACGAATGCCATCAGCGCCTCGAGTCGCGGTGGCGCGTCGCCGACCAGCTCGCGGCACGCCTGCCAGACGTCCGCCCCCATCTCACGGATCGCCAACCAGAACCGGCGCTCGTGTTGCGCGGGCGGCGGCCCTCTGTAGACCCCTTCGCGCGGGCCGCGACAGACGTACCACGCCTCCAGCTTGGCACGCCGCAGCTCGCCCAGCTCGCACATCATGAAGCGGCGGGTGGGAAAGTCGGGCCGGCACAGCGCATCGAGTACCGGCCAGGGCGTGAGGTCCAAGCCGACCTCATCCAGCTTCCCGCGCACGTATCTCCCGAATCGGAACCTCTCTTCCGCGCTGGCCACCTCCCACAGACGACGGACGATGGCCGTCACCACCGCCTCGGGCTCGAAGCCGGGCGGCGGTTGGCCGACCGCGTCATACAGTTCGGCGAGCGGCTTCTCGGCGAGCGCTTCGCGGTAACTTGCGAGCAGCTCGATCTCGTCGAAGCGCAGGAAACCGAGCACCGGATCACCCAGCTCGACGCTGGTGAAGCGCCAGTTACGGCCGGAGTTGAGAGCCGTCGAGTTGAGCACGAACTGCGGGACCTTGGTGGAGTGCGTGCGGTTGTATTCCTCGATGCCGCCCTCGATCTCCCGGCCGCCGGGCCGGAAGCGCACTTCCTCGAGCGCCACTTCGCCGGCGCGGCCGCCGCGCTCGACCTGGCGCTTATGGCGAAGCTCGCCCACGATCCTTCTGTAGATGTAGCGCGCGTACAGTCGACCCATGCGCTGGGCGATCGTACGATTGGATATGATGATCCACAACGTCGCGAACGGGTTGAGCAGCAGTCGCGTTCGCAAGTTCTTGCGTACGCCTTTCAGGAAATCTCTTTGCACTTCCTCGACGATTGCGAGATAGTCGTGACGATCGAGATCGATCTTACGGTCGATGTACTTCTTGAGTACGAGGATGTAGAGGGCGGCGAGTATGGAGCCCCCCGAGACGGTGGAGAGAACCTCGACATGCCGCAGGATATCGAGCTCGGCGAGCCGATGCAGGACGCCGAGATGGAAGAAGGAAGCGCGGAACCCACCACCGGATAGGGCGAGGCCCAGCTTGGCGCGCCTCTCGTCCATGCTGGGCCTCACGCTCACCGTCACTGCCGTCGACGATCAGCCGCCGCCACGCGGATCGTGGCCGTAGGTGTGCTCCCTCTGGAGACGGCCGTCGCGACCTTTGATCTTGAGCTGACCCCACGGATGCGCCCGCTTCGCCAGCTTCTTGCCGGCGACGATGGCTTTCTCTTTCGTCGCGAACTTCGCTTCCGGCATCTTCTTGCCCTGCTTCTTCACCACCCATTCGCCCTTCAACGTCTGCACGAAGTACGTCTGGCGCTTTGCCATCTTGTCCCTCCCTTCGTTGGGCGAACTCGAACAGCTCCCTACTCAACAGTCTGGATCGTTCTACTTGGCAGCGCAAGATCGCTCGTGCAATCCACCCGAGCAAAAGAAACGGCGAGCCCCCACCGCGTGAGTGCTCACCGGTCAACGAAGAATACAGAATGTAGGTTCAGGGTGACCTCCCCGGCGGTCACCCTGGGTCGCCGGGCTCAGAGCGAATAGTTGCGCGTGGCCTGGATCTTACCGGTCTTGGCCTTGATCTTGAGAATGCCCCCGGCCCGTTTCGCCATCGACCTGCCCTTCTTGAAAGCAGCCTCTTTCTTCTTGTGCCTGCTTTCCGGCGCCTTCTTGCCCTCCTTCTGCACCACCCAATAGTCCTTGCTGCTCTTCACCACGAAAGTCACCTGCTTCGCCATCGTCCCCTCCCTTCGTGTGAAAAAGCCGTAGCCGGAGTCGCATTCATTATCAGCAACCGGCGGTGTAAACGCAAGTTTCTGCCGCGCGACGTGAAACAGGCCCCACCGCGAGGCGGGGCCCGTTTCGAGAGTGGCGTGCTGTGTCGAATCGCTCAGTGCACGTTCTTCAGCACGGCGAGCAGGAAGTCCCAGAACTTCTCGACCGTGTCGATGTAGATCTTCTCATCCGGAGAGTGGACAGCTTCGAGCGTCGGCCCGAAGGAGATCATGTCCATGCCCGGATACTTCTCGCCGATGATGCCGCACTCGAGACCGGCGTGCACGGCCTGAACGCCGGGTTGCTTGCCGTAGAGCTGTTGGTAGGTGGATTTGGCGATCTTGAGGATCGGCGAGTCGAGGTTCGGTTTCCAGCCGGGGTAGCCGGAGTCCTGAACGACCTTGGCGCCGCTCAGTTCGAGGATGGTGGCGACGGTCTGAACGATCTCATCGATCTCGGAGGCGACCGAGCTGCGCTGGCTGGTCTCGAGTACGATGCTGCTCTTCACGGTGCCGATGACCGCGACGTTGGTGGAAGTCTCGACCAGCCCCGGAATATCGGCGCTCATCTTGATGACGCCGTGCGGCAGCGCGACGAGCGCCTTGATGATCTTTTCCTGTTGGTCCTTCTTGATCACCTGCCGCTCGACATCGCCGGTCTCACGTTCCAGCGTGATCGCGAGGTCGGGCTCGACCGTGGCGAGCTCGGCGCCGATCATCTCGTTGCACTTCTCGGCGATCGCCTTCGCCTTGCGGGCCTTGTCCTTGGGGACAAAGACCAGGGCCTCGGCCTCGCGCGGGATCGCGTTCCGCTTGTTGCCGCCTTCGATACGGGCGAGCCGCGCGCCGATCTCGTGCAGCTCGTAGAGCACGCGGGCCAGCGTCTTGATCGAGTTGCCACGGCCCTTGTCGATCTCGAGGCCCGAGTGGCCACCGACGAGGCCCTGGACCTTGAGCAGCATGGGGAGCGAGCCGCCCGGCGGCGCCATGAAGTTGACCCGCCAGGTGCCGGACGTGTCGCGGCCGCCGGAGCAGCCGACGAAGATCTCGCCTTCTTCCTCGGAGTCGAGGTTGAGCAGGATCTTGCTCTCGACGAAGCCGGGCTTCAGGAAGCCGGCGCCGGTAAGCCCCGTCTCCTCGTCGACGGTGAACAGGAACTCGAGGGGACCGTGATCCAGCGAGGTGTCCTCCATGATCGCCAGGTTGGTGGCGACGGCGATCCCGTTGTCGGCGCCCAGGGTGGTGCCATCGGCCATCAGCACGTTGCCCTGGCGGACGAGCCGGATGGGGTCCTGCTCGAAGTCGTGCTCCACGCCCTTGTTCTTCTCGCAGACCATGTCGAGGTGGCCCTGCAGGCAGACGCTCGGCATGCCGTCGCGGCCCGGCGCGGCCGGCTTTCTAATCACGACGTTGAGCGTCTTGTCCTGCTTCGCCTCCAGCCCGAGCCGCCTGGCGACTCCCACGACGTAGTCGGAGACCTGCTTCTCGTTCTTGGAGCCGCGCGGGATCTCGCTGATCTCGGCGAAGTATCTCCAGACCGCTTCCGGCTTGAGTCCTGCAATCGCTTCAGACATAGCGGATTCCTCCCAGAATCTCG
>JBDHKD010000082.1:0-11177 GCA_039586575.1 Gemmatimonadota bacterium | reverse complement strand
CGTCCCGCGGCTGGTGAAAAGCTCACTGGCCCTCGGCTACCGCTACGTCTACTTGCTGAACGACGAGCTCGATCGCACCGCCCGGGCGATCCGCAGCCGGATGGGCCGCGCCTCACGGCTGCGGCTCTGGCGCACCCGTGCGACGACGCTCGTTCACCTGTTGCTGCGCGCCCATGATCGCGGCGCCCGGATCCACGCGGCGATGCTGAGCCGCGGCTACCGGGACCGCCTGCCGACGCTCCAGCCGGCGGCGACGGCGAATCCCGTATGGAGTGGCGCGATCGTCGCAGCCCTGGCCGTCATCTGGCTGGCCGGACTGTGGGAGGCGCTGGGATGAGCTGCCTGGGAAGCAACGCCGCCTGGGGCGTCGAGCTGGATGGGCTGACCTACACCTACCCGAGCGCCAGGGCCCCAGCGCTCGCCGATATCTGTCTGACGATCGAGCCCGGCGAGCATGTGGCGATCGTCGGACCGAATGGTGCCGGGAAAAGCACGTTCTTGCTGCAGCTCAACGGGATCCTCGAGCCGACCGCCGGCTCATTGAGCATCGGAGGCCTTGCCGTCGCGCCGGAGAACCTGTCGGAGATTCGTAACCGCGTCGGCCTGGTCTTTCAAGACCCCGACGACCAGCTCTTCATGCCGACGCTGCTCGAGGACGTGGCCTTCGGGCCGCTCTGCCACGGCGCGACGCGCGAGGACGCGGAGGAGCGTGCGCGGCGTTCGCTGGCGAGCGTCGGGCTGGGTGACGTCGACCCGCACCGGGCAGCCCATCACCTGAGCGGCGGCGAGAAGCGGCGCGCCGCGCTGGCCACGGTGTTGAGCATGGAGCCCGGCGTGCTGGCGCTCGACGAGCCGACCGCGAACCTCGACGGGCGGGGTCGCCGCCAGATCGCCGAGATCCTGCGCGCCCGCAGCCAGACCCTGGTGGTAGTGACCCACGATGTCGATTTCGCCGCCGCGGTCTGCAAGAGGAGCGTGCTGATCGACGGCGGCCGCTTGATCGCCGACCTACCGGCCCCCGAGTTGCTGAACGATACCGCGTTGCAAACGGAGCACGGCCTGCGTTAGGGGCCGAAAAGCAAAGGGCGCGACCGAAGCCGCGCCCCCTGCGCTTCTTGGTTCTGTCAGCTCGTGCTAGCCACCGAGTCCGATGACGAGACCGGCCGACGCCACGACGTCAGCCTGGAACTGGCTTTCTTCATCCTGGATCTTGGCCGAGTAGCCGAACACGTCCACGTCGCCGCGGATCGCGAAGACCCCGGGCAGCTTCACCCGGAGACCGGCACCCAGAACACCGCCGAAGTCGGTCTTGCCCTCGGTGACCTCATCGTACGCGTCACCCGAACGCCCGATCACCGCGACACCACCCGTCAGATGGATGCCGAGCGGGCCCGGCAGCACCTTCCAGATGAGGCGGCCGTCACCCATCCAGACAGCGGCGCTCTCTTCAGTCACGGTGGTGCCATCGTCCTCCTCGCCGTCGCTGAACGCGTAGGTGAAGTTCCCCTCGATGCCGAACGGCCCGGTGAGCCACAACGTCAACCGGGCACCCACCACCAGCCCTTCCTTCTGGCTGCCGGTCACACCCAGGATATCGTCCTTAACGATGTCCTGAGTCGGGACGTAGACGCCGATGTACGGCTCCAGCTCGATCCCGGGCAACTGGGCCAGCGCGGGAGTCGCACCGACCAACACGAACACCGCCAGCAGCCCACACAACTTCTTCTTCATCTTCTGCACCTCCGGTTGGTGTGATACAGAAAACCGCTTCACTACAGGTCTTCTTTGGGGGAGTCCGTGCAGAGCGCGCGGGGGAGGATGCGGCAAGGAAGCGGTCCGCACGCGCCACAAATATAACGAGTTTATAGACTTGCGCAATCAGCCGGCCGGCTGGGAACATTTGTGTGCCGGCGATCACCCCCCGGAAGCCTCCGGCGCAGGTCCGGCTTCCGCCGTCGGCAACGCGCCGCTCGATCGGATGTGAAGCGTGCGCTGCGGGAAGGGGATCTCGATGCCGGCGGCGTCGAGCGCGTCGTGAACGGCGTAGGTCGCATCGCTCTGTATGGTCAGCCAGTTCTCGAAGTCCGATGTCCAGAAGCGCAGAAAGAAATCGAGCGAGCTCTCACCGAATCCCTGGAAGAGCACGAACGGTTCGGGGTATTCCAGACCCTTAGGCTGTGCGCGGGCGACCTCGAGCAGGATTTCCTTCACCCGGTGGGGGTCGGTGCCGTAGGCGACACCTACGGCCACCTCGATGCGGCGCAAGCGGTCGGAGAGCGTCCAGTTGACGACGCGGCCGGAGATCAAGTCGGCGTTGGGGACGATGACCTCGGCGCCATCGAACGTCCTCACCGTGCTCGCCCGTATCCCGATGTGCTTCACCGTGCCCTTGAGCGCGTCCAACTCGATCGTGTCATTCACCTGGATGGGACGCTCGAAGATCAGGATCAGGCCGGAGACGAAGTTGTTGACGATCGCTTGCAGGCCGAAGCCGATCCCGACGCCTAGCGCCCCGGCCAGCAAGGCCAGGCTGCTCAAGTCGATGCCTGCCGCGGCGAAGGCGACCATCAAGCCGAGGCCGATGACGACGTAGTGGGACAGCTTCGAGACGGCGCCGGGAACGCCACGCGGTAAGGCGAGACGCGGAAAGACATCCTGTTCCAGCACGAACCTCGTCAGCCGGGACGCCAGCGCCGCGAGCCAGACGGCGAGGACGAACACCAGGATGTCGCCAAGCGAGATGGAGAGGCTGCCGACGGAGAGCGGTGTCTGGAGCACCGTCGCGGCGACGCCGATCATTGGCTCGAGCAAGTCGAACCAGCTGAGCGTCAACGCCGCCCAGATTGCCAGCGCGGCCAACCTTGCCACCTGGGTCGTCCGACGGATCAGTAGTTCGGGATGGCGGCGCACCGAGGCGAGCGACTGCGCCAGTTCGGTATGGAGCACCAGCCGCGCCAGACCGGTCACGACCTCGACGCCTACGAAGAGGCCAGCGGCCAGCAGCACGCTGGCCAGCGTCGCGACCGTGAGCAGCGAGGCCAGGTCAACGAACCCAAAAATGTTCGCAACGATCCCGACCATGAGCGCTATCGCGCCCAGGCGGGCGAAAGCGATCACGGGGCGCGCCACGCGCTCACGCATCCCCGCCGCCGCCGGTCCCTGGTGTTTGAGAAACCAGCCGAACCCGGCCAGGGTCAGCGCGCTGACGGTCAGTAGACCCAGTCGTTGGGTCAGCGATGCCGGCGGTAGCATCGTCGAGAGCTCGTTGACCAGCCAGAGCGCGGCCAGGAAGTACAACGGTCGTCGGGCCCCGGGGTGGAGGAGGCCCGGTAGCAAGCGCAACAACGGGATGAGGAACAGCAGGCGATTCAGATCGGTGACGATCAAGGGGGCCTGTGGGTGGAAGAGCCGCAGCGTGAGCACCAAGACGAGAAGCGTCACCGAGAGGGGCCGGTCGAAGACGCGCGTCGATGCCTCGAGCTCCGGATCCTCCTCCGCCCAGCGCCGCGCCCGCCGCCTGAGCCCGACCACCAGCGCGAGGAAGATCGCCAGGAACGCACCCTGGATGGGCAAACGATCGGCGGAGTCCTCCCAGAACTCCGACAGGCCCCGCAGGTCGTCGCGCAGCGACTGGCGGATCTCGGCCAACAATCCTCCCTCACCCGGTGACGCGATCACCCTCCAGAGCGGCGGGCTCTCCGGTGTCAAGAGCCCGAGGCGTGCCTCGGACTCGGCAGCCTGCAGTCGGGCGAGGACGCCGGTGGCTTCACGGTTGAGGTTGGCCACCCGGTTCTGCAGCGTGAGTACGACATCGAGTCGCGAGCGGATCTTGGCATCCACGCTGTCGGCCGCCGCGAGAGCCGATGCGATCTCCTCCACCGCGGCTTCCGGGTAACCTTGCTCCCGGGCGACCCGAGCGGTGACCTCCCATACGGCCCGCTCGCGACCCAGCCGCTCGACCGCGCGGCCGAGCCTCTGGGAACGCGCCGTCAGCATGCCCTGCCAGCTGTCCAGCCGGTTCTTGTAGCGGATCCAATCGTAACCCACGCTCTCGATCGCGCGACGCGAGAGACCCTCCGGGTCGCGGCTGGCGGGGTCGGCCAGCAGCGCGTCCGCGGTCGCGACGAGCTCGGGCAGTCGGTCGGCCAGCTCCTCGATGCCGGGATCCGCCTGGGCCACCGAGGCGATCTCACGCAGCGCGGCGCTCGTCCGCTCACCCTGGACGACGATCTCGGCCGCCGGTATCGCGGTAGGTTGCGGGGCGGCCCGTGCGGTGTCGGCGGCCTGTGCGGGTTGCGACGGCTCCTGCGCCTGCGCGACCTGCGGCGGAAGGGCCAGCAGAGCGACCGCGGAGATGGCGAAGAGAAACCGGTGGCGCAGCATATGTCCCACTCCATTCGGCCGGCCCACCTGCGGCCGACGGGTACTGAGGCATGGGGATCGATGGCACACTATCTCGGAGCGTTGCCTTCGCCGCAAGAGCCGCGCCGAGATCGCCGGCTGCACAAGCAGTCAGAACGCCCGGCCAGGTCGCTTTGACCGAAATCGCTCAGGGCCCTCACCCCACGGAATACTTGACCCTGGCGCTGTAACTCTATGTCTATCAATAGATTACCGCAAATCCTCCGGACGGGTACGTCGCTTGCTCGATGGGTCGGCGCCCGCGGGAAGATGTGCCCGCGGCGGCCAGACCGGAGCCGTGCTCACCCCCCGTGATCACTCCGAGGAGCCCGACCGAATCGATGATCGTCGCACGCTGCCTAGCAACCTTGCTGCTCTCGACGCTCAACGGCCCGAGCGGCCCGGATGCGGACTCGACCGCGGACGCTAAGGCGCGCGTGGTCTCCGCGCCGGTGGCGGACCGACCGGCCTGGGATATTCCGATCGAATTCAACACGGCGGTCGACCGCTGGCTCGTATACTACCAGAGGCGCGGGCGCAGGAGCATCCAGATACATCTCGCCCGAGCCGGTCGCTACGAGGGTACGTTGCGGGCCATCTTGCGCGAGCACGGCCTGCCGCAGGATCTCGTCTATCTCTCGCTGATCGAGAGCGGCTACGACCCCAACGCCTACAGCTCGGCGCATGCAGTGGGGCTCTGGCAATTCCTCGCCAGCACGGCTCGGCGTTACGGCCTACGCGTCACCTACTGGATCGACGAGCGGCGCGACCCGGTGCTGGCCACGCACGCCGCTGCCGCTCATCTGAAAGACTTGTATGAGGAGTTCGGTTCCTGGTACCTGGCGGCGGCCGCCTACAACGGTGGGTCATGGCGCGTGCGGCGCGCCATCCGTCGTTCGGGGAGTCGCGACTTCTGGACCCTCGCCCGTCGCGGATACCTTCCGCGCGAGACGCGGAACTACGTTCCCAAGCTCATCGCCGCCGCGCTGATCGCGAAGCAGCCGGAGCGGTACGGGCTCACCGTCAGGGCCGCTCCCCCTCTGAGCTATGACCTCGGCCGAGTGCCGGACGCGACCAGCCTGGAGGTGATCGCCGAGGCCGCCGGTGTAGACGTTGCCGAGGTCAAGGCGCTCAATCCCCAACTGATCCGTGGCGTCACGCCTCCCGGCGAGAGCTACTACGTGCGCCTGCCGGCGCGGAGCGGCGCGACGTTCGCTGCCAACTACGCGCGGATCCAGACGGAGGCGCGCGCTGGCGCGATCCAGCACACGGTAAGGTCCGGAGATACACTCAGCCGGCTCGCCACGGCCTACGGCTCCGACCTCTCGGCGATCCGATCGGCCAACCCGAGCGTTCGCCCCGAGCGGCTCGAGGTCGGTCAGCGACTCTACATCCCCGTCAGCCGGGACAGTAGTCGGTAGTCAGTAGTCAGCACCAAGAGTCGTGTGCCTGCCGTCGCTTCCCCAAAGACGTTGCCCGGCCCGCCGACAGTTTCCTTGATCCGGTCGTGGCTGTGCGCTAGTCTCCGCAGACGCGAAGGCGGGAGCCCTGACTCGAGGAGACTTGCGATGGGCATGAGGCGATTCGAAGCCCGCGACGCGCCGCGGCTGCGGGCGTTGGAGCCCGACGAGGCGCCCGAGGTCGGCGACATATTCCAAGCGTTTCTGAAAGAGCGCGGCAACGTCCCCAACATGTTCCGCACGCTGGCGCGGCGCGCTGAGCACCTGCGGACGATGATCGACCACTTCCAGACGGTGATGCGGAAGGGCAGCGTCCCGCCGCTGCTCAAGGAGCTCATCTCGGTCCGCGTCTCGGCGCTCAACGACTGCCACTATTGACTGGCCTCGCACACCGCGCTGGCAGCGCGGTTGGGCGGTAGCGAGTCACAGATCGAGGCGGCGCTCTCCGGCGACCTCGATGGCGTCGGCTTCTCGGCGGCGGAGCTGGCGGCGCTGCGCTTCTCCGAGGCGCACGCCCTCAACAGGGGCGAGGTGCCCGACGACATCTACGGAGATCTGCGATCACACTACGACGAAGGCGAGATCGTCGAGATCGTCTTGGTCGCGGGCTTGTTCGCCTACTTCAACTACGTGAACAACGCGCTACGGGTAGAGCCGACGCGCTAGGGGGCGTGGTGGGGTCGCTTCGCTCCATGTCGCGCGGCGCGGTTGCGGGGACGGCGCCTGCGGCGCCGCCGCGCTCCAAATTGCGCTCAGCGACACCCACCACGCCCCGGCTGCGTCAACTCGACGGCCGGCGGGCACGGTCCTTCCAGCAGGCCACCACACCTTGTAGGTTCTAGCCTCATGACCACCCCCTCCTCGATGCGCGTCTGGCAGCTGCAGCGACCCGGCAAGCTCCGGCTGGGCACGGTAGACATGCCCGAGCCGAGCGATGGCGAGGTGCTGGCGCGCGTCTCCCTGGCGCTGACCTGCGGCACCGATCTCAAGACGGTGGAGCGCGGGCACGCGCGCCTCAAGGTCCCCAGCCCCTTGGGGCACGAGTGGGCGGGCACGGTCGAGGCGGTGGGGGGAGGCGTCAGGGCGTTCCGGCCCGGCGAGCGGGTCGTGGCCACGCCGACGGCTCCCTGCGGCGACTGCGCCTACTGCCTGCGCGGCGCCGAGAACCTCTGCCTCCACCTGTTCGAGCACGTCGCGCTCGGCGCCTACGGCGAGTACGTGCTGCTGCCGCGGCAGGTGGTGAACCGGAACGCGTTCCAGGTTCCCGACGAGGTGTCCGACCTCCGCGCCGCCTTCCTCGAGCCGCTGGCCTGCGTCGTTCACGGTGCCGGCCTGATCGGGATCGCTGGCGACCGCACCCTGGCCCTGATCGGCGACGGCCCCATGGCGCTGCTCTTCGTGCAGCTGGCACGAGTCCGCGGCGCCGGTCGAATCGCCGTGATCGGCCGGCACGGGAAGCGGCTGGCGATCGCCAGGCACCTGGGCGCCGACCTGACGGTAAACGCGAAAGAGGCCGACCCGCACGAGGCCGTGGAGGAGTTCAGCGATGGGCTGGGCGCCGACGTCGTGGTGGAGTGTGTAGGTCGGGCTGAGGCGTGGCAGGATGCGGTGGCGCTCTGCCGGCGTGGTGGCGAGGTGCTGTTCTTCGGCGGTTGCGAGAAGGGCGCTGCGGTCAGCCTCGACACCGAACGGATCCACTACGACGAGATCGTCCTGAAGGGCGGTTTCCACTACACGCCGCGCAACGTGCGTCGCGCTTGGGAACTCATCGGCGACGGAACCCTCGCGCTCGAGCCGCTCGTGACTCACGAGATGGGACTCGAAGACCTGCCGGAGGCATTCGATCGCATGCGGCGGCGCGAGGCTCTCAAGGTGGCTGTCATCCCATGAACCGGAAAAAGCAACCGATGATGAACGCGGCGCGCGCCTACTCGCTCGAAGACGTGCGCGTCGAGGAGGTGCCGCTGCCGCAGCTCGAGCCCGGCGACATCCGCGTGCAAGTCAGCGTCTGCGGTGTGTGCTCGAGCGATGCGATGGATTGGTACGTGAGTCGGAAAGTGCCGGTGGTGCTGGGTCACGAGCCGGTGGGCGTCGTTCACGAGGTCACGCCGGAGGTGGAGGGCTTCGAGGTCGGCGATCGCGTCTTCTTCCACCATCATGTGCCGTGCATGGAGTGTCGGCTCTGTCAGCGCGGCCAGTTCACCTCGTGCGAGCGCTTCCGCGCGACATCACTCGATCCCGGCGGCTTCGCCGAATTCGTCCGTGTGCCGGCGGAGATCGTGCGACTGGATGTTCTGAAGATACCCGACCACGTTTCCGACGAGTCGGCCGCCTTCATCGAGCCGCTCGGCTGCAGCCTGCGCGCGTTCCGCAAGCTGAACGTCGAGCCGGGTAACAGCGTGTGGGTGATCGGCGCCGGCCCGATGGGGTTGTTGAACGTTCGCTTGGCCCGCTACTTCGGGGCCGAGCCCATCATCGTCACCGACCTCGTCGAGGTCCGCCGTGAGTTCGCCGAGGGTGTGGGCGCCGATCTGGCGCTCGACCCGCAGGCGGCCGACTTCGCCGAGCGGCTGACGCAGGCGACCAACGGCTGGGGCGCCGAGAAGGTCATCGTGATGCCGGGCGCGGTGGAGCCGATCGAGCACGGACTCGCGCATGCCGCCGCCGGTGCCGTGGTGCTGGTCTACACTCCGACCCCGCCGGAGGCGACGGTCGCCTACCGGCCGCACGACCTCTACTTCAAGGAAGTGACCATCACCCATAGCTACTCGGCGGGTCCGGTCGATACGCGCGAGGCCCTCGATCTCTTGGCCAGCGGCGAGCTCGAGGTCGAAGATCTCATCACCCACCGCTTCGGGCTGGACGGAGTGGGCGAAGCGCTGCGCATGGCGAAGACGCACGACGACTCGCTGCGGGCCGTGATCTATCCGCACGGACTCGGAGTCGAGGTCAAGGCGATATGAGCGAGAGCAGGATCTTCCGCTTCCGCGACTTCCGTTGGGAAGGCATATCGAGCGTCGCCTACAAGGATCCGGACGAGCACTGGCGCGCCGTCACACGGCAGCGCCTCGTCGGTCCTGACCAGGGTACGCCGTTCCACCTGCGCTACTTCGAGGTCGAGCCCGGCGGTTTCACGACCTTCGAGCGGCACGCGCATCAGCACGTGGTCATCGCCATGCGCGGGCGCGGCGAAGTGCGATTGGGCGATGGTTGGGAGCCGGTGGGTTATGGGGACGTGGTGTATGTGGCGCCGAACGACCCGCACCAGTTCCGTGCCGCCGGAGACGAGCCGTTCGGCTTTCTCTGTATCGTAGCAGCCGAGCGCGATCGGCCGGTCCCGCTCTAGCTCTACTCCGACGCGGCGCCGCCCAGCTCGCCGAGCGCCCGCTGCGTCGCCGCCAGCAGTGCATCGGCTCCCACCGGCGAGCCGGTGGCGTTCTTTATCCACAGGTCGGGCGTGACGTTGCCCATCTTGCACATGCGCTCGAACTCCGCCCCGAGGTTGCCAGCGCCGCGCATCTGCTCCTCGATCTGCATGGCGATCAGGTGTCCGAGCGTGTAGTTGGGCAGGTAGAGCGAGTAGTGGATCTGGTGGGAGTAGACGCCGAGCAGAACCTCGTCTCGCGTACCGAACACGGGCGCGAAGAATTCGTTCCACACGTCCTTCGAGATCTGGACCACGGCCTCGCGCAATTCGGCCGGGCTGGCCTCGGGATGATCGTACAGCCAGTGCCACATGCGCATGTCGATCAGCGACACGGCGGCGATCTCGGCGGTTCCCCAGAACTCGTCCAGCGTTCTGAGCGCGCGACTCTCGGCGTCCTCCGACGCTAGCCCCAGCAGCTCGAGATCGCGGGCCTGGAAGACCATCGCCAGCGCTTCAGTGAACGCCGCGTTCGGCACGCCCTCCAGCATGTAGTGGTCGATCTCGTTCAGCGACAGGATCTGCTCCACGTTGTGGCCCATCTCGTGGACCGCGATGTTGTAGCCCTTGTAGTCCATGCCGTCGGGTCCGACGCGGGTGCGCAGGTGCGCCTTGGCGAAGCGCATGCCGGCACCCCAGGCGTGGCCCGAGCCGCGCGCCGGATCGACCACGATATTGTCGGCGATCTCGCGGGCCCGCTCGGCGGACCAGCCGAAGTGCTGGAGCATCCGCGGGATGTCGGCCTGGTAGGCCTCGGCCGTCGGGTAGCGCTCGGCGACGATCCGGTCCAGCTCCTCCGGGCCGTAGGTCGCGCTGGGCCGGAAGCCGTTGTACCAGATATCGAACGGCTCGAGCGGCCGGCCGAGTCGTGACTCGATGAGCCGCGCCACCTCGGCGAGCAGCGGCGAGCGGAGCACCTGCTCGAAGATCGCCTGCACGCGCGCTTCCGGGATCTCGCGGCCCTCGTCGAAGCTCCGGTCGATCAGTGTGGGCGCGGTCGGCGCGTAAGCGTCGACCAGCCTGGCGGCCTGGAACTTCGCCAGGATCGTCGCGAAGCGGGTGTCCGGTTCGCGGGCGTTGGAGATCTCCATGCCCGCGGGCGGCGGTTCGTCGCTGTCGCGTGACGCGGCGGCTGTCACATCGTTGCTGTAGGGATTCCAATCCACGTGCGGATTGTCGATGACCATCTCGGGAATGGTCTGCGTCACGATCCTCTCCAATACCCGCTCGATCAGGCGCTGCTTGGCCAGCCCGTCCTCCGGGTCCGCGTAGTTGGCCTTGATCTCGTCCCGCAGGTTCCAGTGCGACAGGAGCCGCATCCCCGGGGGGAAGAGGCGTCGGCCCGCATCGTCGAGCAGGTGGTGCATTCGAATGTTGTAGCCGGCCACGTACATGTCCGCTTGGGCGGCGGCGCGGGAAGTCTCGAGCAGGACGGCCGCCGGTATCCGCCTCGAGAAGCTCTGCGCCAGTCGTGCCTCCGCCCAAGACCGGCGCGTCCAGCTCTCGCCTTCTGCCACGCGCTGCTCGAGCGTTGTCAGTGGGAAGTTGAGCAGCACGACGAAGGCGAGCTTGTTGGCGAAGAAGTCGTCGTTGATGTGAGCGCCGGGGCTGTAGCCGGCAAAGATCTGATCGAACGGCAACAGAGGCCCGATATCCAGGTCGGCCTGCCGCCGCAAGGCGAGCAGGATCTCCACCATGTGGCCGCTCAACTGCTCGAGCAGGTACTCGTAACGCTCGAACATCATGTCCAGCGTCGCCGCGTCACCCGCGAAGTGGGTGCGGACGAACGATTCGAAAACCGACCGGTCGCCATCTGCGGCGCGCCAGAACGCGACAACCTGTTCCATCCCTCGGCGCAGCCGCTCACGCTGCCCCGTGCCGTACTCGCCGAC